>PLOH01000032.1 GCA_003142955.1 Opitutia bacterium | reverse complement strand
TTCGCGATGCAATGCATGAGCACGATCGCGGTGGTGAAACGCGAAACCAACTCCTGGCGCTGGCCGCTCTTTCAGACCGGATACATGACCGGCACGGCGTGGCTTATCTGCCTGGTGGTTTACCAAGGCGGCCACGCGCTGGGATTCTAGCAGCACCTCGCGAGATGACAACCGGACCGAACTGGCCTAGATTGCACTCATGACTCCGGGCCAACAGAGCATCGCCGCGCTGGGCCTCGTCGCGCTGGCCGCGGGGTGGCTGATTTGGCGGGCGTTGGCCCGCCGTGGCTCGGGGGGCTGCGGAGGCGGGGATTGCCATGCGATCAGCCCGGAAGTGAAGAAACTCAAGGCGAAGCTGAAGCCCTGACGGCGGGAGCTCCNNTTACGGTGAATCGCGAGCAAGCTCGCTCCTCCAATCTGGCTCTGTCTTTACGCGAGTTCCTCTGCAACGGTGGGCGGCGGGACCGGCCGGTCGATATTGCGCCGGAGGGAATCCAGGTTTTCCCGGACCAGTTCGCCCATGGTCTGGCAGGAAAGATAATGGTCGGAGTGGAAATGCTCGGCGAGNNTGCAGGAGGCAGCCCAGCCGGTGGGCGGCGAGCTCGCAGCGCTGGAGCATGAGCGTCTGTTCCTCGCGCTGATATTGCAGCGAGGTTTCATAGCGGAGGTGTTTGAGGCAGTACAGGGCCAGCGCGCGGTTCTCCTTGAAGAACTGCGGCAGGTAGAAGTTCTTCCGTCCGTTGTAGGACTGCTGGTCGAAATCCATGGCCCGGATGCGAATCTGCGCATCCTCGAAATCGGGCATGATGATCACGACAAAATTGTACGACCGCATGTCGCCGAGCAGGCGGACGAAGCTGCGCTCGTTGAATTTCACCAGCTCCTTGGCGACCCGGATGGGCTTCAGGTCGCCGTGGTTCAGCCAGCGGTCGATGAACACGTCGCCGGGAATCCCGGGAATATGTTCCTCGACCAGCATGCCGCCGGAGGTGAGGAAATTGAGGCGGTTGGGGGAGAGCAGGTGTTCGAGCTCCAGGCCGTAGACGCGGGAGGCATCCGCTTTTTTGATGTAAAAGTAGTCGGGATTATCGTTGAAGGCATTGACGATCCGGATGCGGAACGGCTGCGAATTCCCGAAGGAGCAAAAGTCGATGCGATCGATGTAGAGGTGGCGCATGACCGAGAAATCGCCGTCGACCTTGAGCAACGCATAGATGCGCTTGAGGTCTTCGTTGAGCACGCGCATCTCCTCGGCATGATACGCCACCGTTTCCCAGAGGGTGGGTTGTCCGGTGGCGTCCATGAGCGGGGCCGCCTCCTGAAAATCCCGGAGTCGCTCGTAACTGACGGGCAGATCGCGATCGCGCCGGTAACGGCGCAGGTAGGACCGGAGCTCATCAATAATCGGATAGCTCGGCTTTTTGTGCGTCGGAGGGATTTGCCCCGCGTCGGCGGCCATAAGGACAGGGTACCGATCCGCGGCCTGCAGGCAAACCCGCTCTGCGCGGTCACGCCATCTTTTGCAGCAAACGGCGAATGCCCTCAATGGGAGGGTCGGAGACCGGCCGCAATTGGACGGGCCACGCGTGCGCGGTAGCGAGGGCGCGCAGGGCGGACCAGCAGGGCGGACGGTTCAATAACGCCCCCGACACGCCGCAGGGAACCGGTGCCTCCAGAGTGGCGTCGGGAAACAGGCGTGAGCAGACGGCGTTGACGAGCGCCGAGAGGTCGGTGAACGATTCCGCGATGACCCGTTGGGCCGGGGCGCAATCCTGGCCGGCGAGTTCGACCACGCGCGGCGCGAAGGCGGCGATCATCGCATTGGCGTCGCCGCCGCCATAGAACCAGCGCGAGTTGGCGGCGTAGTCGGCCAGTCCGGTGTGGTCGGACAATTGGTCGGCGAGAGCCGTGCGCGGAGCCCAGCCCTGCAGTTCCAGCAAGGCCAGGGCAATCGCGCGGCGGCCCAGATCGTAACCGCTGGCCGGATCGCCAAAACGCCAGCCGAGGCCGCCGGCGTAGTGCACTGAGCCGTCCGGAGCGCGGGCGGTGACAAACGAACCGGTGCCGGCATGCACCACCAGGCCCGGCCCGCCGCCCGTGGCTAGCTCCAGCACCGGCATCGAATCCGGCATGGTTGCTACCCTTCCGTAGCCCACCAGCGCGGCGGCTGTTTCCCGCCAGAAAGATTCGCTGCCTGCCATGCAGAGCAGGAGACGGTCCACGGTCGGGAAACCCGCGGCCGGGCGCGTCCCGGTTCCCTCCACGGGCGTCCCGCCCATGTTTGAAATCTGCGGGGCGGATGCAACCAGCGCCTGCAGCGCTTCAACAAGAACCGTCCGCGCGCGTTCCGGACCCTCCAGGCTCGGGTTGCAGCCGGGAGCCGTCCGACGGGCCGCGACGGCACCGTGCTCGGCGAGCAGAATGCACTCGGTTTTCGTGCCACCGCCGTCGACTCCGATGCGGAAGTTCATGGCGATTTACGCCTCCCAGCGTCCGAAAATCCCGCAAGGGAGCACCTTGCCGTCGGCGGCGACTGGCAGGCCGACTTCCCCTCCCGTCACCCGTCCGCCCGCGTCGTGCATCAGCTCGGTGAGGAGATTCGCCACGACCGTGGAGGCGAGCCGGGCCGTGTAGGCGTTGACGAGAAAGAAGAGCGGCTGATCGCCCAGGACGCTCCGGCATTCGCCGAGCAATTCCCAGAGCTGGTCCTCGAGTTTCCACAATTCGCCGCCGCCGCCGCGGCCAAACGTGGGAGGATCCATGATGATGGCATCATAGCGCCGGCCGCGCTTGATTTCGCGGCGGACAAATTTTAGGCAATCGTCCGCGATGAAGCGGACCGGCGCGGCGGCGAGTCCGGAAAGCGCCGCGTTTTCGCGGCACCATCGGACCATGCCTTCGGCCGCGTCGACATGGCAGACACTGGCGCCCGCGATGGCGGAAGCACAGGTGGCGGCGCCAGTGTAACCAAAGAGATTCAGCACGCTTACCGGGCGGGCGGCGGCCCGGATCTTCTGTGCGCACCAATCCCAATTGACCGCCTGTTCCGGAAACAGTCCGGTGTGTTTGAAGCCGGTCGGACGGATCTTGAACGTGAGATTGAGGGGCGCGTAGCGAATGTTCCAGGATTCAGGCAACGGCCGCTTGAATTCCCAGCGGCCTCCGCCGTCAACATTCCGATGGTAGAAGCCGTCCCAGTTCTCCCACGGCGTGCCGACCGGCTGGCCGTGCCGCGGCCAGAGGACCTGCGGATCCGGCCGCACGAGAACGTACTCCCCCCAACGCTCCTGCTTCAGGCCGTCGCCGCAATCAAGGAGTTGGTAATCGACCCAACGATCGGCGAGGATCATTGCGGTCCTTTCGGGTCCATCCGTGGGTGCATGGGTTGATGCCGGGTGAGGCTGGCCATCGGCGTGGAGTTTGTCGAGGCGGGCGTGGCCGGATAGTATCGAGGCCGACGGCGGTGCGCACCAGGTGGGCCATGTGGCGAAGGTGGCCGACGGGAAGGTCTCGCTCGTTACCGAGCTGCGGGACCGATTGCCGTGAATCGAGTGTCACTTACGCCAGAATGTAGCGTCATAGGGTAATATCTGAACTTGGCCTTTGACTCGCTGTCGTACTGGCAGTCAGTTCGCAATTCCCAGCGAAGGCTGGAACGAAGAAACTGAAGGACGATAACCAATACATGACAACTGCGGCCCTCATTCGAATCAGCATCTGCGTAGCCGCCTGCTGCGCGCTCCGCCTCGCCGCCGATGTGGTCGAGACCACCAACGGCGCCCGGATAGTAGGAAAGGTCACGAAAATCCACGGAGGGGTCGTCACTGTCCAAACCGACTACGCCGGTGAGATCAACCTGAAGCAAACCTTGGTGACCTCGATAACGACCGACCACCCGATCGCGGTAAGGGTCGAGAACGGCACCCGGATCATTGGGACAGTGTCGCCGTCCCTGGCGGGCGGCCTGAAAATCGCGAGCCCGACCGGCTCAATCGAGACGCCAGTCTCCAAGGTCGTGGCATCGTGGGCTGCCGGCGAGGAAGATCCCGACCTCGCGGCGCAACGGCGTAAATGGATCTACGACGCCGGCGCGGACATCAGTGGTCGCACGGGCACCCGCACGCAGGCGGGCACGGCACTCATGTACCGCGCAAAACTCATGGGCCCCTTTGACACATTCGAGTATTACGCGAACTATCTCCGGCAGGAAACCAACACCCAGGTTTCCGCGGACCAGTTCAAGGCGGGCTTCGACTACGCCGACAATTTCACGCCGCTGAGGTCATGGTATGTGCGCGACGAGGGCGGCTTTGACCGCGTGAACCAGATCACCTTCTCCGATGTCGCGGCGGTCGGCTACGGCTACGACTTCATCAAGGAGAAAAATGCCGTGCTGACCGGACGCGTGGGGGTGTCGTACCGCTATGACCGATACTCCACCGTGGACACGGCCTCTCTCAGTTCGGCCGGCGGCGACTTCGAACTGGAGTACTCCAGGAAGTTCCTCGGGGCACAACTGCACGACCGCCTCGCGTTCGTGCCGGTGTTCCAGGACCTGGGCAACTACATCATCACCCATGAGTTCTCCTACGAAATACCGATCACCAAGTCGCTGTGGAAGCTGAGCATCGGCATGACCAACAACTTCAACAGCAAACCGGTCCCCGAGGTGGACAAACTTGAGACGCTCTACTTCACGCGGCTGGTGCTGACCTGGAGCCAGGCCGCGAACCGCCATTAAGCGCCATCACGTTCCGTACAGCCGGTCGCCGAAGTCGCCGAGGCCCGGCAGAATGTATTTCTTCGCGTTGAGTTCACGGTCAAGCGCGGCGGTGATGATCGGCACGGCGGCGTGGCGCTGTTCGACGAAGGCCACGCCTTCGGGCGCGGCCACAATGCACACCAGCGCGACGTCGGTGCCGCCAGCGGCCGTCACCACGTCGAGCGCCTGGGCCGCGGAGCCGCCGGTGGCCAGCATCGGATCGATGACGAGCACCCGCCGGCCCCCGAGCGGCGGCAGCTTGCAGTAATACGAATGGGCGATCGCGGTGGCGTGGTCCCGTTCCAGACCCACGTAGCCGACGCTCACGTCGGGAAAAAGGCCGAGAAACGGCTCCACCATGCCCAAGCCCGCGCGGAGGATGGGGATAATCGCCAGGGGTCGGGCAAGCACCCGGCTTCGGCATGGCTCAAGGGGCGTTTTGACGGCCTTCTCCTCAGTGGCGAGATCGCGGGTGGCTTCCAGCGCGAGCAGCAGCGTGATCTGGTGGCAAAGCGTGCGAAACAGCGCAGGCTTGGTCGTTTGGTCGCGCAGGTGCGTGAGGAGGTGGGCGGCGAGGGGATGCTGGATGATGGTCAGGGCCATGTTCGATTTTCGGTCTTGGGTTTTTGATTCTCGATTTCCGCCCGCCGGGGTGCGGCGGGCCGCCGCAGAGGCGACCGGCCATCATAAACCGCAGAGCGAAAAGCAAAACCCCAAAATCGCTAGAGCAGATCGCGGTCGACCTTGCGCTCGAGGATGAGCTCGAATTCCTTCCGGAGCTTCTTCACCGGGCCGCGCAAGCCCGGCAGCAGGGCCAGCCAGTTATACACCTCGGCACGCACGTATTTTGGCATGACGGGCTCTTCGCGCAGAACTCGATCCAGTGCGCGCACGACGTGGGCGGCGATGACTTCGCAGACCGCCTGGGCGGCGGCCGAGCTGTGCTGGCCGGCGAGCAGGTGCATATCCACCAGCCGCAGCCGTCGCTGATGGGCGAGCTTTCGGTACAAGGCGAGACTGTCGAGGACGACGGGTTCCGTGCGCGGGTAGGAGCTCCCCATCAAGTTCCACGAACCGCCGCGGCCGGTCCCCCGCGGGCGCGGGTCGCTGCGGAGCAACACCGCCGGGATGTCCGCAAACTTGGCGAACAAGAATTCCGCCACGGTGCCGGCGTCGAGCTCGGAATCCTTGAAGTTGAAGAGGGCGAGATCGCACGCCGCCAGCGTGCGCAGGTTGCGATCCCGCACCGGTTGGGCGGCGAGGCTGCGGTGTTCGACATTCTGCGGCAGCACGCATTGGAAGCGCCCGTGGGACCGGTCGAAAATTGCCTCGGCCAGATAGGCGTTCCCAATCAGGTCTTTCGCATTGCACAGCTCGCCGGCGAAGTAGACTGCATAGCTGGACTTTTTTTTCATGCCGGGACCGAGGCCGAGTGTGGGAGGCCGGTTCGGCTGCTCAACGTTTTTCCGCGGGGGAAGTTTCTCAGAAGCCTGCGGGCAAAACCCGGCCGGCTCCTGAGTTCGATGCTGCGAATCTCCCGGTCATGTGCATTCTGCCCCACCATGCCAACGATCCTGGTGTTGAAGGAGAAGCTGGCGTGGAATTACGTGGCGAGCTTTGCCTTCATCATGCTGGCCGTGGTGTTTGCCTTTGGCTTCAAGTCGACGCCGACCCCTTAGCCCGCCTCATGCAATTGACGTAGGGTCGCCGCTCGTCGGCGGACCGTTCCCCCATGGACAATTGGCCCGGCGACAAGCGCCGGCCCTACGCATTATTTGGTGCGGGTCGTCGCTATCCAACCCAGAAACCGCTCGCCTTGCTTGAGCGCATCATCAAGGCCAGCTCCAACGCCAACGACATTGCCGACCTCGCAAACAGAATGCCGTCTGCTGCCGCCGGCTGCCGCAACGGCCATTTCCCTCGTCGGGGGCATTTCCCGCGCTGATAAAGCGCATCCGAGGCTGTGAGGGCCACAGAGCGTACCGCTCTTCCCCTAAATGCGAGATCTGGCCAACAGGGGCAACCGCCATCGCAAAGCAAAGAGGGCATCCCAAACGACGGCTGAACAGCTAGCGATGTAGTTCAAATTCCCGCGGCCACGTGATTCACAATCCCGAGTTTTTGAACATCTCCCAACCGTAATTGACCGTAGATGACGGTGAGCAACCTTGTTAGAGTTTGTTGGAGTTTCACGCCAGACACCTTAAGAGTTATGTCGCATCATACTGGTATTAAGTTCATTAGTAGGATGGTGCCCGGAGCGGGACTCGAACCCGCACTTCCTTTCGGAAACCAAATTTTAAGTCTGGAGCGTCTACCGTTCCGCCATCCGGGCCAAGGCCAGATCTCGTCTGGGGAGATTGGGAGAACTGTCTCTTCGTGGCGAGCGAGTTTAGCACGACCCGCCATCTCCGGGCACGGTCTTTTGTTTTGGAACGAGTCTCGTCTGACATGGGCGGGANNCCCGTGGGATCGCGCGACGGCTCGTCAAAACAAAAGACCAGGCATCTCTGGGGACGAGGGCCCGTCGCCGATGAGTTTGGGAGGATCCAGCCGTTTCGGCCTGCCTTCCCCGCCGTCAGCGCGGTGCCGGGAATTCCCCCGGGGGGGGGCGATTCCGGACATCGCTTGGTAGTTGATACATCAATTAACTACTTGACATATCAACTAACTCCGCCATTCTTTGGCCCATGCACCTCGTACTCCAAGTTCTCGCGGCCGCCCAGGCCCTGGAAAAAGCCGGCCAGCGCATCTTTCGGTCCCACGGCCTGACGGTGGCGAAATTCAACGTGTTGAACCTACTTTCCGACCAGCCCGACGGCATGCGCGCCTCCGATCTGGCCCGTGCGCTCATCGTCGATCGCTCGAATGTCACCGGGCTGATCAAGCGGATGAAGAAAGACGGGCTCTTGCAGGAGGTGGAAACTGCGCATGACCGCCGGCAACACGTCGTGACCCTCAGCCCCAAAGGCCGTGCGGCGTGGCGCGCCGCCGCCCCGGCCTATGAGGAAGGATTGGCCGAGCTCGCTTCGGGTTTGAGCCCGGCCAACCGGAAGGTCGCGGGAACAGTGCTGCAACGCCTAATCGCCAAAACCTCCATCCTCCCATGACGATCGATCTGCACGTCCACATCGTCGGCAACGGTGCGAGCGGCTCAGGCTGCTGGTACCGGCCCCGGGGTTGGACGAAGTGGGGCGCGCCCTTCATGCTGCGCAGCGTCGGCCTGCCCGCCGCGGCCCTGCGGCAGGATCTGGATACCCTTTACGCCGATCGGCTCCTGTCGTTCGTGCGGAGTTCGTCGCTTGATTGCGTCGTCATCCTGGGCCAGGACGAGCCGTATGATTCTGCAGGCAGGAAGCTCGAAGGAGTCGGGTCGTTCTATGTCCCCAACGGATATGTCCTGGGGCTGGCGACCGAGCATCCGGAGTTTCGCGCCGGAGTCTCAATTCATCCGGCCCGGCCCGACGCGCTCGATGAGCTGGAGGCGTGCCTGCAGGGCGGCGCGGCGCTCTTGAAATGCCTGCCCAACTGCCAGAATATCGACTGGTCGGACCGCCGCTACACCCGGTTCCTCGAACGCATGGCGGAGGCGAAGCTTCCGCTGCTGGCTCATACCGGCGGCGAGCACACGCTCCCCGTCGTCGACCAGCGCCTGGCCGACCCCCGGGTTCTTATCCGGCCGCTGGAGATCGGCGTTACCTGCATCGCCGCCCACTGCGGCACCGGGAGCGGGCTCTTCGACCGGGATTATTTTGATGTGTTCGTTGAGCTGCTCGGGAGATTCCCGAATCTCTATGGCGACAACAGCGCCTTCAATGTGCCAAACGGACGACTTCGACGGAACACTCTGGGCCGCTGCCTGGAAGCGTCCTTGGCGGGACGCATTCTCCACGGCAGTGACACCCCGGTTCCGGTTCTCGGCCACGAGCCGTTCATCCGGGGCCACCTCAGCCGCCGGGCATTTCGGTCGAGTCTGAGCGAGCCGAATCCGCTCGAACGGGACTATCGGCTCAAGCGGGCCATGGGCTTCCCGGAAGAGAGTTTCACCCGGGCGGCCGAGCTGATCCGCCTGCCGGCATCAACTTCCATTACCGCCTGATCGGTCGCCATTCACCATGAACCTCTTCACCTCAAGACGGTTTCTGCCGCTTTTTGTCACCCAGTTCATCGGGGCCTTCTGCGACAATGTATTCAAGAACGCCTTCGTCCTGCTGAGCACGTTTGGGCTGGCGCGCGCCCACGGATGGAATCCCGCCTATGCCGTCTACTTGATCGGGGGGCTCTTTATCCTGCCCTTTGTGCTGATCTCGGGCTGGGCGGGCTACGTGTCGGATATCTGGACGCGTCATACGCTCGTGCGGGCGCTTAAGACCTTCGAGGCCTTTGTCATGCTCGGGGCGGCGGCGGCGCTGTACACCGACAGTTTCTATGGCATGTGGGCGGTCATTGTGGCGCTCGGGTTTATCTCCGCGTTGTTCGGACCCTTGAAATACGGGTTGCTCCCGGTCTACCTGCGCACTGAGGAATTGGTCGGCGGCAATGCCTGGTTCGAAGGCGGATCTTTTATCGCGATTGTCACCGGCATGCTCGTGGGCGCTCAGGCCGCGACCGGCGCGGCCGGCCGCAACGAGGTCGCGGGACTACTGCTCATTCTCGGGGTCATCGGCTGCGCCTCCACGTATTTTATGCCCCCGGCTCCGGCTGCGGCCGCCCCCACCTTTTCCCCGTGGAATCCGCGGTCGCTGTGGCGGTGCACGGTCGATGCCATTCGCACCATCCGAGAAATCCCCGTGCTCTGGCGGAGCATCCTGGGCATTTCCTGGTTCTGGTGCTTAGGCGCGGTGCTGCTCTCGTTCCTGCCCACCTATGTGAAGGACGTCCTGCACCGCGACGCCAACGGGGTGACTTACTTTCTGCTCTGCTTTGCCCTGGGAGTCGGCGCCGGATCGTTTCTCGGCTTGTTCCTGACCAAGGGGCGCATTCGGGCCACCTATGTCCCGGTGGCGGGCGCCGCCATTAGCGGATTCCTGTTCCTGTGGGTGCTCGCCGATGTTTTTTGGGGCGCTCACCTCGGGGCGTTCCTCACCGTCGTCACCTCCGGAATCGGCGTGGCGGGGGGCATCTACTCGGTGCCGCTGTATGCCCTGCTGCAGCACCGTAGCCCGGTGGACCAGCGCGGTCGGGTGATTTCGGCCAACAATATCATGAACGCGGCCTTCATGGTCGCCGGCGCGTTGGCCGCGATGGGATTGGCGGCCATCGATCCACGGCCGGTGACGCTCCTGTGCACGCTCGGGTTGGCCAATCTCGCCGTGTCGGCCTACATGGTCTGGCTGGTTCCCGAATCCGTGTTGCATACCGTCGTGCGCCTGATCTTGCGCATCGCGTTCCGGGTTCGGATCCGAGGCCTGGAGAATTTCCCCGCGTCCGGCCCGAGACTGGTGATTGCCAACCACACGTCATGGCTGGATGCGGTGCTTCTGGCCGCCTTCCTGCCCGACAAGCCGGTCTTCGCTGTTCACGCTGGAATTGTCCGATTCCCCTGGATCAAGCCGTTCCTGAAATGGGTCGACGCCCGTCCCATCGAGCCCGCCCACCCCCTAAGTCTGAAAACGCTTTGCGCCTCCGTCGAGCAGGGTGAGGTGGTGGCGATCTTCCCAGAGGGGCGGCTTAGCATGACTGGAGGCCTGATGAAGGTCTATGACGGCGCCGGCTTCATCGCCCACCGGACTCAGGCCCAGATTATCAACGTCCACATCGATGGCGCCCATCTTTCGATGCTCACTCGGCTCGGCAACAAGTACAAGCGCCGGTGGTTTCCCCGGATCACGCTCACCATCAGCGCGCCCTGTGTGATGCCGAAATCCACCGCCCGTCCGGAACGCACGGCGTTCATCTATAACCTCCTCAGCGATGGCGCCTTCTCCGCCCAAGTGANNGCAGATTCTGGGCCGCTCCGCCTATCTTGGAACCCGGTTTTCCGAGATGACAAAACCGGGAGACATCGTGGGCATCATGATGCCGACCAGCGTCGAAGGCGCGCTCGCTTTCTGGGCGCTGCAATTCGGGCACCGCATTCCGGCTTGGCTCAACTTCAGCATGGGCCGGGCCGCCTTTGCCTCCACCATTCGAACAGCCGCCATCCACACCGTTGTCACTTCTCGTGCCTTTGTCGCTGCAGCCCGGTTGGAGGAACGGCTGAACGATTTGTCGGCCGAGGGGGCAGCCGTAGTCTACCTTGAGGATCTGAAGCCATCGTGGGCTTGGAAACTGCGGGCGGCCTGGTTGCGGTTTCACCTAAGCGCGGCGTACGCCAAGCACGAGGCTGCCTGGATCTCTGCGGGCTGGGACCGCCGCTGCGCGATCCTTTTCACTTCCGGGTCATCGGGGCTGCCGAAGGCCGTCGTGCTCTCCCACGAGAACCTGCTGGCCAATGTCGCCCAGTTGCGGGCGCGGATCGATTTTGCCCACAGCGATTGCGTGTTCAACGCCCTGCCGCTATTCCATGCGTTCGGATTCACCGGTGGCATGCTGACGCCGCTGCTTTCCGGCGTGCGTGCGATTCTTTATCCGACGCCGCTGCATTATGGCGTAATCCCGGAGTTCATTTACGACACCAACGCCACCATCTTCTTTGCCACAAATTCGTTCCTCAACGGCTATGCCCGCAAGGCGCATCCCTATGATTTCTACTCGCTAAGGTACGTTTTTGCCGGCGGCGAGAAACTCCAGCCGGCCACCCAAAGGCTCTGGAGCGAGCGGTTCGGCATCCGCATCTTCGAGGGTTACGGCACGACCGAGGCCTCGCCCGTCCTGGCAATGAACACGCCACTTGGCTCCAAGCCGGGCACGGTGGGCCGTTTTCTTCCCGGCATCACCTATCGGCTTGAACCGATGCCCGGCACGGCGGGCGGCCGACTCTATGTCCGCGGGCCCAATCGCATGATGGGTTATTATCTTCCGAACCAGCCAGGAATCCTGGCGGATTCCGGGGAGTGGTATGACACCGGCGACATCGTTGTCGTGGACAATCAGGGTTATGTCACGATCCTCGGCCGGGCAAAGCGCTTCGCCAAGATCGCCGGAGAGATGATTTCCCTGGCCGCTGTCGAAGAGGCTGCCTCCGGGGCGACCTCCGGCACCATCGCGGTGGTGAGCCGGCCGCATGTTACAAAGGGCGAAGAACTCGTCTTGTGCACATCCGACACGGGTTTGACCCTGGAAGCCGTGCGCGAAGCCATCCGGGCCCGGGGACTTTCGGACTTGAGCGTACCAAGGCAAATCAAGTTGTGCACCCCGTTTCCCCTGCTCGGATCGGGCAAGCCGGACCTCGTGGCGCTCCAGACCTTGGCTGTTCAATCCAGTGGAATTGTCTCCTGACGACGAGTCCGTCCGCCAGCCCGCAGATCAGTCGTTTTTGTCACCGGTCAGTTAGCGCTTCGCTTATGCGCCAGCGGCTCTGGCTCGCCCAACCGGCGGGTCGGCTGATCCCGGTTCGCTTTGGAGGGCATCTGCGGTTCCGGGGAGTAATCATGCACCAAGGCAGGATCCGAGCACCGTTCAAACACGTCTCGAAAAACCGCTGCGTCGATTCCTTTCGTCAAAAACCATAACTTCCGGTGCGTGTAGTTCCAGTCTTGTACCAGACGTGGGAACAACAGGAAGGTATGGGGAATGTCGTGGACGGTCAGCGTGTGAACCAGATTAAAGAACATCTCTGCTAGGACCGCTTTCTGCTGTCCCGGGTCGTTCGTCTTCCACAGCCCGCCGGCCACACCGCCACCCGGCCCACCGACGCGTACTCGGCTCAGGGCGGCGTTTTCTAGATCGCGAATCGGCACAAAGGCGTGGTCAATCACCAAGCGACCCTCTTTCAGAACGGACGCCAGCGTGTCACAAAACTCCGGGCTCTTGAGAATGTAAGGCGTCGGCTTGGGGCCCTTGAACAAATCGCGCAGCGTATGCTTTGGTTGCCGCCAGAAGCTGCGCAAGCTCGTCAAACCCTGGCGGTTCGGCAATTTGTGTTCGAGCCCGCCATGACTGTTTCCGTCGATGTGGCGGTCCAGCTCCCCCGGCCCGTATCCGGTCTCCAAACCGAGTTCAGTCAGGAGTCGGACAAGAAACGTCGTGCCCGCCCGACCGGTTCCGCTGATGATGACTTTGTGTAAGGGTTCCAAGGCAGTCTCCGCCGCCTCTCTCCCGCGCCAAAAAACCGAAAGGTCGCGCAAAGATGCTCGCCGGACCCATCTTTGACGGCGCGGCTCATTCTTCGGTTACTCGATGGATGGGTTTTCCAGACTTGCCTGGCCTTCTGCAACGCGACTCCGGAAAAAAAGGCGAAACCAAGGGTTCTTCGGTGCGTCATCCTTACCGTTGTGGCGCTCTTTTGCCCGTTCTTCGGGTGAGTGCCGCACATCATTAATGCGGACCTTCAGGCACAAGATTCACAGGCCCCAGCTCCCAGGGATTTCAAGTAGGGGTCCGGCTTCGATCAATATTTCCCATCGCGACAATTTGGGCGCGCGGCGTAAGCGGGACTCGCTGCTCGCCGTGAGCATCGTCACCTTCCGTTCTAGTCAGGTGATTGGCCAGTGCCTCCAAAAGCTGTTCAAAGCCACCTCGCGAGCCATTGAGATCGTCGTTTTCGACAACGCGAGCGACGACGACACTCTTGCCCAGCTTACGTCTTTTAGGAAAGCCGTTCGGGTGACACCGCATCGGAGCAATGTCGGCTTTGGATCCGGGCACAACAGGGTGCTTGCCCAAGTGAATTCCGAGTATTTCTTGCTCCTCAATCCAGACGTGGAGCTGCCTCCGGGAGGCTTGGACAGTCTCGTCGGGCATCTGGAGGAGAACCCGGCGTGTGGTGCCGTGGCACCGCTGCTGGCTAACGGACCCCACGGAGAACTCGGTGGATTCGGGCTGTCGTACCCTGGACAGTGCTGCCTGCCGAGGTCGTGGCGCTGTCTGCCAGGCGAGATTGCGACTTTGCAAGGAGCATGCGTCCTCGTGCGAAGCGCGTTGCTCAGGAGCCTTGGGGGATTTGACGAACGTTTTTTTCTGTATGCAGAAGACCTCGACCTGAGCCTGCAAATTCGGCGGGCCGGATATTCGCTCGCATGTCTAACGACTGTGGTGGCGCGCCATTTGAGTGGCCACAGTGAAAGCGGCCGCTCGTCCCTATCTGTGGCGCACCGAAAATACGCCGCGCTCCTGAAGTTCTACGACAAGAATTATCCCAGGAGGGCAATCTTTTGGCTGCTGGCGCGCGATCTATTGCGGTTCACCTTTCGCTGGGTCGTGCATAGCCTTTCACCGCGTCGTACATCATTCGAGAAGGCCAGCGAATATCGGGGACGGATTCAGGCCCTGTGGGAATATGTGGGTTCGAGAATCGGTGCCGACGAGCACCGGCTGGCAGGTGCTTCCCGTGGCTCGTCGTCCCGGCCAGGTCAATCGCTGGGTTGAAAGTAGGCGGCCGTTTTTGCGCGAACCATGGCGTGCGTTGGGGCGACGCCGGAATTGGATCAGGGCGAATTGAGGATGCCGCAGTCGAGGAGGGCCTGTCCCCAGATGGCGTAGCCGCGGCAGCCGGGCCGACACCACTTCGAGTGCGGCACCTGAGGTTTCGCGTGTAAGACTACAAATCCCTGGTCAAAAACAGGGAAGTGTAATTGTCGCCAGGGGGGCCACCGGGGACAGGATCATTCCGCCCCCAGGGGCACCTTCGGGTTGGCTTTGGCGGCGCGATGCGCGGGCACGTTGCGTCTCGCCACAAGCTCGCCCGCGCCCACCGCAACAAAACCCAGGGCCCCCAGCCAAAACATGGGTACCGTCCACTTGCCGTGGGGGCATTCGTAGGTAAACCTCACAGTGGACATGCCTGCAGGGACTTCCACCGATTGAAATAACCCATCATACATGCTCACCTCGGTCGGATGCCCATTGATGGATGCCTTCCAGTTGGGAGTGAATGATTCCAGGCGAACAATCGTTGTTGGTCGCAGGCACCGGACTTCAACTTCGTCCCGGGAGGTCGCATGCACTTTGCAGTCACTACCGCTAAAATACGGGGTGAACTTCGGGAGTTCGTATATACCCATCACATTGCTGTGATAAACCGGATACATCAAAGCGCTCAAATCTTCGCCTGGATTGGTGACGACATATTTGACACCGACCATGCCATAGGCGGGAAATCTCCTCCTGATAATCTGGTTGTTTCGCGGATGACTGCCACGATTCCAGTTCGGCTTCGTATTCGTGGCATCCATGTACGGATCGAGGTTATCCTTGAAATATCGAACAAGATATTTGTTTACAGGCATGTCGTCGTAATTCAATTCGGCCACTCCAAACGCCGAGCCGTAGTTCGGCAGGATTGGCCCAAGCGTATAAAAGCGTTGAAGGCCAAGGTTGTTTTGGAGGAAGGCCACGCCTTCCATGTCGAATCCATAATTCCTCGGAGCTGACAGGATCGGTGCGTTAAACAGGAGGACGGCTTCAAGTATTCCCATGGAAGAAATCACCCAGGCGGAGTGTCTCCCCATCAGCGACGTGCTGCAGCAAGCCAACGAGAAGAGAAAGACAAACAGGAGGTTCGCCGCAGCGTAGCTGACATAGAAATATCCTCCAGCGGTGTAAGTGCCATGAGCCACCGTCAGGCACAGCGAGGTGAGCAGGATCGCAATTGCAATGAGCACGGGAGCCAGGAGTGACGCCCGAGGCCTTGCGGACAGCTCGTGTATGGCTGTCGCGGACAACACGACGATTGAAAACTCCAGCGAAGGCATCAGCCATCGTTCCAAGACAATCTGGTTTAAGTAAGGGATTTTGAGAAGGACGTAGTTCGTCAGCGGTTCGCCGTAGATTTTGAGGATGCAGATCACTGCCCAAACGGCGAAGCACTGGATGACTCGATTGCGCCATTGCCACCTCACGGCTGCCATCGCCAGGACCGTCATGGTAAAGCCAATGTATCCTGCCGTCGCGCCCCAATACGGGAAATCAAGAGCCCCAATCGGGCCATAAATGTAGGGGACAATAAGGGCGATCACGCCGGTGCGAGGATCGATTGACGCGCCTCCGGCGTTGGCACGCCCGTCGCTGTAAGAGAAGGAGAGAAAGTCGGCAAACTGGGCGACCAACGGCGAAATCAACAACAGTGTCACCAAGGTGCAAAAGCCCAATTTAAGAATGAGGCGCCGCAGAACGGCGGGAGGCTTCTGGGATGCCCTGGCAAAGAAGTAGACTGCCACCAGCAGGGCGTCGAGGAACGCCACTTCGGGGAACCCGGCATAAACGGACCATACGGCACCTGCGCAGAGGACCAGCCAGCCACCCCTGGACTCACGTTCCGCCGCTTCGATGGCCAACTCCATTCCGAGCAAGGCCATTGGCAGGAAGGCGATCGGATTGAACGCCGCATTCGCCATCCAGGAGAATGTGCCGTTGAGCTCAAAGAATACCGCCCCACAAAATGAGGCTGCGCCACCCAGACGGATCTTGCGCAGGTAGAAGAACGTGCAGATTCCGGCGAGAATCTGGAGTGAAATGTGAAAATAGATCTGACCAGACAGGGACTTTAGACAGAGGATAAACGGCAGGAATAGCGCAGCGCTTTGCATTTCCCCAGCGAGCGGCACGCCTGTTCCTTCAAAATAATTCCAAAGCGGGACTCGCCCTCGAAACCAATCGATGGCAGCCCTCGTACCCAAGGCCTGCGACGTAACCCCCATGTTCGACTCCTGCGTCGCGCGCCCCGGACCGACAGCTCCGCCGCGGTTTATCTGGGCAAAAAGTGCGAGCGGAAACTGTTGCCGCAGTCCGAGGAAAATCTGGTAGCGAGCGGCAAACGGGAGCACGATCAGAGCGAAAAGCACGAAGTATAGCTTACTTCGGGTCATTGCCCTGAGGATGAAAGCGATTCGGATGGTGTCAGTACGGATCTTGCAGTCGACGCGAGGAGAATCTCGATTGAGTCGGCCGCTGTTCGAAGCACCAGTTGGTGGTTCGCCTGCTTGAGCATTTCTGTTCCCGGCTGGTCGGTTAGGATCATGAACTGTTCGAATCGCCGCGCCATTGCACCCGATACCAGTAGGCGGGAGATCGTGTGCGTCTCTCGAAAATGCGTGTACTGCTCGGAGATAGGCATACCGATTGACGTCATTGCCTATTCGTCAGGGACGGATGAGCTGCGAAGCAATGCCTTCAATCCCGTCATCGCGAGGCAGCCCGCCGCCCGGGCGACAAGGCAATCCAGCCGCTTCGCAAAGCCAAGGGCCGAGTGGAGTCGAGGAGTTGGATTGCAGTGGCGCATTTCTCGCGCCTCGCAATGACAGGGCAATTTGAAGATTCGGCTCAGGCCGCCGCCGACTAAATCTCAACGATGATGAAAGATGTCGCCACCTATTGCCGCTGGAAATTTCTCGTCGAGGCCGTAATGCGCATTCCCATAGGCGCGTTGCTGCTCACGGTCGGCGCTTTGACTCCGGTCATGTTTGCAGAGGACATTCGCAACCGGTCACGCCTCTCCGATCATCATGGTGATGGGTCTGATTCCCCTGCTGCTTGGCTACGGGATTCTCACCTCGCGTAATCGACGTAGCAGGTCAGAGACCGCGGCCGGCCAGCAAGTCGGCAGAACACCGACTCCGCTTCGCGTAACTGATCCTCGGCGAGAGATGTCGTGGCGACATGCAGGCCGGCTGCGGCCTGCAACGCCTTCAACTCAAGAGCGGCCTTTTCGGCCGCGGCGGCTTCCCGGGTCTTGAAGTTCCGGCGGATGCGGAGGCCGTGCAGCCGGCCGTCGACCCGCCAAGACGTGATGCCATTCCGGTTTTCAAACCGGCTGACGGCAAATGTAGTGTTGTGGCTCATGCTCAGGTTGCCACGTCAACTGGGCAACCTAGCTTCGCCAAAACATCAAGTCGCTGAACATCAGAGACTAAAGTGGTGGAGGTGGCGGGAGTTGAACCCGCGTGCCCCTGGCCTTCACCTGCCGCATCTACCTGTGTAGCGTATTTTTGGATTCGCCGACGCCACGCGAAAACGCGCGCTTGGCGGCGGCTAGCGGCCGGTTGAAGGTACGGCCGGAGCGTCGGCCACGGCCGCTCCAGCTATGCCTGCTGTCGTCGCTCCGTCCGGCTAGCAGGCGTCGCCGGCGGAACGTCACTGCCAATTAAGCAGCGAGAGGCATCTCTTCGTAGTTGCCTATTATTTTTTTGAAGGAGGATTAACGAGGCCAACCTTCATCCTCGACAGGCAGCGACACGATCCAACCAAGGGTCGAATCCGGAACACCCCCAATGCCCGCTGCGCGGGAAAGTCCAATACCCAAACTCCAAATTCCAACGCGGCAACGGCAAGAACCCGCTGCGCGGGAAACTCCAAAGCACCAAACTCCAAATCCCAACGCCATCGGGCGAACTGATTGGGCGCGCCAATCAAAGAACTGCCTCCAGCATGCCGCCCCGGAGGTTGAATGCAAGCGACGGTTCGGACAGGAAATCCTGACCTTGCCGTTTGCACCGCGTCCTTCATCGTAAGCCCGTCTCATTTCGGTCGTCACCAGATCAGCCGGTCAAACGCCATCCCCATGCCAACGTCCCAGAATAATCCTTCCGCCGGGCCCCGCATCATCGTGCGCTGCGCGCATTTCGAGCTCACGCCGGCCCTGCAGACGGCGGCAGAGGAAAAGGCCGCCCGACTCCTGCGCCACGAGGAGCACATCATCCGCATCCGGGTCGATATCGAACATGACCGGACGCGGAATCCCGGCCAGGCTTTTGCCGCGAAAGGCCACATTGAAATCCGCGGACCCGATCTGATCGCGAGTGTGGAAAGCGATGAACCGCTGAAATCGCTCGACGCCCTGATCGACATACTCGATGGCCTGTTGCGCAAACGTGCCAGCGCGGCCAAGACAAAACGCCATCATCCCCACGGGGTCGACATTCCGTCGAACTTGCCCAAGGTGGAATAGTCGCCTGAGGGCGAAGGATGGTCGGGGCGACAGGATTTGAACCTGCGACCTTCTGGTCCCAAACCAGACGCTCTACCAGGCTAAGCTACGCCCCGAAAACCGGACGGGTAGGGGACGGCGCTTCCGGGCAACTGTCAACGCTATCCTCGGTAGCGATGTGGGGCGGGTCATTCTTGGCCATGCAGTAGGAAGGTCGCTTGCGACCGATGATCGCCCGCCAGCGGGCTTCCTACTCCCGCCCATCAATCGGTTCGCGAGCACACGAGGAGAATTGCCAGCAATTACATGATCCCGTAGGTGGACCGTCCAGTTTCCTCCGATGGGGGCGCAGGCTTGCTGCGCCCACTCCCGAGGGCGTGACCGGCCTTTGCCAAGGCCCTGGCACGGCAGGCAAGATCGCGCGCGTACGATGGAGGAACACCCGTCAACGCGGCCGAGAATGAATCGGCACCGGTCATGCAGGCGCAACACCTTAGCAATCTGCTTGATTCGCCCTCCCTTTGCCCCTACACATGCCATTCCACCCTTCTATACATGGATACAATTTCGCGCGAAAGTAACAGCAGCTACCTGCCGGTGGCTGGTGTTTTGGTCGGTGTGCTTGCATTGATTCTCGGCGGTATCGCCCTCGCCAAGGTCAGCTCTCTCAACAAGAGGGTGCCGGAGGATCTGCAGGACAAATTGACCAGCTTGACAACCGACACGCAGAGCGCCTCGGCGGCTGCGGACAAGGCGGGCAAGGGAGTTGACTCCCTGCAGCGCTCCTCGCAAGTCGCGTTCGATTCGATCGGGCCGGAGCTCGGCGGTTTGAGGGATTCCGTCAAGAAGTTGGAGGATGCGGCGAAAGCGCGCGTGGTGGCGCCGAAATCTGCCAAGGGTGGCGAAGGAGCAGCGGCGACGGCGGTAGGCCCCGGTGAATACAAGGTGAAGCCGGGTGACACCGGCACCAAGATTGCCAAAGCGACGGGCGTGTCCCTCTCGGAGCTTGAAACGGTCAATCCTGGCATCGACTGGCGGCGCTTGAAGGTCGGGCAGACGATCAAGACAAAGTAGTCCGAGCCGGACGTGCAGTATTTTTTATTCAAAGCCTCCTCGACCCGGCGTCGCGGAGGCTTTTTTGTTGTCACATGAACGACTTGCCCGCCCCGATCGTGCCGGCCCGCTGGGAGAAGATCAGCCAGCACCTTCACGCCAACTGCCAGGTGTTCGATGTGCTGAGCGCTCGCTACCGCCATCCGGTCCGCAAGCGGGAACGCGATTTTGTGGTCATGACCGTGCCCGATTGGGTCAACGTCATCGCTCTCACCCCCGATCATCAGCTGGTCCTCGTGCGGCAGTTTCGTTTCGGCATCGATGATTTCTCGCTGGAGATTCCCGGCGGGGTTATGGAGCGCGGCGAAGAACCGCTGGCCGCGGCGCAGCGCGAGTTGCGCGAGGAGACCGGGCATACCGGTAGCAAGGCTCGGGTGCTGGGCTGCGTGCATCCAAATCCTGCGATCATGAACAATCGGTGCCATCTTGTGCTCGTCGAAGACGTCAAGTTCACGGACCCACTGGCTTGGGATCACGACGAGGAAATCGAGGTGCTCACGGTGCCGGTGGATGATGTTTACGCCTGGGCGCGCTCCGGGCGCATCTCCCACGCGCTCGTCCTCGATGCCTTGTTTCTGTTCGCGCCCGAGTGGGAGCGGATGCGGCGCTGCGCTCCGGCGTAACCGCCTGTTACCGCCCGCGGAAAAGCGCCTCGAGGCTCTCGGTTGAGAAACGTCCGTTTGACTAAATCCCGCTGGAAGCTTTCCTGCGTCTGAGCGCATCAAGCCGTCCGTCGTCATTCAGTTCAGCCGGGCCGCGGCTGCTTTTTGCGTAAAATGATGTCAGTTCCTGTCTTCGCCAATCTTCCAGAAGCGCTCGGATCTGCGACCGATGCGCGTGTGCCAGCCTCCCTTGAGGCGGAGATTCGCGCTATCTATGAACGCAGCCCCATTTATCCCGGCCGCTTTCCGCTGCACCCCGAGCCATTGCAGTGGGCTTGTTACCGGGGAATTCCGGTGCTGACCAAGCAGGAGATCCTGGAGCGCGGGCCGGCGGCATTTTTCGCGGACTACCGGGTCATTGAGCGGGGCTTGCAGAACCGCGAGTACGAATACGAACATACCTCGGGTTCGACGTCGCAGCCGATGACGGTGATTATGGAGGATGGCTGGTGGGCCGAACAGACCCGCCGTGCCTATCTGGCTCATCCGCGGCTGGCGCCTTATGCCGGGCGTTCGGTCCGGAAGGCCGTGCTGGCTCCGGTCGCCTGCTCGAGCAATCTTTGTCCGTATGAGGACCAGCCGTTTCCGCACCGCTATTTCGAGGGGACTGTCTACCTCAACCTGACGAGTGATCCCTTCGTTTTTCCCGAAGCGGAATGGGATCGCATTGTCCTGGAGCTGCAGGCGGTGAAACCCGAGATCATCGAGGGTGAGCCGGTGTACCTTTCGTTGCTGGCGCGCGCCGCCGCCAAACGCCGGGTTAGCCTTCCCAGCGTGCAGGTCGTCATTCTCACCTACGGCAAGGCCAGCCTTCAGCACAGCCGCCGGATCGCCGAGGTTTTTCCGGCGCCGCAGATCGATCTCTATGGTTCCACGGAGGCTGGGTACATTTTTGTCGGCGACGCCTTCCAGGACAACTCACGCGTCATCGATGCCAACGCGTTCGTTGAGCTCGTCCCGTGGCGCGGAGCGACCGACGTTTTCCAGACCCAAGTGACGACCCGTCACCGGCGGGCCATGCCCTTGCTCCGGTACCACACCGGCGATATCGTCCGCCGTTTTCCGACCGGCTTCCGCATCCTTGGCCGCGAACGCGACCTTTACCTCCGCCGCGATGGAATCGTGGTGTCGGCCAGCGACATTGACGCCGCTCTGCCGGACGGCCTGGCCTGCTGGCACTACTGCCTCGTCCAGACCGCGGAGAGACGGTGGGATTTCCACTATGTGGCTGATCACCCCGCGCCGAAGGAGACGGGAGCCGCGGTGGCGCAGGCGCTGGGTGACGGCGTGCGGGTAAATGCTTTCCGGCGCCGGTACTTGCAGCCGGCATCAAGCGGCAAGTTTTCGCTGCTCAAACCGCTGGTGAAATGATCTCAGCCGTGCGGTTGGTCGTTGGGCAATTTGGCCTTCAACCGCCCATTCTGAAGCCGGTTAGTTGATGTAAGTGGCGCTTCTTCATGACCAAAGGAATGCTTATAAGCGGTCATTGGGTTTGGCGCCCGACTGCGGAGTCTTTACTTTCCGGCCGCGCTTTGGTCTACCCACCCACGAATTGCGCCTGCTTGCGTCAGGCCTCGCTTCTCTGATTTATGTTCACTCTCCCCCTGCGATGAATCCCGTCTGCAGCCTCTTCCGCGCCTCGATTGGCAAGAAATTCGTGATGGCCGTGACCGGCGCGGTCCTGACCGCGTTCGTCACCGGCCATCTCGTCGGCAACCTTCAGATTTTCGCGGCGCCCGACAAGATCAACGGATATGCCCACTTTCTCCAGAGTCTGGGGCCGGCGCTGTGGGCCGTGCGGTTGACCCTGCTGGCGTGTGTGATCCTTCACGTGGGCATCGCCGTCCAGCTGACCATCGAGAATTCCCAGGCCCGGCCCCTGAAATACGATTTCAACCACACGATCCGGGCGACGCTCGCCTCGCGCACGCTGCGCTGGACGGGCGGCGTGGTGCTGGCCTTCATTCTCTATCATCTCGCGCAGTTCACCGTGGGCTGGGTGCAGGCCGGCGATTTCAAGGCCCAACTGCCGGGCTACACCATGACGTCGGGCTTCCACCTGCTCGGCTTCCCGATCGTGGCGAAGGGCCAGGAGGTGCACGACGTGTATAGCATGATGTTTCTCGGGTTCTCGCACCCGTTGGTCTCCCTGTTCTACATCGTGGCGGTCGGTTTGCTCAGCTTTCACCTGGTGCACGGCGCGGAAAGCATGTTCCAGACTCTGGGATGGAAGAGCGGCTGGTGGGCCGGTCTGCTCAAGAAGATCGTCGTGCTTTACTGCGTGCTCTACTTCCTGGGCAGCCTCGTCATCCCGGGCGCGATCCTGACTGGCGTTTTGCAACCCGCCCCCGGCACCACCGCAGCCCAGCGGCTCGTGGTCGGCGCCACCACCACCGTCGTCCAGCGTTAACCTTTTCCCGCCATGGCCAAACTCGAATCCAAAATCCCTTCGGGCCCGCTCGCGCAGAAGTGGACCAAGCACAAGGCGGAAATCAAGCTCGTCAATCCGGCGAACAAGCGGAAGTACGAGGTAATCGTCGTCGGTGCCGGGCTGGCGGGCGCTTCGGCGGCGGCCTCGCTGGCCGAGCTCGGTTACGGCGTGAAATGCTTCGTCTTTCACGACAGCCCGCGCCGCGCCCACTCCATCGCCGCCCAGGGCGGCATCAACGCCGCGAAGAATTACCAGAACGACGGCGACAGCGTCTACCGGCTGTTCTACGACACGATCAAGGGCGGCGATTTCCGCGCCCGGGAGGCGAACGTTCACCGGCTCGCCGAGGTGTCCGTCAACATCATTGACCAGTGCGTGGCGCAGGGCGTGCCCTTTGCCCGGGAATACGGCGGCCTTCTCGCCAACCGTTCGTTCGGCGGCGCGCAGGTGTCGCGCACGTTCTACGCCCGCGGCCAGACTGGTCAGCAGCTCCTGCTCGGCGCCTATTCCGCGCTCTCGCGCATGATCGGCCTCGGGGCGGTGCAGATGTTCACCCACTCCGAGATGCTCGATCTCGTCGTGGTCGGCGGCCACGCCAAGGGCATCATCGTCCGCGACCTCGTCACCGGGGAAATTTCCCGCCATGCGGCCGACGCGGTGGTGCTGGCGACCGGCGGCTACGGCAACGTCTTCAATCTCTCGACCTACGCGCGCAACTCCAACGCCACCGCGATCTGGCGCGCCTACAAGCGCGGCGCGTGTTTCGCCAATCCCTGCTTCACCCAGATCCATCCGACCTGCATCCCGGTCACGGGCGACTACCAGTCGAAGCTGACTCTGATGTCAGAGTCGCTCCGCAACGACGGCCGCATCTGGGTGCCGAAAAAGCCGGAAGACTCCAAAAAGAATCCGAGCGACATCGCCGAGGGGGACCGCGACTATTACCTCGAGCGGATGTATCCGGCGTTTGGCAACCTCGCGCCGCGCGACATCTCCTCGCGCGCCGCGAAGAAGGTCTGCGACGAGGGCCGCGGCGTGGGCGCGTCCGGGCTGGGCGTGTATCTGGATTTCTCCGACGCGATCAAGCGCCTGACCGAGGCCGGGGTGCGCGAGCGCTATGGCAATCTTTTCGACATCTACCACGAGATCACCGACGAGAACGCCTACCAGGTGCCGATGCGCATCTTCCCCGCGGTGCACTACACGATGGGCGGCCTCTGGGTGGACTACAACCTGATGTCCAATGTCCCGGGACTTTTCGTGCTCGGCGAGGCCAATTTCTCCGACCACGGGGCCAACCGCCTCGGCGCCTCCGCGCTGATGCAGGGGCTGGCCGACGGTTATTTCGTCCTCCCGTACACCATCGCCGATTATCTGGTGGGCCAGAAACCCGCCGCGCGGCCCAAGACCGCCGCCGCGGAGTTCCAGCAGGCCGAGGACAACGTCCGCGGGATCACCGCGCGCCTGCTCGCCGTCCCGGGCAAGGAGCCGATCAGCCACTTCCACAAGCGGCTCGGCAAGATCCTCTGGAACGGCTGCGGGATGGCCCGCAACGCCACCAACCTGAAGAAGGCGCTGCAGGAAATCCCCGCGTTGCGCGCCGAATTCTGGCAGAACGTCAATGTCCCGGGCGAGGACGCCGCGCTCAACCAGTCGCTCGAGCGCGCCGGCCGCGTGGCCGACTTTCTCGAACTCGCCGAGCTGCTTTGCGTCGACGCGCTGGATCGCGACGAGTCCTGCGGCTGCCACTTCCGCGAGGAGCACGTCGACCCCGAGGGCGAGTGCCTGCGCAACGACGATCAGTACGCCTACGCGGCCGCCTGGGAATACCAGGGCGAAGGCCAGGCGCCCCTGCTGAACAAGGAGCCGCTCGTCTACGAAACCGTGCACATGGCCAAGCGGAACTACAAATAGGAATTGCGAGGAACGATTTAGGAATCACGATTTATCGCTGTTATGACAAAACAGGAGCTTCTCCAGCGAACTAAGTCGTACGCATTGCGGGTGATCAAGGTGGTGCAGGCGTTGCCCCGTAACGACGTCGCCACGGTGCTGGGAAAACAGCTCTTGCGTGCCGGAACGTCCGTGGGCGCCAATTACCGCGCCGCTTGTCGCGGCAGGTCGGTGGCGGATTTTATCGGCAAACTCAAGATCGTCGAGGAGGAGGCCGATGAGTCTCTTTACTGGATGGAGTTGCTGGTCGAATCCAGCATCCTGCCCCAACGCCGGCTCGCTGCGTTGATGGGTGAAGGCGACGAAATAGTCTCGATCGTTGTTGCCTCGATCAAGACGATGCGAACTGCTATCGGCCCCAATCGCAACCCGTAACTCGTGCTTCGTAAATCACCATGAAGGTCAAACTCAAAGTCTGGCGCCAGATGAGCGCAAACAGCGCCGGCGGGTTCAAGGAATACGAGACGCCCGACCTGAATTCCAACATGTCGTTTCTCGAGATGTTGGACGTGGTCAACGACGAGCTCACGATCAAGGGCGAGGAGCCCATCGCCTTCGATCATGACTGCCGCGAAGGCATCTGCGGCACCTGCTCGCTCGTGATCAACGGCAAACCGCACGGCCCGCATCGCGGCGTGGCGACCTGCCAGACGTACATGCGGAATTTCAGCGACGGCGACGTGATCACCGTTGAGCCGTTCCGCGCGCGATCCTTTCCGGTGATCAAGGATCTGATCGTCGACCGCAGCGCCTTTGATCGGATCATGCAGGTCGGCGGGTTCATTAGCGTGCGGACGGGCAGTGCCTGTGACGCCAACGCGGTGCCCGTGCCGAAGGAGGCCGCGGATCTCGCCATGGACGCGGCGGCGTGCATCGGCTGCGGCGCCTGTGTCGCGGCGTGCAAGAACGGCAGCGCCATGCTCTTTGTCAGCGCCAAGGTTTCGCAGTTCGGGCTGTTGCCGCAGGGCCAGCCTGAGCGCGACCAGCGGGTGCTCGCGATGGTGAAGCAGATGGATGCGGAGGGCTTCGGCAACTGCACCAATTATTACGAGTGTTCCGCGGTCTGCCCGAAACTTATCAGCCACGAATTCATCGCGCGCATGAACCGCGATTTCCTGAAGGCCACGCTACGCTCCGCCTTCACCCAGGCTCCCACTGGCGCGAGCGCGGCCGGCTGAAGCTGGGCCCGGCTTTTGCGGGTCCGGCCGCGCGCGGCCTGGCGCGGCTTGTCGGCAACACGATCCGCGCGCGTCGGAGGCTGCCGTGACCTGGCACAGCGGGGCGACAGCAAACACGCGCGCCGTGCTTCGGGGGTGCGACTCCTGGACGGCGTGCGCCAGCCTTCGCTCGAGCGATTTAAATTGAACTGTGGCCGAGAACACGAGCGTAGCTGCGAGCGCCAGTGGGCGGATGGTCCGTCCACTCGCTGGCGCTCGCGGCTACACCTTTTCTGAAACCACTGTAGAGCTTCGGCGAGGCAGGCCGTCACCGCCGTCATCTCGCGTGATTTCCGACACCGTGTAACTTTTCCGCGGATGGCGTGTTCTTGGAGGCAACCACTCAATCACCATGAAGACACTGCTCTCCATCCTTTTGATCGTAGTACTGATCGTCGCCGCCACCTTGCTGGACGCCTACCGGCTCGATGCCGGGGATTGGTTCATCACGCTGGCGGTCGCCGCCCTCTTTGGCATGGCCTTGAACGATGGCGGCCGGCAGCCGGCGCACTATTCTTCCTCTGCCCTGCGGGCGAAGTCATGACGGCAGGACGCATCTTCCGATGGACGATGGCGCAAGTGGCATGGGCATCTTGCCCATGTGTTTGACGGCCTGGAACAAACCCACGGGCAGGATGCCCGTGCCACGGCGGACATCCAGAAGCTCGCTGGAAGTAGCGCAGGCTTCCAGCCTGCTTTACCGTCAATCGGGAGATGCGCCCNNCGATCATCGGTCGCAAGCGACCTTCCTCCCGCGTGGTTCCGGCTGCTAAGGCATCGACAAAGCGCGGGCGCTTTCGATGACCACCCACGCGCCGCCGCCGATCAACAGCACCAATAGCACGCGCTTCACCAGACGGCGCCGGTGCAGGCTGGATTCATATCGGTCGGCATTCACCTGGCGGAATCCAGTCTCGGTCAAATAGCTGACGAATTGCGCATTCTTGGTGCGGGTGGTATGAATGCGGGAGTTGTCGATCGGGCCCATGCGGATGGCCGGTCGATGAAACCATTGGCGAATGCGAAGCGGCAGCACAGCTCCTTCATTGAATTTTGTGTCGTTTTCTCAAGGATAAACTGTCAAGAAGGCGCACCTTTCAGCGCGCTTTTACCTTTCTGACGCCATGCATCGCTTTCAATACGCCGGCAACGCCCTGCACTGCGAAACCGTCGATCTCGCCGCGGTCGCCCGTCTTTATGGCACGCCCACGTATGTCTACAGCGCCGGCACGGTGGAGGACAACTACCGGCGCCTCGCCGGCAGCCTCGACGGCCTGGACGTGCAGGTGTGCTATGCGCTGAAGGCCAATTCGAATCTCGCGCTGCTCCGCCTGCTCGCGAACCTTGGAGCCGCATTCGATTTCGTCAGCGGCGGGGAATTGCGGCGGGTGCAGGCCGCGGGGGCGAAGGTCAATCGCAGCGTCTTTGCCGGCGTGGGCAAGACGGAAGCCGACATCCGGCTGGCGCTCGAGGCGGGCATCTTCGCGTTTCATGTCGAGAGCGAGCCCGAGCTCGCCCGCATCAATCACGTGGCCGGCCAGCTCGGCCGCAAAGCGCCGGTGGCGATCCGGGTGAACCCGGATGTGGATGCCCGGACGCACGCCAAGATCACGACGGGCAAGAGCGAGAACAAATTTGGCATTCCTCTGGCGTTCGCCGCGGCGGCGTATGCGGCGGCCGCCAAGTTTCCTCACCTCGAGGTCAAGGGGTTGCAGATGCACATCGGCTCGCAGCTGACCGCCGTGGGGCCGTTCTTCGAGGCCGTCGAAAAGCTCATCCCACTGGCGCAGCAGTTGCAGCGCGACCACGGCATCACCTATTTCAGCCTGGGCGGCGGCATCGGCGTGGTCTACCAGGATGCGCTGGCCAGTGGATCCTCCTCCTGGTGGGAGGCCCTGCCGCCCGACCAGCGGCCGATCACGCCCGAGGCTTATGGCGCGGCGCTCACGCCGCTGCTCCGGCCGCTGGGCCTCAAGCTTTTGCTCGAGCCAGGCCGGTTCATGGTGGCCAACGCCGGCGTGCTCCTCGCCCGGGTCGAGTACCTCAAACGCGGCCAAGGGAGGAATTTCCTCATCCTCGACGCCGCCATGAATGACTTGGTCCGGCCCGCCATGTACGACGCCTACCACGAGATCGTGCCGCTGCAGCGCGACACTTCGCGGCGCGCGCTCAAGGTGGATGTGGTCGGGCCCATTTGTGAGTCGAGCGACTGCTTCGCCAAGGAGCGGATGCTGCAGGAGCTCGGGGAAGGCGAATACGTCGCCTTCCTGAGCGCAGGTGCCTATAGTTTTGCCATGGCCAGCCGGTATAACGTTCGTCCGCTCCCTGCCGAGGTGCTCGTGCGCGGCAGCAACTTCGAACTGGTCACCGCCCGCGAAAGTTTCGAGCAAATGATTGCCGGGGAACGGATTCCGGCGTGGCTGAAGCAAGGCAACCAGGCCTAGAGTAGAACGGACGGCCCGGCGGGCCCCGCCACAGCCTTGGCGAAAAAGGGCGGTCCGTCCCTACCGCAACGGTGTGCCTTGACGGGTGGGTCGGGACGGCCATGCCGACTGATCGACCGCCGAATGGGGCGCGGCACCCGCCGAGCCGAAATCCTGAAACCCCGGGGAAGCGATCTGGTGTAATTCTGATCGTGAGTTTCCAGGCATCCCCGCTAAGCTTGGTCCCGTTTTGAAAACCACCACCCTTACGCTGCGGAAACTCAAGGGCCAGCGCCCCATCGTGGCCACCACCGCCTACGATGTCATCACCGCGCGCCTCGCGGCCGAGGCCGGCGTGGATGTGATCCTCGTGGGCGACTCCGTTGGCAACACTCTACTCGGATTTGACAGCACCCTCCCAGTGACGCTGGACATGATGGCGCATCACACCGCGGCTGTGGCCCGCGCCCGTCCCGACGCGCTCGTCGCAGCCGACGTGCCGTTCGGGGAGGCGCATTTCGACTACGAGCGCGTGCTGGCGGGTTGTCAGCGGCTGATGCAGCAGTCTGGCGCGGAGGCGGTGAAGATCGAGGGAGGTGCCCGGCTCGCGCCGCTTATGGCGCGCCTTACGGGAGCGGGCGTCCCGGTCTGGGGGCACATCGGCCTGGAGCCACAGCAAGTGCGCGTGCTTGGACGCTACCGCAAGTTTGGCGTCGATCCCGCCGAGGCGGAACGGTTGCTGGCCGACGCCCTGGCCCTGGAAAAAGCCGGCTGCTTCGCGCTGTTGCTCGAGATGACCGAGCCGAACCTCGCGCGCACGATCACGGAAACCCTGAAGATCCCGACGATCGGCATCGGATCGGGCCCCGATTGCGATGGCCAAATCCTGGTTTCAACCGATCTGCTGGGGCTGAATCCAGAGGCGATGCCGGGCTTTGCCCGCGCGTTCGCCGCGGTCGGCGAGGAGACGAAGAAGGGCTTTGCGGCCTACGTGGCGGCGGTGCGGGCGCGCAAGTATCCGAAATAGGTCTTGGAACGCCCCGGTAGCGCCGGTTTGCGACCCTACACAATTTGGGAACGTGGGGCCGGACCTTGCGTCCGGGCCAATCATCCACCGAGGAACGGTCCGCCGGCGAGCGGCGACCCTACGCAATCCCGAAGATCCGGGCGCTGGTTTTCGGGGCGGCCGGTTTGCGAACGGCGGAGGATTGGGTTCCGTGAATGTTCCGCTCCCCTCCGCTCATGCCTACCGCAACACTGTTGAACTCACCGTCGAGGCGGTGTGGGATGCGCTCGGAAAGATCACCATGGTGGGCGCGAAGAAGACGCCGACCGACATCGACCGCGCCCATGGCATCCCGTTCACGCTCGCGCCCACCCGGGGCCGGCTATCCCAAGGTGGCCGATCCGGCCGCCATCGATATGCCGGTGGTCGTCGGTTTGCTCGCGCTCCCGGAGACCAAGGATAACGATATCAACGCATAGGAGCAGGGTTTTCTGGAAATGTAGGGCGGGGGTCGCCGTACAATCGACCGGCAGACGTCCCCAGCCGATCGCTGACGATCCACCCGCTCCTTTTTGCTCGCCGTTCTGATGCGGTCGGAGTGTTGATTGGGACCGCCATGTTGCATCCAACCCTCCGCGATGAAGCGTGCGTGACCAACCGCCAGTTGGGAGCCTCGGGCCTGGTCGATCTCACGTTCGGCAATGTCAGTGTTTTTGATCCCGGGGCGGGCGTTTTTGCGATCAAGCCGAGCGGTGTGCCTTATGCCGAATTGACACCGGAGAAGATGGTGCTGGTCGACCTGGAGGGCCACATGGTCGAGGGGAGCCTGCGTCCGTCCTCCGACACCCCGACGCATCGACGGTTGTTTCAGGCCTTTGCGGGGATCCGGGCGGTCGTGCACACCCATTCCCGTCATGCCGTCAGTTTCGCACAGGCCGGCCGACCGGTCCCTTGTTTTGGAACGACTCACGGCGACTATTTCAATGGCGCAGTGCCAGTGACGCGGCCGTTGACGGCGGCGGAGATCGCAGACGCTTACGAATGGAATACGGGCAACGTGATCGTGGAGACTTTTCGCGATCGCGATCCGCTCGACGTGCCGGCGGTGCTGGTCTGGCGCCATGGTCCGTTTGCCTGGGGACCGAACGGGGCGAAGGCGGTGGAAACGGCGGCGGCCCTCGAGATCGTAGCCCAGATGGCGCTGCAAACGCTCGCCCTCGCCCCCGGGCGCGGCGAAATCGAGCCGGAGTTGCTTCGTCGGCATTTCAAGCGCAAGCACGGACCGGGGGCGACGTACGGGCAGGGCGGCAAAGGCTGATCCGCTTGATGCTTTTTGTTCGCCCCACGCCGTCTGCGTTTTTCATTCTTTCATCTTCATCCGATCCACCCCATGTCATTTACCCTCGGCATTGATTACGGCACCAACTCGGTGCGCGCACTAGTCGTGCGCTGCGCCGATGGCGCGGAACTCGGCGCCTGCGTCGTCGATTATCCCAGTGGCCAACAGGGTATCCTGCTCGACCCCAAGGACCACCATCTGGCGCGGCAGCATCCGGGCGATTACCTCTTGGGCCTGGAGAAGAGCGTGAAAGGCGCGCTGGCGGTGGCGAAGAAACACCGCGGCTTTGACGCGGCCAAAATCGTCGGTCTCGGCGTGGACACAACCGGATCAAGCCCGATTCCGGTCGACCGCAACAACCGCCCGCTCGCGCTCGACAAGAAGTGGAGGAAGAATCCCGCCGCCCAATGCTGGCTCTGGAAGGACCACACGGGCTGGCGCGAGGCGGGGCGCATCACGGAACTCGCCGCGCAGCACCGGCCGCAATTCATCGCCAAGTGCGGCAATACCTACTCGTCCGAGTGGTGGTGGTCGAAGATCTGGCACTGCCTTGCCGTCGCCCCCGCGGTGTTCGATGCGGCTTATTCCTGGGTCGAACTTGCCGACTGGGTGCCGGCGGTCCTCGCGGGCGTGACCGATCCGACTCAGGTCAAGCGCGGCATCTGCGCGGCGGGTCACAAGGCGCTTTTTTGCGATGAATGGGGCGGGCTGCCCGACAAGGAGTTTCTGGCGTTGCTCGACCCGAAGCTGGCCGACCTCCGCGACCGCCTGTTCGATAAGGCCTATGATGCCACCGAGCCGGCCGGCGCGCTCTGTGCCGAGTGGGCGAAGAAGCTCGGCCTGCCCGCTGGCCTTCCGATCGCCATCGGCGAATTCGATGTGCACTATGGCGCCATCGGCTGCGGCGTCACCGAGGGCACGCTCGTCAAGGTGATCGGCACGTCCACGTGCGACTGTGGCGTGGTTTCGGCCGACAAGCCCGTGCCCGATATTCCCGGAATCTGCGGCATCGTGAAGGGCGCGATTCTTCCGGGTTATTATGGAATCGAGGCCGGCCAGTCGGCGGTGGGGGACATTTTTAAATGGTGGGTCGAGGTGGTCTGTGAAGGCGACGCCGCGCTCCATGCCCGGCTGTCCCGGGAAGCCGCCCGGTTGAAACCTGGCCAGAGTGGCCTGCTGGCTCTTGATTGGAACAACGGCAACCGCACGATTCTCGTCGACCAGACGCTGTCGGGCCTGCTCCTCGGCCAGACGCTGCATTCGACGCGCGCGGAAATCTACCGCGCGTTGATCGAAGCGACCGCCTTCGGCGCCCGCGCCATCATCGAACGGATCAAGGAGTACGGCGTGCCGATCGATCGCGTGGTCTGCGCCGGTGGCATCGCGGAGAAGAACCCCCTGCTCATGCAGATTTACGCGGATGTCACAGGCTGCGCGATGCTGGTCGCCGGTTCCAGCCAGGCGTGCGCGCTCGGTTCCGCGATGTCGGCGGCGGTGCTCGCCGGCGCCCACCAGGATTTTGCGACCGCGCAGAAGGCGATGACTTCGATCAAACCGAAGCAGTACCGGCCCGACGTCGCGTCGCAGAAGACCTACCATCAGCTCTATGTCCTTTACCGGCAGCTCCACGATTCCTTCGGCGGCCTCAACAAATCGGCGGATCTCTCCCGAGTGATGAAAGACTTGCTGGCCATCAAGGAGCGAGTAGCGAGCCTGTAGGGCCGCATCGCCGAATGCCGCCGATCGAAATACCGGGAATCTGGCGGGGTACGGCGACCCCGCCCAACAGCAATCACCTTCGTTCCACCGTCAATCTTCAACATTCTCCATGAAACTCCTCACCACTCCGGAAATCTGGTTTGTCACCGGCAGCCAGCACCTTTACGGTCCCGGCCCGCTCAAGCAGGTCGCTGCCAACTCCGCCAAGATTGCCGAGGCGCTGTCCGCCGCGAAGCGCATCCCGCTCAAAGTTGTGTTCAAGGCGCTCCTCACGACGCCCGACGAAATCCGGGCGCTCTGCCTGGAGGCCAATCACGACCCGAAATGCGCCGGGCTCGTCCTCTGGATGCACACCTTCTCGCCCTCGAAGATGTGGATCGGCGGGCTGACGACGCTCCGCAAACCATTCGTCCATCTCCACACCCAGTTCAACCGCGACCTGCCCTGGGGTGAGATCGACATGGATTTCATGAACCTCAACCAGGCGGCGCACGGCGACCGCGAGGCGGGGTTCATCCACACGCGGATGCGCCTGGGTCGCAAGGTGGTCGTCGGTCACTGGCAGGATCCCGAGGTGCAGGACCGGCTGGCCGCCTGGATGCGCGCCGCCCGCGCCTGGCACGATCTGCAGGGAGCGAAGTTCGCGCGCTTCGGCGACAACATGCGTCAGGTGGCCGTGACCGAGGGCGACAAGGTTTCGGCCGAAATGCGTTTCGGTTTTTCCGTCAATGGCTATGGCGTGGGCGACCTCGTCGCCAAGACGTCCGACGCGGCGATCGACAACCAGGCGATCGACGCGCTTTGCGCCGAATACGAGGCCTGCTATATCGTGGCCAAGGAACTCCGCAAGGGTGGCGCCCGTCACGAGTCGCTCCGCTACGGCGCCCGCATCGAACTTGGGCTGCGCAATTTCCTTGAGGAAGGCGGATTCAAGGGATTCACCACGACGTTCGAGGATCTTCACGGTCTGCGCCAGCTTCCCGGACTTGCCGTGCAACGCCTGATGGCGGACGGCTACGGATTCGGCGCCGAGGGCGACTGGAAAACCTGCGCGCTGCTTCGCGCGATGAAGGTGATGGGCGAGGGCCTGCAGGGCGGTACGTCGTTCATGGAGGATTACACGTATCACCTGAGTCCGAAGGGCCACCAGGTGCTGGGGGCGCACATGCTCGAGATCTGCGAATCGATCGCCGCCACCAAGCCCTCGCTTGAAATCCATCCGCTCGGAATCGGTGGCAAGGAGGATCCGGTGCGCCTGGTCTTTGATGCGCCCGCCGGACCCGCGCTCAATGCTTCGCTCATCGACATGGGCAACCGCTTCCGCCTGCTCGTCAACGAGGTCACGGCCGTCAAGCCGCCCAAGCTGCCGAAGCTGCCGGTCGCGCGCGCCGTGTGGGAGTGCCAGCCCGATTTCAAGACCGCCTGCGCCTGCTGGATACTTGCCGGCGGAGCGCATCACACTGGGTATAGCTACACCGTGACGACTGAGATGCTGGAGGATTTCGCCACCATCGCCGGCATCGAGCTGGCGGTGATCAACGCCGACACGCGGCTGGCGGACTTCAAGCAGACCCTCCGCTGCAACGAAGTCTACTACCACCTCGCGCAAGGCATCCGGGCGTAGGCGTAACGATGCAAAATGTAGGAGCCTGCTTGCAGGCGATTCAGAGGGTAGAATCGCCTGCAAGCAGGCTCCTACATCGATCACCTGATGGCGTGATGTTTACGAGTGATAGCGGAGTTTTTTGAATAGATACGGCGTAGGCGCCGCGGGGAAGTGAAAGAGAAAGTGAAGGTGAAGGGGTAGCGGACGCTCCGGATAGTTTGTCTCTCGGAGGGCGGAGCTTGGGCACGGTTGGCGGGACGATGATTTTTCGCCCGGACCGCGGTCTCACCGCAATTCGCGGCACAGCGTCGCCAATCGGTGCACGCCTTCCCGGATCTGCTCTGGGGGCGAATTCGAGAAATTAAGCCGCAGATAGTTGCGACCGCCCTCCGTGGGGAAAAAGTCCCGCCCCGGCACGAAGGCGACCTGTCGTTTGATCGCCTGCTCCAACAAAGTGAGTCCGTCCAATTCCGCCGGCCCCGTCACCCAAAGAAACATGCCTCCGTCCGGATGCGTCCATTCGTAACCCGCGGGCATCTCCGCACGAAGCGCCGCATCCATCACTGCGAAACGTTCGCCGTAAGCGCGGCGGATGCGCGCCAGGTGCGCGATCTGGTCATTTCGCGTCAGATACATATGAGCCACGCGTTGGTCGAAGCTCGACGTGTGCAGATCGGCCGCCTGCTTCAAAATCAACAACCGTGAGAAATTCTCCGCCGACGCCGCCAGCCAACCAAGCCGAAGCCCCGGCGCGATTGTTTTCGAGAACGTGCTGGCGTAGATGACGCAGCCCGCCTCGTCCCAATGTTTGACGGGCGGGATCTCATTCCCGTGGTAGCGGAGCCGGCCATAAGGGTCGTCCTCCACGATGGGCAGCGCGTGGTCCGCGGCGATCCGCGCGAGGATCGGTCTGCGTTCCGCGGCCAGCGTGACTCCGGTCGGGTTTTGAAAATTCGGGATGGTGTAGAGGAACTTCGGGTGATGCTGCCGGATCAATCCGGGCAAAGCCTCCGGAATCAGGCCCTGGCCGTCCGTCGGCACCGGCACGAATCTCGCCTCGAAAGTCTGAAACGCCTGGATGGCCGCAAGGTAGGTCGGGTTCTCCGTCAACACGACATCGCCCGGGTTGAGGAAGAGTTTCGCGGCCAGGTCGAGCACCTGTTGCGAGCCATTGGTCACGAGCACTTCCGCGGAAGGCACGTTCACGCCGCGGCGCTGCATTTCTTCAGCGATCCAATCGCGCAACAACGGGAATCCTTCGCTCGGCCCATATTGCAGGGCTTCGCGGCCAGAGTGCGCCAATACCTCGTCGGCCGCCGCCCGCACGGCTTCGACGGGAAACAACTCCGGCGCCGGCAACCCGCCGGCGAACGAAATGATCTCCGGCTGGGCGGTGACCTTGAGGATCTCGCGGATGGTCGAGGGCCGAAGCTGCCGCATGCGGCCGGCAAAGTGTTCGGAAGGGGCGGTCATCGAGCCTACCTAAACACAGCTCTCCCGGTGTCGCCAAGGCCTATCGTGATTGGCCGTTTTTCGGTCACCCAGGCTGGTCCCGGCGCGGACCGTAATTTTATCATTTAATAGATGACATCAAGTCGAGCACGGTGGGCACGGATAAGGTTGGCACGGCGCCTTGATCGAAGGCGAACGTCGGACGATTGGACGTGGGCGCCGGTGGCCAGGCCGCAAGATTCGCGGCCCGGCATTACGCCGGTTGTGCAGTTGAGCAGCACTGGCTTGCGTAACTGATGCTCTCGCCGTAGGGTAGTGATTGCCAACTATGAATACTTCAAACAGATCCTCCACCCGCGCGGTTTTGTGCACCAGCGCCTTGCTGGCATTAGGCTGCGCGTTTGTCCTCGCCATCGCTTCAACCCCGGCCTTGAGAGCCGAAAGCGCGTCGTTACAGCCGCTGGCCGACATGGCTCCGAAGCTGCCGCTATCCGCCAGCTTCGAGAAAACGGCCGGCGACGAGAATGCGCCGTATGTACTGACATTGAAGAACGACTCAAAGGACACGGTTAAGGCTAGCGCAAAGGTGCTGCTGGCGGTCGCGTTCCACGCCGAGTCCAAGGCCCGGAATGTTCCCGAGCAAGTGGTCGAGCCGGGCAAGACCTGGACGATCGCGGATTTGGCCAAGGGCGACCGCATTACTGTTTCGGCCGAGGGTTTTGCCCCGCTCGAACTCACCGTCGAATAAGTCCGCGAACACCTGGCGGAGAAGGTTCAGTGTATGGCCTTCTCCGCGTTCGCCAAGTGAGGTCAGGCTGCAGGCTTTCGACCGCCTCGTGCAGCTTGGCCCAGTCATGGCCGCCGGCATGGCCGGAACCATGCCACTGATTTAGGCTCCATTGAAGGTCGGTGCGGCGGCTTTCGTAAACTGCGCCAGCACAGCATACCCGGGGGCCGGTTCTTCCTTGCCGAAGACGGGGATTGCGGGATTTGTAGGGTGTGCGGTTCCGTAACAGGCCTTGGGCTGCTCATCGATCAGGAACCACCAGCGAGCGCTCTGATCGAGCACGAGAACCGTCTCCCGACAAAATACCCGATATCCATCCTGCGATGTTAACCGCCGGGAATGCGCAATGGCCCCACGCGGGAACCGCCGCCATGCATGTCGTCCGTTGCGGGATCGTGCTTGCGGCCATGATCTTTACGCCGATGTCGTGGGCCGCCGGTTCTGCGGGCGGCATCGCCGACGCGCCGCTGGTGCCGCCATCCGCTGCGCGCGGCAAGACTCTGTTTGTCCAGCTAACTCCCGAATCGACCGGCATCCGCACGGAAAATCGCTACGACGATCCCCGGATGAAAGGGGAGCTATTCCAGGAATTCCAGACCGGATCGATCGGCACCGGAGTGGCGATCGGCGATTACGACGGGGACGGCCGGCCCGACATCTTTGTCGTAAGCAAGACCGAGAGTTGCCGGCTTTTCCGCAACCTGGGCGGCTGGAAGTTCGAGGATGTGACGGAAAAGGCCGGGGTGGGGGATCATGGAGCGGCCGCGATGATCTGGAAGCAAGGGGCAACCTTCGTCGACGTGAATAATGACGGGCGACTGGATATCTATGTTTGCCGGTTCAACGCGCCGAATCTCCTCTATATCAACCAGGGCGATGGGACGTTCAAGGAGATGGCTCATGCGTACGGACTCGATATCAGCGATGCCAGCGTGATGGCGGCATTCGCCGACTACGACCGCGACGGCTGGCTCGATGTCTATATCACGACGAATATCCTGGATGTCATCGCGCATCCTGGCGGGCAGCGCGGCCATCTGCTCCACAACAATCGCGATGGAACCTTCACGGATGTGACGGATCGCGCGGGCATCCGCGGCGAAGGACAGAGCCATTCTGCTACGTGGTGGGATTTTGACGGCGACGGCTGGCCGGATCTCTACGTCGGCCACGATTACGGAGTTCCGGACAAACTCTACCATAACAACCGGGACGGAACCTTCAGCGACGTTTTAGATCAAGTCCTGCCGCATACCTCATTCTCCTCGATGGGGGCGGATCTGGGCGATGTGAACAACGATGGGCGGATCGATTTCTTCGTGGCCGACATGGCCGCGACGACCCACGCGACCGACCAGCACTTCCTGGCCGACGCCCGCGGCAGAACCGCTGAACCAGCGGATACCGACACTGCCGCGCCGAAGTATCACCGCAATGCGCTCCTGTTGAACACCGGCCGGGGACGCTGCCTCGAGGCAGCCAACCTCGCCGGCATCGCCGCGACCGATTGGACCTGGTCCCCTCGATTCGAGGATCTGGACAACGATGGGCGCCTCGATCTCTTCGTGACCAATGGATTTCCATGGAATCCGGGCGTCGACCTGATCCGGCGCCTGATGAATGCCGAATCCCAGGCCGAACGGATCAGGATCATGTCCCAAAGCCCAGTCCAGGCGGAGGCCAATTTCGCCTTCCGCAATCTGGGCGATCTTCAGTTCGAGAACGTGAGTGCGGCGTGGGGTCTCGACCAGAAAGGGATCAGTTTCGGCACCGCCTTCGGCGATCTGGAAGGAAACGGGAATCTCGACATCGTCTATGGCAATTATCACGACGGCGTCACGGTCCTGCGCAACGACAGCGGCGGGCATCGGGTGATCATCGAGCTCCGCGGGACCATCTCCAATCGCTTTGGCGTGGGCGCGGTCGTGACGCTCGAAAGCGCTCTCGGCGTCCAAGTGAGACCGCTCACGCTCGCGCGCGGCTACCTGTCGAGCAGTGAACCCATGGTGCATTTCGGCCTGGGCGAGGACACGAACATCAAACGTCTGACCGTCGCGTGGCCCAGCGGCGAGGTGCAGACATTTGCAGACCTTCCCGTTGACCGGCGGTTCACGATCACCGAGCCCTCGTCGGGTGCTCCTGCGCCAGCTTCGGAGCAGAGACCCACCGGGCAGTTCGAGGAGGTGGCAAAAGCAACCGGCCTCGATCTGACGTCGCGTGAAGCGACCATCGATGAGCTGGCCGTGCAGCGGCTGCTGCCGATTCGGCTCAATCGGCGCGGTCCCGGCCTGGCTGTATCGGAGCTTAGCCGCGAGGGCCGGCGGCTTCTGGCGGTTGGCGGCACCGCGCGCAGTCCCGCGCGGATCCTGGCGGGCACGGCAGCGGGAACGTTTGCGCCAATCGATCCGCAACCTTTTCTGCCTGCGGGACCGGTCGATGACGGTCCGGTGCTCTGGTTCGACGCCAACGGAGATGGCCTCGACGATCTGCTCGTCACGAAAGGCGGCAACAGCCTCCCCGCGGGCTCGGTCGAGTATCAGCCGCACCTGTATTTCGCCGATGGCCGCGGCGGTTTCCGGCCCGCCCCGGATGACGCGCTACCGGCGCTGCCGATCAGCGCCGGCGCCGTGGCGGTCGCCGACTTCGATCACGATGGACGATTGGATGTGTTCATCGGGGGGCGGGTGGAACCCGGACGATACCCGTCCGCACCGCAGAGCGCATTGTGGCGCAATGGCGGCGGCCGGTTCGAAGATGTGACCGATCGCATCGCCCCCATGCTGCGCCGCGTCGGCATGGTGACCGCCGCGCTCTGGAGTGATGTCGACGGCGACGGCTGGCCCGATCTGCTGCTCACGCTCGAATGGGGCCAGGTGAAGTATTTCCACAATCATCAGGGTCGCGGGTTCGAGGACTGGACTAACCAGGCGGGCTTTGCGTCCGCCGGCACCGGCTGGTGGACGTCGATCGCCGCGGCGGACTTCAATGGCGACGGCCGTCCTGACTTCGCCGTCGGTAACGTCGGATTGAATACGCAATATCGCGCCAGCCCCGCCGCGCCGGCGTTGCTTTTCTCCGGCGATTTTGGCGGCGACGGATCGACCCAGTTGATTGAAGGCTATTTCGAGGGGGACCGGCTCTACCCCTGGCGCACGCGCCGCGATTTGGGCGCGGTGTTCCCCTTGCTCCTGAAACGTTACCCCAAGAATGCAGATTATGCCCGGGCGACGGTGGGGGAGCTCTTCGGCGAGGAAAGGCTGGCCCGCGCCGACCGTTTCGCCGCCACGGAATTCCGCAGCGGGGTGTTCCTGAGCCAGCCCGACGGTTCCTATCGTTTCGAACCGCTGCCCCACCTGGCGCAGATCGCCCCTTTGCAGGGCATGGTGGCCGGCGATTTCGACGGCGATGGCCACCCGGATATTTACGCGGTCCAAAACTCCTATGCGCCCATTCCCGCCGTCGGCCGGTTTGACGGCGGCCTCAGCCAGTTGCTCCGCGGCGATGGAGCGGGACACTTCGCAGCCGTTGCTCCGGCCGAAAGCAATCTGGTCGTCCCACGCGATGCGAAGGCGCTGGTCGCCTTCGACCTGGATGATGATGGCTGGCCGGATTTCCTCGTATCGCGGAACAACGACACCGCGCTGGCCTTTCGAAATCGCGGCATCGCGGCCCACAACTCGCTGCGCGTCATGCTGCGCGGCCCGGCCGGGAATCCCACGGCGGTCGGAGCGCGGGTGGCGCTCGACCTCACGGACGGATCAACCCAGACCAGCGAGGTCTATGCGGGTTCAGGCTATTACAGCCAGTCCACGGCCGCATGTTTCTTCGGCTATCTGGATTCCAATCCGCCCAAAAGAATCCGCGTTCGTTGGCCGTCAGGCGCGACGACCGAACAGGATTGCGAGCGAGGGGCAAGAACGCTCACGCTCGCCGCTCCGGGAATCCCGCGCTGACGATCGAACTTCCATCGGAATGATGCCTTCGGGGACAGGATGAACCTGGATTCCGCGGTTGTGTCGAAATCCACTCGCTTGCGCTCGCGGCCACGAAGCCTCGTTTGTTTTGCCTGGATTTGGAGGGCGGCGCGCTGTCGCCGCCGGCGCTGACGGCGCAGCGCCCTCCATCGGTTTGCGGCCATTGGGCGAACAAGAGTGCCGTCGCGTCTCCATGCTATGTCTGCTACAGCCGTCCGGCGGCCTCCTCCCACTGGCCGATCCGGTCGATGAGATGAAGCGACTGGATATACGGTTCGTCGATCTGCACAACCAACGGACGCCGGCTGGCCGGCAAATGGCGGTTTTGGAGATAGTCTGCGATATGGACGGCGGCAAGCACACCCAAAGCCGGCGGCTCGTGGCGGCGTGGCTGGTGATGCCAGGCCACCGCCTCGACGATCGACGGGGGCAGTCCCCAGAGGCCCAGAAGATAGGCTCCGATCTCGGCGTGGCTGACGCCGAAGACATTGGCTTCCGCCTGCCATTGGGGAATCAGCTCATCGCTGGCGAGCTGAAGCGCATGCTGGTAGAGTTCGGGAAGCGCGGAGGCGAGCACGAGTTTGCCGGTGTCGTGCAAAACGCCGGCGGTGAACGCCGCATCGACGATCGCGGATTCGGCTCCTTCGTCCGACAGGATCCTTTGCGCCAGCAGGCCGGTGGCGAGGCTGTGCAAGTACAGACGGTCGGAGCTATATTCGCCGATCGCCTCGCTATTGAGGCTCGCGAACAGTCCGAGGGAGAGCGACAGGCTTTTCACCAGATTGAAACCGATGATCTGCACCGCCTCGGGGACGCTCACCACCGGCCGCGGAAGGGCGAAGAACGCCGAATTGGCCAGTTGCAGGAGCTTGGCGGTCAGGCTGGCATCCTGGGAGATGATCTCGCCGACTTTTTCGGTCGTGGCGTCAGGCCGCGCCAGTTCCTGCATCAGGCGGAAGTAAATGGTGGGCGGGCTGGGCAGTTGTTGAATCCTTGCCACGACCCGGCGCAGAGGATCGCCGGTGAAGAACTGGTCCAGGGCCAGCAACCGGCAGACCGTCAGGAGCAGGTCATCCGCGGCGCACGGCTTGACCAGATACTGGTGGGCGATGCCCACTGAACCCAGCATCAGGTTCGGTTCAGGCCGATCCAGAAGCAAGACGCGGACGGTGTGCGGATGGCGGACCATGGTGGCGCGCAGAAGGTCGAGGCCGCTCATACCCGGCAAAACCATGCTGGCGATGACCAGATCGAACGATGCCTGGTCCAGCAGAGTGAGCGCCTCGTTGCCACTGTAGACGGTCGAGACCACCCACCCTAAACCGTTCTGGCGACCTGCCTTTGCCGACATCGCCAGCGCAGCATCATCGGGGCCGGCCAACAATATCTGTTTCAAGGGCAAAGGCATGTCTTCTAATCGGTCACCAAGGGCGTTAGCCTAAGCTGAAACGATGCAGTCGGATGTAGGNNTAAGGCGCGGTCCGACTGCATGGATCCGCCTAAGCTGGATTTGTGCGGTGGGATGTAGGGCGGAGTCGCCTGACCCCGCACTGCTACATCCTCAGCGGTCGGACGGTGGCGCGGGAAGATCGATCTGAAGGTCCTTCACCCTGAACGAGAGGCGGCGATTATCGTGCCGAGAGCCAGACGGAGCCGGAGGTGTAGGGGAATCGAAGTCGACGACCGTTTCTCCGGGCGGGAGCAGGAATCGTCTCGTCTGGGCGGGCAAATCGGATTGCAGCGACCGGGTCGACCACAGCTCCTCTCCGTGCACGCTGACGTTCAGGTCCCGGGGTGAAATGCTTTTGGTGGTGAACGACAGACTGACTTCAACCGGCTGGGCCGTCGGGTTGGAAAGGTTCAGGCTGGCATGTTTCGCGACGCTCCACCGCCAGGTGTGTTTCCAAGTCCACTCTTCGGCAGACCAACCCTGGCCGAACCGGACCTGGAGGGTCGGGGTCGAGGGCTTGGTGGATACGACATGATATTCCACTGGCGCGCCGGCGGTGCCCCAGCCGTAATTCGCGAATTGGTAAACGCCATAAGGCACAAAACAGTTGCCAAGGACGAACCAAACCAGCCAGCCGCGACGCCCCCGCATTGCCAGGACGAGATTAAACGCCAGGGTGATGGGCAGGGCATGCCGGGTGATCGTGAAGTGGCTTTCCCACGGGATCGAACTGATACAAAGAAAATAGGGCACAAAGATCGCCCCGACCCGCCAGATCCGGTTGTTCCATTCGCGATGCGTAAAAAGGTAAACGGACTGGGTCAACGTGGCGATGATCGTCAGCAGCGCATGGAGGGGTTCACTGGTGAGAAACTCGGAATACCAGGTGCGCCACGCAATGTCTCCGTTGGCGGCATGGACGCTGAATTCGCCCAGTTTTCCCATGATTCCCCGAAACGGCCACGTCAGGTTGTCCCCAGTGATGGAATTCTCCACCGGGAAACGCGACATTACGTAGGCAATCCACAGCGCGAGCGGAAGTCCGACGATCACGCCATACTGCACATTCCGCTTGATGGTCGCCCGCCAGGGTGGGCGATAGTCCCAGAGTCCGACGATGCCGAGCAGATTGGGTTCGCGGGTCAACGCGGCCAGCGCCAGCACCCCCGCACCTCCGGCTCGGCCGATCATCATGGAGAGTGTCACGAGCACGAAACCGGGAAAATCGGTGAGCGAGGAACGCAAGGATTCGATGATGCCGCAGGTGATCAGCATCGCGGCAAAACCGGCGAGTCCAGCCCAACCGTAGGGACGGAACAGCCGGGCCATCATGACGGCGAACCCGGTCCAGAAAACCAGATTGAGGCCGGCATAGACGTTCAGGATCCAGAACGGCCGGCCGAACCCGCCGAGCCAGGCCAGCCACGAAGTCAGAATGCGGCGCGACCGGTAGGCCGGAGCATCGAGCGCGATCTTCAGTTGCGGATCGCGGAGCAGCGGATCGAGCGCGAGCTCGGCATAGAACTGGCCGTCGAATCCCCAGCGGTCGGAGGGGCCGATGTACTTCGGCGTCGACCGGAATACCGCCAGGCCGCGGGCGTCAAACTCCCGGCCGATGACGAGGAATTTGGTGATTCCGTATTCCGGCGCGTACCCGCGCACGAACGGACTGAGCAGCTGGATAAATGCCGCGGCCCCCACGAGGACAAAGGCCCAAATCCCCGGGAAGGCCAAAGCCTGCCTGAACGTTTTCAAAGGAAGGAACGGAGTGAAGCGATCAGGCCGGAAGCTGGCCAATTAAAACGGCGGCCCGGAAGCTTCATCCGGGCGCGTCCCTGAGTCGATTCCGCCTAGACCGGTGTTCCGGCCCTGGCCGCCAGGGCGGGCGGCGGGGGCAGGCGGCGCTGGCGCCAGACGTAGAAAATCGCCGGATAAACCATGAGTTCCATGATCGTGGAGGTCATAATGCCCCCGACCATCGGCGTGGCGATCCGCTTCATGATATCGGCGCCGGCGCCATGGCTCCAGAGGATGGGCAGCAGGCCGGCGATGATCACCGCCGCGGTCATCGCCTTCGGTCTTACGCGTTTCACCGCGCCGTGATAGATGGCGTCGCGGAGACCGGCGGTGGAGGTGAGCAGACCTTTCTTCCTCCAATCGTCGTAGGCGAGGTCGAGGTAGAGCAGCATGACCACGCCGGTCTCGGCGTCGAGGCCGGCGAGCGCGATGATGCCGACCCACACGGCGACGCTGAGATTGTAGCCGGCCAGATGCAGCATCCAGAAAGCGCCCACGAGTGAGAACGGCACGGCGAGGAGCACGATGGCGGTCTTGATCCACGACTGGGTGTTGAGGAAGATGATGAAGATGATGATCAGCAGCGTGAGCGGCACCACGATCATGAGCCGCTCCTGGGCGCGCAGCATGTATTCATACTGGCCGCTCCAGAAGATGCTATAGCCGGTGGGCAGCTTGATTTCCCCGCGCTGAATCGCTCCGCCGATGACGCGTTGGGCGCTGCGCACATACGTACCGATGTCCGAACCCTGCACGTCCACGTAAATCCAGGCATTGGGCACGGCACCCTCGCTCTTGACGCCCATTGGGGCGGCGACCACGCGCACGTTCGCGAGCTGACTAAGCGGCACCTGCGCCATGAGAGCGGTCGAGACGCCGCCCATCGCGGCGGTCGTGCCGGCCGATTTGACCGGAATCAGGATGTCACGCAAGGCCTCGAGACTGTCGCGGTAGTCGCGGTCGTAGCGCAGAATCACCCCGTAGCGCTCCAGACCCTCGACCGTCGTCGTGAGCGGCATGCCCCCGAGCGCCACCTCCAACACCTGCTGCACTTCGCCCAAGGTGAGCCCATAGCGGGCGATGGCGTCGCGATCGATGTCAAACTCGATGTAATTGCCGCCCATCACGCGCTCGGCGAACACGCTGCCCGTGCCCGGCACCTGCCGGATTCTCCCTTCGATCTGACCGGCAATGCGCTCCAGTTCGGCGAGACTCGGGCCAGCGACCTTGATGCCGACCGGCGTCTTGATCCCGGTGGCGAGCATGTCGATCCGCGTCTTGATCGGCATGGTCCACGCGTTGGTTAGGCCGGGAATCTGCACGGCGGCGTTCATCGCCGCGACGAGTTCATCGACGGTGCGACGACGGCGCGCAATGGTCTTGCCCTCCGCATCCTTGATGTCCACCACCGGCCACTCTTCCTCGGGCTTGAGCATGATGGTGGTCTCGATCATGTCCATCGGCGCGGGATCGGTGGCGGTCTCGGCGCGGCCGATCTTGCCAAAGATGAGATGCACCTCCTGGAAGGTGTGGAGGATCTGGTCGGTCTGCTGGAGGACCTCGCGGGCCTTCGTCGGTGAAATGCCCGGGAAGGTCGTCGGCATGTAAAGCAGGTCGCCTTCGTAGAGCGGCGGCATGAATTCGGAACCAAGGCGCTGGTAGGGGAAAGCGGCGCCGGCCGTTTGCGCCCAATCATGCAGGCGCCCGGGGGGCAGGGGCGCCACCACGAGGCGGTCCCAGGGGAAGAAGACCCAGGCCACGATCACTGCCGCGGTGCCGATTACGGCCCAGCGGAAGCGGATGACAAAATCGAGCAGCGGATGATAGATCCAGACCAGAAGGCGGTTGAGGGGATTTCTCTCTTCGGCCGGAATCCGGCCGCGGATGAAGAAGCCCATCAACACCGGCGCGAGCGTGATGGAGAGCAGCGCGGCCGTTGCCATCGAGTAGGTTTTGGTGAACGCGAGCGGTTTGAACAGCCGGCCTTCCTGCGCCTGCAACGTGAACACCGGCAGAAACGAAACGGTGATGACCAGGAGCGAGTAAAAAAGCGTGGGCCCAACCTCGACCGCGGCGTCGCGAATGATGTCCCAGTGCGGCTTCTTTTCGCGATCACGCTCCAGGTGCTTGTGGGCGTTTTCGATCATGATGATGACGGCGTCCACCATTGCGCCGACCGCGATGGCGATGCCGCCCAGNNGTCAGGACGGGCAGAAATGAGACCGCGATCACCAGCAGCGCGAAGAAACTCGGCCCGCCCACTTCCTTCACCGCGTCGATGATTGCCCGCTGGTAATCGCCGGCCGTCCAGCCCGGGTGCGCCCCTTCCAGTTTCTTGTGGGTCTGCTCCACCACTACTATGGCCGCGTCCACCATGGCCCCCACCGCGATGGCGATGCCGCCCAGCGACATGATGTTCGAGCTGAGCCCCTGCCCGAACATGATCATCATCGAGGCGAGCACGGCGATGGGGAGGATGACGATCGCCACGAACGCACTGCGCAGGTGCATCAGGAATAGCAGGCACACCAGCGCCACGACGACGCTCTCCTCGATCAGCTTTTCTTTGAGCGTCTCCACCGCGCGATCGATGAGCGCCGTCCGATCGTAAGCGATGGTGTAGGTGACGCCCGGGGGCAGGCTCTTCATGGCCTCGTCGAGCCGCGCCTTGACCGCCTGGATGACTTTGCGGGTATCCACCCCGTAACGCACGACGACGATGCCGCCGACGGTTTCGCCGTCGCCGTTGAGTTCGGCGATACCGCGGCGCATGTCGGGTCCGAGCTGCACTTCGGCTACCTCCCCGAGCAGAATGGGGGTGCCGCCGGGGCCGCGGCCTACGGCGACTTTCCGCAGGTCGTCGACGCCGGTCAGGTAACCGCGCACCCGCAGCATGAACTCCTTTTCCGCCATCTCGACCGAGCGCCCGCCGACCTCGCCGTTGCTCTGCTGTACGGCCATCGCGACGTCGCTGATCGAAAGATTATAGGCATGCAGCCGATGCGGATCGACGGTGATCTGGTATTGTTTGACGAACCCGCCGACCGAGGCCACCTCGGCCACGCCTTCGATGCTCGACAGCTGGTAGCGGAGGAACCAGTCCTGCATCGAACGCAGTTCCGCCAGGTCGTGGTTCTTTGAATTGAGGGCATACATGAACGCCCAGCCGACCCCGGTGGCATCGGGGCCGAGACGGGGCGTCACGTTGTTGGGCAGACTGCCCTGCAGGCCGTTCAGGTATTCAAGAACCCGGCTGCGCGCCCAGTACGGGTCCGTGCCGTCCTCGAAAATCACATAGACGAACGAATAGCCGTAGAATGAGTAGCCGCGCACGACCGTGGCCTTCGGGACGGACAGCATCTTCGTTGTGATCGGATACGTGAGCTGATCCTGCACGATTTGCGGCGCCTGGCCGGGCCACTCGGTGTAGACGATGACCTGCGTGTCCGAGAGATCGGGGATGGCATCGAGGGGAATGTTGCGCAGCGCGTAAATGCCCCCGAAAATCA
>PLOH01000104.1 GCA_003142955.1 Opitutia bacterium | reverse complement strand
ACGCAAGTCCGACGGGCTCCTAGGCCCACGGCCAGAACCGGACCCCCGCACCCGCAGGGAAATCCCGCTGGCCGGCCGGTAGCTCGACAAAACCGCTGGTCCCGGTGAGACCGGCAAAATCCCCGGAAGTGTTGAGCGGGGCTGGCCGCGCGAGGTTTTCACCCAGCGGACCCTGGGTCGTCCGGACGGCCAAAAACCCCGTCAGCTCGGGCGGCCGTTGCACGGACTCGGTGAGCATGGCGAACCGCGGCGCAGCTGGAGGCAGATCGGCCATTCTGGCCAGCGCCGGCAGCACGTAACGGTGCAGGCAAATATAGGCGGAGGCCGGGTTTCCAGGCAGCGCAAATACCGGGGTTTGCCGCGGGCTGAGTCCGAACCAGAATGGACCGCCGGGACGCTGGGCCACGCCCTTAAAAAGTTTCTTCACGCCGAGTTCATCGAGCACGCGGGGAAGAAAATCGAACTTCCCTTTCGACACCCCGCCGGCGATCAGCACCACATCGTACTCCGCGGCAATGTGCCACAGGCGATGTTCGATCTCGCTCCGCAGGTCGGGCAGGTGAAACCGCTCCACGCGGCGCTGTCCGGCCGCAATCAGCGCCGCCCGCAATGCGTAATCATTCGACCGGCGGATATGGTGGGGTGCGACCACCGAACTCACCTCCACCAACTCGTCGCCGGTGGCCACCACCGCGATCTTGGGCTGGATGGTCACCGCCAGATGGGCGTAACCACACGAGGCCGCCACCGCGATCTCGCAGCCGCCCAGGCACACGCCGGAGCCGACCACGACGGCGTGGGCGGGACGATCGGAACCGCGCCGATGAATCGCCTGCCCGGGGCTGGCCCGGNNCACGGCGCCCGTCATGACCTCGATGCACGCGTCCGCTTCCGGCAGCGTCAGCGCCATCATCCCGGCCACCTGAACGCCCGCGATCCGAAACCGGCGCACCCCCGCTTCCCACAAGTCGTGGCGGAGCGCATAACCATCCATCGTCACCCGGTCGAACGGCGGAAGATCGCGGTCGGCCACCAGCGCTTGGCGCAACACCCGGCCCTGCGCCTCGGCGAGCGGGCAGTCCTCCGCTGGCAACACCCTCACGGCTGCAAGCACCTGTTTTTCTGCATCGGCCACCGATAGCATGGGCCGACTGTAGGGCGTGTTGACAAACTGACAAGCCACGGCGTGGGAGGTACAGCCCACAAGAAAATAGAAGAAACTTTTTGGGTTCGCGTCCTGGCGCTTCCGTGCATTTGCGTTAACGTCTTTCTCTTCATGTCCGACCTCCGCGATGAATCTGGCCGGCCGCTTCGCGACCTCCGCATCTCGTTGACCGACCGGTGCAACTTTCGCTGTCCCTATTGCATGCCAGCGGAGGTATTCGGACCCGATCACGCCTTTCTGCAAGACGGCCAGGTCATGTCGTTGGCGGAGCTGAACCGCATCGTCCGGCAATTTGTCCGGCTCGGCGTGGTGAAAGTGCGCCTCACCGGCGGGGAACCGCTCTTGCGGTCCGACGTGGCCGATTTGATTCGCATCCTCAAGTGCGACTTGCAGGTGAATGAAGTGGCCTTGACGACCAATGGCTGGCTGCTGGCCGGCCGAGCGTCCGCTCTGCGCGAAGCCGGACTTGATCGCATCAATGTCAGCCTGGACAGCCTCGACGCCGGAACTTTCGCCCGGATGAGCGGCGGCGGAAAAGCCCGGCGGATCGAGCGGGTGCTGGAGGGCATTGCGGTGGCGGCCGGCCTCGGCTTCCCCATCAAGATCAACATGGTCGTGCAACGCGGCGTCAACGACGGCGAAGTGATGGCGATGGCCGCCTGGGCGCGCGAACGGCACCTCACGCTGCGCTTTATCGAATTCATGGACGTCGGAAATCACAATGGCTGGTCTCGCGACCTGGTGGTGCCGGCACGCGAGATCGTCGCGCAGCTGTCGGCCCAATGGCCGCTGGAGCCCTGCGGGCCCGCCTATCGTGGCGAGGTGGCCGCCCGTTATCGTTATCAGGATGGCGGGGGAGAGATCGGACTGATCAGCAGTGTCACGGAACCGTTCTGCCGCGATTGCCATCGCGCGCGCCTGGCCGCGGATGGAAAACTTTACACCTGCCTTTTTTCCTCCTCCGGGTGGGACATTTTAGGAGCCCTGCGCGCGGGCGCGACCGAGGACGAGCTGCTGGCGTATCTGGGTCGCGTTTGGCGCGGCCGGTTGGATCGCTATTCCGACGAGCGCGCCGAACTCCTGGGCCGCCATGAAACCCGCCGAAAAGTCGAAATGAGCTATATCGGGGGCTAGCAGCCTGTCGGGCGTCGCCCTCCATGCTGCTTAATCAACGGCGGACGCCGTTTGGTTGGAAAGCGAATATTACAAATAAAGTTCTGAACGTTGAAGGGGTGGTGCGTCCTACCAGTTTGCCCGCAGGTGCGCCAAGTCATCGAAGCGCGTGCCAAGGAGATGGCTGCCGCCCAACAAGCCGATCACGCTCCACTGGATTTGTCCCCGGCCTCCTGCGTCACAAATCCGATCTCCAGGTCTCACGCACTGCTACGCATAAGTCCGTCCCAAATGGCGNNAATGGCGCCAGCCATTTGAATAGCAGCCCGGAGGCGAAGTCCGACGGGCTGCTACCGGTAATGCGTCGGCCGGCCAAAATAATCGAGCATCCAGACTTCGAGCCAGACGCGAAACCGGCCTTCGTACGTCATCTTGCCGAATTCCTCACGTTGGAAATGGGGAAACAGGAAACCGAGTTCGGTGTTGAGACGTTCGAGTTCGAATTGCTGCTGGTTGAGATCATCCACGGGCTCGGCGGTCCAGGGCTCCAGCTGTTCGCGCACGACCGCCAGGCGTTTTTCGTGCCGGGTCCGCAGGCTGCCCAGACTTCTCAGCCAGGGCTTTCGCTCCACCAGCCAGTTTTCGGGATAGAAGCCGCCGAACGGCAGGTAAAGATTATCGGTGATGTAGCGCATCCCATCGACGGTGCGCGAGCTCAGCGTGCAACACACCGAGATGGCGCCGTTGGCCTGGGGCACGAACGTGATCTGAATGCGCGTGTGCGCCCCCTGGTCCTGGTAGACGGACACCCGCAAATAGATGCCGCCACCGATTTCAGCCTTGAGCGACTGCACCTGCGTGTAGTGTTCCGCCCGCAGCCATTCCCGCACCTTCAAAAGGCGCTTGTGCGTCGGCCATTCTTCGCCGCTGGAGTTGGCGACATACCGGGGGAACAAGGGCAGAGGACTCTCGCTGAGCGCAGTGATCGCCATCCAGTTGTAAGCCGTTTCCATCAACAACCAGGCAAGGAAAAGGACAAGTGCGAGGACCCAGAAAGGTCGCGTGCTCCAGTCCCAATCGATCACCAGAAAAGCACCACCAAAGGCGAACAGCAACCAGCGCAACCAGCGCACGAAGATCGCGATCACCGGCGAAGCTAGACGCTGGTTGAGGGAGAACAACACCAGCGAGGTAATCGCCGTCGCCAACAGCAAATAGACAGGATCGAATTCCACGGATAATCCGCGACGACCGTCAGCCACCGGGCCTCAGCGCCCGGCACCGGCGATTCGCCGGTTTTAGCTTAGTCGCACCGGCATGATCACGCAGATAAAGCTCTCGAGTGTTTTGAAAACACCCGGACTGACTTCATCCTTCAGCTCAAAGAAGACCTCGTCCTTGGTCAGGGCCCGGAGCGGATCGAGCATGAACTGCGGATTGAACGCCACCTGAAGCTCCGGGCCGCTGTAGGAAATCGCCATCGCTTCATGCGCTTCCCCGAAGTCCGGACTGGACGCAGTGATTTCCAGCAAGTTGCTGCTCAGCTTGATCTTGACCGAGTTGGCTTTCTCGCTGCACACCAATGCCGCGCGGTGGACGCACTGCAGGAAGAGCTCGCGTTCCAGGCGGATACGTTGGTGGGTTTCCTTCGGGATGACCTGCTGATAATTGGGATAATTGCCCTCCACCACTTTTGAGAACAGGTAGATGTTTTCAATCAAGCCGCTGGTATCCTTCTCCGTCGCGATTTGGAACGATGCGCGCCGTTCATTAAACGAGATTTTCAGTTTCGCGCCCTTGTCCAACAGTCGCAGCAACTCATTTACCGTCTTGGCTGGCAGGATGATGCTCCCCGAATTCGCCGCGGGAAATTCAAGCTCCTTGCTGATCAGCGCCAATCGCCGTCCGTCTGTCGCGACCAGGGAGAGCTTGCCATCGCGAAAGTTTAAATAAACCCCATTGAGTATGTACCGAGTTTCATCGGCTGACTGGGCGTAAGCGACACTCTTCAGCATGTTGGCCAGCTCAGATTGCTCCAACGAGAACGATTTCTCCTCCGCAAAATCGGGCAGCGGAGGAAACTCTTCTTTCCCAATGCCCATGATCCGAAACTGGGAACCACCAGAACTTAATTTAACCTGATGATTGGGGGCCGCATCGAACGAAACATCCACATTGGGCAATTCCCTGATAATCGTCGCCAGCCGCTTGACTGGAAGCGTTACCGAGCCCGGTTCCTTCACTTCCGCCTTGATTTTACACCGCGTCCCCAAATCAAGATTCGTCGTCGTCAACGAGATGTTATCCTTCTCGGCCTCAATCAAAACATTGCTGAGGATCGGCATCGTCGCCTTCGAACCGACAACGTTGAGAACCTGCTGCAATCCATTGCTAAAATGGTCACGGTTGATTTTGAACTTCATGTGGGGAGAAGGGCGGAGTGTTGAGTCATTAACAAAGGATAATCATGGCTGGGTTCAACAAGGAACTATTCCATCTTATTATGGACGGTGATTCTGCCCAATAACTGGCAGAACAAGGGCAGTTTTCATTCGCTGGTCAGAGAAAGAAGGGGTGGTGGACAAACGTCGAATAACAGAAGGTCAACCAGGGGCTTATTCACAGGCAGGCTCTCTGTCGAAGATTATTGGTTCAAAGACGATCGGTTCTTCACGAGTTGTTTCCGCTGGAGGCGTAGGTGGGAAATAAGCTGAATCCGGCGGATATGGCGGATGACGCCGTAAAAAATATAGGCAAGAAAGAGGGAGATAAAGGTGATCTCTTGGAGCCAGAAAACCGAGCCGGCGATGATAATGATTACGACAAATGTGCGAAAACGAGTCTTGGTCTGCCAATCGACCTGTTTGAAGCTGGGATAACGAATTGTGCTGACCATCAGCACTGCAATCATCAGCAGAAGAACAGGTAAGGCGAGCGCAAGCTTGTGAAACACGAGGTTGTCCTCGGAAAGGTGGAGTAACAGTAACACGAGGGAAACCACGGTTCCCGCTGCCGCAGGAACGGGAAGACCGACAAAGTCCTTGCTGCTATCCTTGGGTTTGTGGAGCAGCGGGTTGGTGATGACATTGAACCGCGCGAGCCGAACTGCAGAGCAAAGGAGGTAGATGAAACCAATAAACCAGCCGATCTGGCGAAAAACCGGGTAACCTTGGGTCGGCGAAAGGATCAGGAAAAATACCATCAAAGCCGGAGCGATACCGAAGGATACGACATCCGCGAGTGAATCGAATTCTGCTCCAAACAATGATTCCCGCCCACCCAGGCGCGCCAGCCGGCCGTCCAGCGAGTCGAAAATCACGGCGGCAAGAATGAACCAAACGGCCTGAGTATAGAGATCTGCCGGAGAATGAGGGGCGTACGTACCAGGTGCGATTGCCTCCAGCCGGGCTTGAATGCACTTAATCACCGCAACGAATCCGCAAAACAGATTCCCCGCCGTCATCAGGTTGGGCAGGAAATAGATGCGGCTGGCCTGGGTGACGTTGTAGGGGTTCTCGCGCGATTCAAGGTCTGGCATGGGAAAAGGCGGAACCGGGAACAATGGTCCAGGCCACCGCGAGAAGGGTTACTTTTTGCCCGCGGTCAGGCTCTCAAGATACTTCCAAAACTTCGAGTGTTGTTCGAACAACTGCTGTTCCGAAACCGGAAGTTTCGTACGGAATAGGAAGTCCTCCAAGGAGTCTTTGTGCAGAATGTAATGGGTGTGGAGCTTGTCACCCGTCATTTCGAAGTAGAACCGAAAATCGCCGGAGCGCAGCCGATAGAACACTTTGCCACCGCGGGAGAAACGCCCGAGCGGTTCGCGCGGATTGGCGAGATCTTCCGGCGTCAGGCGGCTGATCGGGTCAACCACCGCCATCTGCGCGAGCGTGGGCAGTTTGTTCAGCTCGCACATGCTCTGCTCGGAAAAGGTCACTTGGTACATAGTCTCAGATGACACCGGGTCTGGTCATGGCGACCAGGGACGCAGCCAGTGTCATTCACTTATATCCGATTCCCGGTCGATTCAGCAAGAACGCAAATCAAAGGGATTCGCCACGCATCGGAAATGGATCGCGCCCGGCCGTGGAAATGCGCCATAGATCGACTGGGTTGAAAAAAATCGGCGCCATTTTTGCCGCGCTGGCCGGCCTGTCTGCCATCCTCGCCACTCCTGCCGCCAGGGGTGCCGCCGCCGTCGAGATCGAGATTCCGATCCGTTCCGGGGGTTACGGCACCGCGTTCTACGAAGCGACTGCCCGGCAGTTCGAAAAGCTTCGACCCGGAATCAAGGTCAACCTGTACGGTGATCCGCGGATCGAGGACAAGGTGCGGGTGCGCATCATGGGCGGCGATTACCCGGATGCGGCTTTCGCCCCGTATTTGTCCTGGCCGGTCCTGATCTCCGCCGGCAAGGTGCGTGACCTCAGCGGGGATCTGGCTGGTCTGAATTGGGAGGGCGACGCCCGTTGGGGGGAAACGTTTCTCCCGGGCGCACTCGATTCCTGGCGTGTCAACGGGCGGGTTTACGGTGTGCCGCTGAGCTATGCGTGCTGGACCATTTTCTATAATCAACGGATGTTCCGGGTGCATGGCTGGACCCCCGCCCGTAGGTGGGACGAGTTTTTTGCTCTCTGCGATCGGATCCGCGCGGCCGGCATCGCGCCCCTGAGCCTGACCGGCGTCTACGGAAATTACCCGGACGCTTTTTTGCGGGCCGCGTGCTATGATCTGGTCGGCGCGGAGGGATGGAGGCAGCTCAACGATCTGCGCCCGGGCGCCAGGCTCGATCCCCGGTACATCCAAAGCGCGGCGCTGCTGCAGAAGATCGGGCAGCAGTATGCTTTGCGCGGCTGGGAAGGAGCCACCCATACCGCGGCCCAGCTGGCGTTCCTCGAGGGGAGGGCGGCCATGACCGTTTCCGGATCCTGGATGATCCAGGAGATGGCGGGAAAGATCCCGGAGGATTTCGAACTGGGCGTGATGAATTTCCCGGTTTTCCCGAACGGCGTCGCCGACCCGTCAACCATTCAGACCGGAAGTGACAGCTTCTTCGTTTTCGCCACGGGTGACCCGCAACGCGAACGCGCCACCGTGGATTTCCTGCGCTTCCTGACCTCGCGACAACGCGCGGAGGACTTTGTGCGCCAGGTCGACAGTCCGGTGGCGGTGCGCGGCGTTCCGCTGGCCGCATTCTCCCGCCGCATGCAGGCCACGGCCGCCTTGATCGCGCAGGCGAAAGAGGCGTTTGGCATGCCGCAGGTGATGCTCGAGCCGCCGTCCCTCCGGCAGGCATTGACGGACGGACGGATGACGCTGATGGAGGCTCGCATCACGCCGCAGCAATTCGGCGAACGGATGGAAGCAGCGGCGTCCCAGGATCGGGCGCGGGCGGTGAATCCCGACCGGCTGGAATATCGGCACGTCTTTTTAGGCTCGTTGCTGCTGTTGTTGGTCGGAGGCACGGCAACCTGGCTGGGCGTGAGCCGGTGGCGTCGCGCGGACGCCCACCACCGCGGGCCGCCGTCGACTGAGGGAGATTCTGCCTTTGGCCGGCTGCGTGCTTCGGTTGGCCTGGGGTTTGTCGGCCCAGCGCTTGTGCTTTACGGCGGGTTCGTCCTGCTGCCCGGTCTGGCGGCCTTCAGCTGGGCCTTTCAGCGTTGGGACGGCATCGGGCCGCGCGCCTGGGCGGCGGGCTTCAATTTCAAATCGTTGCTCTTCGAGAACGACGGGTTCTGGCTCGCGCTGCGGAATAACCTCTACCTCATGCTGGTGCCGGCGATCTTGGTCGTGCCGCTGGCCTTGCTCTTCGCCGTGCTGATTCACCGCGGCGTGTGGGGCGCGCGCATGTTTCGGGTGGTTTTTTTGTTTCCCAACCTGCTGGGCGGGATGGCTGCCACGCTGCTTTGGCTCAACGCGTACGAACCGCACGGCGGCCTCGTCAACGCCAGTCTGGTGGTCTTGGGACGGACCTTGGATATCGACTGGCTGCGCGGATTCGACGGTTTTCCCTGGCTGGCCCAAAGCCATCTCTATCCAGCCCTGATCCCCATTTACCTCTGGATGGCCTGCGGCTTCAACCTGGTGCTTTATCTGGCGGCGATGGAAGGCATCGACCCGCAGCTATATGAAGCGGCCGAACTCGACGGCGCCCCAGCCTGGTGGCAATTCTTCGGCATCACGCTGCCCCTGATCTGGGACGTGGTCATCATCTCGGCCGTCTTTCTGGTGATCAGCGGCCTCAACGCGTTCGAAATGATCTGGCTGCTGACCTCGCAGGATCCCTCCAGCGCCAGCCACACGCTGGGCACGCTGATGATCACGTCGATGTTCAAGGAATTCCAGATCGGCCGCGCGGCGGCGATCGCGGTGATCATGTTTGTTCTGGTGCTTACTATCAGCGCGGGGGTGATGCGCGGACTGAAACGGGAGGGATCGGAATGACCGCTGCGCGCCGCCCTGGTCGATTCCGCGTGAGCCGCGCCCTGGTCGGCGCGGTGCTGGCCGGCTACGCTGCCTGGGTCGTTTTCCCGATGGTCTGGATGGCCTATTCGTCCTTGAAACCCGATCGCGCGATCTTCGCGGAGCCATTCGCGCTGCCGGCGGCCGGTCACCTGCAATTCGACAACTACGGGCGGGCCTGGCGCGAAGTGCGGTTTGGCGACTATTTCCTGAACAGTGTGCTGGTGACCACGGTTTCCGTCGCGGCGATTGTGCTGCTGGGCGCCATGGCGGGGTATGCGCTGAGTCGATTTTACCATCCGGCCGGTCGCGCGGTCTTCTGGCTGTTCCTGGCCGGCCTGACGATTCCGGCGCAACTCGCCATGGTGCCGCTTTTCTTTGAATTGCGCGGGATGGGTCTGCTCAATTCACGCACCGGATTGATCCTCGTCTACATCGCCAACGGCCTGCCGTTCGCGGTTTTCATCCTGGCCGGCTTCTTCAAGTCCCTGCCGCGCTCGCTCTACGAGGCGGCGGTGGTCGACGGCTGCAACGAGTTTTCGGCGTTCTGGCGCGTGCTCCTTCCGCTGGCCAAACCGGGGCTCGCCACGGTCGCGATCTTCCAGTTCATCGGCATCTGGAAGGAATACTTCTTCGCCTTCCTGCTCATGAACGGCGGCGACGGCCACGCCCGCACCCTGCCGCTCGGCCTGGCCAATCTCGCGATCACCTCCCAATATCGCACCGACTACGGGATGCTGTTTGCCGGCCTGGTGCTCGTGACCATCCCGATCCTGGTTGTTTACGTCGCCCTGCAGAAACACTTGGTCAAGGGCATTACCGCCGGCGCGCTGAAAGGGTAGCCGACGCTTTGCCGCCGCCCTTCGGTAGGCCATCACCCCATGGCATCGGCGCCGCGCTTTTGGCCGCGCAGACTGGATGTTTGGTCGATCCACAGTCCGGACTTTTGCGCTTGTACAGGTAAGCTTTGCCCGTGAAGTTTCCCGCATCTCGCGGACCCTGCTTGTTGCTGCAGAGCTTCTAGGTGCATCGGCGTACGGGCCGCGCGATTCCTGTTTCAGGAACGAGTGCGGATAACCCTGGCAATCCCCCAATGCCCAAAATCTCCCTGCTGCTGTTTTGCGCCGTCACCCTTGGCTCCGCATGCCTGTGCGCCCAGGCTCCTACCGGGCGCGTCATTCAGGCGGATATTGCCCAGGTAAAGGGCCCCACGAATCGGATGTATAATCTCTGCGTCGGTGCGGGTCGGGCCAACGAGGGACTGCGCGCGGACTGGCAACGGCAGCTGCAGGAAGTGCGCGACCAATGCGGGTTTCGGTACCTCCGGTTCCATGGCCTCTTTTGCGATGACATGGGCGTCTATCAGGAGGACCCGAAGGGAAACCCGATCTACAACTGGCAGTACGTGGATGAACTCTTCGATTTCCTGGAACGCATCGGCATGAAGCCCTTTGTGGAACTTGGATTCATGCCCAGTGCACTGGCGAGCGGGACGCAGACGATCTTCTGGTACCGCGCCAACGTGACGCCGCCAAAGGACTATGCGAAATGGCAGGCCTTCATCACCGCCTTCACGCGGCACATCACCGAACGCTACGGGGCGCCGGAGATTCGCACCTGGTACTTCGAGGTTTGGAATGAGCCTAATCTCACTGGTTTTTGGATCGGCACGACCGGAGGCAAGAGCGAGGCGGACTTTGCTCCCACCGCCCGCGCGGAATATTACCGCCTCTACGACACCACCGTTCGCGCCGTGAAATCGGTTGACGCCGCCTATCGCGTGGGCGGGCCCGCCTCGGCCGGCAGCGCCTGGATCGAAGAAACCCTGAACCATTGCGCGGACACGGGGGTGCCCCTCGATTTCATCAGCACCCACAGCTACGCCACGCTGAGCGGTTACCTCGACGAGAATGGCAAGGCTGGAACCGTCTTCTCGCCGAACCGCGATGCGATTACCCGTGAGGTCAAGGAGGTCCGGGACAAGATCGCCCGTTCCCGGTTGTCGAGGGCGGAATTGCATTACACCGAATGGAGCACCTCGTACACGCCCTTCGATCCGATCCACGACAGCTATCACAGCGCCGCCTTCATCCTCGACAAAATCAAGGGCGTGGGTGGGGCGGCCGAGTCCATGTCGTATTGGACGTTCACAGACATTTTCGAGGAGGCGGGCCCGAGGATGACTCCCTTGCACGGGGGATTCGGTCTGTTGAACTATCAAGACCTGCCCAAGCCCGCCTTTTTCGCCTACCAATTCCTGAATCGCCTGGGCGACCAGGAATTGCGCTGCGACGATCCTGCGGCCTTCGTGTGCCGTGATGGCTCGGGAGGGGTGCAGGCCCTGTTCTGGGATTTCACAATCACCCATCCCGGTCCCTCGGTGATCAACCAGGTTTATTACAAGGCCGATCATCCATCCCTGCCAAAGGGCCGGGCCGAACTGAGGCTTTCCGGATTGGCGAAGGGTGCCTATCAGCTTGCCGTCTTCAAAGTTGGCTACCGAACCAACGATCTCCAGTCGGCCTATCGGGACCTGGGATCGCCCGCCCAGCTCACCCGAGAGCAAGTGGCGCGCCTGCGTCTGGCCTGTTCCGGAACGCCAGAGACTCTCACAAGGGTGGAGGTCGGTGGTGATGGTCTCCTCCTCCGTCCCTTTGAGATGAGGGAAAACGACGTCTGGTTCGTCGCGCTCCATCCAGTCAATTGATCAGGGTGACAGACCGGAGGGCCGCGAATCCCTGCCTCTTGGCTTGGTGAGGTCCCGCCTGGTCAAGAATCGCGCATGGCGCGAGCGGCCGATCTTCTTTTATTGGTTTTCGCCCTGACTTTCCTCCGCGACTTCTTCAACGTCCGCCAGCTTCCCCATGAATCAACCCCGCCCCCCGCCTCGGCACCCTGCGCTCTGGGTGCCTTCGCTCTACCTCGCCATGGGCGTCCCCAACGCCACGGTCGCGGTGGTGTCGACGATCATGTACAAGAATCTCGGCATTTCGAATATGGACATTGTGCTCTACACGAGCCTGATGTACCTGCCGTGGGTTCTGAAGCCGTTTTGGGCGCCGTTCCTCGAACCCTATCTCACCAAGCGCCTCTGGGTGCTCTCCATGGAGTTTCTCATGGCGGTGGTGATCGGGCTGGTAGTGTTTGTGCTGCCCCTGCCGGGTTTCTTCCGTCTTTCCCTCGCGCTGTTCTGGGTCGCAGGATTTGCGTCGGGCACGCAGGACATCGCCGCCGATGCGGTCTATCTGACAACCCTGCCCCAGAAGGATCAGGCAAAGTGGATGGGTCTTCAGGGGATCTGCTGGAATTGCGGCAGCCTGCTTGCCACCGGTCCGCTGGTCGTGGTCACGGGGAAACTGCATGACAGCTACGGCTACGATTGGACGCACGCCTGGATGGTGGTGATCGGGCTGCTGGCTGGGGTCATGCTGCTCTTCGGCCTGTGGCACACCTGGACATTGCCGGAGGGCGAACCCTCGGCCTTGCACGGCGGCGGGATGGCGGGGGCCTGGAAGGCGCTGGACAAGACGTGGATCACGTTCTTCCAAAAGAAGAGTATTTGGATGATGCTGCTCGTGGTGTTCATGTACCGGTTTGGCGAGGGATTCATCGAAAGATTCGGACCGTTGTTTCTGATGGATCCGCGCTCGGTTGGCGGGATGGGATTCAACAACCAGGCGATCGGCAGCATCTACAACACCTACGGCACGATCGGTTTCCTCGCCGGTGCGCTGGTGGGCGGACTGTTCGCGGCGAAGTTCACGCTCCGGCGCTCCTTCTTTTTCATGGCCGTTGCGCTCAACATTCCGCACGTCACCTATTACTATCTCAGCCACGCGCTGCCCGACAACATGGCCTTGGTCTCGGCCATCGTGACGATCGAGAAATTCGGATTCGGCTTCGGCTCAATCGGACACATGCTCTACATGATGCAGCAGATCGCGCCCGGGCCGTTCAAGATGTCCCATTACGCCTTTGCGACCGGCGTGATGGCGCTGACGAAAATGTCCACCGGCTGGATCAGCGGTCCCATCTACGAGTTCTTCCACCACAACTACCCCAGTTTCTTCTTTTTCGTGCTGCTGGCCTCGATCCCCCCGATCCTCCTCGCCTGGTTCGCGCCGTTTCCGCAGTCGGCGGATTCCGCCACTGGGCCCGCTGCGGCCGTTGAGCCTGGAAAACGCAGTTAGGCACCACAGATTTCACGGATGGCACGGATTTTCCATCCGTTCCGAATTCTTGGAGCTTCACCCGCCAGGTGAAATGAGCTACGGATCATGTTCTCTCTGCAGCCTTCCGTATCTGTGCAATCCGTGTAATCCGTGGTTGATTTGACCTGCTGAGATTGGGTTGAGTCCAGCTTTCTTGAGTTCCACATGGTCTGATTGTAGGGCCGAATATGGAAATCAGGAAGTCAGGTTGTTGCGGATGAACCAACTGCAATGAGCCCGGCGTCATGCGGTTGAATGTAGGGCGGGATCGCCGCATCCCGCCGTCCTACCGAACCCGGCGGGGTCAGGCGACCCCGCCCTACAAAGCGGCCGCGATCGTTCCCATCGCGCAATTGGCTCGCCATGGTTTCCGCCTTCCCTACGACTGATTCAACCCCCCATAATCCCATGGCGACCCCGGAAAAACTGAAACTGCGCGAGAAACTGTGTTACGGCTGCGGTGATTTTGCCTCGTGCCTTTTCTGGGCGGCNNCTGGTGACCCGGGTGCTCGATGCGGTCGTCGATCCGATCGTGGGCATGCTGGCGGACCGCACCGAGACGCGCTGGGGCAAATTCCGGCCCTATTTGCTGTGGTTCTGTCTGCCTTACGCGATCATCGGCGTGTTGATGTTCACCACGCCGGACATGGGCACGACGGGGAAACTGATCTGGGCCTACGTGACCTATTGCGGGATGATGGTCGTCTATACGGCAATCAACATTCCTTACACTTCCCTGATGGGTGTCATCTCGGCGAATCCCATTGAACGGACGACGGTGTCCTCGTTCAAGTTCGTCTTCGCTTTCGCCGCCGGCTTGATCGTGAAATTCAGCCTGCCCCACATGACCGTCTTCTTCGGGGCGTCCAACCCGGCGCGCGGCTGGTCAATCACGTTCATGTTCATTGGCGCAATTGCCGTGGTCTTCTTCCTCATCACTTTTTTCGGCACCAGGGAACGCGTGCACCCGTCGGCTGCCCAGAAGACTTCCGTTGGCCGCGACCTGGGCGATCTGTTCACCAATGCGCCGTGGCTCGTCCTGCTCGCTGCCACGGTCACCTTCATCCTGTTCGTTGCCACCCGTTCGACAATCACGGTGCACTACCTGAAGTATTACGTGGGACAGCAGACGTTGACGCTGCCCTGGGCTTCCGTCGCGAAAACCTACAGTTTCGAGGATATCAGCTCGGTCTTCCTTCCCATCGGCGATGCGGGATCGATCGTCGGTGTGCTGCTGGTCGGGTGGTTTGCGGGCCGGGTCGGGAAGAAGCCCGCGTTCCTGATTCTTTTCGCCGCATCGCTCGGCCTGACCCTGGCGTTTTACTGGCTGAAACCCAGCCAGCTCTTGGGGATGACGGTGCTGCAGTTTCTTGGCTCGGCCACCGGCGGCCCCCTGAGCGTTCTCCTGTGGGCCATGTACGCCGACACGGCAGACTACGGAGAATGGAAGAAGGGACGGCGGGCAACGGGGCTCGTGTTCTCCGCGTCGACCATGTCCCAGAAAGCCGGCTGGGCGATCGGCGGTGTGGTGGTCGGATTCATGCTGGACGCGGCCGGTTTCATACCGAACGTGGCGCAATCGCCCAAGGTCCTGGCCAGCTTGGTCTGGCTGATGAGCATTGTCCCGGCGTTGATCGGCGTGGTTTCGTTCGCGCTCTTCTGCCTGTACCCGCTGAACGAGGCGAAGATGGCGCAGATCGAAAGCGAACTGAAGGCGCGCCGTGCGCGCGAAGCCGCGCCCAACGGACCGGCCGCTGCGGGCAGCTGATCGAACGCATTCGGTTCTCGTTGGACCGCCGCTTGTAGGCCGGGCCATTCTGCCCGTAGGGTCGCGCCTTGTGCGCGGACCACGTCTGGGTCAGATCAGTTTCCAGCGTCCGCTGGAAACTGGCGTCCGCCGGAAAACGCGCTGGAAACTGCAGGTTCAGACTTTGCCGCGGCGGGCTTCGAGCTGAAGCCGGATCTCGGCCATTCTCTCCTGCGACAGCGGGAAGCGGGCGAGCGCGACCATCGCGAGTATGAGCCCGATGATCGGAATCGCGGCGAGGAGGAAGCGGATCATGAAGATCGTGTGCGGGGTCTGGATGGCCACCTTGGAATCAAAATCGATCCACTCAAGGAGGAAGAACCCGAAGCCGGCGCCGATAGCCATGCCGAATTTGTTGATCCAGGAACTGCAAGCGGAGAACGAACCCTCGCGGCGACGGCCGCATTCGAGCTCGTCGTAATCCATCACATCGGCGCCCATCGACCCCATGATGGTCCAGTAGCCGGCGCCGATGAAAGCGATGAGGCCCGAGGCGAACATCTGGAGCCAGAGGATGCTCGGAGTGTACAGCCACCAGGTGGCGATGAACACCGCGATGGCGCACCACAAGACGGCCAGCAATGAGTGGCGTTTACCAAAATGGCGGGCGATGACCGCGAACACGGGGATGCCCAGGAACCCCAGGGGCATGTTGGCGAGGCCCATCCACGAGTTCCAGAAGTTGGCCACCGAATTGTTGCCGAGACAAACGTAGGAAAGCGTCGCCACATAGCCGAGGGTTCCGACCATGCTCAGGCCGATGTTGAAGGCCAGCGCCATGTAGAGCTGGATGCGAAAGGGCTGGCATTGGAGGGTCTGCCAGAGCGTTTCGCGGATCGAGACCTTCACGTGCGTCTTCGCCACGAGTTTGCTGTAGTAGCGCTCGCGCACCAAGAAGGTGCATGTCAGGCCGACGATGATAATGATGATTCCGCAAATCACGAGGTAGGTCTGGGCGCCAAGCAGCAAGTTGGGCGAGGTCCCGTCGGGCGCCGTTTCCCACGCTTTCGCCGAGGTGAACATCAGCTTCACGCGTTGGAACACGTTGGTGGTCTCGGCGCCGATCCAAGCGCCGGTGGAGAAGAACCGACCGAACATGAACAGGCCGACCTCCGGGATTTTCTGCACGGTGTTCTTGAACGAAAACACGCTCGTGCGCTCGTGGTAGTCCGGCGTGAGCTCGTTGCCGAGGCTCACGAACGGCATGTTGAAGCAGCTCACCATCGGCAGATAGATTGCCGACGAGGCTAGCATAAACCAGAAGTAGTTGGAGATGTGCACCCCGAACACGTTGGTCGAACCCCAGCCCGGCGATACGGCGAGGAGGAACGGCAGCCCAATGCCGGCGAGGATGCAGCCCACGAGCATGAAGGGCCGGCGGCGGCCCCAGCGCGTACGGGCGTTGTCCGAAAGCCAGCCGAACAGCGGATCGGAGATCGCGTCGAAGAGACGGTTGAGGATCACCGCCACGCCGAGCTGCCATTGCGGGACGTGGAGGAAGAGGCCAAAGATCTGGAACGCGATCGTCGGGTAGAGCCAATGGCCCCACATGTCGGGGAATGTGCCGAGGCCGTAGCCGATTTTCTGCGCGATGGGAACGCGATCCTCAGGGGCGGTAAAGCGGGACGGGACGGGGGAAGAAGCCGGTGTATCCATGGGGTGGGGCGAAGCGATGAAGCTTGGGGCGGTTCGGCGGTAAATCAATGCTAGAGCGGTGAGAAGATGACGAAAGAGGCGCGGTCCGCCGGCGAGCGGCGACCCTACGCAATGCGGGAACGTAGGGCCGGACCTTGCGTCCGGGCCGCGATCCGACCCAAACGTGGTCCATGCGCGTATTCAATAGGTGTCGACGAGGGACCGAAAAACCAGCGCGCGTCTGAGCTGCGCCGCCGTGTGCGGACGCGCGAGCTTCACCTCGACCGTCCTTTTCTCCAAAGGATAGAGCTCGAAGTAGTTGTCGCTGCTCCGGTGTGCTATATCGGGAAAATCGAAGGCGAATCGGTGCTGGAATACCGGCGAAGTGAAGGTAAGGAGGGCGCTCATTGACGATCCTCGGGTCTCCTTGGTGATCGATGTAGGAGCCTGCTTGCAGGCGAATTCAGGAGGAGGATCGCCTGCAAGCAGGCTCCTACAATCGCAGGAATCCGGCTTCGGCGAGAGCATTCTGATCGCGACGGCGGTTTTCGCCTTGGGCAGCGCAAGGAACCGCGGCGGCGCCAGGAACACCGTGTCCTCGCTCACCCGCGTGCCCGCGATCTCGAGGGCGATGCGCAGGTAGAGATTGTCGCGCCCGTGCCGAGCCATGGCTTTCGACAGGTCGAGCGTCTTCTGGCGGACGCTTTCCCCACGGCGCAGTGCGACCGGCTGGCGACCGCTCGACACCACCTTGCCGTCGAACCGGACGAGACCCCAGCGCAGCATGCCGCGCGCGGGTTCCGGGGCATCGAAAACGGTGTACAGGTGCACCTCGCGCACCGTCGTCCGGCGGTAATTATTGGTGATCGTCTGCTCCTCGCCCGGCACGTGCGCGCTGACCAGGGCGGGCGCAAAGAAGCGGCGGGCCAAATGGTGGAGCGCTTTCCAGCGGCCGGAGAACTCAAGGGAACTCCAGGAAGCGACGGGCCAGCAGTCGTTGAGCTGCCAGTAAAGCGCGCCCATGCAGCGCGGCATGCTGCGCCGGTAGTGCTCGACGCCCACGCGCATGCACTCCGCCTGGTTGAGCTGCGACAGAAAAATCAGCGCATCCTGATCCTTCGGAAACCGGTACTGCCGCGAGACGTAATCGAGGATGATCTGGTTGCCGAACCGGTTTTTCTGGTGGTTCGTCATCGTCGGGCCGAACACATTGGCATCTTCCGCCGGGCAGAAACTCGCCTGGGTCTCACCCGACGCAAAACTCTGCATCCCGAACTCGGAGGCGAAGCGGAACGCGTAGTTCTCGTAGTCTTTGACCGGTTTGCGCGCGTGCCAAACGTCCCAGTAATGCGTATCGCCGCGCGCTTCGCCGGCCGGGAAGCCGGCGTCGACATCGCCGCGCCAGGGCGAGGAAGGCCAGTAGGGCGTGACTCCGTCGGCCGCTGCCACCGCGTCGGGCAGCGCCAGGTGGAAGAGCGCCTCGTAATCGGCGAACAACTTCTTGTCCGCGGTGAGGAGTTCGGCGTTGCAGCCGAAGACCTCGTTGTTGCCGCACCAAAGCGCGAGGCAGGCGCGGTGGCGCAACCGCCGGATCTGGTACTCCGCCTCGATGCGCGAGCCGGCCAGAAATTCGGCGTCCGCCGGGTAGAGCGTGCAGGCAAACATGAAATCCTGCCACACGAGCAGCCCCAGCTCGTCGCACAGGTCGTAGAAGTCCTCGCTCTCGTAGATCCCGCCGCCCCAGACCCGCACCATGTTCATGTTGGCCTCGACCGCGCTGCGCAGGTCGCGCTCGTAATCGGTGCGGGTCAGCCCGGCGACAAAGCTGTGCGCGGGAATCCAGTTGGCGCCCTTGGCGAAGACGGGCCGGCCGTTGACGACGAATTGAAACGATTGACCCCACTGGTCGGCGTGGCGATCCAGGACGATCGTGCGCAGTCCGATTTGTCGCGTCCAGCGGCCAATGGTCGCGCCGTCAGTCCCCGTCACGTCGACCTCAAGCTGATAGAGCGGTTGGGCCCCCTGGCCGCGCGGCCACCAAAGCCGGGGGTCTTCGATTTTCGACTGACGATTTTCGATTTTAGCAATGACCTTCCCGTCGATGGAAACAGTGCCACGGACCATCTTTGGATCGGATCGCGGCCCGGACACAAGGTCCTGCCCTACGTTGTCCGATTGTAGGGTCGCGCCTTGTGCGCGGACCGGCGCACCGGCATCCGGGCGGGCCATTTCAGGCGCGAAATGGAGGACCACGCTCCCGTCGGCGCGGTGCTCTTGTGTCACCCGCACGCTGTCGAGCCGGTTACCGGTCCAGCCTTCCAGGCGGAGGTCGCGCCAGATGCCGGCGGTGACGAAACGCGGGCCCCAGTCCCAGCCGAACTGGCATTGTTGTTTGCGGATGACCGTGCAACGTCCGACCGGATCGTTGATGTCGCGCGGGTTGTGCCCGGTGCGGTGCGTCCGGATATACTCCATGGCACTGCCAAACCGGATCAGCAGCTCGTTTTTCCCGGGGCGCAGGAGCGATTTGACCGACCAGCGACCGCCGAGAAACATATTGTCCGTGCGGGCGACCTCGCGACCGTTGAGCCACACGGTGGCAACCGTATCGAGTCCTTCGGACACGAGTTCCACGACTGCTTCGGCGAGCAGCGATTTGGGCGCGGTGAACGAAGTGCGGTATTCCCAGTCGCGTTCCTCAATCCACTGCAGATCGGTTTCGTTGGTGCCCCAGAACGGATCCGGGATCAGCCGATGCCGAAGCAGATCGCGGTGGACGCATCCCGGAACCAGGGCCGCGCGCCACGCAGAACCACACGTGGCGTCGCGAAAACGCCACGCCGCCGAGGCGAGAGGAAGCACGCGCATGACGGTCAGCGATGATCCGCAGCCGTCATTTCTTCAACGGATTGTCCAGTACGAACTGAACGACTTCATTGAGATCGCAGAAGCACAGCGCCGTGAACGTGTCCGCGGCGCCGTAGTAGATCGCGGTGCGTCCGGTGGCCGAGTCGCACAGGCAGCCCACCGGGAAACACACGCCGGGAACGAATCCCGAAAGCTCGTAGGGCGCCTCCGGACAAAGCAGTTGCTGGTTGCAGCAGGCGATCACCTTCCACGGCTGTTCGAGATCGAGCAGCGCTGCGCTCATGGCGTAGACAAAGCCGTTGCAGGTTTGCGTCACGCCATGATAGAAGAGCAGCCAACCTTCGTTCGTCTCGATCGGCGAGGGGCCGGCGCCGATCTTGGTGCCCTGCCACCACGGCCAGCCGCGACCCATGACGTGGCGGTGCTTGCCCCAATAGACCAGGTCAGGGCTCTCGCTGACAAAGATGTCGCCAAACGGCGTGTGCCCGGTGTCGCTCGGGCGGCTGAGCATGAGAAATTTCCCGTTGAACTTCCGCGGGAACAACACGCCGTTCCGATTGTAGGGCAGGAAGGCGTTTTCGAGCTGCTCAAAATGAACAAAATCCTTGGTGCGGGCGATGCCGATGGTCGGCCCATGATAGCCATTGCACCAGGTCACATAGAATTCACCGTCGACCGGCGTCACCCGAGGATCGTAAGCGTATTCCTGCTTTCGCACCTCGGGATCGTCGCATTTGAATTCGATCGGGCTCGGCTCGAACGTGAACTTAAAGCCATCGGAACTGCGTCCGACATGCAGATGGGGCACCCGGTCCATGCCCTCCGTGCGGAAGACGCCGATGAATTTTCCCTCGAACGGAACCACCGCACTGTTGAAAATGCCCGTGACGCGCGGAAGCGGTCGCCGGCCGATGACGGGATTGGCGTCGTAACGCCACACTACATCGGGGTTGCCCGCGGGTTTCGGCTGCCAGGGAATATTGGGAATCGCCGGACCAGTGATCTTCAGTTTCATGGTTAATTCTTTTGGGGAGTGGGAGGCTGCAGAGGCAGCGGGAACAGGGCAAAAGAAAACGTTGGCGCCATGCCATCCATGATCAGGGATTAAAGATGCCGCCAGCAGGTATTAGCCAAAAGCCATGCAGTCGGACCGCGCCTTACGAATGATGTCGGTGATCACCGCATAGAGTGTAGGGCCGGCGCTTGTCGCCGGGCCACAGTTCATTGGAAGAACGGCTCGCCGACAAGCGGCGGCCCTACATCCGACTGCATCGTTTCGGATTAGCTGGTTACCTCAAAAGGAATTACGTCCTAACACGTTCATTTTAAATGATCTGCAATCCACCGATGTTACCTTATAGCGCGTCCGGCGTCTCCCACTGCGGAAGCAGGTTGATCTCATCGGAAAAGTATGTTAAATCCATTGACAAGACTCTCCCGGGTTCGCCACGAAAAACACGGCACTTTGCCCCTGGTTTCGCGGTCTAAAATTGTATTGTGAACACCTGATTTAACCCATGAAAACGAATTCGATTCTCACCGCGATCGTTCTCACGACCACTCTGGCCACGACCGCTGCAATCGCCCAAGCCACCAGTCCGGCTGCTCCGGAGGCCGCGCCGGCAGTCGTGGTCAATCCGACGCCTACGCCGAACCAGGTCATCTACCTTCCGCAACTCCCCAGCGCAACCGCGCTCGCGAACGCCGCGGTGGCCCAAGGGATTTCGGTTGAGCAGATCAACCAGCTGAGCACCCAGATCACCGTTGTTTACAAATACAGCAGCGGGCAGACCAACACCGTCTGCTACCAGCTGCTTTCCGCGGCTGTGGCGGCACCTGCAATTGCCGGACCCACGACGGTCGCAGTGCCCGCCCAGACCACCGTAATTTACGGTACGCCGGCGCCGGCCTACCAAGCATACCCGGGATACTACTACGATCCCTACTATTATCCGTGGCCATGGTTTGCTCCGGTGGCAGTCAGCCTGGGCTTTGGTTTCCATGGCGGATACTACGGCGGTTACTCCGGCGGTTACCACGGCGGATGGGGTCACCATGGTGGCGGCCACGGTTGGCGTTGATTGACCCAATCCAGCGGTCGCCAAGCCATCACACCTTAGCGGACAAGATTATGCGTCTATCGACTTCATCTCTTCTGTTTTTGGCTGTTTCCGTCTTTTTCTCCGGATGCGTCGGCACGGGGCCCAACACTCAACAGGGCGCCGTCACCGGTGGTGCCCTTGGCGCGCTTGCTGGCGCGATCATCGGCAACAACAGCCGCGGCGGCAACGCTCTCGGCGGCGCTCTCATCGGCGGCGCTATTGGTGCCATTGCCGGGGGTACGCTCGGCAATAGTGTCGATAACCAGCGCGGGACCATCTATCGCTCGCCGGAAGAGGCGGCAAGTAATGTGGTTGTGCAGCAGGTACCGCCGCCTCCAGCCCCTCCGCAAGTGGCTGAGGTGGTCACTGCCCCGCCTGCACCGACAGCAGTCTGGATCCCCGGCTATTGGGCTTTCAACGGCGCCAGCTATATCTGGCTCGGAGGCCGGTGGGAGATCCCGCCGCCGAATTGCCGCGCCTACGTTGCCCCCTATTGGGCGCCACGCGGAAGCCGCTACGTGTACGTCCGCGGCTACTGGCGTTAGGATTCGGACAGATTACTGGATTTGCCGGTGGGGCGGGCTTCTCGGGACGGTTGCAAACCACGAACACTAAGAGGTCACTATTTGATGACCCCGTCCTTCACCCCTGCGCAACGATGTCATACGTGATCGGTGTTGGAAGCCTGCTTGCAGGCGATCTTTACGTCAGATTCCTCCTTCGCTGAAGCTTCAGCGAAGGAGGAAGCTCGCCTCCTACAATCGGCATAGATCCGTATGGTATGTTTTGGCTTTTGGAATGAATTTCGATCCAGCAGAGCACTCACTGCAAAAGTACTGCAATTTCTATTGAAGTTGGATGCTCGGTTGTTACGATCAGGTTCCCCCAATCAACGCGGAACATGACCAAGCTGCCCCGGAGTCTGCGTTTTGTGCCGGTTAACTATGCAAATGTCATTGACCTCGTGTTTTGCACATGCTTCGACCCGCCGCGCCTTGGCGCTTGCCCTTGCCTTGGCCGCACCCGTCGCCTTCGCGGCATCACCGGATGCGAACCCGCCGACTTCGGCACAGAATCCCGCGGCGCTGACCAAGCCACCGGCCCTGCCTGAGGGGCTTGCGGCGTTGACGTCGGCGTTGCAGGCCCAGCCGCAGGACGCCGCCCTGTGGAACGCCCGGGGCGAGGTACGCGTAAGCCTGAAAGACCCGGTGGGTGCCATCGATGATTTCTCCGAAGCCATCCGCCTCGATCCGTTCAAGGTTGATTTTCGCCTGAGCCGGGCCCGGTTGCTCGCCGGACAGGGTGCTTGGGCAAAGGTCATCGCCGATGCCACCAGCGGCCTCGCCGTTGCGCCCGCTCAAGCCGGGCTTTTGGAGCTGCGCGCGCGCGCGCGCTGGAACCTCGGTCAGCTCGATGATGCGCTCGCTGACGCCGACAAGGCGGTCAGCCTGGATGCGGGAAACGTTCAGGTCCGCGGCACCCGCGCCATGGTTTATCTGCTTCAGCACAACTGGGCGGGCGCCATCCAGGACGCCTCCCTGGCCTTGCAGCAGAACTCCGACGACATCGATCTGCTTATGCTGAAGGCCGTCGCGTATCGTGAGCAGCAGCAGTCATCTGAGGCTCGCGAGTGCTTCGAGCACATCCTGAAACTTGATCCTAAGGATGTCGTGGCACTCTTCAATATCGGGAAGCTCGACCTGGCGAAGAGCGATTGGGCCGCGGCGGCGGCCGCTTTTTCCCGCGCGCTGGAGATCGCTCCGCAGCTCCCCGAGGCTCTCGCCGGCCGGGGCCGCGCCCGGTTCGAATCGGACGACGCCGCAGGCGCAGCGGAGGATTTTTCACTGGCCATCCGCGCCCGGCCCGACCAGGCCGACAATTACCTCCTGCGGGCGCGCGCCGCCGAAAAACTGGGCGACTACGAACACGCGGTCACGGACGCGGGCAAGGCCATCGCCCTGGGCTCGCATGATCTCCAGGCTCATTTGCTTATCGCTCGCAACGATGAGAAACAGGCGGCCTGGGACGCCGTCATCCAGCATAGCGACCGCGTCCTCGAGATCAGTCCGAACAACACGGAGGCGCTGCGCCTGAAAGGGCGGGCGCTCCTCGCGCGCGGGCAGACGGCGGAAGGACTTGCGGCCTTCAGCCAGGCCATCGCCGCCAGTCCCGATGAGTGGCGCCTCCGCGTCGAGCGCGCGTCGGTTTTCCATCAGCAGCAGCGCTATGACGAAGCGGTCGCCGACTGCGACAAGGCGATCGAGCTCAATCCGAAGGCGATGTACGCCTACTCCCTTCGCGCCTACTGCAATCTTCAGAAAAACAAGATCGATGACGCACTCCGCGATTGCGAGAAAGCCATCGACCTCGATCCCAAGCAGCCGTTGCCCCTGCTCGTGCGGGCGCGCGTGATGCTCAGCCGGGGCGACTCCAACAAGGCCGTCACGGATTGCACCACCGCCCTCAAGCTGATGCCGAACTCGGCTTGGGGCTACTCGACCCTGGCGCTGGCCTTGCTCAAGCAGGGCCGCAACGAAGAAGCCGCTGCCGCCGCTACCAAGGCCCTGCAGATCGCTCCCAGCGACGCCGAGTCTTTCGCGACCCGCGGTCGGGCGTTCGTCGCCCTGCGCCGATACAAGTCGGCGGCCCACGATGTCGATCGCGCCATCGAGCTGGATCCGACTTTAAAAAGCACCCTTTCAGCCGATCTGGAAGAACTTAGGAACCGCCGCTGACCGACCCCAAACCTATGCCCCCGCGTTGCCACTTCTCCCGCCTTTTGGTTCTCGCCGTTGTTTCCTCGTTCACCATCCTGCCTGCCTCCGTGTTCGCCCAGGCGGGCCTTTCGGGTGACCCTTTTAGCGGCCAGACCGAGGAACGCCTGCAGAAGTTCGACAACGGCAAGCTGCAAAGCCAGTCCGCCTTGGGCCAGCTTGAGGAACTGGCTGGGGCCACGGTCGATCGCTCGTCTTCCAGTCAAGAAACGGTGACCCGTGTTGCGCCCCGGCCCAAGCCTGTCCAACCGCGCTTCGACACCAACCAGATGATCAAACAGCAGGTCGCCGGCGCACTCGCCGATGCGCTTATCGGGGCACTATTCTCCGACAACTCCGCGCAGGAAGAGGTTGCTGCCGAAGCCGCGGCGCAGGCGGCTGCCGAGGCCGCCGCCCAGGCCGAGGCCTTCCGTGTCCAGCAGGAACTGGCCCGCCAGGCCCGCATTCGGCAGGCCCAGCACTATCGGGCGGAATGGGACTCCAGCGACTCGGAGATCACCAACCAGTTGGGCGGCGCCTTCGATGTGGGTGCCGGCACTGGCACGGCTTTCTTCGGGCGTCCGGCCAACCCGGACGCCGCCACCGTCGCTGCGATCTTAAACCAGGACGTTGGCGCCGCCGAAACAGCTCCAGGCGACGCGCCCGACGTTTCCGCATCGGATCCATCCGTGGTCGATTTGCGCGGCAGCTCGCTCGTCGTGCAGCCTCTCCGGTCGGCCCCGCCCATACCTGCCACGCTGGGCGCGCCAGCCCCGTCGACGCCGGCCGCCCTGCGCGCCGCCTACGAATTGACGGATGGCGCCGAGGCGGCGACGGCGACTGCCGCTTCCTCCTCCTATTCCCTTGATGACCTCCGGGCGCAAATGCGGGCGAAGTTGGAGGCGAAACTGCGGGGCGAAGTCAAGGGAAAGGCCATCGCTTTGTTTTGGGATCTGACGAAGGGCATTCCCGGACAGACGGTGGCCAAGAATCTCGTTGAGCTCAACGGCACACGGCAGGAGATCACCGACGAGATCACGGAGTCGAACGAAGAACTTTTCTCCGGGCCGATCTTCGGCCGGGGCACGGACTTGGTCTTGGTCATGGGCAATCCCAACCGCAGTGGGGCCGAGCTGGTTGCCCGGCAGGACGAGGAGTTCCGTGAGGATGCCGGCAAGATCATCCGCCAAATCGGGAAGCGGGTTCTCCAATCCATCCGCAGTGCGCCGGTTAAACTCGAAATGGACGAGCCGGAAGCCGCCGAAAGCGTGGAAGGGCTGTGAGCGGGATGAGAGACTCGCCGGTCCCCTCTTTCCTGTGGCGCTTCGGCTGGGCCGGCCTGGCCCTGCTTCTCGATTCCGGTTGTGCCACTTCTGGCGTGAACAATGACGAGGTCGGGACGAGCTAGCCGCGTTGGTTTGAGCTTTCCTTTATGCATGTGCCGAAACGGTCTTTCCACTTCCTTCTCCTAATCTGTGCCGGCCTCGCCCTGCTGGCAGGCTCCGGCTGCGTGACCCTGTCGACCAAGACGCTGACGAACGGTCTGGTCTACCAACCGGAACGCTCGCCAGTGCAGATCGACGCCTGCGCCGCCGTGGAAGCGACCGATGTGATGGATGCGGATTTGAGGAGCGTGTGGAAGCACTGGATGAACACCGACCAGAGCATCGCGAATTGGGAGCAAGGAGTGGCGGGGGTCGTTGCCAGCGACATCACCGACTCGGGTCTCTTTACGCGCATGGCGACGCCCGGCGGGCCCAAGCCGGACTATTTGCTCGTGATTCGCAGCGAGGAATCCCGGCCATCGGATTTCAAGCTACGCATGACAGTCCGGCTTCTTGACTTCGCCACTCGACGTGAGCTGGCCGCATTTGCCAGGGAAACAAGCGTCGGAACGTCCTTGACGGACTACGACATGAAAGCAGGCCTCCAGCGAATTCTGGTGGCCCTCAAGGCCGACGTCGCCGCCAACCTGCAGGAGAAGGTCCGCCACCAGCAGGAGCTGGCCGCGCAGGAGGAGGCCGAATTACTCACCAAAGCATCGTTGTCCGATCTGCTCGCGGGCTCCGACCGGTCGGTGGTGTTTGCCCGGGCCCGCAACCGCGCACTTGTTGCCGCCAGGGAGCTGCAGTTGCCGGCCCTTCTCCGCGACAGGAAGACGGACGAGCTTTCTGCGCTGGTAGTGAAGATCGAGCAGACGATCCTCGACCTCGATCACGAATGCGAGGTTGCGAAGGACCAGGTCCAGCAATCTGCCGCGGGAAGCGGCGCTCCTGAGACCATGCCGCGGGGCGGCGGTCGCGGCATGGCCAGCCAGGCCGCCAACTCCACCAGCCTCGATGAGCTCCGCGGCCTCGCCATTTGCTACCGCGAGCGCATCGAGTTGCTCAAACCCATTGCCGCCGCGCTCAGGGAAGAGATCGCCAACCGCAACCGGTGAGCACTCCGATCCCGTTGAAGACCAGCGAGAGAACCCCACCGAAGATTCCCGTCATGCCTATCCCCAATCGTTCCCTCGTCTCTGGCACCCTGATCCTGGCGGGTCTCGTCCTCTTGTTGAGCTCCGGCTGCATCACGGCACCCGTTTCAACCAACCTCTTGGCCCAGTCGATGGCCTATGAACCCGAACGGTCGAAAACGCAGATCGATGCGACCGTTGGGCTCCGGCTGAATTATGTGCTGTCTCCAGAGGTGGTGGCGCAGTGGAAACGGCTTCCGCTGATCGATGATCAGACGATTGAGAATTACCGCAATGCCGTTGGGAACACCATCGTTGCCGATATCGAAAAATCGGGGATCTTCACTCGGGTGGAACCAAACTCGCCCGCGCCCGATTTCATTGTGCTGATCTGGGGCGAGGAACGCCTGTCACCCCAGCCCATGCTAGTGGTGACTATGCAAGTCCAGGACTCCACCAAGGGGGTCATCTCCACGCGCAGGCGCGAAGCGCAGACGGGGGCGACCTTCAAGGATTCCAATGTCAAGTCGGTCCTGCCGTCGGTGATGGCAGCCCTCAAGACCGACATGATAACGGATCTCTTGGCCTGCTTCGCCCGACGCCAGGAACAGGCGGCGCAGGCGCAGGCCGCAGCCTTTGCAAAAACCGCCCTGCCGGACCTGCTCGCCAGTGCGGATCCAACCGTCGCCGTCGCCCGCGAGCGCAACCGAGCGATCATCGCGGTGGGGAACCAGCAGCTCCCAACGATGTTGCGCGACAAGAAGGCCGACGAGCTTTCCGCCCTGGTTGTCAAAATCGAACAGACGATCCTGGACCTTAACCACGAAAGTGAGGTGGCCAAAGACCACGCCCAGCAGGTTGCCGCGGCGAACGGCGATCAACGCCAGCTCGACGAACTCCGCGGCCTCGCCATCTGCTACCGCGAGCGCATCGAGCTCCTGAAGCCCATCGCCGCCGCGCTCAAGGAAGAGAGCGCCAACCGCAACCGGTGAAATTCCACCTCATTTTTGACCATGAAAAGTCGCCTCGCTGTCATTCTCTCCCTCCTCTTGCTGCTTGCCGGCTGCGCCTCCGGCCCGACCATCCAGTCGCCGGTGGATCCCGTCGCGTATATGCCTTCGGCTTCGCCCGTGCACCTTCCGGGCAGTGCGACGATCGAGGCGAGCTATGATCCCGCCCCGGAGTTTCAGGCCGCATGGAAAGGCATGGGATTCAATGACACGGTGATCGAACGGCACCGTCAGGAGGTCGCCCGGGTCCTCGTCAACGATCTCGCCGCGAGCGGTCTGTTCACCCGCATTCTTCCCAATGCGGCGGACGCCCATCCCGCCCATACCGTCCAGATCCGTTGCCGTACCTTCGAAGCCCCGGGCTTCACGGCGATTCAGGTCTCGCTCAAGATTCTCAATGGCACGACCGGCAGCGAGGAATGGACCGTGTCCCGTGAATGGGGCCTCGGCCCGGTCAATGGCCCGCACACCCCGCTTTCCCAGGTGCTGCCCCAAATCATGTCTTCCCTGGAAGCGAAACTGGCCAGTGCGATTGCGCTCAAGGCGCGCGAGGATGCCGAGCTTGCCGAGATCGCCAGCCTGAAGACCGCGTCCCTCACCAACCTGCTCGTCGCCTCCGACCGAAACACCACCATTGCCCGCGAGCGCAACCGCGCCATCATCGCGGCCAAGAACCAGCAGTTGCCCGACCTTCTGCGCAACTGGAAGACCGACCAGCTCTCCGCCCTTGTCGTGAAGATCGAGCAGGCCATCCTCGACCTGAATCACGAGTGCGAGGTTGCCAAGGACCAGGCTCAGCAGTCGGTGGCCGATGGCACCAACGGAAACGGCGGTTCCGACCTCCAGCGATCTCGCCTGGACGCCCTGGCGGCGGCGACGGGCCGGGCCGGGCCGGGCGCTGCCCAAGGCTTTCTCGGTATCAACATGGCAGACGCCAATGGTGGCGTGGCGGTCCAAAGCGTCGTCAGTGGAAGCCCCGCCGAGCGCGCCGGACTGAGACCATCGGACATAATCTTTGCCATGGACGACCAGCCGGTGCCTACCTCCCAGGCGTTGCAATCGCGCGTCTCCCAGGCCGCACCGGGGTCGTCCGTCCAGCTCCAGATTGGGCGCGACGGCGTCGTGCAGCTGATCGCGGTTGTGATCGGAGAACGCCGCGAAGGCGCGCCGAACTCCGTCGGGGCGCTGCGCGATCTCTCCATCAGCTACCGCGAGCGAATAGAATTGCTCAAACCGATTGCCGCCGCGCTGAAGGATGAGATCGCCAACCGCAATCGTTGACGCTCTTAACATTATTCATATGAAGAACCGTCCGATCCTGGCCGCCTGTTCCCTCGGTCTCACGCTCGCGCTCCTCGTTTTCGCCGGCTGCGCCTCCGCGCCTTCGCCTGAGGGCGCCCAGGACTCCGTCGCGTACCAGCCCGTGCCGTCGCCGACGCGAATCGACGTGAGCGCCTCCGTGGAGGCAACGCATGATCTCGCCCCCGCGGTCAGGGCTTCATGGAAGGCAAGAGGTTACAACGACCAGGCAATCGAGCTTCACCGTCAGACTGTTGCGGAAGCGCTGACCGCTGATATCGAGAACTCGGGACTCTTCGCCCGCATTGTGCCTCCGAATAGCAGTGCCCATCCCGACTTCATGCTCAAAATCCGCAGCGAAACCGTCCGCTCGCCCGATCTTCGTCTGCGGGTGACGATCAGCGTTCTTAACGGTGCAAACGGCGCCGAAGTCTGCCTCCACATGCGCGAAGCATCCCTCGGGAAAGGCCGATCCCCGGATCTTGCCATGTCGGTAGTGATGCCGCGGTTGATGGCAGAGCTGAAGGCAGCGGTCGCAGCCGACATCCAGCCCAAGGTGCGCGCCCATGCAGAACTCACCGAAATCGCCAGCCTTCGCAACGTCAGCCTCGCCGACCTGCTCGTTTCGTCCGACAGCACCGAGTCCATTGCCCGGGAACGCAATCGCGCGATCATCGCGGCCAAGATTCAGCAGCTACCGGCCATGCTCCGGGAGAAGAAGACCGACGAACTCTCCGCCCTCGTCGTCAGAATCGAGCAGACGATCCTCGACCTGAACCACGAATGCGAGGTCGCCAAGGACCAAGCCCAGCAATCCGTCGCCGACAACGGCTATCCGCGTGACACCTCTGGTAGCACCCGGGCCCGGGGTCAGGCTGCCGCAGGCACGCGGGCACAGGATCTCGCCGAACTCCGCGGCCTCGCCATCAGCTACCGTGAGCGCATCGAGCTGCTTAAACCCATCGCTGCTGCTCTGAAGGAAGAGATTGCCAACCGCAATCGGTGATCCGTTGACCCGCGCGATCGTGGCCGGGCTTAGCCGAAACGATGCAGTCG
>PLOH01000109.1 GCA_003142955.1 Opitutia bacterium | reverse complement strand
GACTCCGCGAATTCCACGCCTGACGTCTCGCCTGTTTGGCGCGACGCCAATGGCCGGCTGCGGTCAAAGAACGCGCCGCTCTCACCAATCGCGCGACAAAAAAGTCCTTGCGCCAGGGGCGACGCCATCAACGCGCAGACTGACTCCGAACCGGCCGATTCCCCGAAGATCGTGACATTGTCGGGGTCACCTCCGAACACGGCGATGTTCTGCTTGACCCATTGCAGGGCTGCGACCTCGTCCAGCAGTCCGTAGTTGCCCGACGCGTTGTGTCCCGATTCCTTGGTCAGTTCCGGGTGCGCGAAGAACCCGAACACGCCCATCCGATAATTGAGGCTGACGACCATCACGCCTTTCTTCGAGAGGTTCCCGGCGTCCTGGCGGGGTTCAGATGACGACCCCGCCATAAACCCACCGCCATGGATCCACACCATCACGGGCAGCTTTGCCGGCGCAGGACTCTCGGGCAGCCATAGGTTCAGATAGAGGCAGTCCTCGCTTGGCCCGTTGTCGTTGAAGACCATATCATCGTAGATGCGTCCTTGCATTGCGCGCGGCGGATAGTCGACCGCCTTCCGCACGCCGGTCCAGGACGGAGCCGGCTGCGGCGCCTTCCAGCGCAATGCACCAACCGGCGGCGCAGCATAAGGAATGCCCTTGAACGTGCGCACCTTCCCATCCAGGCTGACGACGCCTTCCAGCACGCCATTCGCGGTGCGCACTTGCACGGTGCGCAATTGCTGTGCGTGGCCGGCTTGCGTTGCGAGCAGCAGCGCAACCAGCACGGCCAATTTCGGTCGGTGGAGCTTCATGGTTTCTCAGGCGGGGTTGGGAGCCGACAGATCGGCGGATTGCCTGTCGCACATCGCAGGATCGCCAGCGAGCAAATTGCGCGGTGACACGCCAGCAGAAGGCGATGTGGAAAGCCGGAAAGCTGGTCTACTCTTTTGAGCTCCATGGCCACGAGAGCCAATGGCTTCCCCTGGCCAAACGATGAGGGGCCAGACGGATCCCGCTGTATCACGAACGAGGCGGGGTTCGGCGTAGGATCCACAGCCTGGAAAAACAACGGCGGCAACTGCCACACGGAAGACCAGACCGACGCTGGACTCAAGCGTCAGACGGATCCGTTTTCGAGCGAAGTAACGCCGGACGGTAAGGATTAGTGTCTCGGACGTAGCTGCAAGCGGACACCCAATCGGGATCCACTCGCTGGCGCTCGCGGCCACAGAGTAAACGCCGTTTCCCCATAGCAAGTTGAGGCCAACGAACTCCTCCCCAAATCACAGGCTCGCCGGGAGGCTGCTTTTGCTCCAATCTGCCGCGCTTCATCCTGCTGCCTCCTGTAACCCCGAATGAAGACCACCCTTCCCCTTCTATTGGCCGCCCTGGCAACCGGGCTTTTTTCCGCCGGCGCCGACCCGACTAAAATGCACGAAAATCCGCTGCTTACCGCCAGCCCGCTGCCGTTCCAGCTGCCGCCTTTCGACCGGCTCCAAGACAGCGATTTCGCTCCTGCCTATGATCAAGGGATCGCCGAGCAACTCAAAGAAGTGGAGGCGGTCGCCGCCAATCCGGTCCCGGCCACGTTCGACAACACGCTCGTCGCCCTGGAGCGCTCCGGGCGGCTGCTGAACCGGGTCGACGATGTCTTTTCCAATCTAAACGGCGCCAACACCAACCCGGTGATGCAACAAGTGGAGCGTGAGATGGCTCCAAAACTATCAGCCCAACAGGACGCCATCCAACTGAATCCTGCGCTCTTCGCCCGTATCCGAACGCTCTACGACAAGCGTACACAATTGGGCCTGGACGCGGAGTCCCTGCGGCTGCTCGAGCGATATTACAAGGACTTCGTCCGGGCCGGTGCCCTGCTTTCCGAGTCCGACAAAACCAGGCTCAAAACCTTGAATGCCGAGCTGGCCGCCCTGCAAACCACCTTCAGCCAGAACGTCCTCAAGGAAACCAACGCGTCCGCCGTCGTGGTCGACCGCCGGACCGATCTGGCGGGCATGTCCGCGCATGAAATCGCGGCGACGGAAGAGGCGGCCACGGCCGCCAAGAAGGAAGGCAAGTTCGTCATCCGCCTCCTCAACACCAGCGGACAGCCCGCACTGGGTTCGCTGGAAAACCGCCCCTTGCGGCAACGCCTGCAGGAAGTGTCCGTGAGCCGCGGCAGCCGCGGCGGGGAGTTTGACAACCGGGCGGTTGTGCTCCGGATCGTCGCACTCCGGGCGGAGCGCGCGGCGCTCCTCGGTTATGCCAGCCATGCCGCCTACATGCTCGAGGACCAAACCGCCCGCACGCCGGCCGCGGTTGACCAGCTTCTTGCCCAGCTCGCGCCGCCGGCGGTGGCCAACGCGCGTCGCGAGGCAGCGGACATCCAGGCCATCATCGACGCGGAGCATGGCGGGTTTCAACTCGCCGCGTACGATTGGGACTTCTATTCGGAGAGAGTCCGCCGGGCCCGTTATGCGTTCGACGAGTCGCAACTGCGGCCCTATTTCGAGCTGAACCATGTCCTGCAGGATGGGGTATTTTACGCCGCCCACCGTCTCTACGGCCTCACCTTCAAGGAGCGCCACGATCTGCCGGTGTACCAGCCCGACGTGCGCGTCTTCGAGGTGTTCGACGCGGACGGCCAGCCACTGGCCTTGTTTCTCGCCGACTATTTCGCCCGTCCGGCCAAACGGGGCGGCGCCTGGATGAGCGCCTACATCAGCCAGTCGGAACTCCTCGGCACCAAGCCGGTGGTCGCGAATCACCTTAACATCCCGAAGCCCCCGGCGGGTGAGCCCGCGCTGCTCACCTTCGACGAAGTCCGCACGATGTTTCACGAATTCGGCCACGCGTTGCACGGAATGTTCTCGCGCGTTCGTTATCCGCGCTTCAGCGGCACCAGCGTCCCCCGCGATTTTGTCGAATTTCCCTCGCAGGTGAACGAGATGTGGGCGGTCTGGCCGGAGGTGCTGAAGAACTACGCCAAACACTATCAGACGGGCGAACCGATGCCGCCCGTCCTGCTCGATCCGATGCTGGCGGCCCGAAAATTCAACCAAGGCTTCATGACCACCGAGTACCTCGCCGCCGCCCTGCTCGACCTGGCCTGGCACGAGCTGAAGCCGGGGGAGATTCCGGTGGACGAACCGGCCTTCGAAACCGCCGCGCTCCACCGCGCCGGCATGGATTTCGCTCCGGTTCCGCCGCGGTACCACAGCACCTATTTCTCCCACGTCTTTTCCGGCATCTCCTATTCCGCCGGATATTATTCGTACATCTGGGCAGAAGTTCTGGATGCCGACAGCGTGGAATGGTTCCAGCAACACGGCGGCCTCACGCGAACCAACGGCGACCATTTCCGCGAGACGGTCCTGTCGCGCGGCGGCAGCGAGGAACCGATGGCGCTCTTCCGCAATTTCACCGGCGGTGATGCGGATATCAAGCCGCTGCTGCACCGCCGCGGGCTGGAACCGGCGACGACGGCCAAGACCGATTAGCAAACGCGGCAGTGGAGCATTGCCCTACAAATACCATCAGCCGAAACGGAACGGGTGTAGGGCCGGCGCTCGTCGCCGAGCCAATTGTCCATGGGGGAACGGTCCGCCGGCAAGCGGCGACCCTACGTCAACAGCGCGATGCCGGCCTAAAGGACGATTTCTCACAGTCGGCGGCCACGGTGCAATCTGGACCGCTCCGGATGTTCTTTCCGCAGGCTGAGGCCGCAATTCTGGATTTGTCTATCCGGCACCGGTATCCTCAAATGCAATGCCAATTTGCCTTCCTTCATTCGGTTGCGCGACGCCCATGAATTTTCTCAACCTCGTTCAACAACGCTACAGTGTCCGCTCCTACCAACCGACTCCGGTGGAGGACACGAAGCTTGCCCAAATCCTGGAGGCGGCCCGCCTCGCCCCGACCGCCGCCAATCGCCAGGCGTTTCAGCTCATCGTCGCCCACGTCAAAGGGCGCGAAGCCGAACTGCAGCGCGTTTACGCACGACGGTGGTTCATCCAGGCGCCGCTGGTGATCTGCGCCTGCGGTCTTCATGATCAGGGTTGGGTGCGCGACGCCGATGGCGCCAATTATGCGACGGTGGATGTGGCCATCGCCCTGGATCACCTGATTCTGGCCGCCGCCAGTCTCGGCTTGGGCACCTGCTGGGTGGCTGCTTTCAATCCGGTTGCCGCGCGTCAGGTCTTCGGATTGCCCGAAGGGGTCGAGCCCATCGCGCTCACGCCGCTGGGCTACCCCGCCGACCAGCCGCTCCCCAAAGCCCGCAAGCCGCTCGCCGAGCTCGTGCGCTACGAGCGGTGGTAGCGGTCGGCTGGGAAGCTATTTGTAGCCGGGGTCGCCCTTCTTCGCCAAGCCTTCAGACCGCACGCCGAACCCTGCCTGCGTCAGCCGGATCAACGCCAATTGCAAGAAGCGAGCGGTTCAGGCGCGTCAAGGATAACGCGCGCCACCCAACAAATCTGACCGCAATGCTGCGGCCTGCCCGCTACACTGTCGAAGCCACGAGATCGCCGACTTCCTTCGTGCCATAGCCCATTCGGCCGGCCGCGAGGGTCTTCAGTTTCCCGCGCACGACGTTGATGACGGCGGTTTCAATGGCGTTCGCCATCGCGGTCTCACCGAGGAAGTCCATCATCATCGCTCCGGCGCAAACCGCCGCGAGCGGATTGATGACATTCTGGTTCGTGTACTTCGGCGCGCTGCCCCCAATCGGCTCGAACATCGAGGTGCCCTCGGGATTGATATTGCCGCCTGCAGCGATGCCCATGCCGCCCTGGATCATCGCACCCAGGTCGGTGATGATGTCGCCGAAGATGTTGTCGGTGACGATCACGTCGAACCACTCCGGGTTCTTGACGAACCACATCGTCGTGGCATCGACATGCGCGTAGTCCCGCTTGACGTCGGGATAATCTTTGGCGCCCACTTCATGAAACGCGCGTTCCCAGAGATCGAACGCATAGGTGAGCACGTTGGTCTTGCCGCAAAGCATCAGCTGCGCCTTCTTCCCGGCGGCGAGGTCTTCGGGTTTCAGCCCTTTCCAGGGCTTGCCGCCTCGACGCTTGCGGGCGTATTCGAAGGCATAGCGGAGGCAGCGCTCGACTCCCCGGCGGGTGTTGACGCTTTCCTGGATGGCAATCTCGTTGGGCGTGCCCTTGAAGGTGAAGCCGCCTGAGCCCGTGTACAGACCTTCGTTGTTCTCCCGGACGACGACAAAATCGATGTCCTCCGGCTTCTTGTCCTTGATCGGGCAGAAGCGGTCGTCGTAAAGGCGGACCGGCCGCAGATTGATGTACTGCTCCATTTCGAAACGCATCCGGAGCAGAATGCCCTTTTCCAGAATGCCCGGCTTCACTTCCGGATGCCCGATGGCTCCGAGCAGGATCGCCGGAAACTTGCGCAGTTCGGGAATCGCGCTGTCCGGCAGCACTTCTCCGGTGCGCAGGTAGCGGGCGCCCCCGAAATCATACGGGGTGTAGTTCAGCTTGACGCCGAACTTAGGAGCAGCGGCGTCGAGAACCTTGATGGCCTCCCGAACAACCTCCGGACCAGTGCCGTCGCCACCGATTACTGCAATGTTGTAGCTTTTCATGTAAAAATTGGCGCCGCCCTGGAGGGACCGCAAAGACGGCGCGCGGATGGTACCGACGCGGCTGGGTCGATCAAGCCCAGAGCGCAGTGTCAGAAAAATACCGCCGTACGCCGATCGGACCACTTTGCTGATTTATGGCGGCGTCGTAAATTTCTGGTGGAAAACCTGTTCCAATCTGCTAGTTTTTTTGCCTTCGTCCGCTATGCCCGCATGGCCTGACATCGCATTAATGATTGGCGCCTATTTGGTCGGAGGCTTGTCGCCGGGCTACTGGTTGGTCCGATGGCGCGTCGGCATCGACGTTCGGACGACCGGCAGCGGCGCAACGGGAGCATCGAACGTCGGCCGGGTTTTGGGTCGGAAAGGCTACGCCATGGTGTTGGTGGTCGATCTTCTGAAGGGCGCGCTGGTGGGGGGAGTCGCCCGCGCGCTCGGGACTCCGACCGTTTGGGCCTTTGCCGCCGCATTTCTGGTGGTGATCGGCCACGTCTGGCCAATCTGGCTTGGATTCCGGGGGGGAAAAGGTGTTGGACCCTTTATTGGCGTCTGGCTTGTGCTCGCTCCGCTGGCACTTCTGCCCAGCTTGGTGATTGGCTTGAGCTTGTTAGCTTGGCTCCGCCGGGTCTCCTTGGCCGGTCTTTGCAGTCTGATCGTGCTGCCAGCCGCCGCCTGGTGGGCAACCGAGGCCAGATCTGCGGTCGCGGTGGCATGCGCGACTATTTCGCTTCTCCTCTGGGCCCATCGTGCTAACATCCGAAACTTTGTCGTCGGCCGCCTGCAGGGACCGGCGGCACCTCCGGCCGGAGCACCGACGAACCCCCAGTAATTCTATGTCGAACGAAACGCCGTCCACGACCGAACTGATCTTCAAGATTGCCTCTGAGGATTGGGAGTTTGAGCAGATCCATCGGCTTAACTACCGCACGTTCGTCGACGAGATTCCGCAACACGCGCCCAACCCTGAGGGACGTCTGGTCGACCGTTTCCACGAGGAAAACACCTATATCATCTGCCTGCAGGGGCGCCGCCTCGCCGGGATGCTGGCGCTGCGCGCCAAGCGCCCGTTCTCGCTCGACGGCAAATTACCCAACCTCGACGCCTACCTGCCCAAGGGTCGTACCCCGGTTGAAGTGCGCCTGCTCGCGGTGGAACCCGACGTCCGCAAGACGGTGGTCTTCACCCAGCTCTTTGAACACGTCGTGCGCCACTGTCTGGCTGAAGGCTACGACATTGCCATCATCTCAGGAACCACCCGGCAGGCGAAACTTTATCGTCACCTCGGTTTTATTCCGATCGGCCCGCAGGTGGGAACCGACCAGGCATCGTACCAGCCGATGTATCTGACCATTGAGGCCTTCGGCCACACACTCGAGCGCAGCCCCGCGCTTCGCAGCAGCTTCACCGACTCCACCCCCCCTGATCATCAAGTTTTCAACTTCCTCCCCGGTCCCGTCACTCCGGCCCCGGAGGTGCGCGCGGTGTTCAACGGCACCGCCGTGTCCCACCGCGGACAGATGTTTCTGACGCGGATTGCGGAGGTCCGCTCGGCCCTCTGCCGGCTCACCAACGCCGCCAACGTCCAGGTGCTTCTTGGTTCCGGCTCGCTCGCCAACGAGGTGGTGGCCGCCCAGCTGTCCCTGCTTGAGACCACCGGTTTGGTCCTTTCCAACGGCGAATTTGGCGAGCGGCTGGCGGCCAATTCGCGGCGCGCCGGTCTGCGTTTCGACTGGATGCGACTGTCCTGGGGCCAGCTGTTCGATATTGCCCAGGTGCAATGTTTCGCGGAGCGCCTGCCTCGCGGTAGCTGGATCTGGTTCGTGCACCACGAGACCTCGACCGGCGTGATGAACCCGCTGCCCGAACTCAAGGCGCTCTGCTCGCAACTCGGCCTGCACCTGTGTTGCGACTGCATCAGCTCCATTGGCGCGATGCCGGTCGACCTGCACGGCGTCTACCTCGCCACCACCGCCAGCGGCAAGGGACTTGGCAGTTATCCCGGGCTTTCGATGGTCTTCCACGATTATCAGCCGCGGCCGGCGGTCGATCGATTGCCGGGCTACCTGGATCTAGGCCATTGGGCCGCGCACCAAAGCGTGCCGCACACGCATTCGTCCAACCTCGTGTTTGCCCTCGCCGAGGCGGTGCGCCGGGCCACGCCGGAGCGAATGACGCAAATCGCGGAAAACGCTGTCTGGCTGCGACACGAACTGCGGACCCGGGGATTTGCGTTGGTCGCGCCAGAATCCGTCGCCAGCCCGGCGATCGTCACCTTGGTCCTGGACGAGGGCATGTCGGCCGCGGAACTTGGCGAGGAGCTTGAAATCCGCGGTTACTGGCTCAATTACCGGAGCAATTACCTGATGGAGAAGAATTGGATCCAGGCCAGCCTCCTCGGCAATCCGGAGCGGGCCAGCCTCGAAAAACTGCTCCATGTTCTCCGCACCGTCTGTACCCGCTACAGCCAGCAGAAGCGCGGATCGCCGGACGCGGCAAAACGCTGAGCTGAAAACTTCGGAGCGGCAGCCGCCGTAACCAAAGGAAGCACGAATCGGTTTTCATCACGGATCACACAGATTAACACGGATAAAGGAACTATTTGTACCCGTGCCCATCCGTGAAATCCGTGGTCAAACGATCAGAGGGAACGAGGACGATCGGCGCCAAAATAGACGTTCTGCCAGGATGGTAACCCAGGAAATCTGTGTGGTTGCGGCATCGGCCGCGCTAGGAAACATTCAGGTCAGACATGCGAGATTCTCCTTTTGGCCTGGTGATTCATGGCGGGGCCGGAGTCATTGTCCGCCCGGAGCTGACATCCGAACTTGAAGCCCAATACCGGGCCCAGCTGGCGAAAACGGTCGACACCGGATACGCCGTCCTCGCAAGCGGGGGATCCTGCCTCGATGCGGTGGTCGCCGCGATTGAAGTCATGGAGGACTCGCCGCTCTTCAACGCCGGCCACGGCGCCGTCATGAATGCGGAGGGCGCCTGCGAGCTCGACGCCTCGATCATGGACGGCCGCACGCTGGACGCTGGCGCGGTCGCCGGTCTCCAGCACATCCGCAATCCGATCGTCCTGGCGCGGGACGTTCTCGAACGCACCCCGCACGTCATGTTGATCGGCGGAGGCGCCGAAGCCTTCGCCTGGCAGCTCGGCTACGAATTCGTGCCCAACCAGTATTTCCAAACCGACCGGCGCCGCCGGCAGCTGGCCCTGGCGCGCGAACTTGAACACCGTACGGCCGGCGACACCCCACGGCGTCCGGAGCGGGTCACCTTTGCCACGGTCGACGACAACAAATACGGTACTGTCGGTTGCGCGGCGCTCGACCGCGAAGGCAATCTGGCGGCCGGAACCTCCACCGGCGGGATGACGAACAAGCAGTACGGCCGCGTCGGGGACTCGCCGATCATCGGCGCCGGCACGTACGCAAAAAACACGACGTGCGCGCTCTCAGCCACCGGCCATGGCGAGTTCTTCATCCGTTCAGTTTTCGGCCACAACGTCTCCGCGCTCATGGAATACAAGGGTCTGTCCCTTCGCGACGCCGCGACCGAGGCCATCCGGCAGATGGCGGAACTCGGCGGCACCGGCGGTCTCGTGGCGATCGACCGGCAGGGGAATATCGCGATGCCATTCAACACGCCTGGGATGTACCGCGGCAGCCGCGTAGCCGGCGGAACCACGGAGGTCGCGGTCTTCGGACCGGCGGAGTGATGCGGGATCATGGAGTGGAATCTGTAGGGCGGGGTCGCCTGACCCCGCCATTCCTCCGAAGACGAGGCGGGGTCAGGCGACCCCGCCCTACACCATTCGATGTCGGCACGATCATTCAATAGGCAAGTCCAACTGGATGAGTGGGGCTGAGAACTGGAAGGCTGGAACCGGAAGAAAGTTTCGCGATTTCTCGATTTCCCGCTTTCCCGATTTCGTCAGATTGTCAGCAGCTTCCGGATCGTCTTGAGTTCTTTCAGCCGTTTCTCAGTCACTTGCGGATAGCTCATCTTCAGGTTCCCGAGTTGCTCAATCAGGACCTGTGACATGATCAGCCGGGCATTCTCCTTGTCATCCGCCGGGACCATATACCACGGCGCGACGTCTGAACTCGTCGCCCGGAGGCAGTCCTCGTAGGCGTCCTGATAATCGGCCCAGCGCTTCCGTTCGGCCATGTCAGCCATGCTGAACTTCCAGTTCTTGCCCGGATCATCGATCCGCGCGAGAAAGCGCCGGCGTTGCTCCTGCTTGGAAAGGTGGAGAAAGAACTTGATGACCCTCGTTCCATTGCGGTGGAGATGCTGCTCGAAATCCGTGATGGACCGGTAGCGACCCGGCCAAAAATCCTTTTTCCCCATCAATTCGCCGGGCAGCCGCTGGCCGGCGAGCACCTCCGGATGCACCCGGGCAATCAGAACCTCTTCGTAATACGAGCGATTGAAGATGCCGAAGTGTCCGCGCTCCGGCAACCGGCAGGTGGTCCGCCAGAGGAAATCATGGGCCAGTTCCTCGGAACTCGGTTGTTTGAAGCTGTAGACCTGGCAGCCTTGAGGGTTGAGGCCCGACATCACGTGCGCGACGGCGCCGTCCTTGCCCGCCGCGTCCATGCCCTGGAAGATTACGAGCACGGAGTACCGGCCGTGAGCGTACATCAGCGCATGCAGCCGGGCCAGTTCATGCACGTGTTGGGCCAACAACTGTTGGTAGTGTCGCTTCGACTTATAGAACGGAGCGACGCGTGTCGGCCACCTCTCCAGTTTGACGCTCTCGCCGGGCTTGATCCGAAAGTGCTTGGGATGGTTTTTCATGTTCGCATTGCGGGGCCGTCCGAGATCGAACGAGAACCCGGTTTTTGCAGTGTACCATGAGCGCAAACCCGCCCCAGTGCAAAATTGCTCTTGGCAAACCGTCGATAGTGCCCTTATTTCGGCCGCTTTGGTTCGGTAGGATACTCAAGTGGCCAACGAGGTCAGACTGTAAATCTGATGGCTTAACGCCTTCGATGGTTCGAATCCATCTCCTACCACCAGCTTGTGGGGTCTACACCAAATTTCTTCAACAGGCTGTCGATCTCCCAGGCGTCGTCGCCGATGTTGTATTCGCCGAATACGTTGCTGCGAAACTCGCCCGCGCGCAGGCCGGGCGCCAAGCTGCGGAGTCTCCCGTCCTGCTGCCGCTCCATCTGCTCGGCGGCGAGGCTGAATTCCTGATTCTGGGCGGCGAATACCGCGTGCAACGCCTGCTGTATTAGCCGGCCCCGGCGGGCGCACGATCCTACTCTCCCCGCGGAGTCGGCGGGGAAAAGCCAAATTTGGCGAACACTGCCTGTGCTTCCGGCGCGGCGAGAAAGGCCGCGAACGCCTTCGCCGCCTCGGGTGCTTTTGTGTCGCGCACCACGGCCACCGGGTACGTGATCTTCGGTCCCTCTGCGAGCGGCACGAGCACGGCGACACGCACTTTCTTCGAGATAAGCGCATCGGTCCGGTACACGAATCCGGCTTCGGCGTTGCCCGCCTCAACTGCGGCGAGCACCGCGCGGGCATTGTCGAGCGGCACGGATTTTCCACTCACCTGTGTCCACAGCCCAAGTTTCCCGAGGAACTCCTTGGTGTAGGTGCCCACCGGCACGGTCGCTGGCTCACCGATCGCGATCCGCCGCACGCCTGGTTTCGTCAGGTCGGCCACCGTCGCGACCGGCGCGCCGTTTTCCGCGGCGACGATGACGACCAGCTGGTTGGCCAGGATCGTCCGGCGCGTTTCCGGCAGGAGCAGCCCGGCCTTTTCAAGCTGATCGACGCGCAATTCGTCAGCCGAAACAATGAGGTCGGCGGGCGCGCCCTCCTTGATCTGGCGGGCCAGCGCACCGGAAGCGCCGAAGTTAAAACGCAGCGTGTCGCCCGTGGCCTTGGTGTAGGCCGGGGCGATTTCCTTGAGCGCGTCGGAGAGGCTGGCCGCAGCGAAAACGGTCAGTTCGGCCGCGGAGGCGGCGACCGCGAGCAGCGCGCCGAGCACGGTGAAGAGAAACCGGCAGGACTTCACGTTGATTGGGGTCGAGGATTCGCCGGATCTGTTCGGTTGATATTGTAGGGCGGCGTCGCCGCACCCCGCCTCGCCTCTGGAAGAGTGGCGGGATGCAACGACCCCGCGCCACACGATCAGGCCTCGGAAATCGCGACCGAGGCTCCGTCATGCCGGCTTGGCGCGCAGTTCACTCCACGCCGATGAGCACGGACGAAGCCTTGATCACGGCGCAGGCCGCTTTGCCTTTTTTGACCGCAATGATTTTTCCGGCGAGAATGTTGCGAGCACTTATTTTCATAGGGAGGTGTAATTAGTTCATGATCCTTTCGCTGCTGGTGTTCAATAATGATGAGGGCCAAATCCACGACGGACGGCGAAATCTCGACAATCTCGTCGGGAAAAAAGGGTTCCAGTGTCGGCGAGTTCGAAACGGCCCTTGCGCAGGGCGAGCGCGCCGGTAAAGGCGCCTTTCTCGTGGCCGAAAAGCTCGCTCTCAATGATGCTCTCGGGCCGCGCAGCGCAGTTGACCCGGACAAACGGCCGGCTGGAGCGCACGCCGCCCTGGTAGATGGCCTGGGCCAGCTGGGCGTAGAGGGCGGACATCGCGGCACTGAAGTCGCCGCCCGACATTGCCTACTTCACCGCAGCCGCGGCATTGATGAGTTCCAGGAACGAGCGGGCCTCAAGCGAAGCGCCGCCAATCAGGCCGCCATCAATGTCTGTCTGCGCGAGCAACTCGGGGGCGTTGGCCGGCTTCATCGAGCCGCCGTAGAGAATGCGGATTTTCTGCGCGATCGCCTCCCCGAACAGATTTGTCAACAGACCGCGGATGAAGGCATGCACCTCCTGCGCCTGGGCGGTCGTGGCCACCTTGCCGGTCCCAATGGCCCACACGGGCTCGTAGGCGACCACCGCGCTGGTGGCAATGTCCCGCGCCACGCCCTGCAGTCCCCGCTCGACCTGGGTCTGGATGACCTTGAGCGTCACCCCGGCTTCGCGTTCCTGCAGCGTCTCACCGACGCACAGGATGGGCTTGAGCTGGCTCTTGAATGCCGCGAGGACTTTCTGGTTGATGAACGCGTCGGTCTCCTTGAAATACATGCGCCGTTCGCTGTGCCCGAGAATGACGTAGCTGGCAAACAGCGCGCGCAGCATGGCCGCAGAGATCTCACCCGTGTAGGCGCCACTCGGCTCCGGATGCATGTTCTGGGCGCCCAGCTTCACCGCCGAACCCTCCAGCGCGCGGGCAACGCTCTCCAGCGCCGTGAACGGCGGGCAGATCACGACCTCGACGTTCTGGTCCTTGGGCGAAGCCGCGTCGATGTCCTTCACCAACAGGACCGCGTCCGCGGAGGTTTTGTTCATCTTCCAGTTGCCGGCGATGAGCTTCTTGCGCATCGGGATGGAAGTCATGGTTTGGAACGGAGTGGCAGTCATGGGGTGATGGGAATCAGGTAGTGGGTGGGCGTAGGAGGCAGGCTTCCAAGCGATTACTTAGGGGCGGCAGCTTGCGCCGCCCTCGGGCGCAGCGAGACTGCGCCCCTCCAACCTCGCGAGCAAGCTCGCTCCGATAAACGCATTGGACGACGGAAGTGGGGAGATCAGGCCGGGTCGAGCGCCGCCACGCCAGGGAGCACCTTGCCCTCAAGGAATTCGAGGCTGGCGCCGCCGCCGGTGGAACAGTGCGTGACCTGGTCAACGACCTTGAATTTCTTGGCCGCCGTGGCGGTGTCGCCGCCGCCGACCACGGTGATCGCACCGGAGGCGGTGGCCTTGGCGATCGCCTCGGCCATGGCCTTGGTCGAACCAGCGAACTTATCGAACTCGAACACCCCGGACGGGCCGTTCCAGACGATGGTCCGGGCCCGGCCGATCACCTCGGTGAAAAGGTCGATCGACTTCGGGCCGGCATCGAGGCCCATCCAGCCGGCGGGAATGCCCTGGTGGTCGGTGACCAGCATGGAGTGCGCCCCCACATCAAACGTCTTCGCAGCGGCTTTCGCGGCGGCGTCCTTGGGGAAAACCACCGCGGCCAGCTGCGCATCCGCGCAAAGGAAGTCGACCGGCAGCGTGATCCTGACGTCCCGGACCGCGGCCTTGGCAAACAGTTCCTTCGCAATCTTGGCTCCCTCGGGATCATACAGACTGTCGCCGATCGACATGCCCTGCAGTTCCTTCTTGAAGGTAAAGGACATCCCGCCGCCAATGATGATCTCGTCGGCCTTCTCGAGGAGGCTGTTGATGAGCGGAATCTTGTCGGCGATCTTCGCGCCGCCGAGGATGGCGAGCAGCGGGCGCTTCGGGTGTTCCATCACCGTCATGAACGCTTGGAGTTCCGCCTCCATCAGGAAGCCGGCCACTTTTTGCGGAAGCTTCACGCCGACCATCGACGAATGCGCCCGATGCGCGGTGCCGAAAGCGTCGTTGACGAAGACGTCGCCGAGCCGCGTGAGGCTGGCGCGGAAGGCCTCGACCGCCTTGGGATCCGCTTTCACCGAGGTGCCGTCCTCGTGCTTGACCTTTCCCTCCTCCTCAATGTGAAAGCGGAGGTTTTCGAGGAGCACCACGTCGCCCGGTTTCAAGGCGCCGGGCGCGCAGGCTTTCTCCACCTCCGGGCCGGTGCAATCCGGCAGGAACTTCACCGGGCGGCCCAGCAACTCCTGAAGTTTCGTGGCGACGGGTTGGAGGCTGAACTTGGCGATCACCTTGCCATCGGGCCGGCCGAGGTGGGACATGAGCACCACGGACGCGCCGTGGTCGAGCGCATACTGGATGGTCGGCAGGGCGGCCACGATGCGCTGGGGATTGGTGATGGCACCGGTCGTTTTGTCCTGCGGGACGTTAAAGTCGACGCGGATGAGGACGCGTTTACCGGCAACATCGATATCGCGGATGGTCTTGTAGGCGGGCATGGGAACGAGGATGAAAGATGAAAGACGAAAGATTGAAGACTGCAGCCTGATAGATAAAAACCAAAAAGGCTGAAACCGGGCAAGCGCGGGCGCTCTTCCGTTTTCAGCCTTTCAGTTTTTCAGTCTTTCAGCCCCTTTATTACAGCGCGCCGGCGATCTTCTTGGTGAGATCAACCACGCGGTTGCTATAGCCCCATTCGTTGTCGTACCAGCTGATGAGCTTGAAGAAGTTCTTGTTCAGCTCGATCGAAGAGCCGGCATCAAAGATCGACGAAGACTTGCAGTGGATGAAGTCGCTGGAAACCACTTCGTCCTCCGTATATTCGAGAATGCCCTTTAGGTAGGTTTCGCTGGCCTTCTTGAGGGCCGCCTTGATCTCCGCAAGCGAGGTTTCCTTGACGGTCTTGAAGGTCAGATCGACCACGGAAACGGTCGGGACGGGAACGCGCAGGGACATGCCGGTCAGCTTGCCCTTGACCTCGGGGATCACCAGGCCGACGGCCTTGGCGGCGCCCGTGGACGACGGGATGATGTTCTGGGCCGCGGTGCGCCCGCCCTTCCAGTCTTTCTTCGAGGGGCCGTCGACGGTCTTCTGGGTAGCCGTGTAGGCATGCACCGTGGTCATGAGTCCCTCGCTGAGGCCGAAACCTTCCTTCAGCATGACGTGCACGAGCGGCGCCAGGCAGTTCGTGGTGCAGGAGGCATTGGAGATGATGTTGTGTTTGGCGGGATCGTATTTCCCGTCGTTGACGCCCATCACCACCGTGAGGTCCTCGTTCTTCGCCGGGGCGGAGATGATGACCTTTTTCGCGCCGGCCACGATGTGACCATACGAGGACTTCGGGTTGTCCTTGGCGGCCTCGGTGAAGAGACCCGTTGACTCGATGACAATCTGCACGCCCAGCTTGGCCCACGGCAACTCCGCCGGAGTCTTGGCGCTGACCACCAGGATCTCCTTGCCGTTGACGATCAGGATATCGTCCTCCGGCTTGTCGGCCGCCGACTTCTTGGAGCCGATGGTGCCGTTGAAACGACCCTGGGTGGAGTCGTACTTGAGCAAATAAGCGAGGTTGTCGGCCGGCACGATATCACCGACGGCGACCACATCGAAAGTCGTGCCGAGGAGACCTTGCTCCACGAGGGCGCGAAAGACGAGACGGCCGATGCGGCCGAAACCGTTGATTGCGACTTTAACTGCCATGGTTTTCTCCGTTTCTGATGGTTGATGTAGTGTGCTGATTCAGGTGACTATGCGGCCCGCAGCCGCCAAGCTGGACAAATCAAGAGAAGCGTTTCGGCTTTGGCAAGAGCGATGCGTAAGTCCGGAGGCCGGCAGGACCTGCCAGCACCCGGACCTATTCCGCCATCCACAAGCCGCACCCAAGCGCCGGAACGAACAATGCTTCCTCGACCGGCCGCGCTGGTTCACGATCACCGGTCTTGAAAAAACGCTCGTGGTCAGCCAGTTGCCGCCAATCGACCCGCGCGACGTCCCCGATTGAAATCTCCACCTCTTGCAGCGTTGGGTTGACCGCAAAAAGCAATCGCAGCCCGCCCTGGCTGCCATCCGCATTATAGAGCGTGATCGCCGCGGTTGAATCCACGGCAAACCAGAACCGAAAGAAACCATCACTCGGCCGGGAATACTGCCGGAAGAGTCGCCCGCGCTCGCTGCTCCGGAAAGCGATCCAATCGGCAAAATAGGCATAGGTGCCGGGAAATCGGTACAATCTCCGGTAGTCGAGGGCGTTCAGGTCGCCACGCTGGTAGGTGTTTTTCACCCCTTGCTTGGAGCGCAGGAAATCCTGTCCGGCCGCCAGCATCGGCACGCCGATCGAGCTCAGGAGGATGGCGCACATGAGATGGGTGCGGCGGCAGTCGTTCAGCGTGGGCTGCAGCCCGCTGCCATCGGCGTTCTCGGTGATCACGTCGATCCACGTCTTATCGTCATGCGACTCGGTGTAATTGACCGTTTGCGCCGGCCACGCCGCAAAGAAACCCGGGGAACCTTTGACGAAATACTCGTATTTTTCCGGCGCGCCGCTCCCGCGCACATAGTCGCGAAGGAAGTCGCGATAGCCGTCGTTCCAGGAAGCAAAGCCGGTGGACCGCAGTTCCTGCGCGATATGTCCGCGGAAGCTCCAGGGTTCCGCAATCAGCACCACGTCGGGTTTCACCCGTTTCAGTGCCAGCTCGATGTCGCGCAGCACCTCCACCCCGAGCAGTTCACCAAGGTCAAACCGGAATCCGTCCACTCCGTAAACCTCGATCAAGTGGGTGAGGCTGTCGATGATCAGACGTCGGGCCATGGCAGCGCGCGCCCGCAGATCGTTGCCGCAACCGCTCCAGTTGGCCAGAGCACCCCCGCTGTCCTGCTCGAAATAGTAAAGCTTGTCGATCTGCGCCAGGTGCCCCGGTACGCCGACATGATTGTAGACAACATCGAGCAGCACCGCCAGGCCGCGCTGATGAAACGCCGCCACGAGGTCCTGCAATTCCCGGATTTGCGAGGCCCGTTCGGGCGCCAGCGCATAATTGCTGGCCGGCGCAAACCAGTTCACCGGCATATAGCCCCAGTGGTATTCCTCGGGCGTCGCATTGTCGAATTCCTGCACCGGCTGGAGTTCGACGGCATTGACGCCCAGGCGCGCGAGATGGAATTCCGGACTCTCCACCCATTTGCGCAGGCCGGTGAAGCCCCGGCGTTCGTCTGTCCGCAGCTTCAGTGGCGCCAACGCCGTGAGGTCGCGCACATGGGCCTCCGCGATCACCAGGTCCTGCCAGGCTGGCGGGCGGAAGCTGCGGTCAGGCCGGGCAATCTCCGCACGATCGATGACAATGCCCGGGCCTTCGCGGCTGACCGTCGCCAACGCATAGGGATCGAGAATGCGCTGGTCCGGATCGAACAAACCAAAGACGTTTTTCGGACCATCAAGGGTGTACCAATAATACCAACCATGCAGGTTGCCATCAAGGCGCGCCTCCCAGGCCCCGTCACTCCGCCGGTCCATGTCGTAAGCCACGGCGGCTTCGGCCCCCTTGAGGTTGGAGCTCAGATGAAGGCGCACGTGACGAGCCCGCGGCGCGAACAGCCGGAAGGTGGTCTCGCCGCCCCCGACGATCGCACCCATCGGTACATGGCTCTTCAGCTGGAAAAAGAATCCTCCGGGGCGCAGCGGCACCTGCTCGGCGCCCCCACCGTCCGTCCAGGTCACCGCCAACGCCTCGGTCAGGTCGACTGGCGCCGGGGTCGTAAAACGGAACAAATGCCTGCCCGTGCGCGCGGGGTCGATCGCGTAATTGTAGTTGCCCAGATCGTCGCGCACCGCGTTCACCGCCTGCGCCGGCACGGCCAGCCAGTGGTGTTCGCCGGTGACGAACTTGAACCGCTGGGGCGGCTGCGAGAAAAAGCGCTCGGCCGCCGCGGCGAAGAGCAGGACCCTCTCGCCGTCCAGCGACGCCGGCAGCAATCGCCATTCGGGGTTCCCGACCGCTTCCTGCCAGTCGTTGAAATCTCCCGCCAGGTACACGGCCGTCTTCACCGGATCGATGTCCGGATGATGGGCGATTTGGAGGAAGAAAAAGATTTCGTGAAACGCGTTCACAAAGAACCCGCTCTCGCAGCCAAACGTGTGGTCGGCCACGCGTGTCAGCCGCGCGAAGGCCGGCCCGCCCGGGCCCAGGGAAAGCGGCGGCAGCGCGGCGTCCGTCCAATCGCGGGTCAGTTCAATGATACCGCTATCCGGTGCTTCCAGCCACGCTTGGGCGATCCGCTGTTCGTGCATGCTCATGCGGGATCCCGAACATCAGCGGCCCGGCCACCAGACGCCAAGCACGAAGTGGGCGGTGCCCTCCGCCCGACCACGGTCTTTTGTTTTGGAACGAGTCTCGTCTGACATGGGCGGGACGCCCATGCCACGTGGCAAGGGCGCCCCGCCCGTGGGATCGCGCGACGGCTCCTCAAGACAAAACACCATGTCTGCCCGACGGGACGGTTCTCGCCCGCATCGCACCGGTGCTTCCACCTTTCCCCCCAGTCCGGATGCTTCCTAACACCTCGGCTGCTGCGCCAAGGCCAAGCGCCATAGCATGAATAATTAACAAAACAACCGCGCAATTTGCCGAAGGGAACCCGTCATTCGCGGTGTTATACGTTAAGCATGAATATGCCTACCCTGAGCACTCGCGCGACCCCAGCAATGATTGCGGCGCTAATCGCGCTCTTGGCGGGTTGCGCCAGCACGCCGACATCTTCCCCGGTCGCCGGTGACCGTTCGGCGGCCAATTCGACGATGAACGCCCCTGGTGACCCGGAATCCGCCCTCCAAAAGGGGATGACCGCCGAGGCCGTAAAAGCCATCATGGGGGAACCCAGCGAAATTAAGCCCATGAAATCGCCCGCCGGCCTGGCCGAGATCTGGATTTATCATCGGAAGATTCAAGGCAAGGTGCAACAGGTCATGGTTGGCATGAAATCAACCCCGATTACCTCGATAAGTTCCACCGGGCAGACCTCGATAATTCAGTCGATCGACGAACCTATCCTCCGACAGCAGACCGAGATCATCGAAGAAACGGTTAACCTGCTGATCTTCGAAGGCAAATACATCGAACAAACTCGGTCTGTCCAAAAGCATCTGGAATTCGAGTGACGAAGTGAGCCGCGGGTGACTCGAGTGTTTCCGTTGCAGCCGGCGCGGAATCCGGCTTTCTTCGGCCTCTTCCGCATGCGAATTCTAGTCGCCATGTCCGGCGGCGTCGACAGCAGCGTCGCCGCGCTTCTCCTCCAGCAGCAGGGTTGCGACATCGTTGGTGCCTACATGAAGAACTGGATCAACGAGGACAACCTCCCCGGCGACTGTCCCTGGATGAACGATATCAATGATGCGCGCGCCGTGGCGGAGCGGATCGGCATCGAGTTTCGCGTCGTCAACCTGATGAGGGATTACCGCCGCCTCGTCGTCGATTACCTGCTCGACGGCTACGCGCGGGGGCTCACGCCCAATCCGGATGTCATGTGCAACCGCGAGATCAAGTTCGGGGTGTTTCGCGCCTATGCGAAGTCAGAGGGATTCGCCGCCGTGGCGACCGGCCACTACGCGCGCCGGGTGGAAGCGGCGACCACCATCACCGGCGAGGTTTCTTCGGCGGGGTCGGCAGACTCCGTCCAGCGTTCTCCGAATTCGCCCGCCTGCGCCTTGCTGGAGGGCGTCGACAAGAACAAGGACCAGTCCTACTTCCTGGCGCTATTGTCCCAAGACCAGCTCCGCGACGCGCGCTTTCCGATCGGTGATCTGCGCAAGCCCGAGTTGCGCACCATCGCCGCCGACCACGGACTGGTCACAGCGCAAAAAAAGGACAGTCAGGGGATTTGCTTCATCGGTGAGGTGAAGATGCAGGATTTTCTTCGCGCCTATGTGCCGGATGTCCCCGGGCCGATTGTGCGGGCAACGGATGGAAAGGAAATCGGCCGGCATCGCGGCCTGCACTATTACACTATTGGACAGCGCAAGGGGATCGGCATTCCGTCCAACACCGACTTCAAAGCCTACGTCGTGGTCGGCAAACGGATCGCCGACCATTCCCTGCTGGTCGCGTTTGACACGCCGGATGCCCCCGGTCTTTTCGTCTCGGAGGTCCGGGTCCAGGCCCTGAGCTGGATCGGCGGACCGATGAGGGATGCGCGCGCGCTGGAGGGCCGGGTGCGCTACCGGGACCCGCGCATTCCGCTCGAGTTCTTTCCCGAGGTCGACGGCACCGCCACGATCCGTTTTCGCACGCCACAACGCGCCCTTGCTTCCGGGCAGATCCTCGCGCTTTACGAGGGGGAACAATTGCTCGGCGGCGGCGTTTACATGTAGGCCGCCGGCGCGCCGGCGAGCTATCGCGCCGTAGCCAGTGCCAGGCGCACGCCCAGGCCGAGCAGGATCACGCCCATGACGCGTTCGAACCAATGCCCGGACCGGAGAAACGCCGCGCGCACGCGGTCGTGCGAGAAGAAGAGCGACACGAGAGTGAACCAGCCCATGGTGACGACCGCCATCCAGACGCCATAGACGCTCTGGACGAGCACGGGCGTGCGGGGATTGATGACCACCGAAAAGAGGGCCACGAAGAACAGCGTAGCCTTCGGATTGAGAGCGTTGGTGAGAAAGCCCGTGACAAATGCCGCCCGGCGATCAGGCACCGCCGGCGTTTTGGCTGCCGTCCCAGGGGCGGCGGATCCGTTTGCAAACGGTCGCGCGCGGAGGGCTTTCAGGCCGATCCAGGCGAGATAGATCGCCCCGAGCCATTTCAAGATGTTGAACGCGAGGACCGAACTCCGTACGAGCAACCCGATCCCGAGGAGCGAATACGCCACATGCAGAAAAATGCCGGTGCCAATGCCGAGGCTCGTCCAAATCGCGGGCCGCCGGCCAAACGTCACGCTCTGCCGGAGCACCATCGCGAAATCCGGTCCCGGACTCGCGACCGCCACGAAATGCGCCAGGGCAACGAGGAGGAATTCAGACCAGTAGTTGGCCATGGCAGATCCGCCCTGCGGCCGAGCTACAGATCAGGCGGCACCGTCGCCAGCGCCTCCTCGAACGTCGTGATGCCGTCTTTCACCTTCAGCATGCTGTCCTGGTGCAGCGTCTTCATGCTGTGGCGGATCGCAATGCGCTTCAGTTCGGCGGTCTCGATCTTCCGGTTGATGCCTTCGACTAGTTCCTCGTTGATCTCCATGAGCTCGTGGATGCCCACCCGGCCCTTGTATCCACTCCGATTGCACCGCGGGCAGCCATCGGACTTGTGCTTGAAGATCGGGCCGCTCCAGCCGATCGCCTTCTCGATCAACTCTTTTTCGCGGCCCTCCGGCTCCACCGTTTGCCGGCAGTTCTTGCACACCCGCCGCATCAGGCGTTGAGCGCAAACGCACAACAGCGAAGCGGAAATCATGAACGGCTCGACGCCCATGTCGGTCATCCGGGCCACGGCGCTGGGCGCATCGTTGGTGTGCATCGTGCTCAACAGCAAATGGCCGGTCAAAGCGGCTTCGACCGCGATCTCTGCCGTCTCCCGGTCGCGAATTTCGCCCACAAGAATCACATCCGGGTCCTGCCGCAAAAACGAGCGCAACGCCGTGGCAAACGTCAGTCCGATCTGGCGGTGCATCTGCATCTGGTTGATGCCCGATAGTGTGTATTCGATTGGATCCTCCGCCGTCCGGATGACGATATCCGACGCATTGATCTCGTTGAGCGCGGAGTAGAGCGTCATCGATTTGCCCGAACCGGTCGGCCCGCAATGCAGGATCATGCCGTACGGTTGGCGGATGAGGCGTCGGTAAATTGCCAGATTCCCTTCCGTGAAGCCGAGCATCTGCAGGGGAAGCGTGCTCTTCTGCTTGTCGAGAATACGCAGGACCATGCCCTCCCCGTGATTCAGCGGCGCCGTGGACACCCGCAGGTCGATGTCGATGCTCTTTTTGGTAAATTGCTTGAAAATGATGCGGCCGTCCTGTGGCAGGCGGCGTTCCGCGATGTCCAGGTTGCTCATGATCTTGAAGCGCGCCACCAACGCGCCCGCCACCTTGCCGGGCAGGCGCAGTTTTTCCTGGCACACGCCATCAATCCGATAACGTACGATCAGCTCCTTCTCCCATGGCTCGACATGGATATCGCTGGTCCCCGCGAAATAAGCGTCTTCGATGATGCGGCTGGCCAGGTCAATGATCGGCCCGGACTCTTCACTGGCGAGATCCTCTTCCTTGATCTCCTCGTTGAGGCCGAATTCGGTTCCAAGTTGCTCGACCACATCGGTGAACTGGGCCTCGACCTGCTGGTTTTTGCTTAACTTGTCGCGCAGTTCCTTCTCCCGGCCCAACAGACGGACAACCTTCTTCCCGGTCATCTCGTGAATCTTCGTCGCCACCGTCACCTCGAACGGGTTGGCGAACGCCACCAGCAGGTATTCGCCCACCTGGCCCACCGGGAGCACGAGGTTCTGCTGGCAAAAGTCCTCTGGAATGCGCTCGAACGTGGTCGGACCGATCTGATAGCGCTGCACGTTGTAGGGCGCCAGGCCGTGGGCCCGCGCCCGGGCCACGAGCAATTGGAAATCCGTGATCCGATATTCCTCCTGCAGGAGCTTGTCCAACGCGTTGCCGTTGAGATCGGTCGGCGTGGCGAGAATCGTCTCCTGCTGCTCGGGAGAGAGACGGTTCATCTCCTCGAGCTTGGCTAGGATTTGCTGCTGGACCTTGCCGATTGCCATGGGGATCAGGCGCTTTTCGCCAGCGGGACGGGCAAGCCGGACTTGCCGGACGCGGCATCCTTGGCGGTCACGGCTCCGATTTTTTCCAGAAAATCCGAGACCACCTCGAGTGTCGTGGCGTACCAGAGGATGTTTCCGCCCAGCTGTTTCTCCCAATGGGACCGCACCGCCGCACTCATATAATAGGCGCTCGCCACGAAATAAAAGTCCTCCTCTTTGTCAAACGGCACCGTCCACGTGGCCCAGCACGAACCAAGATCGACATTCTTCCGGAACTCCTCGGGCACATCGTAGTTCCGCAGGTCGATCAGACCGATTCCGTCGGTTTCCAGCAGGTGGTGCAGCAAGTCACCCTCCCCCAGCACCTTCTTTTCATACATCAACACGCCCAACAAAGTGGCCTGGTGCTCCGCATCACTCTGGAGCAATTCGAGCAGCCGCTCGTTTGCCGCCATCAAATCGTCGATCTTCACCAAGTTCGTCTCCACCAACGCGGCGCCGAGCGTCCGATTGGCGCGCATGAGCAATGACCGGTGTTCCGACATGGGGCGGTAGCTTGTTCAAATCGCCGGCGAAGGCGATTCCTTTTCTCGGGCACGCTGGGCGCGCACGCGTTTTGACAATTCCCTTTTCAGCTGCGGAATCCCGGCGCCCGTCTCGCACGACAACTCGAGAACCCTGGCCCGGCAACGGCGCTTGAACCGGGCGAGATTCGCGGCCGCACCGGCCAGATCCATCTTGTTGGCGACGATCACCCGCGGCTTCTTGGCCAATGCCGGATCATAGAGCGCCAGCTCGCGCAGCAACGTCGCATAATCGTCTTCCGGTTTGCGGCCATCGCAACCCGCCATGTCGAGCAGCACCACGAGCAGGCGGCAGCGCTCGATATGGCGCAAGAACCGGTGCCCCAACCCGCGATCCTCGCTCGCCCCGGCCACCAGCCCCGGGATATCCGCGATCTGGAGCCGATGCGGCCGCCGGGGATCGTCGCTGGTTTCGCAGACCCCGATCTGCGGATGCAACGTGGTGAAGGGATAGGACGCCGTCCGCGGCCGCGCGTTCGTCAACCGGGCAATCAGTGAAGATTTTCCCGCATTGGGAAACCCGACGAGACCGACATCGGCGATACTCTTCAGCACCAGTCGATACGCCCCGTTCTCGCCTGGCTGGCCCGGGTTGGCATTCCGGGGGGCGCGATTCGTCGACGACTTGAAGCGGGTATTCCCCCACCCGCCATTGCCTCCTTTGCTCAAGATGACGTTCTGCCCGTCCGTGATAATCTCCGCGACCGTCAGCCCCGTCTCCTTGTTGATGACCACGGTGCCAAGGGGCAGTTTGAGCACGACGGATTTGCCATCGCGGCCGTGGCAGTCCTTGCCCTGCCCACGCTCGCCATGCCCCGCCTTCCACTGCGGGCGGAATCTGAAATCGATGAGATTGTTGGTGTTGTCGTCCCCCACCAGGACCACATCGCCTCCCCGGCCGCCGTCGCCGCCGTTGGGCCCGCCCCACGGCTCGAATTTCGCCCGGCGGAAGCTGGCGCAGCCGCGCCCGCCGTCGCCCGCCTGCACCTTAATGACACACTCGTCGACAAACATCCCGGCGATTGTGCAGAAAGCCCGCTCCTTGCCAATCCCCGGTTGACACCTCTTCCGGCCGCGCCTTAGCTCGCCCTCTTTCGCCCATGATTTCCTGGATCCAACGCTCCTTCCAGCACCACTTTCGCGTCGTCTTCGGTGTGCTGCTGGCTGTCACCATCATCTCCTTCATCTTCACGATCGGTGCCGGCCCCGGCATTGGCCGTGCCGGAACCAGGACTTACTCCCAGTTGTTCTTCGGCCACGATCTCAGCAAGCAGGGCACCAGCGAGATCCTCTTTGGCGATGCCGCGCTGAGCATTCAGCTCCAGGTCGGTTATCTGGGCGGCGACAGTTCCCAGATCCAGGAGTATGGCCTGCAACGCACGGCCGCCCTTGCCCTGGCGGACCAGCTTAAGCTCCCGGCTCCGACTCGCGACGAGCTCGCCAATCATATCCGCGGCTTGCGCGCCTTCGCGGGCGCCGACGGACAGTTCGATGCGAATCGTTACGCCTCTTACCGTGACAGCATCAAGGCGAATCCGCGTATTTCCGAAGCCGACGTCTCCCGCGTCCTGAGTGACGACGTCCGTTTCGACCAGTTGCGAAAGCTCCTCGGCGGCCCGGGTTACGTGCTGCCCGGTGAAATCAAGGAGCAGTTGGTCCGCGCCGATTCCACCTGGACCATCGCCGTCGCCACGACCGACTATGCCGATTTCAAGCCGGAGATTCCCGTCGCCGAGGACGCCCTCAAGCACTACTACGAAGAAAACTCCTTCCGCTATACCGTCCCGCCGCGCGTGGGAGTCGACTACGTGGAGTATCGCACCAGCGACTATCTCAAGGCGGTCACCCTGACACCGGCCGAAGTCCGCGCGTACTACGACGAAAGCCCAACCCGTTTCCCCAAACCGCCGGAACCCAAGGCGGAAGGAGACAAGAAGGGAGCCCAGCCGGCCAATCCTGACGCCGACTTTGCCGCCGTCAGCGCCCAGGTCGAACAAACGCTCAAGACGGAACGCGCCGCGCGCCTGGCCGCGAGAGCCGCCGCCGATCTCACCGTCGCGATCTACGAGCAGAAGCTCCGGCCGCACACACCGGCGTTTGACGATTTCATTGCCCAGAGCAAACTCACACTGAAGTCAGTTCCTCCGTTCCAGACCGAGGAGGTTCCTTCCGGCCTTGGTTGGAATCCGCAGATCATCGAGCAGGCGCAGAAGCTCACGTCGGATCGTCGGGTCTCCGATGCGCTGGCCGATGCAAATGGCAGTCTGGTGCTGTTCTGGCGCGAAACGCTGTCGTCGTATCAGCCGGAACTCGCCCCGGTGCGCGACCGGGTCGCCGCCGATTACCGGGAGAATGAACGCCGCAACAGTTTCGTCGCCCTGGGTCGCACGGTTCGCGCCCAGCTGGAAGCGCGCCTCAAGGCCGGCGATTCGTTTGAGAAAGCCGCCGCCGCGACCGGGCAGGTCAAGCTCTCCGTGAAGGAGTATCCTGCCTTCGTCCGCCGCCAGCCGCCCAAGGAACTCGAACAATCGCCCGCGCTGGCGGTGCTGGAACGCCTGGATCAAGGGCAGGTCTCCGATCTGATCCCGACTGCTGACAAAGGTTTCTTCGTGTACATCCGCGAAAAGAAGAATCCCGACCTGGCCGAGACCACCCCAATTTTCACTGGCATGCAAGCCGCCCTGGCCCAGCAGTCATCCAATCTTGCCAGCACCCTCCTCCTGCGTGAAATCGTCGCAGAAGAGCTGAAAAGAAACACGCCGGCGACAGACCGTTGACCGGTTAGACCGCCGGGCGCCGGTCGGAACCGTTGATCCCTCCCCGCGGCCGCCAGTCCAAAAACCTTCAACACGGCGCGGGGGGCAGGCAGACTCGATCGCGTGATGGCTGCGTTACTCCCTTCCCCTCCTTCTGCCTTTCTTTCCGCCATGTCGAACCGCCTCCGCTCTTCCCTTGCCGCTGCCAGTCTGCTCGCCGGCCTCTGCCTGCCAGTCAGCGCCCAAGACGCTCTTCCGCCCGCCAATCCGACCGCGGCGGTCGTCGCCCCCGACGCTCCCGCAGGCGCTCCCCTGCTGTTGGAGGAATGTGTCCAGCGGGCGCTGCAGCACGGCTTCGACATCGAAATCCAGCGGTACAATCCGTCCATGGCGAAGGATTCGGTCGATATCGCCCGGGGCGGCTTCGATCCAACGTTCTCCCTGAACGGCACGCAAAATCACGCCAATACCGGGCCGGTGACAGGCAACCTCGGCATCAAGAACGATGCCCGCGATGCCCGCCTCTCCGTTGATGAACTGCTCCAGACCGGCACGACCGTCAACCTCAGCACTGAGCTCAGTCGCTCCGCGACCAATCCCTTCTCCCCGTTGGTTAATGGTTTCTACAATCCGATCTACAACTCGGATCTCACGGTGACGGTCACCCAGCCGCTCCTGCGCGGCGCCGGCACAGCCGTGACAACGGCGGTGCTAAACCGGGCCAAGATCGGCCTGACCCGCGCCGGCTTCGACTTTCGGGCCCAGGTGCTCAACATTGTGCAACAGACGGAGATCGACTACTACAGCCTGGTCTACGCTCGGGAACAGCTCCGCGTCTACCGGGTTTCGCTCGTCCTGGCCAACCGGTTGCTCGAAGAGGCGCAGGCGAAGAAGACGGTTGGCACCGCGACCGACGTCGACGTCCTGCAGGCCCAGGTCGGCGTGGCGAATGCACGCAGCAATGTACTCTCCGCCGAAAAATCGGTCAAAGACACTTCCGATGCCCTGCTCGCTCTCATCGGTCGGTTCGAACTCGACACGGCGTTGGGCGCCACGAATTTTGAAGACTTCAACGGCCAGTTGCCCCTGGTCGATTCATCCTACCAGCTCGCGCTGCACCATCAGCCCAATTATATCTCCGCCCAGATGCAGCTCGACCAGATGCGGCTCGACCTTGCGGTCGCCAAGAACGCTCTCAAGCCGACCGTCAACGTCGACGGCATCCTTGGCTTCAATGCCGCCCGCGGCAGCAGCTCTGACGCGTTCAACAGCATGGCGGGGCGCGACGACAATTCATGGCAGGTCGACCTCACAGTGAGCTATCCGTGGGGACGCGTCAGCGACAAGGCTCGCTACCGCCAAAGTCTATCCGTCCTTAATCAGCAAACGTTGACGGTCCGCCAGCTGGAACAAAGTATTCTGGTGCAGGTTCGTTCCGCCGTAAGTGCCGTCGAAACCAACAGCGAGAAGGTGAAGATCGCCGCACTGGCGGCTGAATTCAGCATCCGGGAGTATGATTTGGAAAACGCCCGCTTCTCCGCCGGACTCGTCACCAGCCGGGATGTTCTGCAGACGCAGTCGGATCTGGAGAACGCCCGCGTCGCTGAATTGCAGGCGCGAATCAATCTCCAGAATTCAATTTCGGCTCTGCACCGTCTGGAAGGCAGCTCGCTCGAACGCTTCCATATCACGATGCCCGAATAGTCTTAGGGGCTCCCCGGTTTCCCTCCGTGACTCCCAGCCTATGTTGATCCGTCTCGTTCTCTGGACGTGGTTCCTGGCCGCGCTCATCGTCGGCCGCCTTGGCCTGCTGCGAAACGTGCCGGGCGCGGTTTTGTCGGGCCTCCTGGTTGGGCTGACCGGCCTCCTCCTCGCCACGTGCTTTGGATTTCCCGCAATCCGTGCCTGGGTAAAGACGATCGACCTCCGGGTGCTGGTGCTGCTGCACGTCTCACGTCTGATCGGTTTTGTTTTTCTGGTCCTTTACCAGCGGGGCCAGCTGCCCTACGCTCTGGCCGCGCCCGGCGGCTGGGGTGAAATCGTTGTGGCCGTGCTCGCCCTCGGACTGGTTTTTCTCCCGCTGCGCGCATCGCTTCGCCGGCGCGCCTGCATCATCTGGAACACCTTCGGGCTCGTGGAAATCCTGTTGCTCGTGGCCACCGCAGTCCGCCTCGGCTTCACCCAGCCCTGGCAACTCCTGGCCGTGCGGCTCCTGCCCTGCAGCATGCTGCCAACCTTCCTCGTGCCGTTGATCATCGCGACGCACGTCATCATCTACGTGCGTCTGAGCGCTCCAACCGAAACCTCGAATTCCCCCGCCGATGCGCCGGCGGATGCGTGAAGGCGCCTTAGCC
>PLOH01000042.1 GCA_003142955.1 Opitutia bacterium | reverse complement strand
CTGCACTTCGTGTACGACTGAAAACGAGATCATGAGGGTTCTCGTCTTCGGGGAAGGCGGGGCCAAGCTTGCCCGGACCAGTAACCAGAGGGCCGGTCACGTACTCGCCTTTCTTGGGCTCGCTGTAGGCCTGTTCGATGGCCCGGACAATCAGGGAACGGATCGAGGCGCCAGACCGCTCCGCCCGGAGTCGGAGCCTGTGATACAGAGGCTCCGGGATATCGACGGTGGTTCGGACTGCCATGACACCATTATGTCGTGATAGACATGAACCTGTCAGGGAGGGCTGGCGAAGGCGGGTAAAGATTAAATGGCTTTCCTTGCTTTCAGAAGAGCTTCGACAGTCTCGACAACGGTTCTCGCCTTGACGACGATCCCAAGGTCGATCATCTCTTGCTGTTCGGCCATCGGTCGTGCCTGAGTTGGAATTGGAACGGAGACGATCTGGTTTAATTGCGTCCGAAAGAACACCTCGGAGATCACGCCCAAAAACAGGCAGCGAGAGCCAATCGTCGTCATGCCGGATTTATCGCGGTACATCCCCTCATTCAAGAGGAACACGGGGCTGCCGCTGGAACCTCCGAACACCGACGCGTCGATTAGAAAACGGGGCGTGTTTTCAAAATCAATAGCCAGCGGACTCGCGGTAATGCCGCGGCGTGCTACCGGTAGGAGGTTCGCCCTGTCCCAGATGCCATTGGGATAGCCGACAAAAGTCACAGATTCAAGCGCGTCTATTTTGTCGAGTTGCTCCTGATCCAGGATCATGTCGGTCGTGACGAATCGGTAGAACAGATCGACATTGTTCTGTTGCTTGATGTGGGCTTCAAGCGGCGCGAACGGGCAGATCGCAATATCCACATCGGGCGAAGGATGGCCGAACCACGCATCCGGCCAGTCGGAGATCTCGAGGCGGAATCCGTTCCCGAGGCTCGGTTGTTCTCCGCGCTTTTGAAGAAATGAAAGTGCTCCGGCCTTCATCCCCAGCACCACGTGTTTATTCGTCACGACGAACGGAAAGTCTTGCTCACCGTGCTTGTGGGCGAAGAAGAAACCAGTACCCGATCCCTGCGCCCCGGTCTGCGCAATTGTGTCAATCCGGACGGTAGTGAAGAAGAGTTGTTCTGCGATCGAGTTGACGTTCATTGGCACTCGGCATATAAGAATACCAGAGGCGGAGATCTGCTGCCGCTCGTATCCAATGCGGTCGGACCTGCTGGCCCCTTCGGTACAGGCACGAACTTTCGCAAAGGCGGCGGAATTCGAGCCAGTCCCCGCTTTGCAGCCCGTTCCGATACTCGGCGATATTTGCGACGCGCTACCCCAGTCTGCCGTTGAACAAGGAACTGATCCTTGCTATAGTAAGGATTGGGAGCCGGAAGCGCGCATGGCTAAGGTTACGTCCAAATACCAGGTGACTTTGCCCAGGAGAATCGCGGACACGTACCGGATCCGTCCTGGCGACGACATAGACTGGGTAGCGGCCGGTGAAGTGATTCGCGTGATTCCTCCGGGGAAACAGGCGGCATCGCAGAGCCGGGAATCGCAACTCCGTTTGTTCGATCAAGCCACCGAACGCCACCGCAAGCGGCCATCCGCGCGCGCCACCGGGCGCCCTCGCAGCCGGGGATGGAGCAGAGAGGATCTCTACACCCGTGGCCGCTCTCGTTGACACCAACGTCCTGGTCTATCGGTTCGATAGCCGGTTTCCTGAGAAGCAGAAGACTGCAACCGAAATCCTCAGGCGCGGCATCATCGAAGACTCCGTCCGTTTGCCGCACCAAGCAATCATTGAGTTTGTCGCGGCGGTAACGCGCCCTATTCGGGGCCACGTGATCCTCAAACAAGCCGACGCGCTGCGGGAAGCGGAAGAGCTTTTGAAGCAGTTCACCGTTCTTTACCCGAACGAGGCGATTCTCCGCGAAGCCGTTCGCGGATGCGCGGCGTACCAATTGAGCTGGTTCGACGCGCACCTGTGGTCGTACGCGGAACACTATGCCCTACCGGAAATCCTCACGGAGGATCTTCAGCACGGTCGGCTGTATGGCACGGTCCGCGCCGTGAACCCCTTCATCGACTTGCGCTAGGGTTTCCGCGTCATAGACGAACGAGGCGGGCCAGGCGCTGCCGGACGTGCCCAAGAAGCGTCCCGAGGAGTCGGGACGCGGCAGAGTGAGACTCTGCGCCACATCGGTGGCGGAAGACCTATTCTGGCGCGGTTGCCTCTTCCTCAAGAGGAAACCACTCCGCGGCCATCCTCAGATTCTCACCGGCGTTGGCCAGGTAGCCGGCCTTGAGCCGCTCACGCAGGCTCTGCCGGTCGATTGCGGCCAGGGTCTTGTCCGGCAGCATGATATTGATACGTTGGCTCATGGCCTACCCGTAGTTTGCACACTATTCGTGTGTGTGTCAAAGGCACCCGGCAACCGCTCTCTTACGTTCGCGGCTCGGACTCAACGCCAGCCATCCCAGGTAGCCCGCCAGCGGGATCGCGGCGGCGATCCAGAACGCCTCGGAATACCGCTGCAGGTCGAACAGGTGTCCGAAGAGCGGCATGGTCACCGCTACCATGGCGCTCCAGGAGCCGGCGCCCGCTCCGGCGATCAAGCCCGCATGGTCCGCCGAATAAACGTCGGTGGCGTAGGCCACCGATAGAACGATAAAGCCGGCGGCCGCGAACATGGCGAGAAA
>PLOH01000022.1 GCA_003142955.1 Opitutia bacterium | reverse complement strand
GCCCCCAATTCCGGCCACAGTCTTAGCTGCGGCCGCGGCAGCATGGACAAATTGGGGACGAGAACCGGCACTTTCCAAATCTCCTCTTCCAACCGCCTTACCATAGCCCATTTTGGACCCGAAGCGCAAAGGTCGTCCGGCTTCTTCAAGGGCACGCTCAACGCCTGCCAGTGGTGCGCCTGTGGCGCCCCTGCCGTGTCGCTCAAAGGCTGAGTTTTGAATCAGCGCCGGAAGGCCAGTAAATCGGGGGGGTGACGTGTTTCAAATGTGTGGTTCAGTATGGGGCGATGAAATTCGGCTGCGTTCGCACCGGGACTGACGACCAGACGACCACCCTACGCGTGCCGCCCTCAAACGCGCTCGGTTTTCCCACATCTTCGAGGACAACGGTTGATCACGAGCGCTGACGGAAACCTGTTGTGCCCCCTCCCTGCCCCCTCCCGCCGTTCTCGGCGGCTAGAAAGAGCACATAATGAGGGGGATGCATGGTGACGCTGCAAACAGCGATCAGATGAGTATTCTGCGAACGCTTCTGGTTGATCTGGAATGGGCTGAGTCGGACGCCTGGGTTCTGACCTGGGAGTTGTCTGATATTTTCCCGGGCACGCTGATGCAAGACACTCCCACCTCTGCTTCTATGCCGGCAGAGGATTCAGCCGAACCGATCCGCGAACTAGAGCGCATCTTGGCGGAGGGTTACGTGGGTCAACGGGAGGGACCATTCGGAATATGCGATTGATTCATTCCTCCGATCTCCAGATCGGCAAGGTGTTCATGTTTTTCGAGCCTGAAGTTGCGGCGCTGCTTCAGGATGCGCGACAGGCTGCCGTCCGCACCCTCGGAGATCTCGCCGTGAAACACGGGGCCTCGACTGTGTTGCTCGCGGGCGATATTTACGACAAGCAGCAACTTTCCCCACAGACCCTCGCGAAGCCGATCGAGGGGATGCGGCAGTTTCCCATGGTCACTTGGCACCTGATGCCTGGCAATCATGACCACCTGCGGGAGAACGGTCTCTGGGATCGTCTTTCGCGGACGAATCTCCCGAAGAACGTGCACCTCCATACGACCCCTGGCGCCGTGAAGATTATGGATGACGACGGAACGCCCGTGTTCCTCCTGCCGGCGCCGCTTCCCCATATCGCGAGTGTAGACGATCTCACGGGCTACATGGACAAAGAGGCCACGCCTGAGGGAGCCATCCGAATCGGGATGGCGCACGGCTCGATCCAGGGTTTCGGCTCGGATGGCGAGGCCTCAAACTACGTCGAGCCGACCCGCGCTGTCACTGCGGGGCTCGCCTACATGGCCATGGGCGATTGGCACCGGCAGGTACAGGTCAATGATCGCGTGTGGTATTGCGGTACACCAGAGTCGGATCTGTTCAAGCGCCCTCCGGGTTCCAGCGGGACGCTCTGCAACGGCGGCACCGCGCTTGTCGTCGATATCGCCGGCGTGCGCGCCACGCCCACAGTTCTTCCCGTCGAGGTTGGCCGGTACCGCTGGCACCAGGTCATGAGGACGCTCACAGAAGACTCTCAAATCGATCTCCTGGAAGCGGAACTTCGTGCGCTCGACCCCGACTTGAGTAGAGTCGTGCTCGATCTCCAGGTTACGGGAACGCTGTCGCTGACCGGTCGCAAGAGATTTGAGGAGAGGATCATTCACGGCATCGGGGCAGCCGTGTGCGCCACGCGGTGGCAGGATGGCGGGCTGGTTCTTGAGCCAACGGAAGCAGACATGGACGATATCGACCGCTCTGGCTTCGTCCGAGTGGCGGCGGACCGGCTCAAGGCTATGGCCGACGACCCCTCCGATCAAGAGCGGGCGCGTCTTGCCTCCCTCGCCTTGCGTCGACTGTACCTTGAGCATCTGCGGCAGGCGGGGGTCTCATGAAGATCCGCTCGATCCATCTCACAAATTTTCGCAAGTTCGTCGGCACCGTCGCCGTGGATGGAATCACCGATGGCGTCAATCTCCTTGTCGGCCAGAACGAGGTTGGCAAGTCGACGCTCCTGGAGGCGATCAACGGTGTGATTTTCGAGAAGGCGAAGTCGCAGAGCGAGCTTGTAAGAAGCTTCCGGCACTTTGTCAACGGCACAGTACCGGAGGTCGAACTCGCCTTCGATCTTGACGGTACGCGCTGGACCATCCTAAAGCGCTTCGCCGGTCAATCCGGGAAAGCGGTCCTGACGAATTCAGATCACCGTCGCTTCGAAGACGAGGCGGCGGAGTTAGAGCTTCAACGCCTGCTTGAATTCGCAAACCGCCGGGGCGGCGGCGAGCCTGGTATTTGGGGAACGCTTTGGGTGCGTCAGGGTAGTTCGTTTGGCGATGCTAAGCTTGACGATGCCGGCCGCCGCACCTTGCAGGGCTGCATCGAGGCGCAAGTTGGCGTTGTCACGGGTGGACAGAGGGGCCGGAGGATTCCGTTGGCGGTCGACCAGGCGCTTGGAGAACTTCTAAGCGCGCGGGGGCCGCGTGGAAAATTCAAAGACGCTAAGGATCGGCTCGACGAGGTGGGCGGACGAGCCAACCAACTGGAAGGAAAACGACAGGAGATCTTTGAATACATGGACGCACTCGCGCGCCAAAAGCGCGAGCGCAAAGAGCTTCATGTCGATTGGAGCGAGGAAGCCCATCGGCACGAACTTGATGAGGCACAGACCCGCCGCACGGCGGCGGCCACTAAAGCTGCTGAGATTGAGGCGGCCCGGAATGGGGCGAAGCTCGCAGAGGAGCGGGCGTCACGCGAACGGATGGCAGTGATGGAGCGCGCGAAGCTGGCGCGAGAACTCGACCCGATCGAGGCCGAGATCAAGGGACTCACGACCGATATTGGCCGGGCCGAGACCCACAAGAATGAGACCAGACTTCTAGTCGAGACTTGCGAAAAAAGACTCGCCGAACTCCGCGAACAGGCGCGTCTTAATGGTGAGCAGAGTCGGCGACTTGAGCGCACCCGTAGCGCCGCCGCTCTCTACACCGAGATCGCGCAGCATGAGGCGACGCTGGCAAAAGCGGTACACCTACAGGCTGAGGCCGGCCGGCTCTCCGAGTTAATGGGTCAGATCACCGCAACAGACGAGGCTGTGTCGCGGATCGAGGCTGCCGATACAGAGCTTTCCGGCGCAAAGGCGGCGTTCAACGCGGTCGCGACCACGGTATCGCTCGCGATCGAACCGGATGCATTGGGCCGGGTGCGTCTCGATGGTGTGCGTCTAAATGCGCCGACGATGTCTCTCGCTGTCGTCGCCAAAACGTTGATTGGCGTCGAAGGGGTTGGAAAGATCGCTGTCGAACCGCAAATCCAAGACCGTGACGCGATTCTTGAGCGGCGTCGTCTGGCCGAAAGTGAACTCAAGGCGGCGCTTGAGGCGGCCGGCGCCGAAAACCTGACCGCCGCCCGCTACGCGGTGGCGCAGCGCCGTGAGTTGGAGCGGCAGATCGCCGAGGTTCGCCGTGAGATTGCGGGGCTTGCGCCGCGAGACCCGTCGACCAAGCTGGCAGCAGGTCTGGACGCCCGCCAGACTCGTGTGAGGGAATTACAGGGTCGGCTCAAAACGGAATTAGAAGCGCTGGGCCTTGCCGGGCTGCCAACGACTGCGGAGATTGCCAAGGAAATCGCTGAGACTCATGACACGGCCGAACAACTGGCTGCTTACATTGGGACGGCCGAGGCGGCAGTGGGGGGACCAAAGGGCGTGCTTGCCGAAGCAACCGCAACGTTGCAAGCGCTAGAGCAACGCCTAGCCGGGCGGCGTGGCACTCTTGAGACGAAGCAAGCCGCCCTTACGGCGGGCCGGTCCCAAGCCAGCGACGAAGAACTCTCGGCCCATGCCAATGAACTCACGCTGCGGGCCACCGAGCAACAGACCGCTCTCACGAAACTCCAGAATAACCAGGGAGAAACGGTTGAAGCTATCGACGTGCGCATTAAGCGCCTTGAGGCTGCCGGGCGAAATCATCAGGATGCTGTTGCCGGGCTGACCAATGAGATCACGCGGCTCACGACGTTGATCGAGGCCAACGAGGGCGCCGGCGTCGAAGAAGCCCTTGAGGTTGCAAGGTCGGAGCAATCCCGGCTTGAGGAGGCGGTGAAGGGCTATGAGGAGGAGGCCGCTGTTCTTCAACTACTCCAGCAAACCCTCCGGCAGGCCGAACGGGAAGCCAAAGCTCTCTACCTGGCTCCAGTGGTGAGTCGCCTCGAGCCATACCTGAAGATGTTGCTGCCAGGCACGGGTCTAGTACTCGACGAGAACCTGAGCATAAGCGCCATTGAGCGCAACGGGACCGCCGAGGCGTTCGATCGCCTTAGCGACGGAACGCAGGAACAGCTCGCGGTGCTCACGCGGCTTGCCTTTGCGGAACTCTTGCTCGCGCAAGGCCGGCCGGCAACCGTCATCCTCGATGATGCTCTAGCTTTCAGCGACGACCTCCGCATCGAGCGAATGTTCGATATCCTGATGCGCGCTGGGGAAAACGTGCAGATCCTCGTGCTGACGTGCCGCAAGCGATTGTTCGCCAGGCTGGGTGCGGCGGAACTAACTCTCAAGGAAATACACGGAGCGACCCAAGAGGTATTGCAAAAGAGTGCAGGTGCCCCTTAACTCTTTGTTCCCGAAGACCCACGGGATTTGGCTCCTCCGCAGAAAAGCAAACTGGCCCACCGGGAAAAGCCATCGCCATCCCCCGGTCCAATAATTTTCAATCGCTCAATTTGAGGGTTGTCCTAGTTTGGTTCCCACGCCCCGGTCTACCGGGTTTTGCGGCCCCCCGCATGTTACGATGAATACTTGTCA
>PLOH01000155.1 GCA_003142955.1 Opitutia bacterium | reverse complement strand
CAGGGCAGCGAGCCCGAGCAGATCATCCAGCAGCTCTACGTCTTCACCGACTGCCAGGTGGCCATCTCGCCGGCCGCGTGCGTGATCGACCACGACAAGCCGGTGTTTCTCGGGGTGCGGGAAATCCTCAAGCGCAGTGTCGACCGCACCCGGGCGCTGCTCCAGCTGGAGCTCGAGATCCGGCTCNNATCGAGAAGTCGAAGACCTGGGAAAGCGTGCTCGCCGAGATTCGGGAAGGCCTGCAGCCGTTTCTCAAGCAACTGCGGCGCGCGGTGTCCGATGACGACATCGTCCGGCTGACCGAGATTCGCATCAAACGCATCTCCGCCTACAACCGTTTCCAGGCCGACGAGGCGATCGGGAAGATCGAGGAGGGGATCAAGCAGGTGAAGCACGACCTGAAGAACCTGACGCCGTATGCGATCAAGTGGTTCGAGTCCCTGCAGGAGAAATACGGCAAGGGGCGCAAGCGCCGCACCGAGTACGAGGAGATCGGGCAGATCAGCGCGGCCGAGGTTGTCTCCGCCAACCAGCGTCTCTACGTCAACCGCGAGGAGGGCTTTATCGGCCTCAACTGGCGCCAGCACGAGTTCGTGCAGGAATGCTCCATCCTCGACGACGTCCTCTGCATCATGGCGGACGGCTCGATGCGGGTCGCGCGGGTGGGGGACAAGGTCTTCATGGGGCCCAACGTCCTCCATTGCGCGGTCCTATCCAAAGACGGCGACACCGCCTTCTACACGATGGTTTATCAGGACAAGGAGACCGGGAAGGCGTTTGCGAAGAAATTCCAGATTGGCGGAGTGACGCGCGACAAACTCTATCCGCTCGCGAAATCACCCGGTTCGCGGGTCGTCTACCTCGAAGTCAACAGGAGCGAGAAGGAAATTGCGCCGACGCTGCACATCGCGCTCGACGGGCGCAGCCGCGCCCGGGTGCGCGAATTCGACTTCGACCTCCGCCGCGTGCCGGTCAGCAACCGGTCGGCCAAGGGCCTCACCGTCACCCGCTGGCCCGTCAAGGAGATCAAACGCGCGGATTTGACGCTGTCGGCCGGTTGAGCGGCGTCGGAGTCAGCTGGTTCACTTATTATCTTCGTTCGTGGCGCACACGGTAAAGCCGTTCCGTGAATCCGCCTTCTTTCTCAAAGGCTGCAGCTTGGGCCGCCAGCTGTCGGTCGAGGAAATAGCAGCACAAATTCAGCAGCGACAGCACCGCGTTGGCTGCGAGCTGAGCGGACGAAAACGGACGATCATGGACTGGCACGGACGGACACCGGCGGTCACGGACAGGGCCAGCCGCTGGCTCCGCTCGCAACGGTCCGTGTTCGTCCGTGTCGGTCTGTGTTTGTCCCTGTTTGTCTGCGCTTGTTCGAACCCGCATCCGTTCATCATCCACCCACGTGCGCACCTCCTCCAGCGTGGCGCAGCGCCTTGCCTTGAAGCGCCTTAGGGCCGGCTGGTTCGGGTCCCATTGCGCAAGTCCGCGCTGGCGGAGGAAGTCTTCATAGTCCAACCGGAGTTCCTCCAGACTGGCGCGGGCAACATTGGTGAGTTTGAGTTCGGTCCGCTTTGAGGTGCCGCTGGCCTGGCTGCCCTCCGCGATATTCTGGACTCCCGAGCGCGCGGCCTGGACCATTTGATCGTGCGTCCGGCTGCGTTTATCGATGTAGCGATCGCAGAACCGGACGGTCAGATCATAGACCAGCTGTGCCACCCGGAAACTTTTAAGATTCCGATAGCCGCCGTGCCGAGGAATCAGCGCTGAGAGGCGAGGCTCCCGGTTCATCGGCGAGGCTCGGTTGAGATTCGGGATGGAAGGAGCCGGCCGGTTAGGTGAATCGTGCATGGTCGTGTTCTGGGAAAGACGATGATGCGCCGGGTGCAACTCCGACGTTTCCTCCCTTGAGATTCGGCCAACCTCAGGTTGCGCTTGACGTTGCCGGGCCGGTGTTGTCAGGCCCTTGGTTCATGAGACGCTTTCTTCCCCTTATCCTGCTTTTCTCCGCCATGAACCCGCTCTTCGCAGCCGACTCGAACCTGCCGATCAATCCCGACCTGCTGAAGAAAGGCTGGCCGGCGTCGTGGATCGCCCATCCGACGGCCTCGCCGAACGACTACGGGGTTTTCCATTTTCGCAAGTCCTTCAACCTGGAAGAAAAACCCGCCTCGTTTGTCGTCCATCTCTCGGCCGACAATCGCTACCGTTTCTTCGTGAACGGCACGTCCGTTTGCCTCGGGCCGGCCCGCGACGACTTGTTCCACTGGCGTTTCGAGACGGTCGACTTGGCGCCCTACCTCAAGCCGGGGAAGAATGTGGTGGCCGCAGTCGTTTGGAACTTCGGGATGGAGAAGCCGTGGGCGCAGATGAGTCTGCGGACGGGGTTGATCGTGCAGGGCGATTCGCCGCGCGAACAGGCGGTGAACACGGACGGCACCTGGAAAGTGCTGCGGGACGAAGCCTATTCGCCGGAAGGAGTGGCTCCCAGGTCGGTCAACCAGTTCATGGTCGTGGGTCCGGGCGAACGGATCGACGGGAACGCTTATCCTTGGGGCTGGCAGGAACCTGGCTTTGATGATGCGCGCTGGCTGCAGTCGCAGGCGATCGTCAAGGGACTTCCCTATGGAGTTGGAACCGATGTCAGCTGGTGGCTGGAGCCGCGCAGCATTCCGCTCATGGAGGAGACTCCGCAACGGATCGCGGCCGTGCGGAGAACGCAGGGCATTGAGGTTGATCCCGGTTTTCTCCTCGGCCGCGTGCCGCTCACGGTCCCGGCCAACACGAAGGCGGTCATCCTTTTCGACCAGTCATTCGAAACCAACGCCTACCCCCAGCTTTGGGTCAGCGGCGGCAAGGGCGGCACGGTCCGCTTGATCTACAGCGAGGCGCTCTTCGACCAGAGCGGGGCGAAAGGCAACCGGAACGACATCGCCGGCCGGGAGGCCATCGGCGAAAGTGACGTCTTTGTTCCCGATGGTGGCAACGACCGCCGGTTCTCCACGCTTTGGTTCCGAACGTATCGCTACATTGAGATGACGATCGAAACCGCAGCCGAGCCGCTGACGGTGCACGACTTCTACGGGAATTTCACCGGCTATCCGTTCAAGGAGCGCGGCTCGTTCGCCTGTGACGACGCCCGGCTGGCCGACATCTGGACGGTGGGCTGGCGCACGGCGCGTCTGTGCGCCTACGAAACCTATTTCGACTGCCCCTATTACGAGCAGATGCAGTACGTGGGCGACACGCGTATCCAGGGTTTGGTGTCATTGTACGTCGCGGGCGACGACCGGTTGCTGCGCAACGCCATCTCGCTGTACGATCTTTCGCGAATCCCCGAGGGACTGACCCAGAGCCGCTTTCCGTCCTCAAAACCCCAGATCATCACCACCTTCTCGCTCTTCTGGATCGACATGGTGCACGATTATTGGATGCACCGGGACGATCGCACCTTCATCGAGACCCGGTTGATGGGCATCCAAACGGTCGTGGACTGGTTCGAGCAACGCCTCGACGCGCAGACCGGGATGCTGGGCGCCCTGCCTTACTGGAGTTTTGTCGACTGGCCGGATCAATGGCCGTGGGACAACGACAAGCTCCTGGGCGGGCAACCCGACGGTGCGGCCGATGGAGGCTCCTCCATCGTCTCCCTGCAACTGGCAGGTTCATTGGATCACGCCGCGGAGCTGTTCGATGCGTTCGGCAAGAAACCGGTCGCCGACCATTACCGCGAGCTGGCCCGGAACCTGAAGGCGGCGACCCTCCGGAATTGTTGGGACGAATCGAGACATCTGCTGGCCGATACCCCGGCGCGAAAGGCGTTCAGCCAGCACGCCAATGTGCTGGCGGTGTTGTCGGGCTGCGTGCAGGGGGACAAAGCCAGGGCGCTCGTGGTGCGGCTCAACACGGAGCCGGGGTTGACCCAGTGTACGCAATACTTCCGATTTTATCTGTTGCGGGCCATGAAAGCAGTGGGATTGGGCGACCAGTATGTTTCGATGCTGCAGCCCTGGCACGACATGCTCGCGCGAGGGCTGACGACCTTCGCCGAACGCCCCGATCCCACCCGCAGCGACTGCCATGCGTGGAGCGCCTCGCCCCTCTATGAATTTCTGGCCACCGTCTGCGGCGTCGAACCCGCCTCGCCCGGCTTCAAAACGGTCAGGATCGAGCCGCACCTCGGATACCTGACGCACGTGCAGGGCACGGTGCCCCATCCGGCCGGAGACATAAAGGTCGCCTTCACCCGCACGGCCAAGGGAATCGAAGGAGAGATCGTGCTGCCCCCAGGCCTGAGCGGCAATTTCCTCTGGCAGGGGCGCGTGGTCCCGCTGCACCCCGGCCGGCAGCCGATCCGGCTGGATGATGAGAAATCTGCCCGGGCGGCGCGCTGACGCCGCCGGGTGCGTCGCGGACGATCGATTCCGCTTACGGCTGGACGCTCTCAGGACCTTGGTGGTCTCTGCACCAAACTGGCTGATGACGCGGACCGCAATTCTCTGGCCGTCGCGAATCTTGAAGGGGTGCGACTGGTGGTCGTAAAGGCGACCGATGAAGTTGGCGCCGTCGTAGTCGGTATCGACCATCCAGTACGCGATGTCGTGCACGTCGCGGCCCTTCACCTCGTCCTTGATCGGATCGTAGATGTCGAGTCCCTTGATTTGGACGGTGGCGGTCTGCGGGTAGGGCGCGTTATCCTTAACGCGCCCTACCTTCAATTCAATGTCCGGTTCGCCAATGGTGACGAAGCTGGCGACCTTCTTGTCGCGCTTGCCGATCCGACGGGGGACCGATCCGACGGGGTCATGTGTGAATTCTCGACAGGGCCGATTGAGGAGGAAACAGGGGAGTTGACCGCGACGCGAGCGGGCACAGGGTCGGGACCGTGGTGCGGAAACGACGGCTGGAATATGCAGGGTGCATGCTATCATGACCTCGGCATCGAACCCTTGGCTGGCCGGACGGCTGCAAATGGGCGTCCCGGGTAGCGTGACCCAGTGCGTGCGCTTACTCCGGCTGCGCGGCGGCGTGAACCAAGCCGACCTCAGGAGAGTCTTGTCGAGAATTCAAACATGACCCCTTTGGCCGGCCTCGACCAGATGCGCAGCGACCTGCCCGACGCCTCGGGCTTTACGAGCGGGGGATAAGCGCCCCATCGGCATATTGATGCGGTGGCAGCCACCGAGGGATCTCGTCCAGGAGCAAATGGCGAACGCCATTTGCCAAGCAGCGTGGAGGGCGAAGACCGACAGCTAGTCCACGTCGGTGCGGAAGGGCGAGGCGAGCAGGTCGGCGGCGTTGAAGAGATTGCCTTCGGGCACGTTCGCCCAGCCGTAGCGTACCGCAACCGGCTGCCGTACCTCGTCGGCTGAAACGACCACCGTGTCGCCTTCGATCACCGCGCGGGCGGGATGAAACACCTTGTCCGGTCCGGCGATCGTGAACCCGATCAACGGACCTCCTTGCGCGACCAACCCGCCGCCGAGATGAGTGAAGGACAGGACGGCCCTGCCGCCCATCGGTCGCATCGATTGGAAGACCGGTCCGGAGTATTCGAGCTTCTCCCCGTAGGCGAGGGCGCGGGCGGCCAGCGCCAGACGCGCCCCCATCGGCTGCTTGTGCGCCGGATGGATATCCGCGGCATCGCCGCAGTCGATCGTGACCGCCATGGCCGTGTTCGGGGTATGCTGCCAAGTCAGCAACTGCGCTTCCCGGATTTCCGGGGTCATGTCTTTGAACGGTGCGATCTG
>PLOH01000101.1 GCA_003142955.1 Opitutia bacterium | reverse complement strand
GAGGATTCCATCAAGATCGGGGGTGCGACAAAAGCGCCGGACTACTGTTTTCGTATCGGAGGCACGCGCAAATTCTTCGTCGAGGCCAAGAAGCCGGCCGTGAACGTCCGGCAGGAATCGGCCTCCGCGTTTCAGCTCCGGCGCTACGCCTGGTCGTCCAAGCTGCCGCTCAGCATCCTGACAAGTTTCCGCGAATTCGCGGCTTATGACTGCCGGGTAAGGCCGGATCAGCACGATGCCGCGGCAACGGCCAGAATTCTGTGCTTGCCGTTCACGGACTACGTATCGAAGTGGGCGGAGCTGGCCGGGGTCTTCTCGAAGGAAGCCGTCTACAAAGGGTTCTTCGACAAACACGTCGAGGTCACGCGTGGAAAGAGGGGAACGGCGGAGGTCGATAGCGCTTTTTTGGGTGAAATCGAATCCTGGAGAGAGGTCCTGGCGCGCAATATCGCATTGCGCAACCCGGATCTTGGGCCACGGGATACCAACTTCGTAGTCCAACGGTTGATCGACCGGATCATCTTCTTGAGGATCTGCGAGGATCGCGGCATTGAGCCCTACGAGCGTTTGAAGGGACTGGCTTCGCAAGACGGGGTGTACCGAAGGCTTTGCGTCGTTTTCAGGGAAGCCGACGAGCGGTACAACTCGGGCCTGTTCCACTTCTATCCGGATCCGGAGCGCCAGGAAGCGCCGGATGCCGTCACCTTGAACCTCGATGTGGATGACAGGGTACTCACGGAGATCATCCGCAACCTATACTACCCGGACAGTCCTTACGAATTCTCGGTTCTTCCGGCCGACATTCTGGGCCAGGTGTACGAGCAGTTCCTGGGAAAAGTGATCCGGCTGACTGCCGGCCATCAAGCCAAGATTGAAGACAAGCCGGAGGTCAAGAAGGCCGGCGGGGTGTATTACACCCCCACGTACGTGGTGGACTTCATCGTCGACGAAACAGTTGGCAAGCTACTGGAGGGCAGAAGCGTCAAGGAGGCCGCGAAGCTGAAGATTCTGGACCCGGCGTGCGGGTCCGGCTCCTTCCTGCTGGGGGCCTACCAGTACCTGCTCGACTGGCACCGGCGGCAGTACGAGAAGGACGGCCCGGAGAAGCACAAGAAGGTCCTCTATCGGGGGCCGAGCGGGGGTTGGCGTCTGACTGCCTCCGAGCGGAGACGTATTCTACTGAACAGCATTTTCGGTGTGGACATCGACAATCAAGCTGTAGAGGTGACCAAGCTGTCGCTGCTCTTGAAGGTTCTGGAAGGGGAAACCGGGGAGAGCCTGACGGCGCAGTTGCGCATGTTCCATGAACGGGCATTGCCCGATCTGGGCAGCAACATCAAATGCGGCAATTCGCTGGTGGGCTCCGACTACCAGCTTGGCCGGCAGATGGGTTTCCTGGACGAAGACGAGATGTATCGGATCAATGCTTTCGACTGGGGCGGGGAGGACGGGTTCCCCGATATCGTGGGCGGCGGCGGGTTCGACGCGGTTATCGGAAACCCGCCGTATGTCCGGCAGGAGTCGCTGGCTGAAGCCAAGGATTACATGCAGACGCACTACAAGTCCTACCAGAGCACGGCGGACCTGTATGTCTACTTCATGGAAAAGGCTCTGAGGCTTCTGCGCGCCGGGGGATCGTTCAGCTTCATCGTTTCCAGCAGCTTTCTGAAGACCGCGTATGCGGACCGGTTGCGGGAGTTCATGACTCAGAACGCCGCGGTGATCAGGATCGTCGATTTCGGCGGACTATCGTTGTTTGCAAAGGCCAAGGACGTGTATGTCAGCATTCCCGTGCTGCGGAAGGCGGCTCAGCCCGGTAGCGTGTCCGTGTGCCAGGTTGAATCGGTGGACCACGTCGATTTGCGAACGTATGTGCCGAAACACGAATACGAAATCCAGGCCGGGAGGCTAGTTCGGGAGGGGTGGCCGTTGGAGCCGGAGCGCACGCGTGCCGTGTTCGAGAAGATCGTCGCGGCTGGCGTGCGGCTTGAGAAGTACGTTGGGGCCCGGATCTTCTATGGCATCAAGACCGGGCTCAATGAAGCGTTCGAGATCGACGGAACCGCGAGAAAGCGGATGGTCAGAGAGGTTCGCGCGTGCGCGGACTTGGTCAAGCCGTTTCTGGGAGGTCAGGATATCCGCCGCTACTCGACTCGCGACACGGGCCGGTTCCTGATCGTGATTCCCTCCGGTTGGACCCGTGGGCGAATGGGCAAGGCTGCGCCATCGGAGCGCGAAGCCTGGAATTGGCTCAAGAAGGAGTACTCGCCGGTAGCGTGCCATCTGGAACCGTTCGTGGATGCGGCGCGAAAGAGGCAGGACCAGGGCGATTTCTGGTGGGAGTTGCGCGCATGCGACTACTACGATGTGCTGGACGGCGCGAAGATTGTATATCCGGATATCGCGAAAGGCCCGCGGCCTCGCGGTTCTTTCTGGACACCGCGGGGACGTACATCGCCAACACGGCGTATTGCCTGGGCAGCGACGATCTTTATCTCCTGGGAATACTCAATAGCAAGCTCTTCTGGTTTGCGATCGGCAAGCTCAGCATACCTTTCGGCACGCGGGCCGNNTACCAGTACATGGCGAATGTGCCGATTCGTCCGATCGACGCCAATGATTCCGACGACCGCCGCATTCACGACCATCTGGTAACACTGGTCCAGAGAATGCTGGCGTTGAGTGGACAACTCGCGGAGGCCAAAAGCCCGCCGGCCAAGACTCCGATCGAACGCCAGATACACGCCACCGACGCGGAGATCGATCGATTGGTATTCGAGCTGTATGGGCTCAGCGAAGAGGAGATGTGGATCGCCAGCGGCGAAACGACGCAATAGACGGCTGTGTGAGCCGCAACTCTCAGAATGGATACGTCCCGCATGAGGGCCCATGCCAGTCGGCGCCACTAGCGGTGGTGCTGCCGCACCATTGATTCCGTGCCCCCCGGGCAACCGAATCCCGGTCGGTCGTTGGAGGTGGCGTGCGCGCTCCACGAGGGCTGGTCACCTTCCCCTGGGCGCCGCTCCCCTCTTGGCCGGGGGTATCACGCGGTGCGCCGGGATATCCCTGCCGAGCGTCCTCAGTATTCGGCGATGTCTCAGCGGATTGCTTTACTGAGGTTTGGGCCTGCTTAAGAGGCGCGTTCTTGCAGCCCTCGCGGTTTGCCGCGTCGGTCGTGCATGTTGGCGGGGTGTGTTCCGGGTCCGCCGAATGCGGGCCGAACTCTATGCGCCAGACTCTTTTCAGAAGGCCGAATCCAAGGAGAAGGAATACGGTACCTTCGATAAGACGGCCCCCGAGAAGAAAGAGGTCGAATGCTCGTCTATTGCATTTCTCGAGTGCTTCGTGGACCGCATCACGGTCGGCACCCCCCTCGCTCGGCAACGCCGCGCTGACAGTCGGAGCGATGGGACCCGTTGGTTGCTTTGCGTCGAGCGGCAACGCAAGCATCGTTAGCCCTGCGATCAGAAGTAGGAGCACAAGTATGATCCACTTCTTTTCACCCAAACCCGCCGCCAGGAGCTTTCGAGCCGCACGAAACATACCAGCCTTCCCTTTGCACTTGGTCCGGCTTGGCTCCGACAACATTGGAGATCTCAATAAGTTGCGCCAGGGAATGTTTGTCCATCGCCGTCGCCTTCGCCCGCGGCCGATTACGGTCTTGATGCCTTGTCCCGCCTCGATCATCGCGGAGGCCTTGACGCCTGGTCCGCAGTTCCAGGCGTTGGACGCCACGGCGTGCGTGTGGACCACCACTCGGCCCAGCATTGAGTGAAGCACCTCATGCTGCTTCACCCGGAGCGCGGCGAGATCGGCCCGGTCGAGGACGCTCAACACCGCCGCCACGTCCATTTCCACCCAGCCATCCGTCTCGCTCATCAAGGTGAGGGCGGTGCCGCTGGCCTTGATGGCCATGGTCCGGCCGTCGGGCGACTTCACTGAGATGTTGCCGCCCGCCGCTTGCATGTACTCCCGATTGGCTTCCACCACGTGGGAAACCTCGATAAGTTGCGCCAAGGAATTCTTGTCCATTACAGTTGCCGTTACTCGCAATCGATAACTGTCTTGATTCCTTGTCCCGCCTCGATCACCGCGGAGGCCTTCAACACTTCGTCTAATTATAATCTATGAGTGACAAATCGGTCCCACATGCCGTCGCGGCTGATCATCTCCAGCGCCTGGTGGAAATGTTGCAGGTTCGAAGCGAAACATGCGAAAACGGCGATCTCATTGTAGTGGATGGAGTTAGTGTCGATGGGTAACACCGGATCGTCCTTGGGTATGCCGGCAAAGCGTTCGTCGGAGACATCCGTCACAATGACGGGGTCGCAGCCGCGGGCTTTGAGGATCGCCGCGTGCATCAACCCGATGGGGCCGGCGCCGAAGACGAATGCGCGGTCGCCCGGCTGCGCGTTCAAGTATTCCTGTCCGCTCAGGCAGCAGGAGAGCGGCTCGACCAGCGCGGCGCGCTCCAGTGCCATGGCCGGGGGAACCAGGATGATTTTGCCCTGGGCCACTGCGGCGGCGGGGATCTTGACATACTCTGCGAACCCGCCGGCGCAATCGTACCCGAGGGCCGTGAAGGAATCGCAGAGGTTATACTGCTTGCGTTGGCAGTGGATGCACTTGCCACAGCCGACCACCGTGGCGACCATCACCTTGCGACCGATGGCAATGGCGGCATCTACACCGGCGCCAACCTCATACACCGTGCCCACGATTTCGTGCCCCGTGACGGTGGGCGGAACGACGTTCTTGTGGCCGTGCGCGAAGATACGCTTGTCGGTGCCGCACACCGAGCAGCGAAGCACCCGCAGGACGACCTCACCCGGTCCCGCCGTAGGCATAGGGACTGTCTCGACGCGAACGTCGCGCGGCCCGTAGTAGACTGCTGCTTTCATTTGCGATCTCCTTGCGGTCATTCTTGCGGATAGAAAGCTACTCCTTCCGTGGTCGTGCCACATGCTACCACGTTTCGACGGTGGGTGGCTCGCACAGAACAGGGCCCGTGTGGATGCGCACTCACTGTGGGAGATGGCACCGCAATTGCAACGGAGTAAGATGAGAGCTAAGGGGAGGGGATGAGGATAGGACTGAAGCTTGGGGTTGTTTTGTTAACGCTGGCGCCACGGTGGGCGATGCCCGCGGTGGTTGACGCCGCCGCCAGCGGGTTCACGGTTCGGACCACACTCGCCATCCGGGCGGCGCCTGAAGACGTCTACCGCCGCTTGGTTCGGAATATCGGCGACTGGTGGAGCCCCAGCCACACCTTCTCCGGCAACGCCCACAATCTGAGCATCGAAGAAAAGGCGATGGGTTGCTTTTGCGAAAAGCTCCCGGATGGGGGCGGCGTCCGCCACATGGAGGTTGTGTACTTCGCGCCCGGAAAAACACTGCGACTGAGCGGCGCTCTGGGGCCACTGCAGTCGATTGGGGCTGCCGGAAGCATGACGATTGAACTTTCGGCGGCTGAAGGCGGAACAAAGCTGGAAGTGACTTATGCGGTGGCGGGGTATCTTCCGGCCGGCATGAATACCTGGGCGGCGCCGGTTGACGGGGTGGTAGAAGAGCAGTTCACGCGGCTGAAGAAGTACGTTGAGACGGGTGACGCGGGACAGAAATAGGGGGCGGGGGAGCGGTTTGGCGGGGGATTTTGGCGGGTTACCAACCCGCCGC
>PLOH01000064.1 GCA_003142955.1 Opitutia bacterium | reverse complement strand
GGGCATCTTGCCCATGTCTGGAGATTTCTCCAAACCACGGGCGGGACGCCCGTGCCACCTTGGGCCAGGCTCACATCCGGAGATGCGCCCAGGTCCTTCGGCCCAGCCGCTGGTGCGTTGCTTGACAGGTTCCGGGGCGGTGGTTAGCTCCCAGCTTCGTCATGGATGCCATGCTTGACCAACCGGTTCTGGTGCTCAATCGCCTGTGGCAGGCGGTGAATGTGATCGGTGCGCGCCGGGCCTTTGGGCTGTTGGCGCGGGGGCATGCCCACGTCGTGCATCACGCCGAGGACGACTTCAAGGTGTTCTCCATGATGGATTGGATTGATTTCTCCCGGCACAATCCGCCGCTCTCGGACCTCGATACGGTGCATACGGTGCGCCACACGATCCGGCTGCCGCGCGTGATCCTGCTGACGTTTTTCGACAAGCTGCCGTGCAAGGAATTGAAACTCACGCGCAACAACGTGTTCGAACGGGACAAAAACCAATGCCAGTACTGTGGCGCCCATTTTCCGCGCGAGGAATTGAACCTCGATCACGTCATTCCGCGGCACTACGGCGGTCGGACGACGTGGGACAACATCGTTTGCTCGTGCATCAAGTGCAATACGCGCAAAGCCAACCGGCTGCCGCACGAGGCGGGGGTGCGGTTGATCCGCAAGCCAGTCCGGCCCAAGTGGCGGCCGGTCATTTCACTCGTGCTCGGGGCGCGCCACCGGGAGATGTGGAAGGATTTCCTCGATCTGGCCTACTGGAACGTCGAGCTCGACGAGTGATCCGCTCTCCGGTATCAGGAGAGTTTTAGGTCGACCATCACATCGGCGGCGATTTTCTCAAGATCGGCGCGCAGCGCGGACATGTTGGCTGAGGGAGGCACCAGCACGGTGGCGCGGGCTTGGAACAGATTGCCGCCGCCCATTGGCGCACTGACACATTCGGAGGCGAGTTCCTCGACGTTCACCCCGTGCGCGGCCAGCACGGCCGAAACCTGACGCAGGATGCCCGGGTGATCCTGGCCGACGAGCTCGAACGTGACCGTCGAGCCGGTCAACGCTGGAAGCGGACCGCCCTCCGTGTGCACCGTCACGCGCAGGCCCTTCGCTTCCAGATCGAGCAACGTGCGGCGCAGCGCGTCAGCGTTCGCCGCTGGCACCTCGACCCGGAGGATTCCGGCAAATTGTCCACCCAGACGGCACATCCGGCTTTCGAGCCAGTTGCCGCCATGGTCGGCCACACCGGCGGCCACCATTTGCACCAAACCGGGCCGGTCGGACCCGATGACGGTCATGACAAGAGTCGTGAGCATGAAGCCACTCTGGGGTCCGGAACGCCCGGCGGCAATCTCCGCCTGTGGCGCCTTGGTCGAGTGCCCGATTGAGGATTACTTATTGCAGTGACGGACCTCCGCGTAGCGCGGAGCTTCAGCCCGCGCTCTCTGCGCTCGATCGTGCGGGTTGAAGCTCCGCACTACGCACGCCCAAGACTGTCAATTCATTCGGTAATCCTCAGTAGGTTCGGTGCTGGGAGGATATTCTCGGACACCATATCTCCCAAGCTCTCCTGTATCCGTTTTTCTGTATCCGCTCTCCGGTCTCCGGTCTCCGGTTTCCGCTTTCCGGTATCAGGAACGCGCCAGCGGGAGCGTCACGCGCATGGTCGTCCCTTGCGGACTGGTGGCCAGCACGGCGATGCTGCCGTGATGGCTGTGGAGAATGCGTTCGACGATTGCGAGCCCGAGCCCCGTGCCGTCCGTCCGGCCGCTGAGAAATGAGTCGAAAATCCGGTCGCGGATCGCCTCGGGAATACCGTGTCCGGTGTCCGTGATATCGAGGTTTACCACGTTAATCCCGTTTCGTTCTTCCGTCGCGCAGCGCAACGTGATTTCCCCGCCGTCCGGCATGACTTGCATCGAATTCAGCAGCAGGTTGAGGAGGACCTGTTGCAGCTGACCCTTGTGTCCATCGACGACCGGGGAAGGACTCGGCGGCTGGAAATGAAGGTGGATCTTGCTTTGGGCGAGCTTCAGCCGGATGAGGACGATCGTGTCCTCGACAATTTCGCTCACCGTCCAGCGCGAGTACAGGTTCGAGGGCGCTTTGGCAAAATTAAGGACGCGGGTGACGATTGCTTCGAGCTGATCGAGTTTCTCGCTGATGACGCGGGTGTCCTTCCGGCGCGGATCGTCGTCCGGAAAACCGAGATTGAGATTGCCGTACAGGAGTTTGATGACCGTGAGCGGGTTCCGAATCTCGTGGGCGATTTCCGCGGCGAGCAGGCCGAGCGTGGTGAGACGGTCGTTCTTGCGCAGCGATTCCTCGCTTTGGAATACGCGGGCATAGAGCCGGGAGTTCTGGATGGCCACCGCGCCGAGGCTGGCCAGGGCGCCGAGCAGGCGCTTCTCGTCGTTGTTGAAGCGATGCGGCTGATCGGTGAATGCAGCGAGCACGCCAATGGCTTCGCCCTCAAACAGCAGCGGGGCCGCCAGCATCGAATGCAGACCGTGACCGCGCGGGAGATCGATGACATCAGCGTACTCCGGGCTCGGCAGATTCTGAAATTCAATCTGGCGCTTGGCGTGCAGGACGGACGCGATCAGACAGTGGTCGAGCGGCAGGTGGCCCGCGGGCAGCGGGGCGGATCCGGCCGCGCTGGCGAAATCCGGCGGCGCCGGCCACGACACGGAGACCAGTTGCGCGGTCGCCTGGGCAGCATCGTGCAGGTAGAGCGCACAGAGACGGGAGCCCATGATCTGGCGCGCTTCGCGGGTAACCGTGTCAAAGAGCTCCTGAGCCTCGAGTTTGGACACCAGTGACTGGCCAATCGTGATGAGCGTCTCCAACTGGCGGGCTTTGCCCTGAAGCTGGCGGAGCTGCCAGAGACGTTGCACCACGGCGGTGGTCTCGACGGTCAGGCGTTCGAGCAACGCTAGATCGGATGCGGAGAACCCATCGAGCCGGTCGCTGTCGAGGTTGATGACGCCGATGATCTGGCCGTTGGCCTCCATCGGGACCGCCATTTCGCACCGGACGTCCGCCCTCAATAAAATGTAGCGCGGGTCGGCGGTGACATCGGGCACCAGTTGCGCACGCCCGTGGAAAGCGACCCAGCCGGTGACGCCCTGGCCTAGGCGAAGGCCGATATCGGCGCTGTCCAGAGGCAGGCCTTGCTGGATCTCGATTTCGAGCCGGCCGGTGTCGGGGCTCAGAAGGGCAATCGAACCGCAGGTGGCGTGGAACAAGCCGGAGAGTTCGAGGAGGATGATCTGAAGCGCGGACCGCGGATCATCCGTCCGGGCCCCGACCGACGCGATCCGATAGAGCGCCGGGAGGGCGCGGGGATCGTCGGAAACCGGAGGCGAGAGAACGGAGACCGGCGCGACAGCCTCGACTGGAGGTGGGGAATCCACGTCGGGCAGTTTGGCGGGTGCCGCCACAATGACGACACCAGAAACCGATCAAACGGCGGGTTGCTCGACTGCGGCGGGTGCGATCACGCGGGCCAGCGCGTCGCGCAGGGCATGAAGGCGCGCCGTGTCCTCCGTGGCTTCATGGTTGGCGCTTTCAATATAGAACGTGTCGAGGGCGACGCCGTGCTCGGTGTTGATCCGGGCGAAAGTAATGTCGAAGCCATGATCAAAGATGATCTTCGCGAGCCGGTACAGCAGCCCGATCTGATCACGCGTCTGGATGTCGATGATTGTGCGCATCATCGCCAGTTCATGGTACACCTCGACGGTGGGCGGAAATGAGCTGTGCAGCGTGTTGTTTTCAGTCGTGTACCGGCTGCTGCTGATCTTCTGGGCCTGGGCGACGATTGCGGGATAGAGGTCGTTGTTTTGAATCAGCGCAGTTTCGACGGTACGCGCAAAGGTCTCCATGGCCGCCTGACTCTGGACCACGCCGCGCCCGGGTTCCACGATGTAAAAGGTGTCAATTGCGATATGGTCGGAGCGCGAGATGACCTTGGCGCCAAGGATGTTCAATCCGGCCACGCTGAAACCGCCCGCCAGCTTGTAGAACAGGCCGGCCCGGTCCCACGTGACCACGTTCACGACCGTGAGGCTGCGGTTGAGGTCGTCTTTCCAGTCGACAATCGGCCGGAGGGAACTGACGGAGTCCGCCTCGCTGATGGACTTGAGCAGGCGGTTGACCATCTGGATGTGCAAGGCGATTTCGCTCGCCTCGGTGTGCAGGAAATAGCGTTCCGGGAGCAGGTTGAAATGTGCGGTGATCTCATCCTGACTGATGCCAGGAATCTGTTTGGTGATCAGTTCCTTGTGGATCATCTGTTTTCGCTCCAGATTTCGTTTTTCGACGGCGTCTCCGAGAAGAAGACGCTCAAGGGTAGTGCGGAAGAGAGTGGTGTGAAGGGTATCCTTGTAGCTGTTCCAAAGCGAGGCGGCCGTGCCGCGCGCGTCGCAGAACGTATGAACATAAAGATAACGAAGCTTTTCGGCATCGCCAACCAAATCGGCAAAGGCAGTGGCAGACTGCGGGTCATCCAGATTATGCTTCTGCCAGAATCGTGCCATGATCAGATGATTTTTTATAATAAACGTGACGACCTCGCGGCTCTTGGCATCCACCTGGAGGGATTCGAGAATCGGGTTGGCCAGCTGGACGCCGCTCTCGCTGTGTCCTTTCATCCCAAGGGCCTTGCCGATGTCATGCAGGAATAGAATGAGGTAGAGCAGGGTGGGATCGGAAGTTTCGTGGAGCTGTTTGCGGTATTCTTGGGTAATCGGCTCGGCCTGATTGAACACCCGGTCGAGTTCCCGGATGGCGTTGAGCGTATGAATGTCAGCCGTGTAGCGGTGATAGAATTCATGCTGGACGAGACAGGTGAGCCGGTCGAACGGAGGAATAAACCGCCCCAGTACTCCCAGCTCATGCATCAGTTGCAGGGTGGGGAAGACGTTTCCGGCCTCCTGGAGAATCGCGCGAAAGCTGATATTGGCATCGGGCGATGCCCTGACCTGCCGCGTCAGCAGGGGCAGCGATTCCCGGATCAAGGCCGTGAGGTTGAAGTCCGGTGCCGCCCCGAGTTGTTGGCAGTGGCGGAACACGCGGATGAGGCGGACAGGATCGTCCCTAAAAACCCCGGGCGTGGCCGCCGCCAGTTCCCGTCCGCGCAGGGTGAAGCCGTCGATCAGCTTCGTGCGTTCAAACCGGCGCAGACGCAACATCTCGCGGAAAGAGAGCAGCGAACTACTGTTTTCCTTGATCGCCAGCGCGAGGCGGTTCTCGACGATCATCGAGATGCGATAAATGGCCTGCGCCTGGCGGTAGTAATCTGCCATGAAGTCCTCGATGCGCTGGAGAGGGTTCTGCTGGCGGTAACCGAGATTCAGGGCCACGCGCGTCTGCATTTCGAGATCCAGCAGGTCGGTCGCGTGCTTGCTCGTGAAATGGAGCTCGTTGCGGACCCGCAAGAGGAAATTGTAGCCGCGCTGGAAGTCGGCGAGTTCCTTGCGCCGCAGGTAATTGAGGGTGTGCAGCTCCTCCATGCGCTCAATGCCGAGCCTGACCCGCGCCATCCAGAGGGCATTCTGATAATCGCGCAGGCCGCCGACGCCGTTCTTGATGTCGGGTTCCTGCAAAAAGACGGTGTCGCCATATTTCGCGCGGCGTGCGGCCTGGTCGGCCAGCCGGGCGGCGATGTAGCCCTTGGGATCCTCCGTCATGGCAAAACTGCGGTAGGCCTTTGCGAAGGTCTCGTAGAGCGCCGCGGTGCCGGCGACGAGATGGGATTCCAGAAGGGACGTCTTCGTCTGAATGTCGCGGCGGGCTTCTGCAAAGGCCTCGTCAATAGTGCGGGTCGAATGGCCCACCTTGAGGTCGCAATCCCAAAGGATGTAAAGGATCTCGTTGACGAGGTGTTCCTGCAGCGGCTTCACGAGGGCCGGCTTGGTTTTCGGGGGAAACAGGAACATCACATCGATGTCGCTCAGCGGATTGAGTTCGTGCCGGCCATACCCGCCCAACGCGATCAGGCTGACGGGGGAGGGCGGGTCGCCGTGAGTGCGACGGTAGGAATCGATCGCATAGTCGAAAAGCCGGGCCAGCATGACGTCGATCATGGCGGCGCGGGCCTGGGCGAGCTTGAGTCCGGCTTCGCCGGCGTCATGATGCATCCGGATCATCGCGCTCTCCAGCCGCAAGAACGTCTTGCATGCGGCCAAACGCGTGGCGACTGGCACTTCGCCCTGGAAATTCAGTCGCTCAAGAGCGTGTTTGTGGATGCGTCCAACCATGAAGGGATCTAGTGAGCAGCAAAGTTCGGATCGCGCAAAGCCGGAAATGGCGGGTCAGGCCTCAACGCTGCAGTCCCAACCTTGAAACGGTTCAGGCGTCAAACGGGAAGAAACATGTAGCCGAGGTCGCCGACCCCGGCCTGCCACACCGCAAGCGCTGTTTCTTGAAGAGCTGCTGCAGAGACTGCCCCATCCCCGATAAATGCCGAGAGAATCTGGCTGACAGCCTGGAGAACCCAAGTCACCCAGGCTGCCAGTTATGAAAAATCAGGCCGGCAGGAACGCGGCTTTGCCGCTGGCGTCACGGTGTTCCAGCAGGAGCGGGAGCACGCCCGAGATTTTGCGCCAGGAAGGCGTCGATCTTCGAGTAGAGTTCCACTTTGTTGGCGAGATGCCGCACGCCGCCCGCTTCATTCAGGAAGTAAATCGTATCGGAAGTCGCGCGATTCTTTTTGGCGATCGAGACGAGTTCCTTCGCTTCCTTCGTCACGAACGTGGGATCGTACTCGCCCGTGCAAATCAAGACGGCCGCCTGGATCTGCTCGGCATGCCGCAGCGGAGATAGCGCATCGAATTTCGCGGCGTCGGCTTTCGGATCGCCCAGCTTGTACACGAGGCGGGAATAAGTCGAATCTGAGTACTGGTTGTATTTGTTCTCCTGGATGTATTTCGCGAGATCCAACGCCGCGGGCGAAATGGCCACGGCGCACTGATAAAGACCGGGTTCATACGCGGCTCCCGAAAGGGCGAGGAAACCACCGAAAGAAGTTCCGACGATCGCCACCCGGCTGCGATCGGCAAAACCTAGTGCGAGGAACGTCTTGGTGGCATCCGTCACGTCTTCATACATTTTCCGGAAATCCCATTCGTCGGCAGTTGGAAACATCCCGGTGTAGCCGGCTGACCCTCGGTGATTGGGCTGCAGGACGGCATAGCCTCGGCTGACAAAGAACTGCACCTCAGGGTCAAAGCCCCAGGTAGTTCGGTTTATTTGATACCAGGTGGGAGGCAGCACCACCAGCGGCGACGGATTCTGTTTGGAAGCTCCTGCCGGCAGGGTGAAATAGGCATCGAGTGCGTGGCCGTCCCGGGTCTTATACTTGATCATGCTCATCGGCTGCATCCGGGCCGGGTCAATCCAAGGCCGGGAATTCTTGATTGGGCCGAAGCTCTTGGTTTTCAGATCCGCCCAGAAGTAGCCGCTGGGGTGGGTGTCGGAGAACGCTTCGATCAGGATCCCGCTTCGATCCGCATTGTTGCCGAGAATGCGCACCACCAGCCCCTTGAAAACCGGCAGTTTTTCCAATGAACTCTGCAGTTTCTTCATTCCCTCGTCGAACCAGACAACCGTTGGTATGGCCCGGTCGTAGAAAGCGCCGAGGATGGTGCGGGACACGGGATCCCGATACAGCCGGCCGTCAAAATCGTAGTGCGGGTCTTCCAGCAGGTTTCCGTGGGAGACGCCGTCCGCTGCGTTGAGGATTTCCAATGGCCGGTGTTTGCCTTCACTGCGCTGGCCCAGGACAATGATTTCGCCTGGGTTGTCGCCGCTTTCGATGACGTCCATTTCATCGAGGTTCTCGGGGCATTTCACCCATTTGTCTCCCTCAAGACGTTGCAGCGTGAGCACACCATTCGTCGAGCTCACCGCAAAAGCCAATTTCCCTTCCTTGGTCGCCCAATACCCGAGATCAAATCCGTTTGGCGTCTCCATGACCGGATGCCGGGCCGCGATGTGGTGCAGGTTTGCTTCCTCGACGTCAGCCAGGGCTTGGCCACCGACCAGCGCTCCGTTGCCGCTCAAATCCAGGAGCGCGCCGCGATTGAGCTCTGCGTCGAGCGTCATCACTTCGCCATATTGGCCGGTATTGCTGGTATGCGGCCCGACACTGGCCAGAGGATGCGTACGGTCATTTGGCGGGACAACGATCAATGCACCCGTGACGTTCTGTAGCAGCGGATAGGACTGGCCGAGAATCCCCGGATGGCCGGCGCAAAAGACGTAGTTGCCTCCCTTTTGGTAGTTGATCGTAAAGGTGAGCAGGTCGTCGGTCAGCCATTGGACAATCGTGACGTCGCTGTCGCCCCTCGAACTATAGCTTTCAATTTTTTGCGTCTTCAGGTCGTAGACCATGAGACTAGTGTGATCCTGGTCGGCTGCGACAATTGCTGCGACATGCGTGCCGGCCAGATTCACGGTCGGATTTTTCAGAATCTCCGGACGGAAGAAATCCATCACCGGGATGGGTTGATTGGCGGGAACCGGATCGGTACGATCCAGATCCAGTTTCTCCGCCTTCGCGAGGCAGGGAAGAGCGAGGGCCAGCGCCAACGCGCCGAACCTGGGGAGTAGTTTTCGACAGTAGTCCATGGGTGTGTATTAGCGTCGGGCAGGTTGGCGGTTGGTCGTAGATTTGCAAGGCAAGAGGCTCGCCGCCAGCGTCTCTGCCGAAGATCTTTTATTGCGGTTGTGCAGCGCGTTGGCTGCCAGCTTGCTGGCGCAAAATAGCGCGAGCGAGCTCGCTGTCTAAACCCCAATTGGTTGCCGCGCCAAACGAACGACCAGGGGATTCCAGCCGCCGAAGACCACTAATCGCTTGCCCCGGTTTGGGCCCGGTTCTTTGCTCGCCGGCTTCACCTGTTTCATTTTCCCATGCCCGAGATTACCAAGAGCTACGAGCCGCGCGAAGTCGAACAACGGTGGCATGCCGCCTGGCAGGCCGCCGACGCGTTTGCGGGTCGGGCCGACCCGGGCCGGGAGCCGTACAGCATCGTCATCCCTCCGCCCAATGTGACTGGCATGCTCACGATGGGGCACGTCCTGAACAACACGCTGCAAGACATCCTCATCCGCCGCGCCCGCCTGGAAGGTCGGGCCGCGCTCTGGGTGCCCGGCACGGATCACGCCGGAATCGCCACCCAAACGGTCGTGGAAAAGGAGTTGCGCAAACACAAATTGCACCGCCGCGATCTGGGCCGGGAAAAATTCGTGGCGAAGGTGTGGGAGTGGCGCAAGGAGAAGGGCGACATCATCCTGGAACAACTGCGCCGCCTCGGGGCGTCGTGCGACTGGAGCCGCACGGCGTTCACCATGGATCCTGGGTATTCGCAGCGGGTGCTGTACGTTTTCGTCGAACTGTTTCGGCGGGGTCACATTTATCGTGGCAAACGCATGGTCAACTGGTGCCCGGCTTCACTCACCGCCCTTTCCGACGAAGAGGTGATCATGAAGCCCGTGAAGGGGTTGCTCTACCGCGTGCGGTATGAGATTGCCGGACGCCCGGGACAATTTGTCGAAGTCGTCACCACCCGGCCGGAGACGATTCCCGGTGACTCCGCCATTGCCGTGCATCCGGATGATCCGCGCTACGCGGGGTTGATTGGCCAATCCGTCTGGCGTCCCTTGGTGCGCGAGCAGATTCCGATCATTGCCGACGCTGCGGTGGATCGGGAATTCGGCACCGGTGCGCTCAAGATCACCCCTGCGCATGACAAGGCGGACTTTGAAATCGGGCAGCGTCACCAGCTGCCGATCCGCGATGTGCTCAACCCGGACGGCGTGCTGAATGAACTCGCCGGACCGGAACTCGCGGGCTTGGACCGGTTTGCCGGGCGCAAGAAGGCAGCGGAGCTGCTTAAAGCCGCCGGCGCACTGGTCAAGGAGGAGCCCTACGAGAACAATGTCGGGTACTCCGAGCGCGCCGACGTGCCGATCGAACCGCGCCTGACGATGCAGTGGTGGCTGCGATATCCGAAAGTCGAGGAGGCCAAGGCGGCGGTGCGCGACGGCCATATCAAATTCTATCCGGAGCGTTGGGCGAAGGTCTACCTGCACTGGCTCGACAACATTCAGGATTGGTGCATCAGCCGTCAGTTGTGGTGGGGACACCGCATTCCGGTGTGGTACCGCAAAGGTGTCGACCGGGAGAAACTCACGGCCGCGGATCTCCGCGATCCGGAGAAGGTGCATGTCTCGCTCGAAGGCCCGGGTGATCCGGAGAACTGGGAGCAGGAGGAGGATGTGCTCGACACTTGGGCGTCTTCCTGGCTTTGGCCGTTCGCCACGATGGGCTGGCCGGACCCGGCTGCGATGGACCAGGCTGGTTTTGATTTCTTTTATCCGACGACGACCCTCGTCACCGCTCCCGATATCATCTTTTTCTGGGTGGCGCGGATGATCATGGCCGGTCTCGAATTCATCCGGCCCGGCGAACCGTTGGAACGGCGCATCCCGTTCCGGAACGTGTATTTCACGGGCATCATCCGCGATCAGCAGGGCCGCAAGATGTCGAAGTCGCTCGGCAACTCGCCCGATCCGCTCGACCTGATCGGAAAATACGGTGCCGATGGCCTCCGCTTCGGCATCATCTCGATTGCGCCGCAGGGGCAGGACATCCGGTTTGCCGAGGAACGCATCGAATTTGGTAAGAATTTCTGCAACAAGCTATGGAACGCCTGCCGCTTCCGCCAGCTCAGCGGCGAAGCGGGCGACAGCGAATCGCTCTCGGCGATCATCGGGCGGCTCGATCCGGACCGGTTCGATGCCGACGACCATGCCATTCTCGATCGATTGCTCGCCGTGACGCGCGAAGTCGACCGCTGTTTCTACGAATTTGAGTTCAGCGCGACGGTGCAGGCGTTGTACGGATTCTTCTGGAACGATTTTTGCGATTGGTACGTCGAGGTCTCGAAGGCCAAGCTGCAGGTGGCCGATACGAAGGCCAACTGCCTTGCGATCCAGGACCTCGTGCTCAGGCAAACGTTGCTGCTGTTGCATCCGTTTATTCCGTTCATCACGGAAGAACTCTGGAACCAGCTTGGATTCGGTGCGGCGGGCACATTTCTGACCCGTGATGCGCGGTTGGTCGACGCTTCCGCTTTGGTCGAGACGTTGCACAGTCACTGGATTTTGCTGGAAAGGCGCCAGGTGCGAAAGGTCGAGGCCTTCAAGGAATTTGTCGCGGGCATCCGCCAGCTTAAGGCCGCGTCGGGGGTGGCTTCACGACGCGATGTCGAGGTCTATCTTCCTACTTCGGACTTCCGGCCGACCGTGGAGTTTGACGAACGAGACCTCAATTTGTATCTCCGTCTGGCCGGCGTTGCCCGATTCAGCCATGGCACCAACCCCGCGCCCGACAAGGCTCCGGCGATCATCACGCCGCTTGGCACCGCCTACCTGCTTCTTCCTGATTCGGGAGATTCTTCTGCCGAGGTGGCGCGTCTGACGAAGGAATTGGGAAAGCTAGCGCAGTACGTCGCCGCGACCGAGGCCCGGCTTGCGAATCCCGCGTTTGCGGGAAAGGCGCCACCGCAGGTGATTGAGGGAGCAAGAAAGCAGCTCGCCGATCTGAAAGCCAAAAAAGCGGAGATCGAGCGGCTCCTTAGTGCTTTGTCCTAAAAGGCTAACGACGTTATGTAGGGTGTGGCTTGTTTGGTTACTTTACTTAGGACATGTCTTAAGTATTGTAATCGAATTCCATGACGAATTCTCCCTTGGTCGCAGTGCCGACGGCAGCATTGAGCCTTGAAAATGCGACCGCTGAGGACCGGGTGCTCTGGGCGGCCGAATGCTTTGGCGACCGGCTGGTGATGACCACGAGCTTCGGCATCCAGTCCGCCGTGATGCTCCACCTGGTCACCCGAACCACTCCAGATATCCCGGTCGTTTTCATCGACACCGGTTACCTGTTTCCGGAGACCTACCACTTCGCGGACAGATTGACTGATCGGCTCAAGCTCAATCTCAAGGTCTACAATCCGGCGATGACGGCCGCGCGGCAAGAGGCGCTTTACGGGAGGGAATGGGAACAGGGCATCCAGGGAATCGAGCGCTACAATTTTATCAACAAGATCGAACCGATGGAGCGGGCAGTCCGCGAACTTGGCGCGACCGCATGGTTGACCGGGTTGCGACGAGCCCAGGCCAGCACCCGGCGAGACCTGAAAGTCGTGCACCGGCAGAACAAGATCACCAAGGTGCATCCGATCATCGATTGGGACAATCGCCGCGTGTACCACTACCTAAAGGAACACGACCTGCCCTATCATCCGTTCTGGGAACAGGGCTATGTCTCGGTGGGAGACTGGCACAGCTCCTCGAAACTGCTGGAGGGCATGACCGAAGAGGAGACCCGGTTCGGCGGCCTCAAGCGCGAATGTGGACTGCACGAGAATTCGGGCCGCGCGGACTACCAGATCTGATTCCTGCTCGGCCACTCTTTGGCCAAAGCTGCGCAAATTGTAGGAGGCGAGCTTGCTCGCGAAGTCGAGGTAAGAATCGCCTTCATGCAGGCATCCTACACCGAAACCTGATGACTTCGTGTCCGGGCCATTTCTGGATCTGGAAACGGTCTGCCGACAAGCGACATCTACGCTGGCGACATGACACCCGTCTATTGCCGCATGTGGCAGTCGACCAGCGGGCAGGGCTCACAGGGCGAGAGGTGAACGCCCACCACCGCCCGCGGCCCGAGCCCGATAAACCCGGACACGGACTTCATCGGGTGCATGAAAAGGGAAGGCAGCAGAGTAACTCCGATGGCGTTGGCTGGCGCGAGGCGGAAGAGCAGGCTTTGCTGCGCAAGATCCATTCCGCAAAACCCCGGACTGCAGCGCAAGGTGAACGACTCCTCCGGGCGGAGGTGCTCGGCGAGGTGCGTCATCAGCGCCTGGGCGGTATATTCGGCGGCCCACGAACCGATGGCGTCCAGAACCTGCCCGGCAAAGGCGTCCCCGTCTTCGCGGCGTATCCCGATCTGCCGCGTGATTCCGTTTCCGACGGTGACGACGAACACTGCAATGCGGTTGGCGCCCCGGAAAAACTCGCCGACATTCCCGTTAATCGTGTAGCCGCCGATATCGACCGAATGGTCCGTCCAGTTCGTCGGGGCATAGAGCGAGTAGGTGCCGGACGGCTGGAGATACGCTTTCGCCTCGAGCATCAGCTCCTCGGTCGTTTGCACAACATCCGGAAGGGGAACCGCCTGCGGGGGGTAGCCCAGGCTGCGGAGAATGTCGGCTGACTGCAGGGTGATCTCCAGCTTCGGCAGCGTCGCGGTGGCCAGGGGAAAACGGGCATCAGGCGGCGCCGGCGTGCTGGCTTGGTCGGGAAGTGGAGTCATCGGGCCACGTGGTATTTCACCAACAAGGTGTTGGCACCTAGTTTCTCCATGGCGAGCAATTCCAACCGGATGTCAGTCGGCTGCGCCAACAGCGGCGTGCCACCACCGAAGAGCAACGGCTCGATGGTCAGCCAGACCTCATCGACCAGGCCGGCCGCCAGGAAGAGACTGTGGACTTGCGAGCCGCCCAGCAGCGCGCAGCGGCGGAAACCCCGGGTGCGCAGTTCGTGCGCAAGCGCGGCCGGCGCCGCGCGGGTGAATTCCAGCACTTCCGGGATCGCCTCGGTGGCATAGCGTTCGGGCGAGCGCGTCATCGCGACACGAAGATGCCGCCCAGCCGTTTGCGCCCGGATGGCTTCGCGGGAAACGCGATAGGTTTCGCCACCAAACACGCCCACGTCGAAATGCGCCATTACGGTGCGAAAATGGGCTTTGTCTTCCGGAGATGTAAACGCAGTTCCGGGTTGGCCGGGTTTGGCGATGAAGCCGTCGAGCGATTGTGCGGCGATCAGGACGATGCGCATCGGGTATCGAGGCTACGAAACGGATCAACGCAGGCAAGCACCGGTAGTCTGGCGGTGGCTTTCGTTCCGCCAGGCTCCCGGAGACGGGCCGCCAGATGGCCAAGATCTGTTGTTATGACGTTCCAACTCTTTGCCAGATTCGTGGTCCGATCGGACCAGAGTTTTGGCAAGGCGCGCGTCGTCCTCATTGAAATCTTGCGCAAAAACAAGATGGCCGAACCAGCCTGCGAGTCGCCCTCCCGCCGGGCTTGCCATTATTTAACCATAAATCATGGTGAATGTTTTTCTCGCATGAAACGCGCACTCATCACCGGCATCACCGGTCAGGACGGATCCTATCTGGCGGAACTCCTTCTGGCCAAGGGCTACGAGGTTCACGGCATCATCCGCCGGGCTTCCACTTTCAACACCAGCCGGATCGACTACCTGTACGCTGATCCGCATGTGAACGGCGTCCGCTTTTTTCTGCACTACGGGGATCTCGCGGATGCGGTGCAGATGGTGAAACTCCTCTACGAGCTCAAGCCCGACGAGATCTACAATCTCGGCGCGCAGTCCCATGTGCGCGTGTCGTTTGACATTCCGGAATACACGGGCGACGTGGACGGTCTCGGGACGCTGCGGATTCTGGAGGCGGTGCGCGAAGCCGGCCTCGTCAAGAATGTCCGGTTCTATCAGGCGTCCTCCTCGGAGATGTTTGGCAAAGTGCAGGAAGTGCCGCAGACCGAACGGACGCCGTTCTGGCCGCGCTCCCCCTACGCTTGCGCGAAAGTCTACGCCTACTGGCTCACCGTCAACTACCGCGAGAGCTACCGGCTGCACGCCAGCAACGGGATTCTCTTCAACCACGAATCGCCCCGTCGCGGGGAAACCTTCGTGACCCGCAAGATCACCCGCGCGGCGGCCCGCATCAAACTCGGGCTGCAACAGTCCGTTTACCTGGGTAATCTCGAAGCCAAGCGCGATTGGGGTTACGCGAAGGAATATGTCGAGATGATGTGGTTGATGCTGCAACAGGAGGAGCCGGGCGATTATGTGGTCGCTACGAACGAAACGCACAGCGTCCGCGATTTCTGTGTGGAGGCGTTCGGTTTGCTGGGGCTCGATTGGCAGCAGTACGTGCAATTTGATGCGCGCTATGAGCGCCCGTCGGAGGTTGATCTCCTCATCGGCGACCCGGCCAAGGCGAAACGGGTGCTGGGCTGGGAGCCCAAGGTGCGCTTCAAAGATCTGGTGAAAATCATGATTGAGGCGGATCTGGAACTGGCCAAACGCGAGGCGCAGATTGCGCAGCTGCCCCGGCCGTGAAACTCTATATCGCAGGCCACCGCGGCATGGTCGGTTCCGCCCTGGTGCGGCGGTTCGAGTCCGAGCCGGGCGTCTCGCTCGTGCTCCGCACTTCGGCGCAGCTGGACCTGACGCGCCAGGCTGCGGTCGAGACGTTCTTCGCCACCGAGCAGCCCGAGGTGGCGGTCATTGCTGCGGCCCGGGTGGGTGGGATCCATGCGAACAATACTTACCCGGCGGAGTTTCTCTACGACAACCTCGCCATTGCCGCGAACACGTTGCACGCCGCGTACCGGCAAGGGGTGAAGCGGGTGCTGTTTCTCGGAAGTTCGTGCATTTATCCCAAGCACGCGCCGCAGCCGATGTCCGAGGATTGTCTGCTCACCGGCGCGCTCGAGCCCACGAACGAGGCCTATGCCATCGCCAAGATCGCGGGCCTCAAACTTTGCCAGTATTACCGGCGGCAGTACGGCGTGTTGTTCCATTCGGCGATGCCCACCAATCTTTACGGCCCGGGCGACAACTACCACCCGGAGAATTCGCACGTGCTCCCGGCGCTGCTCCGCCGTTTTCACGACGCCGCGCGGGCCGGCCGCCCGGAAGTGGTGGCCTGGGGCACGGGCAGTCCGCGGCGCGAATTCCTGCACGTGGACGATCTGGCCGATGCCTGTGCGTTTCTCCTGCGCCAGGCCGACCCGCCCGATTGGGTCAACGTCGGCACGGGCGCGGACGTCACGATCAAGGAACTCACCGAGCTCGTCGCCGCCACCGTGGGTTTCCAGGGCCGGATCGCCTGGGATGCTTCCCAGCCCGATGGGACCCCGCGGAAATTGTTGGATGGGTCATCGCTGGCCCGCCTCGGCTGGAAGGCGAAAATTAGCCTTCCGCAAGGAATTAAAGAGACCTACGCCAGTTTCCTCGCCGAGGAGGCTGCCGGTCAGTTGCGGGCCTAGCGGGAACCAGGTCATCGTTTCCATTTATCAGGCCGCCGGGCGAGCCGTTATTGGTTTGGCTTGCCGAGCTCACTTATGGACCCAACGACCGATCCGCGTGATGGGGCGGCGGATCGCCTTGTCCGCGATCTGCCGGCTGCCACCTTGGAGCCGTCAGCGGCTGCAACGGTAGAGATTCTGTTGCCGGAATCGGGGCAGCGGTGGCGGCGCTACGAACTGGCCGACCGGATTCCGGGCGGACCGGGCCGGTGTTTCCATGCGATGGAAATGGATGACCATGTCGAAGTTGTGGTCCGGGTGACGGTGGTTGGGCCGGCCACGGAGGCGCGGCGCGCCGCCTGGACATCGGTGGAAAACCTAACGCAGCCGTGGATGGTCGGCTTGATCGAGGCGCAAGAGGAGGAGGGCTTGCGGTATGAAGTTTCCCGAATCCCGCCACCGCTGACCCTCCGCGAGTGGGCAACCTTGCGCGAAGTGGGTCTCCCGGACTTTGAGGCGCTGGTGCGACAGCTGGCCGTGATCGTGCAGGCGTTGCACGAGCGCGGTGTCGTCCATCTCAACCTACGGCCGGATACGCTTTTTGCGGCTTCTGCCGAGGGGGAATTGCAGCTGCGCCTCGGCGGGCTGGAGGTCGCCGCGTTGTTCGACCAACCGCAGCCGTTCGCCATGGCCGTCGATCTGCTCTATGCCCCGCCGGAGGCGGTGGGGATGGAGCTGCAGCCGCCCGGACGGGCCTTGTGCGCGTGGGATTGGTGGTCGGTGGGCCGCGTCGTGCAGGAATTTGTCCTGGGCAAGCATATGTACAACGAATTGCTGCAGCGCGACGTCTCGAAAGGCCTTACCGGTTGCCAGTCGGAGGCCGAGGACCTGCTGAATGAAGTCGGGGGCTACAAAGTGCGCGCGGAAGCGGTCGAGTTGATGCCGGCGATGTACGACGCTCAGACCAGCCTGTTGCGCGGCCTTTTGACGAGTGCCCGCGACGGACGATGGGGGTTCCGGGAAGTGCAGCACTGGCTGGAACACCGGCCGGTAAAGGATCGCTATGACAACCCTCGCGATGAGCGGTTCTATGTCTGCCCGGACGGCGTTTACACGGTGCCCGAGGTGGCGGAATTCTTTGCGCAGGAGGCCAACTGGCCGGAAGGAGAGGCCAATCTTTTTAACGCGGACGATCCCGCGAGCTTTGCCCATTTCATCGCGTCGCAACCGGGCAACTATGATTTGGCGGCGCGGCTGAAGAACCTGCTCGATCTGGGCGGAATTCCGGAATGGCGTGATTTGCCGGAGACGGCCCGGCGAAGCGCGCTGGCGGCCATTGCCTGGGCCGCCCTGGCGGGGCCGAAAACAGGTTTGCGGGTGAGAGGCCAGCGTGGCACTCACCACGAACTGCTCGCCCTCGTCCGCGGGAACGGAGACGGTCCGGCGCTGGCCTGCGCTCTCCTCGCGCCGCCCTATTTGCAGGCACTGCAGCAAGTGGATCCGGAGACTGGAACCTTGTTGTCAGAGGTGATGGGCAAACACACGGCGGTGCTGGCTGAAGCGGTGAAGAATGGCTGGGTGACGGCAGGCGATCAGGTAGCTTCAAACCAGATCCTGGACTGGTGCCTGGAATCGCCGCATGCCCTCGCCGCGGCCCTGCACCGATTGCGCATCCGTTATGTGTGTACCCGGAATCCGGCGGCGGAGGCGCTGATGGTCGCAGCGACCTTGGAGCGGAATGCCCAGATCTTGCTCGCCTACGCTGAATCTTGTCCGGAACGATTTGGCTTTGTCTCCCAGGAAACGCTGAACCGCGAACGCTGTGACCAGCTCACGCAGGAGGGCCGGCGAGTGGCGGCGGCGCTGTTCTGGCTGCGATTGCGCCTGGTGCTGGAAAGCAACCCGCTCGTGTTCAGTTCCTGGAGCGCGCTGGCGGCCAGTTGGCTGGGCCTTGCTGCTTTTGCCTGGCTCACCGGTCTGCGCCGTGAGGCGTTTGGCGAGATCGCACTGCTGCTGGCCGTCCCGCCGATCATGCGTCTCGTTCATTGGGCGGGTCTGCGGCGCCTGATTGCGACCCACGCCCCGGAAGTTCGGCGGTGGCGGTGGCGCGATGGAATTGCGCGTTGCCGGGAAGAGACGTCGGCAACCTTACCGGGAAGAACCGGCCTTCCGGAGGGAAAAATCGCGCGCCAGCTCGCGGAGCTGAATCGGAAGATCGCCGAGATTCCCCTGCAGAAAACTACCGGGTTGGTGCCGGCGCCCAGTCGGCTGCCGGCCTTGTGGACTACGTCGATCGCGAGCTGGCTCATCATGGTTCTCGTCCGGGGATCCGCGGTGGGCGCCGGAGTCAAGCGGGTGAGGGCGAGCGGCTGGCGCTTCGCCGACGGTCTGAGCAGACTGAGCCTCCAGGCTGCAGCCGAAAAGGCTGCCGCTGATTCCCGGTCATCGGCCGCAGACTGGTCGTTCGGAGATCCGCGCCGGTCGCGGATTGCCTGGGATCTTCCGAAACCAGTCACGGTGCCGCCGGTTGCCGTCGAGAAAATCCTGGCCGCGACGCCGGATCAGGTCGCGTTTGCGCTCGTGGAAGGGGAGCGGGAATTACTGCCGTATCGCCGGCGGACAGTGAAGCCGCTGATCGCGGTACGCGTTCCGACGGAGACGGGGGCGGGACTCATCCTGTTCGACAGTCGAGAAGGAACGGTGGCGGAACGGCGGGCATATCTGATCGGTCAAATGCCGCCGGCGCGGAGTTGGTTCGCGCTGGATCAGAATCAAGTGGTGTATTTGGGTCCGTCCGCGCCGGAGAGCGATTCCGGGCCTCCGGTGCCGGCCGGAGCGCCGCCGGGCGTCCCGTAAAGCACCAGCTGGTGTGAAAAGGTTTGGCAGATGGTCGCGGGTGACGTTCGCTTGTCTTCTCGGACCGGTGGCTGTGCTGGTGCCGGTCCTCGCCTTATGAGTCATCAACCAACTTCAATTGACTGCGCGCAGTCACTCCGGGTTCATTCCAACCATGCCTGAAGATCTGGAAGTCATGCCGGCGGAACCAGAGGATGGCGGCGGCCCGCGAAAATCGTTCCTCGAACACCTGGAAGATCTGCGAAAGGCGCTGCTCCGATGTGTGGCGGTGATTGTCGTGGCGCTGGTTCTTTGCCTGTTCCTGGACACTCGGCTGGCGGAGATTCTGGAATATCCCATCCGCCGGATGCATCTGTTGGAGAAGCCGCGACCGACAGTGACATTCGTGCTCGGCACCCTCCGATGGGGTCCCTACGAGGTCAGCCGCGATGATTTCGCGGGGCTTCCGCCTGGCGATTCGCCCCACGTCGTATTCAAGGTCGGCCTGGCCAAGATTGGCGAGGAACAGGTGCCGACGCTGAAGCTTGATCCGCAGGGCGATCCGGGGACGACGCGGATCAAGCTGCGCAACCTGAATCCGGCGGAAGGATTTATGGTGGCGTTTCATATCGCCCTTTACGGTAGTCTCGTCATCTCGGCGCCATTCTGGCTGTATTTTCTTGGTCAGTTCATTTTGCCCGCCTTGCACGTTCGCGAACGGAAGTTTCTCTTCACTTGGCTCGGGTGGGGGGTGTTCCTTTTTCTGGCCGGGGTGCTGTTGACCTATTTTATCCTCCTGCCGCTCGCGTTGCGGGCGTCAGTCGAATATTCGACGCTGCTCGGATTTGACGCGTATGAGTGGCGGGCGGAGGAGTACATCGGCTTCACGTGCAAGTTCATGCTCGGGATGGGCCTCGGTTTCCAGTTTCCCCTCGTGGTCATGACGCTGGTGAAGCTGGGCATCCTGCATTATCAGCAACTGGCGCATTTCCGCCGGCATGTCATCGTTGCCTCGTTTATTCTCGGCGCTATTCTTACGACGCCGGAGGTCCTCACCCAGGTTGCCATGGCGGTTCCCCTCTGCCTCCTTTACGAGGTCTGCATCTGGCTCGCCTGGTTCTGGGAGCGGAAAAAGCGTCGTGAGGAGGCGGCGACCGCGGTTTGACCGGCACTCGGCCCAGACCGTTGACGGCCGGGGCTAGCGGGGCGCAGAGACTTCTTGAATGGCGCCAGATCCCGATGATGACGAAACGCGATCTGCCAAAAACTTGGTCCGATCGGACCAAGTTTCTGGCGAACGGAAGAATGCATCCAAACAAGCAACCGGGAAGCGGAACGAGCGGGAAGATTCAAAACTCTGGACGGGAGCCTCCAATCCGGTCTTTAATGTTCATTCTTTCCTCTTCAATCGCGCGCTGAGCCCCTTCGCCATGATCACACCTGAAACTTTTTCCCACCTCGAAGACATCAAGAAGCGGGCCGGTCATTTGTGGAGGTTTCTTTGACGTCGAGCAAAAGCAGCACGAAATCGAGGCGATGGAGGCCCAAATGGGCGTGCCGACCTTCTGGGACAACAGCGAGCGCGCCCAGAAGCACATCGCGAAACTCAATGGTCTGAAGAGGGCGATTGCCGGAGTGGTGGCCTTCCACCGAAAACTGGATGACGCGACGGTGATGGTGGAGCTGATCGAAACGGCTACCGGCGCCGAAAAGGATCAAGCTGGTCGCGAGCTCAGCCAAACCGTCGACGTTTTGGTGGCGGAGCTGGATCAACTTGAGCTGGCCAGTTTTCTCAGCGGTCAGTTTGATCACAACAACGCCATCCTCTCCATCCAGGCGGGGGCGGGCGGAACGGAGTCCTGTGATTGGACCGACATGCTCTTTCGAATGTACAACCGCTGGGCCGAACGGCGCGGGTTTGGCGTTGAGGTCCAGGACGTACAGGCGGGCGACCAGGCGGGCATCACCAAAGCGACCCTCGTCATCAAGGGCGAAAACGCCTACGGTTACGTCAAGGCGGAGCGCGGCGTCCACCGGCTCGTGCGGATCAGTCCGTTTGACGCCAACAAGCGCCGGCACACCTCGTTTGCCGCGGTCGATGTCGTCGCCGAGATCACCGAGGACATCGCGATTGAGATTCCCGAGAGCGAGATCCGGGTGGATGTCTATCGGTCATCGGGCAAGGGCGGCCAGGGCGTGAACACGACCGATTCCGCCGTGCGCCTCACGCATCTGCCGACGGGGATGGTGGTCGTCTGCCAGAATGAGCGCTCGCAGATCAAGAACCGCGCCAGCGCCATGAGCGTTCTCAAGGCCCGCCTGTATGAGAAACGCCTCGACGAGCAGCGCAGCGAGATGGAGCGCTTCTACGGCGAAAAGGGCGAGATCGGTTGGGGCAGCCAGATCCGGAGCTATGTGCTGCAGCCGTACCAGATGGTCAAGGACCTGCGCACCGGACTGAGCACGAGCGACACCCAGGGCGTTTTGGACGGCGATCTGGACCGGTTCATTTATGCCTGGCTTCGTGCGGGCCAGCCGCAGCATCGCAACAAGGACATTCAGATGGAGGAATGATCGCCTACGACACCCTTCAGTCGGCCCTGCGCGCCCAGCCGCTGTTCGAAGCGAAGACCTGGCAGCTCTCGCCGGAGGCGTGGCCGCTGACGCGCGAGCAAGTGGAACAGTTGGAGCAGATCGGCGGAGCCTGCCGGGAGTTTCACCAGGCGTTGGAGACGCTCTACTTGCGGTCAGTCGCGGGCCGAAACCTCCTGCGCAACAAGCCGCTGGTGGCGCCGTGGGTGGCCGAGTATCTCGACCGCGGCAAACCCGCCGCGTTGGTGCAACACGCCCGCGATCAGCGTCTGCGCGGGTTCCTTCCCACGGTATTGCGGCCGGATCTCCTGCTGACCGAGGACGGGTTTGCCCTGACTGAGCTGGACTCGGTTCCGGGAGGAATCGGCCTCACGGCCTTTCTCAACCGCCTCTACGAGGGCAGCGGCGACGCGATCATCGGTCGCGGCGACCTCATGGTGGAAGAATTCTACCAATCGCTCGCGCGACTGCACCCCGGGAATCGGAATCCGCTGATCGCGTTGGTGGTGAGCGAGGAGGCCGCAACCTACCGTCCGGAAATGCGCTGGCTGGCCGGCGTGCTCCAACAGCAGGGGCGGCGGGTGTATTGCCTCCGGCCGGAGGAGGTGTTTCCACTCGGCGGGGCCCTGTTTTTCGATGTCGAGGGGACGCCGGAGAAGATCGATGTCATCTACCGGTTCTTCGAGTTGTTCGACCTGGGCCAGATCCCGACGGCGGCGTATTTTTTCGAGGCTTGGGCCAGCGGCGAGGTGGTCATTGCGCCGCCCATGCGCCATTTTCAGGAGGAGAAACTAGCGCTTGCCCTCTTTCACCACCATCGCCTGCAGGATTTTTGGGCGGAGAGTCTCTCCCGCCGCACCCTCGACCTGCTGCGGCAGCTGATCCCGATGTCATGGGTGATGGACCCGGCTCCGCTTCCGCCCGGCGCCGTGCTCGACGGTCCTCGGGTGGCCGGCCGGGCGCTGGACGACTGGACGCAGTTGGGCCACGCCTCGCAGAAGGAACGGGAGTTGATCGTCAAGATCAGCGGCTTCCATGAGACAGCCTGGGGTGCGCGAAGCGTCGTTCTCGGCAGTGACTGCTCGCGCGAGGACTGGCAGGCGGGCATTGAGCGCGCGCTCCGTCTGGCGCCGACCCACCTGCACGTGCTCCAGGAGTACCGGAAACCGCGCCGTGTCCACCATCTCGTCTATCGGCAGGACGCGGGAAGCGGGGCGCCGCCCGTGGCTTCCCTGGAGGCGGGCCGACTCCGGCTCTGTCCCTATTACTTCGAGCACGACGGGGTGGCGAAGCTGGCGGGAGCGCTCGCCACCTTCTGCCCGCCCGACAAAAAAATCATCCACGGGATGCAGGACGCCGCGCTGCTCCCGTGCCGGGTGGTTTAGATTGCTTTCAAGTCTGGATTGAGCCGGAACAATGCAACGATGGTGGAACGGCTTGTCCACAAGCCGCCCTGAGCGCGTTGGGGACAACGCGCACCACCACGGGGACGACATCAGACACGATCGCCAACCACGATGCTGCCATTGGATACAGGGCTGGCTCGTCGACCCCGGACCGGCCTCAGCGAAGCCCGCGACAACGCGCTACAGCTCCAGCACGCGGATCGTCCAGAAGTCGTCCGATAGATTGCGATTGTCGAGATAGTCGTAGGGCATCGTAAAATAGCCCTGCAGGCCCCAATCGGTGCCCCACGAATTGCGGATGAGAAACCGTTTTGTCGCGTCGTTGTAGCCCACCGCCAAGACGGCATGACCACCCAGGGATTTCTCCTTGGGTGCGGGCAGATTGAGCACCCCGGTTTTGGCGACCGCCGGCGATTCAAAGCTCTCATACACGGTGAAGCCGAAGACAAACGGATAACCTTCCGCCAGGCACTTCTTCATGTCCAACAAGGTCACGATGCGATGGTACGAGGTGATCTCGTGCTTGAGTCCATCGCGGTAACAGGAAGCCGGCGGTTTCACCGCGAATTTGCTGATCACGTAAGGCCACGCCTTCTCCGCGCAGACGCCCTGTTTGGCGAGCGTTTTGATCCCGTCGCGCAGCTGCGCTCCCGCGTCTTGGGCGACGTTGCCTTCAATCCCGCGCTCATTGTAATAGATGAACAGGCGACTGAGATCGATCGCCGGTTTGCCGGCCTTTTTTTCGAGGAATTCAAGCCCGCCGGCCAGGGCGTTGGCGGTGCAACTGCCCAACTGCCCCTGATCCTCGACACTTGAGCAGCCGGGACGCAAGTCCATCGCGCTCGGGAGCTTTTTTGGCGGCGCGGCAATGGCGGCATAGAGCTGGTCGCGTTGGTCCGGCAGATCGGGGAGCCAACCGTACCAGGAGATGACTTTATTTGGTTTGTTCATAGTGCACTTAGTACTGCGGTGGTGTGACGGACTGAGGAAATTGTCCCAGAAGGAACCTGGCAGTTCCCGCCCCGTGGACTCGCAGCGTCCGCTTCTTCGGGCTTCCGGGCGTGCGGTGGGAGCATGCGCTGAGGTCTGAATCTTCCTGAAGGGGACATTACCGATGAGTATGAATTAGACGATAATTCGCATTTGCGTTGAAAGCGAACGGAAATTCGCTCCCCGGCCGGGTCCGGGCGCGGGTTGGAACGTGGGCGCGCCCTGCGTCATTTCACCTAAGCGCAGGAGAAGGCGAACGCGGGGGGCAGGTTACGCCAGATGACCGGGCTGACCCGGACGCGGGAGAACTGGTCCAGCAGGCGCTGGCGGAATTTGCGGGAAGACGGGAACCAACTCGCGTGAAGGTACCCAAAGCCACAGAATCTCCCTCCAGGTCTCAGCGCCGCGACCACCTCGCCCATGATTCGATCCTGAACGGGCGGGCTCATGTTGCCCCAGGGCAGCCCACTGACGATGCAATCGGCGGATACGCACCCATGCCGGGCCAGGCACGCGCCGAGATTCTCGGCGGACTCGCAGCAAACGATGAGATCCGGAAACCGTTTTCGCAGACGCTTCGCCTGCAAAGGGTCGATCTCCAACGCAATGAAGTTCGCTCCCGGTCGAAGGCGTCGCAGAATCAAACTGGTGATCGCCCCACTGCCCGCTCCCAGTTCCACCACGGTCTGGGCGCTGCCTAAAACGCAGTGATCGAGCACTGTTCGGGCCAAGCGCGCCGAGCTGGGCGCAATGGCTCCGATGGTCCGCGGTTGGTGGGCAAATCGAGCCAGAAAATGCCAGTAGTCGGCCAGGCGGTTCGAGCGAAAGGCCGTGGCTTCGCACAGTTCGCGGCGAAACCTATACCTCCATGGGCGCCACCAGTCGAAGCGAACGAGCAACCAGCCCAGGGAGGATACCGTCTTCTGCTTGGGCGATGAGAGCGGATTAATAATCCATCAAATCAAAAGGACTTCGCGGCAGAGCGCAACCATCCTTGCACGAGCCGAGGACGGTGACCGGCGGAGCGCGGGGCTGCCGGTCATCGGGCCGGCGGACAAAAGGCGGAGCGGGCAGGTTGCAGGTTGCGGTTGCCGGCCCGATCGCCAGTCACTAGGTTCTGCCGTGAACCATGAAAATCAACGGCATTCCCTATCGCACCATCTGGCCGGATCCTGTGGCGACTGGGTTGGTCCGCATCATCGACCAACGGCCATTGCCGCATCGGTTTGTCGTTGAGGAGATCCGGTCGGTCCGCGCAATGGCGGAGGCGATCCGGGAGATGCACGTGCGTGGAGCGCCACTGATCGGAGCGGCGGCGGCGTGGGGAATGGCACTGGCGATCCAGCCGTCCGGACCTGACGGCGCCGGGGACTGGCTCATCCGGCTGAAAGACGCCGCGCGGGAGTTGGAGTCGACGCGGCCGACCGCCGTGAACCAGGCATGGGCGGTGGAACGCATGCTGGCTGTCGGACGGGCGTGCGCGTCTTCCGAGCAGGCCCGGGTGCGCCTGCGCGAGGAGGCGCAGCGCATTTGCGACGAGGATGTCGCGGCTTGCGCCGCCATCGGCCGGCACGGCCTGAGGCTGATCCAGGAGATCGCGGCGCGCAAGGGTGGGGCGCCCGTGAATGTTCTGACCCATTGCAACGCGGGCTGGCTGGCGTGTGTGGACCACGGCACGGCCACGGCGCCCATCTATGCGGCGCACAACGCGGGTTTGCCGGTGCACGTTTGGGTGGACGAGACGCGGCCGCGCAACCAAGGGGCCAAGTTGACGGCCTGGGAACTGGGCGAGCACGGCGTGCCCCACACGCTGATTCCCGACAATGCCGGCGGCCATCTCATGCAGCACGGCTTGGTCGATCTTTGTCTAGTGGGAGCGGATCGCGTGACGCGCCAGGGCGACGCCGCGAACAAGATCGGCACGTACTTGAAGGCCCTCGCGGCGGCCGATAACGGCGTGCCGTTTTATGTGGCGCTGCCGGCGAGCACGATCGACTGGTCGCGGCGCGACGGGGTCCGGGAGATTCCCATCGAATCGCGCGGCGAGGAGGAGGTGCGGTTCATGGAAGGACTGGCCCCGGACGGCGAGGTGCGGACCGTGCGTATCTGTCCTGAGAATACACGGGGGGCCAACTACGGTTTCGACGTGACGCCCGCCCGGCTGCTCACCGGACTCATCACCGAGCGGGGCCTCTGCCCCGCCGCCGCCGCCGGCCTGCTCGCCCTGTTCCCGGAACGCGACCCCGGCGCCACCATCGCCTGACCCGACTACTTGTTGAACCGGAAATTGACCAGATCGTAGTCCTGGACGACATACTGCTTCGTCTCCAGGCGGAGTTTGTTCGCGTGCTTGGCCTGCGTCTCGCCTCCCGCGGCCGTGCAGTCGGCGAAGCTGATGATTTCGGCGCGGATGAAGCCTTTCTGGATGTCGGTATGGATGGCTCCGGCGGCCTCCTGTGCGGTCGCGCCTTTCTTGATGAGCCACGCTCGGTTTTCCGGGCCGCCCACGGTCAGGTAACTGACATATCCGCTCTCGGCCAGAACCCGGACAAGAAACTCGTCAAAAGCCGCGACTTCAGCCGGTCCCGCCACGACGACTGGCTTCGCTGACAGAAAGGCATGTGCGGCCACGGCTTGTAATTCGGCCGGAGTCAATCCCGCGGCGGAAACGAGCTGTTCACCCTCCAACGCGGCCTTGATCTTGTGCAGCACCGATTTCTCCGGTTCCTCCGGTTCGCGCGCCAGCCGGTTCTCGACGAATTCGAGGTCCCGCAGAATAACGTCCAGCCGGCCGGAATCGGAAGCGGCGATCGCGTCGGCGGTGACGACCTCCTCTTCGCCTGTAATGTCCACCTGGACATACGTTTTTTTCTTCGCCTCGACCAGCTTGTGGATCTGATCGAGCCGGGCGTCCTTGACGTTGTGTTTCCCCAGCGGGATGCCGGTGATGCCAAATAAACAGATCTTCATGTGCAACAGGGAGGAGGGCGGAGGACGGGCGGCCAGTCGAAGAAATTCTGCGGGACCCCATCGGGAGCATGAGATCCCCCGCCGCCTGCCGGACCGCGAAGCCAGGACGAGTGGTGCTCGGAAAAGGGGCCAAGCCCGGGTCAGGCCGTCGATTGCCGAGGAAGATCGCCGGAGGATCGCAAGTGGTTTTCCAGCACGATCTTGATACCACTGGGTGTGAGCGGTTTGGGGGTGTAGTCGTCCATTCCGGCGGCGAGGCAGAGTTCGCGGTCGCCCGCCATGGCGTTGGCGGTCATCGCGACGATGCGGATTTCCCTGGCGAAACCGGGCTCCCGGGCTGCCTGGGCCTGGCGGATGCGTCGGGTGGCCTCCATTCCGTCCAGCACGGGCATCTGGACATCCATCAATACGAGTTCGTAGGGGTACTGACGAAGGGCATCGATGGCCTCCTGACCATTTGCGACCACGGTGGCGGCGAAGCCGGCGTTCTTGAGGTATTGCAGGGCAACCTTTTGGTTCACGCGGTTGTCCTCGGCGACGATGATGCGCGGCGCTCCGGTTATCACGGGGGACGCGGGCGCGGCGGCGGCCGGTTGCGGCGCCGGGCGTGACGATGGCTTGGTGAGCAGGCGAAGAATGAGCTCGCGCAGACGCGTGGTCGGGAGCGGTTTGAATTCGCAGGCGGCGAGACCGAATTCCTTCAACTGGGCTGGTGTCAGGCGCTCGCCGTCGGAACTGATCAGTGCGAGCAGCGGGCCGCCCAGACCGGGATCGCCCGCGATCATCCGGGCAAGCGTGAGTCCGTCCGTGCCAGGCATGTGGCGGTCGAGCAGCACGAGCTCATACGCGTCTCCCCCGGCGGCGCGGCGAAGTTCCCGCATGGCGGCGTCCGCGGAGTCGACCGTCTCGTGCCGGACTTTCCAGCGCTCGAGCGCGTGATGGAGGAACTTCCGGTTGGTCGCATTGTCGTCAACCACCAGGATGCGGCGCCGTTCGAGGGGAATCTCCGAATCGGTCGGGGCGGGCGCCGGAGCGGCGGGACCGAATTCGGCGACGAACCAGAACGTCGACCCTTTGCCGGGGCTGCTTTCGATGCCGATGTCGCCGTGCATCAAGTCCACCAGGCGCCGGCAGATGGCGAGGCCGAGGCCGGTGCCGCCGAATTTCCGGGTGGTGGAACTGTCGGCCTGCACGAATCGCTGGAAGAGGTGGCGCTGCACTTCCGGGGTGATGCCGATGCCGGTGTCCGCCACCTCGAAACGCAGGCGGACGCCGGGGAGCTTGGATTCCAGGGCGACCACCCGGACAATGACCTCGCCGTGTTCCGTGAACTTGACGGCATTGCCGAGCAGGTTAAGGAGGATTTGCCGCAGCCGCACGGGATCACCGTTGACCCGGGCGGGCGCCGCGGGATCGAAATCAAGCGCCAGCTCCAGGCCTTTCTTACGGGCGGCTTCGGATTGCAGGTCCAGGGTACGCTCGAGCTGTTCCTGTAGGTCGAAATCGATCGACTCAAGGCTCAGCTTGCCGGCCTCGATCTTGGAAAAGTCCAGCACGTCATTCAGGATGGTCAGCAAATTTTCCCCGCTGTTGATCGACGTTTGGGCGAAGTCGCGTTGTTCGGGGGACAGCGGGGTTTCCAGCAACAGGTGGCCCATGCCGATGCCGCCGTTCATCGGAGTGCGGATCTCGTGGCTCATGGTGGCCAGGAAAGCGCTCTTGGCGCGGTCGGCGGTTTCGGCGGACTCCTTGGCGATCTGCAATTCGACGTTGATGGCGCCGAGTTCGGCCGTGCGTTTGGCCACGCGGTCTTCGAGTTCGGCGTTCAGCTGGCGGTAACGATCCTCGCTGGCGGCGAGCGCGGTCGTCTTTTCCAGGTTCTCTTCGATCTGGCGTCCAAGTTGGGCGTTGGAGGCATGCAACTCCCCAGTGCGTTCGGCCACCACCCGCTCAAGGCGCACCATCTCACGACATTCAAGGTACGACATTAGCCAGGCTACCAGCAGGATCAGGCCCACGGCGGAAGCGATGTAGAGCGCCCACGCCAGCTTGGTCCGAAACCAGGGCGGGTTGACCGTGAAGGCCAGTCGGGCCTCGGCGCCCGGCGTCCCTCCCGCCATCGGTCGTACCCGCAAGACGTAATTGCCTTCCTTCAGATGGTTGAACGATGCGGAACCGACGGTGCCCGTTGAGACCCACTGGTCGGAAGCGCCCTCGAGCATCACCTCGAAACTGACTGGCGCGCCGAAGGGACTGGCTGGAGCGGCGAGATACGCCACCAGCGAGTTGTCGGAATACGGGAGCGGTGGCAGCGCCGCGCCCGGTGCGTACAGGCGGCGGTTGCTGGTGGTCAATTGCACCGAGGTGATCTCGGCGCGTAGTGGCAGGGACGGAGGATTTGGCACCCCTGGATCAAATCGGACCAGATGTTCGCGGGATTGCATCCAGACCACGCCATTGGCTTCCGCGGTGAATTCAGTCGGCTCGAAACCCAATGGCACGGCGGCGGCGGGGCTTTTTCCCGGGTGGCGGTCATCGATGACATGAACATTGCCCATCGCAGCGAACCAAAGGCGTCCGGAAGCGTCGCGGATTGGCCGGCCGGCGCAGTTCGCCAGGGCCGGGACTTGGCGGATTAATTCGCGGTCATCGGAGAATCGCTGGGTTCGGCTGTCGAAACGCAGCAGATGACCCGACGCGGAGCATCGGATGATTCCGTCCAAGACAAAAATGTTCGCCCAAGCATCGGTCAGTCCTTCCTCAATGCCAAAAATCCGGATCTTTGGGTTTCCCTGGGCGAATTCTATCCGCCCGACGCGGGCAACGCCCAACTCGACCCAAACGGAACCCGCGGAGTCATCCACCGCGTTGTAGACGTCGCCGAGGTCCTTCACGGGAATGCGCTCGGCGGCGTAGGTACCGGCGGCCTTGCTGATCCATCCAATCTCGTTGCGGGCGACATAGAAGAAACCTCCGTCGGGCCGGATCGGACCAACGCCGAGCCGCGCATTGGTCATCCCGGTCGCCACCAGTTTCCAGCCGGTCTCGTCGCGGGTGAAGATGCTGGTGTCGTTGGTGGCATAGAGCTCTCCGCCGACCTCGGCAATCGACCACAGAAAGCGTCCTGGCGGTGTGTCGGTCTTGAAGCTCTCCAGCCGGCCGTCCGCATCATAGGAGCCCCGCATCAACCGCCCATCGCTCAGCATCCAAAGCCGGCCCTGATGCCGCACGGGTTTGGTATAGTTCATCGTGCTCGCGAGCACGGGTTCGAAATGCGAGATCGGCGACGGGAACTGCACGTTCGCCACGGCGTTATCGAGCAGCGCCCAGAGCACCCCGGCCGATGAGTAATGCAGCTTTCGCACCCGCGCCAGCCGGTGGTCGAGCAACCGGTCAAGCACCTGTACAATCCGGCCGTCGTGATCAAAAAAAACGATGCCTCTCGTGTCGACTCCGGCCGCGTAGTAGTCGGTTCCAACCCGACAAAGGTCGTTGATGCGACTTCCCGGACCGATCATCCCCGGCAAGGGGAGGTCTCGCAATGCCTTGCCGTCGAAGGTCTGAAGGCCGTCGCCGATGGTCCCGACCAGAAGCTGATCAGGCTTCAGACTCACGCTGCAGGTTATGGTGTCGCTGACAACAGCGCTGGGGGAAGAGATGCGCGTTGGCTCGCCGTCAATTTGTACCCGATGAATTGAACCATTGGAGCCGCTGCTGGTAAACGTTTCGTTGCCCAGGGTGAGAACTTGGTCCACCGCGTCCGTCGGGGTGGCGAGGGCCCGGACTGCCTGGCCGGGGCGCCAGGCGATGATGGTGCGGCTTCCGCCCCACCACAGCCAGGTGTCGCGAGACTGGATTACGTGGATGAGCGGGTTGCCGGACGCCAGCCGGAGGACCGGCACGAGTCGCCAGCGCCGGTCCTCGCCGAATTCGATCCGGGCGATGGCGCCCGGAATGCCGGCGTAAATCTGGCCGTCGTTATCCACCGCCACCTCCGAGTAAATGAAATCCTTCTGATTCGGGGCTTGGGAGAACGTTTCCCAACGGAAGCCGTCACCCAGCGCGAGTTCATGCTGCGCCACCACGAGAATCCGCCCGTCTGGCATAAAATGGAGATCGGTGGGTGGTGTGCTGAAGCCAAGCGCCTCCCGGCCGAAGACGGAGAAGGCTGGTGCGCCGGATTCGATTAACCCCGGCAGTGGGGCCGGCATGGTGGTGCTTTCGGCGCAAGCGGAAGACACCCAAACGACCGCTGCCAACAATGCCAGGACGCACCGCGTGCCTCCCTGCCGCGGGCGAGTGTCCGGCCGGTGAATCGACTCTGATTGCAACATGTTTAGATCCGGCAGCTACATCGGTTGTTTTGACCCGGCCTTGAGGGCGGAACCGACGGGGCGGGATCCAGATCCCGGCATCACAAATCGCCGCGCTGAAAAATCGGTCACCGGCCGCTGGTTACCAGCACGGTCCAGTCATTCGTGGCGCCGTCGGGGGAAGTGAGGCGGTAGACAACGGGCGACGTGAAATCATGCTCCGTCCGCCCGCTCACCTGATCGATGCCGTCGACCATGACGCGGGTTTCCGGCCGGAAAACGGCGAACGTGGGCGCGAGGCGCTTCAGATCGGTTCCCCGCAACATGATGAGCCTTATCGTCCGCGTGAAATAGTCGATTCTGGCAGAAGCAGTCGCCGCGGCGGGCCCTGTGGAGCCGAAGCTGGTCACGTAGGGCGGTGGATTCTCGCAGTTTTGCCTGGGCAGGACGTTGCCCATGTCCAGGACCCGAAAATGCGCCCGGATCATCGCGGGGGTGAAGATGGCCTCCAGTTCTTCGGGCCGAAGCGCACCGGCCCATGAACGCAGCGCCCCTGGCGAATTGTCCGCGAAAAGCACGTTACTATCGGCATAATCTCCGCAGTAGGCGCCGTATTCCTGCAGCGCGCGTGCAATGATCTTCCCGCTGGCCGACAACCCGGAGCGTTCGACGTCCCAGCCCGGATCGAGCTGGATTCGGCCGCCCATCGGAATGCCGAACGAGTTCTTGGTTCCGGGAACAGTGACCTGTGCCGTGCTGGCAGGGGGAATGAAGAAGCCGGTTCGACAGCGGTCGTAGGCGAACACCAGTGCATGATCGATCCGCGCGGCCTTGATTTCGTCGACGAGGATCAGCCCAGCGATTAGCGGAAAACCGCTGGCCCGGGCGCGGGCCGAATCCAGTTCGCGCCTGACGGCAAACCACGGGGCGGCCACTCCAGTGCCCGAGAGGTCTGTTACGGATCCGAGACCGGTGCTCCATTTTCCCTCGGTATCCTGCCGCGCCCACCACATACCCCATTCCAGGTGCCGCGTCCGATCGATGATGCACAGATGATTGTCCCCGCCAGGCGGCGGAGAGGCGATCGCGTCATCCGGAATCGGAATGTGGCGGGGAAACTCGAATCCTTTGCCGTAGGCGCCGGGGCGCGAGTCAGCGACGTCGTGGCAGGGAGTGTGATCCGCGTCGACGAAATAGACCGGAATCGACCAGTCTTTGATGTTGATATGCAGCGGGCCGCGCGACGCGAAGTCAGCGATCAACGCCACGGAGGCGGGATCGCTTGCGGCTCCTGCCGGAATCCGCTGATTCCACGGACTGTCCTCGGAAAAGGGCCGCCACGCAGCGGCCGGTCCATGAGCCGTCGCGCTGCAGGCGAACACCCAAAAGATTGCGGGAAGGAGGCGGAGTTTCATGGGTGGGCAGGCGGAAGGGGGCTGGCTGGCGGCGTGAGTCAAGTCAACCTCACCCGGCGTTTATGGCACCAGCACGATCTTCCCGTAGGCGGGGCTTTCGATGATCTCGTGGTGGGCGCGCGCTGCTTCGGCGAGCGGCAGTTCCCGGCCGATGATCGGGCGCAGCGTGCCGGCGCGAAGCCCGGCGCCAATCGCGGCATGCGCTTGTGCGTACTGCTCGGGCGTGCCGCCAGTCATCCCAAGGATCGAGCCCTGGACCCGCATTAGCAGCCGGGGATTGATTTGTACGTCTCCGCGGCTGCCGACAATGACAATGCACCCCTCCTGGTTGAGGACCGTGAGATCATTGCCGAGATTCACGTTGGCCAGCATCTCGATGATGAGGTCCACGCCGCGGTCTCCGGTGGCCTTCATCAGTTGCGCCAGATAGTCCGCCGTCTTGTGATCAAACACTTTGGCGGCGCCCTGCTCCCGGACCAGTTGGCGGCCGCGCTCGGTGCCGCCCGTGCCGATGACAGTCAGTCCCGCCGCGGCAGCGAACTGTACCGTCGCCAGGCCCACGGCACCGACGCGCCGTGCACCAGCACGGTCTGGCCGGCCTGCGCGTGAGCGCGGAGAAAAAGGGCGCGGTAGGCGGTGGCATAGGGAATGTGCAGGCCCGCTCCCTGCGCGAAGGAGACGGCCTCCGGCAGCGGATGGACCTGCTCAGCGCTGCACAATGCGAGCTGCGCGTAGGCTCCGCTGATGGTTCCCGCGGTGTACACGCGCTCGCCCGTCTTGAAACGCGTCACGTGTTCGCCGACCGCCGCGATGATCCCGGCGGCGTCGCCGCCCGGCGTGTAGGGGAGGGGCGGCTTCAGGGCATAGGTTCCCGCCCGGATATACGTTTCTACCGGGTTCACGCCGGCAGCATGGACGCGGACGACAACCTGACCCGGACCGGGTCGCGGATCGTGAACCTCCTCCAGCTTCATCGCCTCCGGCGGACCGAACTCGTGTAAGCGGATCGCTTTCATGATGGGCTCGATTCTTGCCAAAGCTCAGCGAGGTGCAGGAGAGTTTCAGCCGACTTCTTCATATCTTGCAGGCTGACCCATTCGCGTGGGCTGTGCACCTCGCGCATGCCGCAGAAAAGGTTTGGACAGAGGAGGCCGCGAGCGGTGAGATTCGAACCGTCGGTGCCGCCGCGGATCGCGGTGGAGATTGGGGTGAGCCCCGCGCGCCGGACGGCCTCCCGGGCCAGCTCCACCGGCCGCATGTCCTTCTCCAGCCAGTAGCGCATGTTCCGGTATTGTTCGGAGAACTTCAGGGAAAACACGGCGCGCGGTTCGACGATGCGCAACCCTGCGACCACCTTTTCGACTGCCGCCCGCTTGGCCGCGAGCCCGGCGAGCTCAAAGTCGCGCAGGATCATGCGCACGGTGCAACGGTCGGCGTTGCCCTCCACCTCGACGGGATGGATGAAGCCCTCGCGTCCTGCAGTGCGTTCGGGCGAGACTTCCGCCGGCAGGGCCGAGAGGAAGCTGCCCGCCAGGCGGAGCGCGTTGACCATGATCCCTTTTGCCCAGCCGGGATGGATGGAGACTCCGCGGATCTCCAGCACGGCGGCGTCGGCGGAAAACGTCTCGAAGTCGATTTCGCCGAGATCCTCGCCATCGAGCGTGTAGCCGACGTCGGCGGACAGTTCGTCGAGCTTCAGTTTCGTCATCCCCCGCGCGATCTCCTCGTCCGGATTGAAGCACAGGCGGATGATCCCATGCGGAATTTCGGGATGACGCAGCAGATGCCCGGCGGCGCTCATGACCACCGCGACGCCTGACTTGTCGTCGGCGCCGAGGAGCGTAATGCCGCTGGCCGTAATGACGTCATGCCCGATTTTATCGCGCAAATGCGACGTGGTTTCGACCGTGAGTTGCTGGGCAGGGTCGTCTGGCAGGACGATTGCCCCGCCGTCGTACTTGCGGTGGACGATGGGCTTGGCGCCGCCGGGCAGCTCGGTCGCGGTGTCGACGTGGGCGAACCAGGCGACCCGAGGCGCCCCGGCGTTCGGTGACGTGGCGGGGAGGGTGGCCAGCACGTAGCCCTCGGCGGTCAGACGCACGTCGGCTGCCCCGATATCCCGCAACTCGGTCTCGAGCAACCGGAGCAGTTGCCATTGTCCCGGCGTGCTGGGGCACGTGTCGGAATGTGGATCGCTTCGCGTGTCCAGCCGGACGTAGCGGCAAAAGCGCTCCAATAGATCTTCAGCGTCGATGGAGTAACTCATGCCGATCATTATCATCCGGCTTTTCCGGGACGGCAAAAAGAAATCCACGACCGGTCATCGGGCCGCGTCTTCGGCGCCCAGGCTGCGGGCGTTCGTTTTTGGCGATCGAACCCTTGGCCAAAACTTTGGTCCGATCGGACCACCAAAGTGGCAGCTCGCGCGCTGTCCTCAAAGAGTTTCCCGGTCAGAATCGAAGTGCGTCGCTCGGTTACTCCGATGCGCCTTCCAATTGCGCCCAAACGGACTATCCTGAACGATTGAATGAACGTCCTCCTGCTCTATCCAGAGTTTCCCGACACTTTCTGGAGCTTCAAGCATGCCCTGAAATTCATCCGCAAGAAGGCGGCCTTTCCCCCGCTCGGCCTGCTGACAGTGGCCGCGATGCTTCCGCCTGAATGGGAGAAGCGTCTGGTGGACGTCAATGTCCGGAAGCTGACCGACCGCGATCTTGCGTGGGCGGACGTCATCTTCCTCAGCGCCATGATTGCCCAGCGCGATTCCGCGCAGGCGCTCATCGCCCGCTGCCGGGGCGCCGGCAAGCGGATCGTGGCTGGCGGTCCGCTCTTCACCAGCGAACATCTCCAGTTTCCGGACGTGGATCATTTTGTCTTGAATGAAGCGGAACTTACGTTGCCTCCGTTTCTGCGCGATTTGGCGGCTGGCGCGGCGCAGGCACTTTACACGACGGCCGAGTTTCCCGATGTACACACCGCGCCGGTGCCACTCTGGCACCTGGCCGACCTCCGTCAGTACTCCTCGATGAGCGTGCAATACTCGCGAGGCTGCCCGTTCGACTGTGAGTTCTGCGACGTCACCGCCAAGTTCGGCCACTTTCCCCGCACCAAATCGCCGGCCCAGGTGATCGCCGAACTCGACGCATTATGCGCCCACGGCTGGACCGGTCAGGTGTTTTTTGTGGATGACAACTTCATTGGCAACAAACGCACGCTCCGGACGGAGTTGCTGCCCCGGTTGATCGAGTGGCAGAAAGCGCACGGCCACCGCCTCACGTTCTACACCGAGGCTTCGATCAATCTGGCCGACGATGACGCCCTGTTGCGGCAGATGGTCGAGGCCGGTTTTGACACCGTGTTCATCGGCATCGAGACGCCCGATGCCGCCGGCCTCCTCGAGTGCAACAAGCGCCAGAATCAGCAGCGCGACCTGGTGGCGGACGTGAAGCGCATCCAGCGCGCGGGTCTGCAGGTGCAGGGCGGCTTCATTGTGGGTTTTGACAGTGACAACGCGACGATCTTCCGGCGCCAGCTCGAGTTTATCCAGAAGAGCGGCATTGTCACCGCGATGGTCGGCCTGCTCAACGCCCTGCCCGATACGAAGCTCTATGCGCGCCTGAAAAGCGAGGGCCGGATCGTCGGTCAATCCAGCGGGAACAACGTCGACGGCACCACCAATTTCGTGCCGCGGATGAATGGCGATGAACTCCGCGCAGGCTACCGCCGGCTGATGGAGAATATTTACGCGCCGCGACCGTATTACCAGAGGGTCCGCACATTTCTGCGGGAATTCAAGCAGCCGAAGTTCTCGCTCACCATGAACCCGCGCCTTTGGATGGCCTTCGCCCGCTCGGTGGTGCGACTGGGCATTCTTGGCCGCGAGCGTATCGAATATTGGCGCCTGCTGGCGTGGACGTGCCGGCGTCGTCCGGCATCGTTCCAGGTTGCGGTGACGCTGGCGATCTACGGCCATCATTTCCGCAAGTGTTGCGCCGCGCTCAGCGCCTGATCAGAGATATTTGGCCAGGAGCGGGGCGAGCTCCTTTTTCGCCGCGGCCGGCCAGAGTTTTCGGTCGGTCAGAAGGGCGTTTTTCAAGGCGGAGTGGCATGACCACGTCGGCTCGAGCGGGATTTTCGGAATCGTCTGCCGGACAATCTCCTGGGCCGTGGCGGCGTTGCGATGGAGGTAGTCGACGACCATCTCAATCGTCACGTGCGCCTCGTCGGTTTTCCAGCTGTCATAGTCGGTGATCATCGCCGCGGTGGCGTAGGCGATCTCGGCTTCGCGGGCGCACTTGGCCTCGCCGAGGTTGGTCATGCCGATGACGTCGTAGCCGAGCTTGTGATTGGTCAGCGATTCGGCCCGCGTGCTGAAGGCCGGGCCATCCATGCACACATAAGTGCCGCGATCGTGCGTGCGCGCCTTTACCGCCCGGGCGCTGGCCAGCAGCAACTGCCGCAGTTCTTCGCAAATCGGTTCGGCGAAGGCGACATGACCCACGATGCCGCGACCGAAGAAAGTGTGCGAGGCCGACTGCTTCGTCCGGTCAATGAATTGGTCGATCAGCACGATGTCGCACGGCCGGTAACGGGCCTGCAGCGAACCGACGGCGCTCACGCTGATGATCCACGCCACTCCGAGTTTTTTCAGCGCCCAGATGTTGGCCCGGTGATTGAGTTCGATCGGCAGAATGCGGTGCCCGCGTCCGTGGCGCGGCAGGAAAACCACCTCGCGGCCGGCCAGCGTGCCAGTCAGCAGCGCGTCCGACGGCGGCCCAAACGGTGTCCGGACGGACACCCATTTCTGGTTCGAAAATCCATCGAGCTGGTAGAGGCCCGTGCCTCCGATGATGCCGATGCGATGCGATTTCATGGGTGGGGTGAGGTTAATGGGAAGATGCTTGGTCGCGGTTTCGCGCTTCGTCCGACGCTCAGTTGGAGGGCGGTGCGCCGTCACCGCCTTGGTTTGAATTCCTGGCCCGGACGGCGCCGGGCCCTCCACTTTTTAGCTGCCGCCGGACCTATTTCGCCCCCGGGGCCTTCGCCCAGGCATCTTTCAGCGTGATCGTGCGATTGAACACCAGATGGTCCGGCCGGCTGTCGGCATCCAGCGTGAAGTAGCCGAGACGTTCGAACTGATAGCGCTCTTCGATCCGGGCCGTCCGGAGGGGCGGCTCGAGTTTTGCTGTCACGGTTTCGAGCGAGTGCGGGTTGATGAACTCCTTGAAGTCGGCGCCCGCGCCCGGCTCGGGCACCGTAAACAGGCGGTCGTAGAGGCGCACCTCGGCATCGATGGCCTGGACCGCGCTGACCCAGTGGATCGTGCCTTTGATCTTGCGACCGGCGTTCGGGCCGCCGGTGCGCGAAGCGAGGTCGGCCGTGCAGCGGAGTTCCACGAGCTGGCCCGCAGCGTCCTTGACCACTTCGTCGCATTTGATGATGCAGGCGTACTTGAGCCGCACTTCGCCGCCCGGGCGCAGCCGGAAATACTTCGGCGGCGGGTTCTCCTGGAAATCATCGGCCTCGATGAACACTTCGCGGGTGAGCGCAAGCGGGCGGGTGCCGGCCGCGTCGTTCGCGGGATGGTTGATCGCCGTGCACGGGATCACGTCACCGGCGGGGATGTTCGTCAGCACGACCTTCACCGGCCGGAGGACGGCGAGGCGGCGCAACGCCGACTGGTTCAGCTCCTCCCGGATCGAGTGTTCGAGCACGGCGACGTCGGTCAGGCTGTCGAATTTCGTCACGCCGATGTTGTAGGCGAAGTCGCGCAGCGCGCTGGCCGGCACGCCGCGGCGGCGCAGGCCGCAGATCGTCGGCATGCGCGGATCGTCCCAGCCGTTGACGATCTTCTCCTGCACGAGCTGGAGCAGCTTGCGTTTGCTCATGACGGTGTAGCCGACGTTCAGTCGCGCAAATTCATACTGGTGCGGCAGCGGCCGGGGCAAATCGAGGGAAGTTAGAATCCAGTCGTAGAGCGGACGGTGCACCTCGAATTCGAGGGTGCAGATGCTGTGGGTGACGCCCTCGATGTAATCGCTCAGGCAGTGCGCGAAGTCGTACATCGGGTAGATGCACCACGCGGCCCCCGTGTGGTGGTGCTCGGCGTGGCGGATGCGGTAGATCACGGGATCGCGCAGCCAGATGTTGGGCGCGGTCATGTCGATCCTCGCGCGGAGCGTGCGGGCGCCGTTGGGGAACTCGCCCGCCTTCATGCGTTGGAACAGATCCAGGTTCTGTGCGACCGTCCGGCCGCGAAACGGACTATCCATGCCGGGCTGGTCGGGCGAGCCGCGATAGCGTTCGGTCTCCTCGGGGCTGAGGTCGCAGACATACGCCTGTCCCTTCCGGATGAGCGTCAGCGCGTAGTCGTAGATCTGCCCGAAATAGTCGCTGGCATAGAAGGGTTCGAGCGCGAGGGCGGAGGGCGGGGCGCCCCCGGGCATCGCGGCGGTCGCGGCGAGGTAGAAATCAGGCTGGCCGTCGACCGGCCGCATTTCCGGCGTCTGGCCCTTGAGCTTGAATCCGAGGCAATGGTCGGCCCAGCCCGCGATCAGCCATTGGACGTCGGCGATGATGGACTCCACGTACTCGACATCTTCCTTGGTGGGATTCGTGTCGTCCATTCGCAGATTGCACTGGCCGCGGTTTTCCCGCGCGATGCCGAAGTTGAGGCAGATTGACTTGGCATGGCCGATATGGAGGTAGCCGTTGGGCTCCGGTGGAAATCGGGTGACGATCCGCGGATAGCGATGCTCGGCCACATGAGCCGCCACGATGTCGCGAATGAAGTCGGTTGGTGCCGGAGCGCTAGGTTCTGGTTTCTCAGCAGTCATGACAGAACCCGCGAATGTGCGGAATGCCCGGGCGCGACGCAACGCCACAATTGAGACCATGATAGACAAAACGGCGGGCAGGCGGCCGGGCCACGCGGAAAGGACGTCCCGTCCCGGTCCAGAAAATGTTCGAATGCCCGCTCCGAATCGTTTGAGATGAAGGGATGATGAAGGTCAGCGCGATTTTCCTGGTTCTGGCGACGATCGTGAACGCGTCGATGGCGGCGGACGTGAGCTTCTGGCAGCAGCTCACCCCCGAGGAGCGCCGGGCGGCGGGCGTGGACCAGCTGACGCCGGGACAGCAGGCGGTGTTGGACCAGCTGGCCGGACGTTTTGTCCGCGAGGGAGCCAGGCAGGTCCGCGAGGAGGCGAAGGCGGAAGTGCGTGACCAGGTGAAAAAAGAGGTTCGCGAGGAGGTGAAGCGCGAGTTGAAGACCGAACAGAAGGTCCATGAAGAGGCGAGGTTGGGCCTGCCGGTGGAATACAAGGACGCGACCATCCGCGGTCGCATTGTCGGCAAGTTCAACGGGTGGTCTGGCGCCACGGTTTTCCAGCTCAATAACGGGCAGACCTGGGTGCAGACGGACAGCAGCGCCAACCTTTGGATTCCGACGGTGGAGAATCCCGAAGTCGAAATTCGCTCATCGAAGATCGGTGGCTGGAAGCTTTACCTTGTCGAAAATGGTTTTTGGCTGCGCGTCCGGCGGGTGAAGTAGTCGCTCGGGCGGTTGGCCGGACGGGAATTCCACGAGGCGACAGTTTCGGCGATTGCGTCCGGATCCGGCCCAAGCCAGGTTCGGCTTGCGGTTGCCGCCCTCGACCCGATCTGGCGCCTTCGCACCAGATGCACTCGGTCCTCCGGGCGCGGCCTGCCGCCAAGGCCAACCTGCTTTTCGTTCGCTCTCCCCATGAAATTCAGCTGCATCCTGTCTCTTCTGCTCTTTGCCTGCTGGGCGCCGCGGGCCGCGGGCCAGCATTACCTCGCGGTCAAGGACGGAGAGAAAATGTCGGTGGTTGTGGCCGCGCATGATATCTCTCCGCTGGTGCTGCATGGCGACAAGCTCGAGCAGGTCCATGCGATGCGATTCGCCCTCGGCCAAGGCGGTGAGTATCTGCCGTTGTTCGTGGCCATCCGACATCCGGATGTAAGGACGACCTACCTGTCGATGAACGGCCATGAAATCAACAAAGAATTCCATCTGTACTGCGAGTTGGAAACGGCCTATTCGCTAAAGCATGTCTTTGTCGTGATCGTGCTGCACCTGGGTAACGATTCCGGCCTCTTCCTCTTCGAGGTGGCCGATCTCGAACCGAGGGATCCGAGGCCGTTCAACGTGAAAGTCCCCATGGACATGGAGAGCAAGCTGGGGCGCTACGACCTCTATTTGTTCTCCGGCGGGCGGGAACTTTTCCATTCCCTGATGCCCATGGGCGTGATGGATGCGGCGCTCGATCGCATGGTGCGGGAGCGCATCAAGGACGTCAAAGACTCGGCGGTTAAGCCGTTGGTGGGCCCGGCGCCGGAATACCCCAAGGCACTCTACCGGAAGCGGGTCGACGGCAACGCGACGGTTTCGTTCACCGTCGATGCGCGCGGAGCCGTGGGCGACCCGGTGGTCCTGAGCGCCAGTCTGCCTGAATTCGGCGAATCGGCCGTGGCCGCGATCCGCCTGTGGCGCTTTCTCCCGAAAGTGAAACACGAGCAGCCGGTCGAGAGTCGGGCCGAGATGCCGTTCGAATTCACCGCGCCCAAGAACAAATAGGCCACGCCGGCCTTGACCACGGTGCGGGTTTGCGGTTTTCCGGAGGCGTCGGCGTAGTCGCTTTTGCGGGGCGGTAGCTCAATGGATAGAGCATCGGTCTTCGAAACCGAGGGTTGCGGGTTCGACCCCCGCCCGCCCCGCCAGCTGTCAGAGGAAGAATAAAAGAGGAAAGAAATTGCTTGTTGTGCGAATTGTGCAGGGTTTTGGTCAAGGTTCAGTCAAGGTATGCTGCCGAGACTTTACCGGATCAAACACCCTGACACGCCGTGGCAGGTGACATTCGTGGACCCGCTGAAAGGACGGGTGCGGAAGCATTTTGCGGATGAGAGCGAGGCGCGGAAGTACCACCGGGAGCTTTTGGGGAAGGCGAAGATAGCGGGCACCTCCGGCCTCGTGTTGGACGCGCGAATGCGCGATGAGTATCATGCAGCGGTCGCGAGGTTGGACGGTGTTTCGCTTTCTGATGCCGTAACCTTCTATTTGCAGCATCATCTAGGGGTTAGGGATGAACCCTTGGTGGACGCGGTAGCGGCGTTCCTTGCGGAAAAGAAGCGTGCTGGGCGGGCGATTAAGACGCTCATTAACCTGCAATGCCGTTTGGAACGGTTTCTGGCCAGATCTGGAGCGCAGAAGCCTCGGGAGCTCACTCGGGAGCTAATCCAAGAGTTTCTGGATGGTCTGGAGGTGGCGGCACTCACGCGCCGGCATTACCAATGCTGCCTTTCGGGGTTCTGCGGGTGGTTAATGCGTCGTGGGCTCCTGGTTAATAATCCAGTCAAGTTGTTGGATGTGCCAAAGGTCGATCCGCCGTCGCCGGCTGTTTTGACGCCGGATGAGGCGGCGAAGGTGATGCTTGCGGCGGTTGCGCATCGAGGCGGGATTTACGCGTTGTACTTCGCGTTGTCGCTTTTTGCGGGGCTTCGGTCCGGGGAGATTGAGCGGCTGAAGTGGGATAACGTGATGTTCGAGGCGGAAACCCCTGTGATCAGGGTTGAGGTTGGGAAGAAGCGGGGTCGTCGTGCCGTGCGGCTACTTCCGATCTCAGAGAACTTGAAGGCCTGGCTGCAGTGGGGAAATGAACGGGCGGTGCCTCTTTGTCATCTGCCGCTTGAAAGCGCGCGAAAGGTGCGGGGCGTTGTGACCTGGCAAGGGGATATTTGCCGACACAGTTGGATCAGTTATCGTCTGGCCCTGGTGAGCGATGAGGCGAGGGTCGCGAGGGAAGCCGGAAACTCTCCAGATGTGATCTGGCGGCACTATTTCCAGTTAGTGACTGAAGCTGATGCGCGACGCTTTTTCGCCATTGTGCCTGGTTCATGACGTGCTCAAGACATCGGATGATGTGGCGGAAAATTCTTTGATTCATTAGGAAATTTCTAATGCGCTTTCGTGCGCAGAGCAAGGCGGAACGGTGAGCGGCGGGGCGGACTAATGGAATAAGTCAAAGGAGAAAATTACACAAAAAGGATGAAAATTCATCAGTTACATCCAATGGATTTTTGCCGCTTCTGCATTGCTCTAGATGAGCAGCTATTCTCTCCAACAGGCGGCAGAACGGCTCGGGGTGAGTTATTGGACGCTGTGGCGGCGGTGCAATGAAGGATTGATTCCTCATCTGAAGTTCGGGCCGAAAACGACGCGAATCCCACGTCATGCGCTGCTGGAGTTGGAACAGCACGGGCTGTCACGGCGGGCTTTGCAGCAACGGAGGGCGTCATGAGGGATTTTGGAGGAGGGGAGGCGGGAACTTTCTGCGGCGAAGCGGTGAGGTCGTTATCCGCACTGTCGCAGGAGTTGGACGCGGCCGGATTGGGCATGCAGAAACCTGCGAGCCTGGTCCGGCCGTTGTCGTTTTTGGCGGGCGTGGAAGTGGAGTCGGCCCTGGCCGGGATGCCGGCGAGGGACGAGACGGCGCCCGGCCGGGCCGCTCCCCTTGGTAAGAATGCGGATTTCGAATCACCCCCCCCACCTGAGGTGGTCGATATTCATGCGGTTTTGCCTCCGCCGGCGACGGTTCGGGCGTGGTATTTGCGGAGTTACGCCCGTGAAGCCTTGGCTGGCGTGACGAACAAAGAAGGGTGGCCGGTGCGGATGAGGTTCTGCGGGCGGAATATCACACGGGGCTTTGACGGTGTGGGTATCTATGCGCGGCCGGACCGTGCTTATGGTCGAGTTCACGGCGTTTGCGTCTGCGGGCAGTCTTTAGCCTGTCCGGTGTGTGCTCCTCGAATTGCGGCGTTCCGTGCGGCCGAGGTTGCGGAAGGCTTCAAAAGGGCGGCAGCGGCCGGTTATGAGGCTTCCTTGGTCACGTTTACGGCTCCTCACGCGCTTGGTTCGACGCTTGGTAAGGAGATCGATTGTTTTGCTGTGGCGTGGCGTCGGTTCAATTGCCAAGGGAAGGCGTCTCAGAAGCGTCGCCGGGGTTCGCTTGGCTCCCAAATTGGTCGTGAATGTACTTACGGCGCGGCTGGTTGGCATTACCACCACCATCAGCTTCGTTTTGATGAGCCGGGAAAGTTCAATCGGGAACGTACGGAAGCGCAATGGCTGGCGGCTTTGGATTCCGTCGGGCGGAAATGGCGTGGTGCGGAGCTGCATGCGTTTGCCGCGGGACTCGTTGGCAATGAGGCCGGCGCAAGGTACGTCGCAAAACTGGCGACGGCAGCCGATGCACAAGGGCGGGCGATCGGCCTCGAGGTGGCGGGCGGATCGTTGAAGGGCAAGAACCTCGCTACCCTTTTGAAGTTGGCAGCCGGCGGTGATGCCGATGTGCGGGCTATATGGGTGGCTGGCGTGCGGGATATTTTGGTGCGCAAGGTGTCGTCGGTGCGCTGGTCGCCTCGTCTTCGGGATCGCCTCGGGATGGCGGTGGAGAAATCGGACGTTGAGATCGCAAAGGAGGAAGTCGTCGACACTGACGTTTTCCTTGGGGCTTTGAGTCCGTGGCAATGGTGCGGCGTCCTCGAATGGAAAGCGGAATTCCCGCTACTTATCGCCGCAAATCAGGGCCGCGAAGCGGTCAACTCTTTCCTCGCTGGGCTAGAGCTTGGCGAACTCAACGACGAAGACCCGCGTCTCGTCCAGAGAATCGAAATCAACAAATCGCGGGGTTCAAAACATGATTAAAATGATCATTGAGGCGGTTTCGGTTGTGGCTTGTGTGGCACAAGAGCCGAAGCCCTGGGAAATGGGAGGCAAGAGCGGAGTCACGCACTCGGCCAAGTTGGCTGTTGTGGATGACGGCGCGGAAGTCGCGTCGATTCGTCTGAAGGCAAAGACAGCGGAGGAACTGAAAGCCAAGATGGCGAGCTATACGATTGGGAAACCGGCGAAGGTCCGCGTTTATCAGATCGTGCCGGTGTTTCGAACGGGCGACCGGAAGCCGACGGATTACGAGTTCGAGGGTTGAGCGTACATGAATTTGTACAGCTGCCATGCGGTGATCTGGAAGGCGCAGGATCGTGTGGGAGCCTGGCAGGTTGCGTGGCGTTCTCGCGAGCGGTCGCTAGCGGAATTGTGGCGGTTGGAGACCGAAGCGCGGTTGAAGTCGGTGGAATTGGGCTTGGTGAGTTGGAGCATTATCATGCGGTCTCGGCGAGCGGGGGCTGCACCTAGTCCGTAGCGTGATGAATTTCGGGCGGGGGCCTGGCTCACCCTCGCCTGTGCCGTGTTGGGCCAGCTCCTGGGGTGCCGGTGACCAGGAGAAATGTTACACCGGCAAACTGAACAGGAGATTGAAACATGAACCTACTCCTCAAGGGGTGGCAGATGGTGAAAACTGCCGGTGCGGCCGTTGTGTCGCATGGCAAGGCGTTGGCCGTGGCCGGTGCGGGTCTCGGGTTGACGGTGGTCTCGATGCGTGCCGACGGTGATCCCGTCGACGCGGCCGTTACGACGGCGACGGCCAAAATTGATCAAGTGGCCACGATTGGCGTGAAGGCCTATTTGATCGGCGCTGGCCTGGCGCTGCTCGGTGTCACCATCGCTTACATCCGGCGCGCGAAGAAGTAAGGCGTTCGGGTGGAAGCAAAAGGGGTGCCCGGCCTGCTTGCGGGGCCGGGTTCCCAAACATTCGAACTTTATGAGTCATGGAACTTCTCATTTTATCGGCCGGGTTTTGCTGCGGGCTGCTTTTGCTGCGGTCTTGTTGGGGGCGGTGGTGAAGTCATGGGCGGCGGGCGGGTCGCTGCCGGTGTCTGTGACTGTATACAAAGGCGGCGTGGCTTACACCTTGTCGTTCACGTTGACGGGTGGGGCAAATGATGTGATGTGGACCTGGCCGTCGAATACCCCGAGCGGGTCGCCATATGTTCGTTATCGTTTCGATGGTTCTACGGCGGCGGGTGTCGGTGGCACTGGCGGACCTAATTACCAATCCGATAGTTACGCCTCGGCATTGGCAACGGGAGATCATACTCTGTGTCTGGGATGGGGATACGTTGGCGGGAGCGGAAACACGGATGGTTCTGCAACGTTCCATTGGGATAAGCCTACGCAAACGATTTCGTCCGTGCTGCCGACTCTGATGAACAGCTATTCGTTTCATCTGAAGAACAACACGGACGGGGCGCGGTCGATCGCATTGAAAACCGGTGTAACGACGGTGGCGACGTTGGCGCTTGCTGGGCTGGAAACGAAGACTTTCACGGGGACGGTGTCGGGGGTGCAAGGAACGACGGTTTCGCTAGATCCTGCGCCGGTGTGGGATGAGAGTTACGATCCGCAAATGATCATCACGGCAGGGGGGTCGATTACTCGAAGCGGGCATTATGGCGGGCCGGCCGTGTTGCGACATGTTTTTCTGACGGTGGTCAGTTGGTGTCTCGCGTCGCCCGTCATCGATATGAAGCTGGACGGGACTTCACTCGGCCATGTGATGCCGACCGCTCAGACGGATTCTGTCCTGGGTATGGTCACGAAATTTCATTGGGATTTAGAGCTAAGCCCTGATTCGGTGATTACCTTTACGACGGGTTCGCCTCACGTGCTGACTGCGCCGGTGAATGATTTTCATGGGGAAGTGAATTGGATTTACGTGCGGGAGTTGGACCGGAATTTGATTAGCGGCGTGACCTACTCGAACCCGTCTTATTCCGTGGATCAAGGGACGGGCGATGTGGCGGTTGTTCAGACGGGAACGGCTGGGAGCACTTACACAACCACGGGCGGCGCGGATCTTCCTCCGTCGAATACGGGGACGAATCCGGGTTCGGTGGATGTGACGGGAACGGGGCAGACTCAGCCGGGGCAGCTGGCGGGCTGGACAGACACGGCGTCGACGACGCAAGCGACGACTTTGGACAAGGGGACATATGAACAGGGGGTGAATCAGCTGCTCGGGGGGCAAAGCGTCGCAAACGGGCACTTGGCGGCGATCGAAAAGAATACCGGTGAAACGGCGGCGAACACTGCAACGATCGCGAGTAATACGGGCCGGATTGCAGACCGGGAGGACGAACGGAAGCAAGCCGAGGACGCGGCGCATACGACTTTGACCCAACAGGGAGCAGGAGCGTCTGCGGCGGTGTCGGATTCCATTTCGACGGCGCAAGCGTGGGGCAATAGTGCGGTGACGCAGGCTAGTGCCGGTCGAGGAACGATGAGCGCGCCGTCTGTGCCGGCAGGAGGGGAAATGAGCATGATTGTCGAGCTGGGTCCGGTTGGTAATGAAAATCCGCAGGTCGATATGAATCCTTTTGCGGCGGCTCCTTCGTGGGCGCTGGACCTGGTGACCTGGGTAAAGGCGCTTATAGGCTGGTCGACCGTGACGGCGCTTTGCGTGTTCTGTTATCGCGAAATTCGCTTGTCGCTCCTGGGCGTCCTGGCGACGCAAAAGCAGTTAGCCTTTTCCTTCGAGGGGGCGATGAACTCTAACCCGATCACGGCAGCGGGTTCGCTTGTCGGGCGAGCGCTGGCAATTGCAGTCTTGGCGACGGTAGTTGTCGCGCTTCCAACGGTTCTGATTCAGGTTTTCGCGACGAACTGGGAAACGGTCCTTGCGGCGTTTCAATCGTCGGTTAGTAGCGGGGCCGGGGGGGCGGAAGGGGCAACGGTCTTTGCGTGGATTCAACGGGTGATTCCTCTCCCCACGATGCTTTCCGCGGCGGTTACGTATGCGGTTTTCGAGTTGGCCTTAATGTGGCCGCAAACCGTTTGGCAATTCATTCTTCGATTTATGCCGGTATGAACTCGATGCTTTTTTTCCTTCCGTCGAAGATGGCAGACACGCTTGACGGGCAAGTCCAATGGTGGGTTTGCGGGTTCATGTTGGCGGTCGTGTGCTTCTTCCTCGGTCAGTTGGTGCGCTGGATAGCTGGTTTAAGGCGCGGGGGTGACGAATGATTTTCATGATCACGGGCAAGCCGCGCGGCGGGAAAAGTCTGCGCGCGGTGCAACTCCTGGCCGAAGAGCTCGAGCACGGGAACCGGCCGGTGGTGACGAACCTGGCGCTGAAACTGGACGAGCTGCAGGAATACCTTCACGGCCGGGGCTGTCGGGCGAATGTCTTTGACCGGGTGACGGTGCTCGATGCGGACCAGGTGCAACGGTTTTGGCGTTATCGTGGCTATGGTGTCGTCCTGTCGGAATGCACCACGAACGGCGCGCCGGTGAATCTCGAGCCGTATTACACTGACGAACGCCTCCAGGGCGGGACCTTCTACGCTCTCGACGAGCTGCACTTGACGTTTAACTCGCGCTGGTGGCAAAAGGTGACCGGCGAAGCGGTCTGGTATTTCTCGCAGCATGGCAAATTGCATGATGATATCATCGGAGTAGCCCAGCGGCTCGGCTCGGTGGAAGTGCAGTTCCGGGAGCTCGCGCAGGAATACCGTTTCATCCGTAATTATCGGATGGAAAAATGGGGCAAGTTTCGGGCCGGCGATGGGTTCGAGGAAACGGTCTATTATCGCGAGCCGGGCAAGAATGCGCAGGCTGCGCAGGTGAACAAGTTCAAGCTGGACGTGGCCGGGATTGCGGCGTGCTACAGTACGCAAGCGGGCGTAGGCATTTGCGACCGTGCGGCCGGGGACGGTGGCCACAAAGTCAAAGGGCTGCCGTTCTGGGTGATCTACGGGGCGATTGCGGTCGGATTCGTCGGCTTGTGGTTGCTCGCTGGATACGTGCCGAAACTGCTTAGGCATGGCCTGGGCGCGGTCGTGGCGGGTCCGGTTCCGGAGAAAACCGCGGTTCCGGAGTCGAAGGGGAGCGCGACCATTCCCACAACTGGGAAGGACGCCGCTGGCGCCGCCATCGGTTCGCAAGCCTCGATGTCCAAGACAACCGCCCCTGAGCGACGGGAAAGGGGTGCTGCCGGCGCGACCCCCAACCCTTCGAAGCAATCCGATTCCGAAATCACCGACGGGTTGCTGGTGAAGCGGACCGGCGAAGTTCCGGCGCTTTATGTCCGGGGCGTGGTGATGAGGCGCGGCAGCGTGAATGTCTTGCTCTCGGACGGCTCCACGTTGACGGAGCAAGATGGCATCCGGGTGCCTGGAGCGAAGGAACAGACGCATGCGGCGCTTGCGGCGGTTCGGCGCAATTTCGTCGACCTCAAGGACGGGACACGGCTGCATTTCTTCGAACCGGTGCGGACGGTGGTAAAGGTCCAGGAGCCTGCTAAAGCGGTTGAGAGTCCGGCAACGGTGTCGGAGACGACGGAGGAACCGAATTCGGTTTACTTGTCGCCGGATCGGAACGGGGTGGAGAAACTGCGCCATCCTCCGAAGCTAGGGGAGCCAATTAGCTTCGATTCGACCTGGTGACCTGGTCGGGCGGTATTGGATGATTGAGCGCACGGGGCTAGGCCGTGCGCAACTGGGCGGCAGCTCGCAGCAGCGAGGGGCCGTAGGCGAAAAAAGGGGCGAACGGGGCGGCGAGCAGCGCCGGGACGGCGGAGCGAACGAGCGTTGCGCGCGATGGCTGCGAGCGGCAACACGAGAGCGCCCGGCGGACCGAGCAGCGCAGGCGTCCCGTGTGGGTGGTGAAAAAGTGAGCAAACACCGCGAAACAGACGTGGGACCATTGCGGACCGAAGCGGAGGCGATCGGGTGCCGGCGGAGGGGTTGCGCGGAGCCGTCACCCGATCGTCTTCAAGACCTCATGATTCCGCACCGTCTCCCGGTCGAGCCGGAAGCGAAGGCTTGGCGAAGCGAACGGGGAACATCGGGAGTCGGTGCGGTAGGCTGCGCGGAATCGGGGGCCTTTCGCAGCAGCGAGGGGCCGTAGGCGCAAAAAGGGAGGCACGGGTTACTGAGACGGAAATTGACCCGCTAGATAGGTTGAGCGGCAACAAAAATGTGGTGCAAGGCGGGTTATTCTCCGCACTCTCTCTTCCCTTGGCTGCAATCACTCCCATGCCTCTCGTCAAATCTAGGCAGCGCGTCGCCGACCACGGGGAGGTCTTCACCCCCGCGTGGATGGTTGAGGCCATACTCGATCTCGTGAAGGGCGAGACTGAGCGGATTGACTCGCGCTTTCTGGAGCCGGCGTGTGGCAATGGCAACTTCCTCGTTCAGATTCTCCGGCGCAAGCTCGCCGCCGTGGAACTCAAATATGGTAAGTCCGATTTTGAGCGACGGCACTACGCGCTGCTCGGGTTGATGTGCATTTACGGCATCGAACTGTTACCGGACAACATTGCCGCTTGCCGCGCCAACCTGCTGGAGATCTTCGCCGAGTATCTGAATCTCGATCCGTCGGACGACCTGTATCGCGCCGCGTTCTACGTGCTTTCGCAAAACCTCGTCCACGGCGATGCCCTGACGATGCGCGCCCATGACGCCCTGCCGATCAGCTTCGCCGAGTGGGGCTATCTGGGTAAGGGCAGGTTCCAGCGGCGTGACTTCCGCTTGGACAACCTCACCATTTTCAGCTCCGACGGATCGCTCTTCGCCCAAAACGGCAAGCACGAGATCTTCAAGCCGACCAAGACCTACTCGCCGATGACGGTGGGTGAATTAGTTGCCATTGCGCCGGAGGTGATCGTATGAGCACCCAAGCCAGCTTTGCCTTGCGCAGCCGCAACCCGGACGTGCTGACGTGCATCGCGAACCTCTCCAACGACGAGGTGTTCACCCCGCCAGAGTTTGCCAACCGGATGCTGGACACGCTGGCCGAAGCGTGGGCCGCCAACAATGGCGACGCAAACATCTGGGCCGACAGGAAGGTGAAGTTCCTAGACCCCTGCACGAAATCCGGCGTGTTCCTCCGCGAGATCACTAGCCGACTGAACAAGGGGCTGGAGCAGGAGATTCCGGAACTGGAAAAGCGTGTGAATCACATCCTAACGAAGCAGGTGTTCGGCATCGGCATCACGCAGATCACGAGCCTGCTCGCGCGCCGGAGCGTGTATTGCTCAAAACACGCCACGGGCAAGCACTCCATCGCCAAATCCTTCGCGAGCGACGATGGAAACATTTGGTTCAAGAGCTCGAAGCATTCGTGGGAGGAAGGCAGGTGTCGCTACTGCGGTGCGCCGCAAGGAATCTTTGACCGCAACGATGGACTCGAAACCCACGCCTACGCGTTCATACACACAGACAAAATCAAGACTCGGCTGGCCGAGATATTTGAAGGCAACATGCAATTCGACGTAATTATCGGAAATCCGCCGTATCAAATGACTGGTGGTGCAGGTGGTTCGAGTGACTCCTCGATCTACCATCTCTTCGTAGAGCAGGCACTGAATCTGGACCCACGCTTCCTGAGCATGGTGATCCCATCAAGGTGGCTGGCAGGTGGCCGTGGTATGGACGAGTTCCGAAAAAACATGCTTACGGGCAAGCACATCAGCCACCTTGTGGACTACACGAAGATGTCAACGGCATTCCCTGGTGTCGATTTCGAGGGTGGCGTCGGTTACTTTTTGTGGGACAAGAATCATCAAGGCGCCTGTGAATATACTCTTGCGCTTGGAGACGAACAACAGCCTGCGGCCCTTCGCAAGCTGGATGAATTCGACATCTTCGTGCGGGATACGCGTGCGGTCAGTATCCTGAAAAGAGTTCAGACCATGGGCGAGCCTTCGATGGGAGACCTCGTGAGTGGAGACACACCATTTGGCCTAGCCACGAATTTTTCTGAATATAAGGACAAACCATTTCGCGGGTCGGTTGCCCTCTACCTAACAGACCGTGGACAGCGTGTGGTCGTTCACACCGCTCAATCCGGCATCCGGAAGAATGTGCATCTGGTTGATTCATGGAAGGTGCTTCTCCCAGAGGCTTACGGCGAGCGTGGCGCAATCCCTGCGCTGGTTCTTGGTCCTTCTATCGTGGCTCCACCTGCCTCGGTATGCACGCAGACGTATCTGGTCGCAGGGCCGCTCACGAGCAGAAAGGCGGCGGCTAGTCTCCAGAGCTATACCAGAACTCGTTTCTTTCGTTTCCTAGTTTCGCTTCGCAAAATCACTCAGCACGCACTCCGCTCAACATATTCCTGGGTTCCTCAGCAGACATGGGACCGCACTTGGACGGATGAAGCTCTTTACGCGAAGTATGGGATAATGCGAAATGAGCAGGTATACATCGAGTCCCAGATCCGGCCGATGAACCTCGACAACGGCGATGATGCGTAAGCCTACCATCGAGGAAATCCTTACGCCCAAGCCGGAGGCCCGTCCGCGCATCTACGCCTATTCCATCGCGGACAAGGAGCACGCGGGTCTGCTAAAGGTGGGCCAGACCACGCGCGACGTGAAGCAGCGCGTCTCCGAGCAGCTCAAGACCGCCAACATCAAGAACTACACCATCTTTCTCGATGAGTCCGCCGAGCGCGACGACGGGACGACCTTTACGGATCACGAGGTGCGCGCCGCCCTCGCTAGGAAAGGTTGCGCGAAAACGGAATTGGAATGGATGCGCTGCACGCTCAAGGACGTGAAGACCGTTCTTACTGAGCGGCGCACCGGGCTGCGGTTCACCGGCAAACACTCGGAGACGTTCGGGATGCGCGCCGAGCAGCGCGCTGCGGTGGAGAAAACGCACGCTTACTTCCATTCCATCTGGAAGGAAGATATGCACGCCGTCCCACGCTTCCTTTGGAATGCGAAGATGCGCTTTGGCAAGACCTTCACCAGCTATCAGCTTGCCCGGAAACTCGGGGCCAAGCGGGTGCTCGTGGTCACTTTCAAACCCGCGGTGGAGGATGCGTGGCAGACGGACCTCGAATCCCACGTGGATTTCGACGGCTGGCAATACCTCTCCCGCAATTCCGACTGCGATCCGACGCGCGTCTCCGCCAAGCAGCCACTCGTCTATTTCGGCTCCTTCCAGGATTTGCTGGGCCGCGACGACGTGGGGAACATCAAGCCGAAGAACACGTGGCTTCATAAAGTGAACTGGGATTTGGTCGTGTTTGACGAATACCACTTCGGCGCGTGGCGCGACACGGCCAAGGAATTGTTCGAGGGCGAGGAAGAGGCGGTCGCCAAGAAAGAACTCAAATTCGCCGCCGACTTGGCAGACGTGAACGAGGACCTCAGCGAACTCTCGGAGAAAGAGACCGAGTTCCTGCCAATCACCACCAAGGCTTACCTGTATCTCTCTGGCACGCCGTTCAAGGCGCTGGCCACGGGCGAGTTCATCGAGGAACAGATTTTCAATTGGACTTACACCGACGAACAGCGCGCCAAGGAAGAGTTCGCGTTGAAGAACCCCGGCAAGTGGAACCCCTACGGCGCGTTGCCGCAGATGCGGCTGTTCACCTATCAGATGCCGGAAGAACTGGTGGCTATCGCAAGCGCCGGGGAGTTCGACGAGTTCGATCTCAACGCATTTTTCGAGGCATCGGGCACGGGCGTGTTGGCCCAGTTCAAACACAAGAGCGACGTGCAGAAGTGGCTGGACATCATTCGTGGCGGCTATGCGCCGAAGGCGGTGGAGCAGCTCAAGACCGGCACGCGCCCGCCGTTCCCGTATTCGGACGTGCGCCTGCTGCCGTATCTCCAGCATTCGTTCTGGTTTCTGCCCAACGTCGCGGCCTGTCACGCGATGGCGAATCTGCTGGCCGAAAAGCAAAATGTTTTCTGGCATGACTACGATGCGCTCGTCGCCGCTGGCTTTTCGGCAGGCATCGGATTGGACGCGCTTCCGCCCGTGCGCAAGGCCATCGGCAGCGGCTTCGACACCAAGACCATCACGCTCTCCTGCGGCAAGCTCACCACCGGCATCACCGTGCCGCAGTGGTCATCCATCCTGATGCTCCGCAATCTCAAGTCGCCGGAGACCTATTTTCAGGCGGCGTTTCGCGTGCAATCGCCGTGGTCCATCAAGAACCCCAACGGCGACGACCCGAACGAGGATGAAATCTTCAAGCCGGTCTGCTTCGTGTTCGACTTCGCGCCCACGCGCGCGTTGCGGCAGCTTTCCGAATACGGGATCGGTCTTTCGCCCGGCGAGTCGAATCCCGAGATCGCCGTCAAGGACCTCGTATCGTTCCTGCCGGTGCTGGCCTACGACGGCGCGAACATGACGCAGATTGATGCGGGCGGTATCCTCGACATCGCGATGGCCGGAACCTCGGCCACGCTGCTCGCGCGCAAGTGGGAATCGGCCATGCTGGTGAACGTGGATAACGACACCCTGCGCCGTGTCCTCGACAACCCTGAGGCGATGGCCGCCGTGGAGCGCATCGAAGGCTGGCGCTCGCTCGGCGACAACATCATCGAAACCATCATCAACAAGAGCGAGAAGGTCAAAGACCTCAAAAACAAGGCGAAGGAGAAGGACTTGTCGGCAAAAGAGAAAAAGCAACTCACGGACGAGGAGAAGGAATACAAGTCCAAGCGGAAGATGGTGCAGGAGAAGCTCATCAAGTTCGCCACGCGCATTCCGGCGTTCATGTATCTGACCGACTTCCGGGAGAACACGCTCCAGGACGTCATTACCAAGATTGAAACCGATTTGTTTCTCACCGTGACCGGTCTGACGGTAAAGGATTTTGATTTGCTCGTGCGGCTTAAGGTGTTCAACACCGAGAAGATGAATCAGGCCGTCTTCGCCTTCCGCCGTTATGAGGATGGCTCGCTGTGCTACACGGGCATCGAGAGCCATGAGGGGCTCACACACTACGGGCTATACGACACGGTGGTTGCGCGGGAGAGCGCAACATCCAGGACATGACGGCCACGACGTTCTGGCATCCGGACGGACGGAACGCCGATGTCAGCACTTCTGAATTTGGATTCCGCCGAAC
>PLOH01000110.1:39556-86614 GCA_003142955.1 Opitutia bacterium | reverse complement strand
CCATGCCCGTCCCTCCTTTCCGCTACCAAGAACCTTTCTCCCTGGGCCAGGATACGACCCATTATCGCCTCCTCACAAAGGATTTCGTCGGGGCGAGCACATTTGATGGCCGGGAGATCCTCAAAGTGGAGCCCGAGGCCCTCGCCTACCTGGCGCACCACGCAATGCGCGATTGTTCTTTCCTGCTGCGCGAGAAGCATCTCAAACAGGTGGCGGCGATCCTTGACGATCCGCTGGCCTCCGAGAATGACCGCTATGTCGCCCTGACCCTGTTGCGCAATGCCGAAATCTCGGCCGAGGGGGTGCTGCCGTTTTGCCAGGACACGGGCACTGCGACCGTCGTCGCCAAGAAGGGTCAGCAAGTGTGGACCGGCGCCAACGACGCCGAATACCTGTCCCAGGGCATCTACCAGACCTATACCGAGGAAAACCTCCGCTACTCGCAGACGGTGCCCCTGGACATGTATCAGGAAATCAACTCCGGCACCAACCTACCGGCCCAGATCGATCTCTACGCCACCGAGGGCGCCCGCTACGATTTCCTCTTCGTCGCCAAGGGCGGCGGCTCGGCCAACAAGACCTTTCTCTACCAGGAAACCAAGGCGCTGCTGAACCCGAAGAGCCTGGAGGCCTTCATCGTCGACAAGATGAAGCATCTCGGAACCGCCGCGTGCCCCCCGTATCATCTGGCCATTGTGATCGGCGGGACTTCCGCCGAAGCCTGCCTGAAAACGGTCAAGCTGGCGTCGGCCAAGTATCTCGACGGCCTGCCGACGAAGGGCAACGAGCTCGGCCAGGCCTTTCGCGACGTCGAGCTGGAGGGCCGGATCCTCGCGGCCGCCCAGGCCTGCGGCATCGGCGCCCAGTTCGGCGGCCGGTATTTCGCGCTCGACGTGCGGATCGTCCGCCTGCCGCGGCACGGCGCGTCCTGTCCGGTCGGCGTCGGCGTCTCCTGCTCGGCCGATCGCAACATCAAGGCCCGCATCGACCGGGATGGCGTGTGGCTCGAACAACTCGAGCCCAATCCCGGCCGCTTCATTCCGGATCGCCTGCGCGTCATTCACGAGGAAAACATCGTCCGCCTCGACCTCAACCGGCCGATGAAGGAGATCCTCGCCGAACTGACCCGCTATCCGGTCACCACGCGGCTCTCGCTCAACGGCACGATCATCGTCGCGCGCGACATCGCCCATGCCAAGCTCAAGGAACGCGTCGACGCGGGCCAGGGTCTGCCCGAGTACTTCCAGCGGCACCCGGTCTATTACGCGGGCCCGGCCAAGACGCCCCAAGGCTATGCCTCCGGCTCCTTCGGTCCGACCACCGCGGGACGCATGGACAGCTATGTCGAACTGTTCCAATCACTCGGCGGGTCGCTGGTCATGATCGCCAAAGGCAATCGCAGCAAGCTGGTGACTGACGCGTGCAAGAAGTTCGGCGGCTTCTATCTCGGTTCCATCGGCGGTCCCGCGGCCATCCTGGCGAAGGAAAACATCCGCAAGGTCGAGCTGCTCGAATATCCGGAACTCGGCATGGAGGCGGTGTGGAAGATTGAAGTCCAGGACTTCCCGGCGTTCATCCTCGTTGACGACAAGGGCAACGATTTCTTCACCAATGCCTGCGCCGCCGCGCACGCCGTCACCAAGCAGTAGCCGCGGCACGCCCAGCAAAGTCCACGCCGGCTGGAAAATTGCCGGCCGGCCTGTTTGCTATCCGGCCCCGGCACCCGGCACGGAGGCTCCGGGTTGCGTCATGGTCCGCGGATCGAGGACCCGATCAAGCGCAGCGGCGCCCATCAGCCCGCGTTCCAGCACCACCTCGCGCAGGGTCCGGCCGGTGGCATGGGCTTCCTTGGCCACCGCGGCGGCGGCGTCATAACCGATGGACGGGTTGAGTGCGGTCACGAGCATGAGTGAACGGTCGACCAGCTCCCGGCAACGCACCGGGTCAGCCTCGATTCCGGCCACGCACCGGCGCGCGAACACCTGGCAACCGTTGGCCAGACAGGCGGTCGCCTCGTGCAAGGCATGCGCGATGAGAGGCATCGTGACGTTCAGCTCGAATTGGCCATCGCGCCCACACATCACCACCATGTTCGCGAGGCCCGTCGCATAAATGCAAACCTGACCCAGCATCTCACTCATGACCGGATTGACCTTGCCCGGCATGATGGACGATCCCGGCTGGGTGGCCGGGAGCCGGATTTCGGCGAGGCCGGCGCGAGGGCCGGAGCCCATCAGGCGGAGGTCGTTGGCGATCTTCGTAAGGCTGGCAGCAACCGTCGCAAGATGGCCGGCAACTTCCACGCAATCGTCCCGGCCCCCCTGCGCTTCAAAATGGTTGCGGGCTTCCCGGAACGACAGGCCGGTGCGTTGCGACAGAATGCGGCAGACCCGCGACGGAAACTCCGGATGACAGTTGAGACCGGTGCCGACCGCCGTGCCACCGATGGCCAGCTCGCCAAGCGCCGCCACCGCCTTGTGCGTCCTTTCGACGGCCTTGCGGACCTGGGCGACGTAACCCGAGAACTCCTGTTCCATCGTCAGGGGCGTCGCATCCATCAGATGCGTGCGTCCGATCTTGATCACGTCGCGAAACTCGGCCGACTTCACCTCGATCGCCGCGGCAAGTTCCTCCAACGCCGGTGCCAGCCGGCGCTGCAGCGCCACGGCAACGCTGACATGCAGGGTGGTCGGAACGATGTCATTCGACGACTGCCCGAGATTGATGTCATCGTTCGGATGCAAAGGACTCTTTGACCCGAGCGGTTGGCCACTCAGCTGGCTGGCCCGATTAGCGATGACCTCATTGACGTTCATGTTTGACGAGGTCCCGGAACCCGTCTGGAAAACATCAACCGGAAAGTGGCCATCTAGTTTCCCGTCGATGACCTCTTGAGCGACTCGTTGGATGAGCTCGCTCTTTTCCATGCTTAAAAGGCCGAGGTCTCCATTGGCGGCGGCACAAGCGGCCTTGACCAGTCCCAGCCCGTGAATGAATGCGACGGGCATCGGGCGGCCGCTGATTGGAAAGTTGAGCACCGCCCGCGCCGTGGATGCACCGTACAGGGCATCGTCCGGAACCGGCATCTCGCCCATAGAATCACGTTCGATGCGCATGGGGGGGGGAAAAAAAGTGTCCCGAAACCTAGGCGACTTGGGTCGAAAAGCAAAGCTGTGGCACCGCGATGCGTCGGTCTAACCACCGGTTACTGGACCAAACACTTTCCCGACCGCCCGATGTTCCGCCAAGACTCCAGCGACGCCCAGTTGTCAGAATCTGATTGAGAAACGATCAGCCTCGGCCTCAAGCCGGCTTATCGAGCGGTCCCACCCGTCTTCGGCCAAGTGGCGAATAACACTGCGCTTGGCGTGTTCGGGAGCAGAGGGTTCCGCCGCGTAAGTCCCGGCGAACCCCAAGTCGGCCAGCAGGCGGGACCGCCGCTGCTCGGTCGCAGCGACCGCCGTCGGGAGTACCTCCGCAGCAGAATGGGAACGCAGCATCGAAATTGAACGCTCTTCAAAACCGACCGGATGAACCGTCGCTTCGAGCAGCACCGGATCGACGACGCCGGGCGAGCGAAATCGGGTCGCTAATGACTCAGCCAAAGGCTCAAACACCGGAGAGCCAGCCGAATCGTCCAATTCAGCCACCTGCTGGATCAGACCGGCATCCTGCGGCGGCGGCAACACTTCGGACACCACCCTGTTCGCATCGCGGCTCTTTGGCACGGTTTCTTCCCTAAGCATCACCGGCTGGGAAGGAGCCACCGCACGCACATTCTCCGTGGGCTTGGATTCCGCTGAGATCCCGGATGTCTTTGAGAGGAGAGCCAATTTGTTCCCAACCACCACGCCATATGAATCGTCGCGCATCCGGTCAGTCGAGGAGTAATGGCGGATCGAAACGACAGTGACCGCCAGAACCGCCATCGCCCCAACCGGCAATCGAAGCCAGCCAAACCGATTGAAAGCCGCCACCGGCCCGTGCCACCATGACCTTCGTTCAACCAGCGCTGCGAGCTGTCTCTGGCGCAGCTCACTTTCAAACTTCGCCCAAAACTCCGGCGGTGGACGCTCAGCTCGTTTCACGTGAAGCAAATCCTCCACGGAGACGTGAGATGAAGTCTGGGATCGACGGTCAGACATGATCAGCTAACGAAGATAGGGTTGAAGCTCGGCCTGCAGCAATTGCTTGGCGTAATGCAGGCGCGACCGCACCGTGCCCACTGAACAGCCGACAATTTCAGCAATCTCATCATGGCCCAATCCATCGATCTCAAATAATGTAACCACTGTCCGATGCTTGATAGACAATTTCTGCAACGCTTCGTTCAATTTTTCTTGCAGCTCTTTTACAAATGTCTCCCGGTCGGCACCGGTCTTGTCGGTCAGCGCGTCGATAATTTCGGATGATTTCTCCTCCTCGGTAAACTGTTCAAAGCTGAAGAATGTGCGCAACCTATTCTTTCGCAGGTGCGTCAGCGTGGCGTTAACGCCGATCCGGTAGAGCCAGGTAAAAAAAGACGACTGCCCCTGGAAGCGGTTGATCGATTGGAACGTTTTGATGAAGGTCGCCTGCGTGAGGTCCGCTGCATCCTCGCGGTTCGCGCACAGGTTGTAGATGACGGAGTAGATTCGCTCCCGGTATTTGAGCATCAACTTGTCAAAGGCGGCAACATCGCCGGCCTGGACCTGCCTGACCACCTCCCGATCAGTATCGGCCTCCTGCTGGCGCTCAGGAGTCATCACCAGCGTCTTGCTAATTGCTTTGGTGAAGGCCATCCAGCCGGAAGGAAATCAAGAGCCTTCGCTGACGCAAACGGAATCTACGCAATCTCTCCGCCGGAGAGGTTGTTAACCTGATCCTGCAAGAGACCCAGCAATTGGACGAGCAATGGGGTGGGTTCGAGGTGCGCCCAGGGGGCCAGCAGGGCAACCCCGGCCTCCAGTTCAGCGCGCACACTTCCCGCCACTTCCGCAAACACGCCGTGCGCGCTCATCAGCGCCCGTCGGCGTTCCAAAGGCGGGGCGCGTCGTCCTCGGATTTCCTCCAGCAGTTCATCTCGTTCATTTGCCGGTAGTTTGTTCAGCAAGACGAGCGTTGGCAGCGTGACTTTTCCCCCAGACAAATCGGTCCCCAGCGTCTTGCCGATTCGTTTCTCCTCGCCGAAGAAATCAGCCAGATCGTCGTACATCTGATAGGCGGATCCGAGCCGCTGGCCGAAGGCCGACGACGCCTCCACGAAGCCGTCGTCGAATCCGGCCAACCGGCTTCCGAGTTGGCAGGAAAGCCGGAACAGCTCTGCCGTTTTCAGACCGATGATCCGGCGATAGTCGGCCAGGGTAATCGCCGGATCCCCCCGGCGCAAAGTCTGGGCGATCTCACCCGCGCACACCTTGCGCGTCGCATCGGAAACGATCCGGCAGATCTCCGCGGACGGAAACTGCGCCGCGACATGGACTGCGTGCGCCAGCAAGGCGTCGCCAAGCAAAACGGCGACATCGGCGCCATAACGCCGCGCCACCGTAGGCCGGTTGCGACGCAGGTCCGCTCCGTCCATGATGTCGTCATGAACCAGCGTGGCGAGATGGACCATTTCCACCACTGCCGCCGCCTTGACCAGCGCGGGGGCGATCGGCTCGGCGGCGCGCCAGCCGCTGAAGAAAACCAGCGCCGGCCGGATGCGCTTGCCCGAGACGTCGAGACAATATTCCACGGAGCTGCGGATCTCCGGCTCGAAACTGCCGAGTTGGGACCGCAGAAAGTGATCCAACTCTCCCATTTGCGGTTGAAGACGAAGAAAGAGGTCGGCAAAACCCTCTCGGGGTGAGTCTGCGGTTGGGGCGCTACGCACAGTCATCGCAATCCCACGCTAGCGGCTTTCCACAAAATGGCTAACGAATAGTCGTGCGTTCAGTCGGTCAACCCGCCCAACCAGGGAACATCCCACCAAAAAATCGAGCGTGCCATCAGGGAGACACGCTCGAAGGCGAACCAGACAAGGCCGGCCGCACGAAGGCGATCGGAATCGCTTATTTCTTCTGCATCGTTCCTTCGGCGGGAAGGAATGGATCGGAGCCGTCCCGATAACCCGGCAGTTCATCGCGCCGCACCCCCATATCGCGCACCTGGCGCGGATCGAAGACCTCATTCAGCGACGCGCCCTCGGCGTTGACGGTCCTGGCGGTGATGAAGATGATGAGATTCGTCGTCTGCGCTTCCTTGCTGTCGCTCCTGAAAAGCTGCCCGAGAACCGGGATGGAACCAAGAAGTGGAACCCTGGATGAGCCTTTGGTGGTGGTAGAGGAACGGAGGCCACCTATGCCCATCGTGAATCCATCCTTGAGGGTGACCTGAGTCGTCGCCTTGCGCTCGGAGATAATCGGGATTTGCGCTCCACCCGCCCCACCAAAAGAGGCCGTGCCGGCTTTTTGACTCACCTCTGGAGCAAGCGTGAGCTTGATGAAACCACTCGCGTTCACCTGAGGCGTCACCTTGAGGATGATTCCGATCGGCTTGTAGGTGAACCCACTCACTTCAAACGAACCGCGCTCCTGGTTATACGTGTAATTGGGGATTGGGTCCTCCTCGCCGACATCGATCGTGGCCTCCGTATTGTTAAGGGTGACAATGGTGGGGTTCGACACGATCTTGGTCGTGCTCAACGATTCAAGAGCCGAAAGAATCACGCTAAAGTCCTGCGCTGAAAATACCGCGGAGGGAGTGACGATGGAGGCCGGAGAGGCAACGCCCGTGGTGCTCGTTGTAATTCCCTGCACTCCACCATTGAGATTACTGCCGGGGCGATTCACCAGGTTGTAAAACGCATTGGGGATGCTGCTGGCGCTGATCCCCTGCTGCAGGTTGCCCAGAGTCATCGTGTAATTCTGCATGGAGGCCCAGTTCACCCCAAGATTCTTGACGTCATTTTCCGTCACCTCGATGAATTTTGTCTCGATCATCACTTGATCCGTCGCCCGGTCGAGTTGCTTGATGATCGGGCGGATCTTGTTCAGCTTTGAGGGGCGTTCGGTGACAATCAGGGAATTGCTGCGCGCATCAACCGTGAGCTTTCCGCCCTTGCCGCTCTCGATCATGGTCACGATTGCCGGCTGAACGTCGCTCGCCCGGGCATAACTCAAAACGAATATTTCGGTGTCCACCGGTTCCTGGTTCAAGCTGTCTAGGCTGACCACCTTGATGATCCCGGCCTCGTCAATGTAGGTATAGCCGACCGGATTGAGAACGACCTCGAAAATCTGTTTCCACGTCACGTCGTGGAGCTTGATGGAAGCCTTGCCCTGCAGGGTATCCGGAATGACGAGATTCAATTCAAACAGATCGGCGACATTCCGCAAAATCGTGCGGATGTCTTCATCCGGGAAATCGACCGACAGAGTATCCTTGTTGCGGGTGGCGCCGGCGGCGGCAGAATCCGTTCCCTGGGCTGCCTCGGCCGGTTTCACGACGGCAGCGGGCGTATCAGCCGGGGCTGTGGGCGTCGCGACCGCGACGGTCGTTTCGGCGGCGGCCGGGGCGGCCGGCGCGGGTTGACTTCGTCCGATAGCGACAGACGTGAGCAGAATGAGCGCAAGCTCGAAGGAACGTGTTCTCATGGGATCTTCTTTCCTGGTTTGATTGGCCGGGTGACTTCTTCGCGATTCAGACGAAGGCTGAAGGAGGTTGGCTCGATTGCGGTGACGACCACAACGTAGTCGAAACCTTCAAATTTGATCTTCAGGTCATCGCCAACCCGGAGTTTCTTTTCATGGACGAGCAGCAGCGGCTGACCTCTTAACATCATCATTCCGGAGGCCTTGATACTCGATGCGATCTTTTCCAAAGTTTCCCGATCCGAGCTCGCCGGTGGGCGATCGGGCATTTGGCCAGCGGAATTCTTGATGGCCTTGGCTCCGGGATCGAATGGGTTCACCAGATCATCAGGCAATTGCGCTGCCGGATTTGTCCGCGGGGCCAACAACTGGGCCGCCAGATTCAAGGTTTCCTGCCGTTTGGCGAGACTCGACACCTCTCCGCCATGCACTGACAACGCCCCTGCGCCCAGGGCCAGCAAACACACCAACACGTGATCGATTCTTGTCATGGCAGACCGAGCAATTCGAGGTTAAGCGTCAGGCTGATCACCGCTCCCGAGCCAGACACGTTGCGGTCCCCCTTGCGGGAAGCCGATGCCGAAATCAACCGGTAGAAATAGTGCCCGGATTCAAGCCGGCCCACAAAATCGAGCAACTGCCGGAAATTCCCCTCCACCGTAACCGTATAACCGATCCCGTAACAAAAACTGTTGGCGCCCTTCCTTGGATCAGCGCCGTTCGGTTGCAGGCTGACTTCTCTCACCCCTGTTTCCGATTCAATCTCATAGAAATACTGCTGGTTGTGCGCGCGCTCGGAGCCTCGCACCAAGCGAGACTCGAGCTCTTTCGCCGCTGCCGTCAGGGTCGAGCATTGCGCGACGAGATCAGTGCCATTGTGGATGTCGCCCTGGATTCTTTCGCCCTGCGTTTCCACGTCCTTGAGCTGGTCACTGAGTTCGCTTGCCCGAGTGCTCCGCACAAAATATCCGACCAGCGCGATCACGCTCAGCAACCCGCAAGCGACTCCAATCGGATACCGCTTAAAAAAAGCAGCCGAATCTTTCAGGGTCAACGTCATGGTTACTCTTTCGCCCTTCCTTTAAATCGCATGAACAGGTCAAAGGTGACGCGCCCGGACGCCTGATCGCGCCTCACGTCTTGTGTCACATCCTTGGTTTCGACGATGTCCTTGAAATAGCTATCGTGCTGGAGCAGCTCGACGTACGCTGACGTACGACCCGTCGCCTCCACCGGCGAGCCTGCGGCGGTGCCGCGAAGATTCACCCCGGTTTCGCGAATGTCGACGGCATCGATCACCAAAGCGGCCGGCAACGATTTCCCGAGATGGACCATGAACTGGGAAAGCACCAAACGTCGCTGAAGAAAAACGCCCAACTCGCGAATCTTTTTCTCTTCCGCGGCGAATTTCTTGGACAGCGCGACGGCCTCGACTGCGCTCTTCTGGTTCTGGGCAATCTGGACCTGCCAGTCGGTCACCTGGTGATCCAAGACTCCGATACGATATTCCTGGTACCAGACACCAAGAGCGAGACACAGCACCAACATAACGGCGGTAAAATTGACGAAGAAATACGTGCGCACCACCTTGGTATCCGGCAACCGTTCACGATTGCGGAAATTCGGATGCCAGGCAGAAATCAGCCTGGCTTGGGATTGGTCACTTTTTCGCCACGGGAACTGCATCGTAATAAGTCATTTGGCCAAACACCGCCAGCCATCTCGCGTCCATTCCAGACGGCTCGGCCGAACTGGCGAAACTGATCTCACGCGATTTCAGCCAAGCCGCGAAATCCAGCTTGAGCGACTCCACCCCCAGCTCTTTCGCGATCGCACCGCCGAGCCAGGCAAGTTTCGGCGGCATCTGCGTGCACAACACCTGCCCGATCGATTGGCCCGTCTGCACTTCATAAAAACCGACCAACGCCTGCAGCTCCTTTAACAGCTTTCTCGTCAGCGCACCGCCCATGTTCGTAAAATCGAAGGTATTCGAATAGAAGAGCTTCCGGGCTGATTCTTCATCCTTCAAGTTCAGCTCCTTTTGGACGACCGAGATCATCGCCTCGAAACCGTAAGGGATGGACCGGCTGATATCGAGTCCGCCCGCGCCAATCACGAAAGCCTGAGTGGTGTCTGCATCCATTTCCAGCATCAGCGTGGGGGCTTTCAGCTGCGCGAACCCGTGGTAATTCATCACCGCTCCCAAGGCCACCAGCGTGCCGAGTTCCAGCCGCTCGGGAAACACGCCCAACGCCAGCAGCCTTTCCTGGGCCGCCAAGAATTCGTCATTCGGGCCGCCGGTGAAAATCACTTCCTTTTGGGTCGTTACCTTCCCCACATCGTAGTCAGTGCCGTCAGCAGCATTGAGCACCGCGAGGGTGCATTTATCCTCTTCCACGTGGAATTGCTGGATGCAGATCTCCTGAAAATAATCCGTCTCTTTGAGGCGCTTCAGATCGAGGGTCACCCGTCGCACCAGCCGGTGGGGTGGGTAGATCCCACAACGCGCGTGAATGAAACTGCTTCTCCTCTTGCCCTGCAGTTCCTTCAGCGCGCGCTGCACGGCAGCCTCATCCGACACCGGAGCCTCCCGCATTTCTTCCACCACCATCGGAGCATCGGGCGACGACGTACGCGCCATTAGCACCGCCTCTGCATTGACGTCGATGAAAAATCCTTTCGCTTTCTTTGAGAAGGATAACATGCGGGGGACGAATTGGAATCTGGCGATGGGAAGGGTAATTAATCTTGAGGTAACCACAATCGGCCCGCCCCAAAACGCACGCCCGGCGAACCTTTTGCTACACGATCACAGAAGCATCGTAGTTTCTATAACGAACCCTTCCCATGACAAGACCAAATCGGCGCCGGCCAGTTTTTGCTGGGGTCATTTACTTATTCTTGATACGCGGGAAGCAACAGTGACGCCTCGCTGTGTTGAAACAAAAAACCCGCCGCAAATCGGCGGCGGGTCATGGGCGCGTCCAACGCCTCAGCGGTTCGGAGCGTTCACTTCTGCCAAGTGCGCTTCTGATGGCGGTGTGACTTCAAGCGCTTACGGCGCTTGTGTTTGTTCATCTTGAGCCGACGTTTCTTCTTCAGATTGCCCATAAAGTTGAGTTATTTTCTTCCGCACCGTGCGGCGCTTTTTTCCCTCTGTAAAGCAGAAATTAGGCAGACGATGGCACCGTGATCGCCTGGCGGGGGCCGGTAAACACGAGTTGGCCGTCAATCCGGCCAGGTGAAACGCCTGTCAGCACTGCCGCGACTCGCCGATAGAGGTCGAGTTGTCCGGCGTGGCGCCCGGTCGCCTGTTGGATCTGCTCCCCGCCCTCGACGCGATCGGATTTGAAATCGATAACCATGACCCGCGTCGGAGCCCCGCCCGCAGCGTCGCGTTCAATCACCACCCGATCGAAAACGCCGGAAATCCAAATCCCGTCGAGCACGCCCTCGAACGGCCGCTCGCGCCACACCTCAGCCAGACCCGGCGGTCGCGCGAACACCCGGGCGAGCGCCGGATCGTTCAGGCATCCCAGGGCCTCGGACAGGACGGCTTCGTCCGCACCGGCCTGACGCCGGGCGCCCGCCCACGCCCCGGCGTCGCCGGCGGGCCACCATTCCACCGACGCAAACAACGCGTGCACGGCGGCACCGAAATCCGCCGACAGTCCGCCCTCGAGTGAAAACAACGCCGCGCAAGGAACCCGGCCCGCGCTCGCATCCGATGGCCGGCGCGCCGGCAGACGCCCGCTGCGGCCAGCAATGCCGGCCTTGATCGGTTCAATTGCCGCCTCGCTGGGCTTTGGCCGGAGCGCGGAGCTGGTTCCGGAATGCCACTCGGGCTCACCCATCGAAAACGATCCTGGCAACGTCAGCCGGCCCACCAAAACGGCGGCAGTCCCTTCATCGAGGGTTGATGTCAGCCATCGGGGAAAATTGTTCGACGCGGAAGCGCCCGGAGGCTCAATGACAAGATACATCGCGCGCCGGGCCCGCGTCATAGCCACGTAGAGGAGCGAAAGCCCTTCGTAACATGCCTCCGCCTCAGCCATTCTCACGTGGGCCGCCAACCTCTCGTCCGCATCCTGGAACTGCTTGGGCGGAAGATCGAGGACCCATTCCACCGATCGATCGGCGGCCTTTTGCACCCCCAGCCCCTCGCGCCGCTGGTCGAGCTTGCTCCCCTGCAGGTCCGGGAGAATGACCAGATCAAACCCGAGGCCTTTGGCTTTGTGAATAGTCATCACCCTGACCACCGACGCCGATTCCGCCTCCCGCTCCACATAACTCTCAACGAACCGGATGAATTCGCCAACCTCCCGACTGCCGGTGGCATCGAACAGCCGGGCCACCGCCGCGAATTGCGCCCCACGCTGGCGGCTGAACGCATCACCGGGATCGAGATGCGGATCCAGGCGCCGCAGCCACGTCTCCACTGTGCGTTCAAAGCCCTCCGCGTGCAGCCCGCCGAGCAAGTGCCGGGTCAGCTGATCCGGCCCTGAGAGACCCTCCGCCTCGAGCACGCCCCCCAGCGGGGTCATACGCAGATGCTCCCAAGCCAGGGTGTCCCCCGGGTGCGCGGCAGCTTCAAATAGGGCGAGGAGGGCGGCCCCGAGCGGGTTGTCCGTGCCGACGTGCAAATCCGCCTCAGCCAGCGCGGCCAATCCGCCTTCGCGCCGGAGGTAATCGGCGAGGCGCGCTCCCGTGTCGTTGGTTCTGACCAGCACCGCGCAGGTCAGCCCGCGGTCGAGCGGACGCACTTCGCGCAACACTTCCAGCGTGCGGGCGAACCGGCCAGCTTCGTCCTCGGCGTGCAACAACGCTGTCTGCCCCTCGATCTCCGGGCGGGCCGACGTATGATCGCGCCATTCGCGCCCCCAGGCTTCCGCCACCGCCGCCGGGAACAACCGGCGCAATACGTCGCTCGCGCCAAACACGCGGTTGACCGTCGCGATGACGGCCGGCCCGGAACGGAACGAACGGTCCAGCCGCTCTTCCTTGATCGCCCCGGAACCGCCGCGATTGTAGTGCTCGAAGATCTCGCGAAAGAGCCGTGGATCGCCTTCGCGCCAGGTGAAGATCGCCTGCTTCACGTCCCCTACGTAGAAGAAGCTGCGGCGGCCGGTCGGGTCCTGCACCGCCTCATCGATCAGGTTCCGCAATACGCTCCATTGGCCAAAGCTCGTGTCCTGGAATTCGTCCAGGAGCCAGTGTTCGAAACAGGCATCGAGCCGGAAATCGATGAACAGCCGGGCCTCGCCATCGTCGTCCTCCGCCGGCCTCCGGTCCGCAGCCAGCCGCGGCGCGCCGGCGGTCGGAAGCAACAGCCGTTGCACATCGGCAAAGGTCAGCCGGCCCGTTCGCCGCACGAGTTCGTGATAAAACGTTTCGTGGGCCCGCAGCACGGCATGGATTCCGCGGGTCATCTCCAGGCGACGCCGGAGTTCGGCACCCACGACCGCACTCACCACCGCCTTCAAGGCCGCGCCCGCGACCGGCGGGAACAGCTGCTTGCGGCGATCGACGACTATCTCGGCCGCGCCGCGGTCCAAATCGTTCCAAACCTTGAAGGCATTCTGGAGAATGTACGCCACCGGGGCCGGGAGCGTCCCGCCCGGGGCCCAATCACCGAGTGCGGCAAAAAAATCCTCCCAGCGCCGGCGCTGACCGTCCGTCAGCGTTTCTCCAGCCAGAGCGGTCCGGAGCAAGCGCGCGGCATCGGAGCGCCCGGCGGCCGCCGTCAGCCAGGGGCAGCCCTCCGGCCAGATGCGATCCGGATTGCCCCAACAAGCCGGATCAGGCGCCGCGAGATAAACCTCCTGATACTGATCGAGAAACCGGTCAAGATGGTGACCCAGCCGTTTTTCCTCGGCGCCAAAGGTCGCCCGCTTGAACGCTTCGATGAACGCCCGCTGCGCTTCAGTCAGTGCCCCCGCCCCTGCGAAGATGCGGCGCATCACCCTCGCCCGCTCGGCCGCGACCGCGGATTCGTTCAAGATCTCAAAATCGCCAGCCAAGCCGAGTTCCAGGGGGAAATTGCGCACCAGGCGCGCGAAGAAGCTGTCAAAGGTCCCGAGATTGAGCCGGTGCATCGCGTCCGTCACCGCGCGCAGCATCTTGAGGAATCCGGCGCAACCGAGGCCGGGACCGTCAATCTCGCGGGCCAGCGAGGCGGCCCGCGCCGGGTCCCGCGCCGCCGCGGCGAGCTTGTTGAGGATCTCGTCGAAGAACTCACCCGCGGCTTTGCGGGTGAACGTCAGCGCCACGATCCGTTCCGGCGCCACCCCGCGGGAGAGGAGCCGGATGAACCGGTTGGTCAGCGCGTAGGTCTTGCCCGATCCCGCGGACGCCAGGATCATCACATGGCCGATGGGTGTCACGGCCGGCCCTCCCCCGGGTGCGCAAATTCCCCGGCCACGCTTTCCGCGAATCCGTGGTGGAATAGTGCGGCAAAATCGTCGGAGTCCACGCCCTCCGCAGGCGGCCAGAAGCGTTGCGCCGAGATCGCCTCCGCCACGGCCCCGGCGCAACGCATTGCGGCGGAATGCCACGTGGCGGAATAATCGCTCCACACCGCCACGCCCGTTTCACCAATGGCCTTGGGCAGATGAAAATAGCCGCAGGCCACACTGGTCGCCGGCCAGGCGGCGGCGTTCTCCAGTTCCAGCGCCCACAGATAAAGCGGGAGTTGCAGGTCGGTCCAGACGTGCTCCGCGCCGTCGATGATGAACCGCGCCATTTCCGGACTCCGTTCATTCCCCGGCCGGCGGCCCGCCCGCCGGCAATGCGCTTCACGCGGAGTCACCGCCCGGTCGGAGGTCTTATAGTCGAGTACGCGCCAGGCTCCCGATCCCTCATGGCGGTCGATGCGGTCGATCTTGCCCCGCACCACCAGCCCGCCGAGCGTCCGGGCCGGAGCATCCGGGAACCGCCACTCGGCCCGTTCAATCACCCACCCCTCGGCCCGCTCGCGCGCCTGGACTTCGGCGGCCCTGGCCAGTCGCTGCCGGGCCGACTCAACCTGCACGATCAGCGGCAGCGCGAGCTGATCTCCAAACCGGACGCGCACAATCCGATCGAGTTCCGCCAGCAGGAATTCGCGCAACGTGCCCGCCTCGGTGCAGTCGCGCAGCGCCGGCTCGCGGCCCATCGCCTCGAGCGCCCCGTGGCACAAATCACCGAAATCACGTGCGTCCATCTCGGTCTTCGCCGCGTCGATCGGCTTCATCCCCAGCACGCGCCCCAAATAGTAGCGAAAGGGACATTTCAGATAGTCGCGAAAAGCCGTGACCGAGAGCCGGGGCGGCGCCGCCTTCTTCCTCGGTCGCAGCAACCAGGCCCGCTGCCAGGCCAGGGTGGCGCGGGTCGCATCGGCCGGCCGGAAAAGAAACGCCACCCGCTGCGGCAATTCCGCGTCGGGACAGCGCAGGAGCAAGCGGGAGGGACGCAACGGGTCGCCCGCCGCAGAGGTCTTGCCGAGCAGCAGGTCCAGCCGGCCGCCTTGCGCACGACAGGCGGCCAGCGCCTGCAATACGTAGGCATCGCGGGCCATTCGGGCGGCGTTGGTTTTCAATCCGAGTTCCTCGCGCAGCGCCTCCGGCAGGAACGGGTCTCCGACGACGGCTTCCGGCACCCGCCCGTCATTCAAGCCGGAGACCACCAAATGCGGTGCGTCCTCCCAAAGCAACTCCAGCCATCCCTGGAGTTCGACGGCGCCGACAGGCTTGTCGTCGAAGCGGCGTCCGTCGCCAAACAACGGCAGCGCGAGTTCCCACCAATCGTTCGTCGCCAGATCGCCAGCCAGTGGCCTGGCAGCACACGCCTGGCGGAGCAGATCCCGCCACGTTTCGGCCATTTCCGCCAACTGCGCGTCCCCTGCCCGGGCGAAGTCGAGCCAGCGCTGGCCAAAAATCAAGCCTAGCGCGCGGACCCCGTTATCAGGAAACGAGCCCTCCGTGAGCGTCACCTCGATCCCGGCCAATCTGGCGACCGCCGACCGCAATTCAGGAAACTCCGCTTCGAGGCCGGGCAAATGGGTCCCCGCCGCGCGCAGCGTGGGCGGAAGATGGCGAGAACGGAGTTCATCGAGTCCGGCGAGCAGCCGCGCCGGCGAACCGCCGGAACCAGTGCCATCGGCAAGGTAGGTCAGCACGTCGGGACAACGCGCCAACGACGACGCGGCTTCGAACGACCGTTCTCGCGCCACGGTGGCCAGCGCATCCAGCAACGTGAAAAACGCCTCCTGCCGGAACGGCCGGCCCTCAGGAGCAAAGGTTGCGATCCCGGCGCTCCTCAGCCCGTTCTCCAGGAATGGCAGCACATCGGAGTCGGCGACGCCGACCGCCAGCACTCCCTCGTGAGAGCCATAACTCCGCGTCGCGTCGACCACCCGGCCGGCCTGCGCCAGCGGGTCCGTGCAGAGATGAACGTGCTGTTCGAAGCCCTCCAGTTCCAACTCCCGCCTCGTCCAGGCTTCGGTGCGAGGGCGCCCCCAGGCATCGAACAGAGCCTCGCCGCCCGCCGGGCCAAAAGCCACCACGTCAACGGAGATCGTCCGGGCGTATGCGGCCAGCATTCTCACGGCCAAAGGAAGCGGATCCGGCACCGCCAGCATTACGACGCGACGGATCCCGGTGGGCAGTCGCGGCTCAACCACCGACGCCAACGCCAGATCCTGGACGTCAGTCCGGCCAGACGCAGTCAACTTTTCCGCATACCTGCGCTCCAATTCGGCAATCTGCTCCCAACGCAAGGCTTCCGCGAAACCTTCGCTCGCGTGCGACACCACATCTGCCAGCCGCAGTCCGGCTTCGCCAAGTCCGACCTTGAGCTGCGCAAATTTCGCCGCCAATCGAACTGCCCAGGCAAACGTCTGGGTAGGCGGACCGATCGGAAAGACCTCCCGGAACTCGTTCAAGTCGATTTCGAGCAAGATCTTCGTCCACGCCAGCAATGACTCGAGCCGGGACGCCGCCAGTGTCTCCGGTCCGCTACGGGTTACCAGGCTCTCCGGCAGAACTACCTGCGGCGACAGCACCGCCTGCCCCCGCGCCGCCGCCCACGCAGCCAGCCCCTCGCGCAATCGCCGGCCGGACTGGCGCGTCGAGACCACGACCAGAAAGGCAGACAAATCCAGGGGTCCCGAGCCGGGCCAGTCCCGCGCCAGAAACTCGATGGCCTGCGGAAGTAATGGCCGGTCCCAAGGCAGCAATTGAAGGCGGGGAGGCATGCGCAAAGCCGTACCCATGCAAATTGTAGGAAGCGAGCTTGCTCGCGATTCAGGGCTAGAATCGCCTGCAAGCAGGCTTCCTACCCGGATCACCTGATGCCGTCAATGTCCACGCGTGAGGTCCGAGTATGTCGAATGGCGACGGCTACGAAGACATCGGGCGGGCGGCCTGGAGGCGTGTCGTCCGACCGGTGGCTTCCCAAAATAGAAACCCCCGCGGCCCGGAAGCGGCGGGGGCGGCAATGCATCAGCGCTCGCTTTACTTGGCGAACACCAGCTTGGCCGTGTGCGACTTTACTCGGGCGGCGGCATTTGCATGCACGACACCGCTACGCACCGCTTTGTCGTTCGCGGCGACATAGGCAATCGCGGCGCTCTTGGCGGCCGCCGCATCGGCGGACTTCGTGGCGACTTCCAGCTGTTTGGCCAGCGTCTTGAGGCGGGTCTTCACCGCCTTGTTGCGCAGCATGCGCCGGGTGGACTTGCGGGCGTTCTTGATGGCGGATTTTGTGTTGGCCATGGGTAAGGGGGTACAGACTCAGACGCCCCCAGACGAGTCAAGGTCGAATTCTTTCGCCCCCCGCCCGCAAAGGGGATGGTCTTGGGGCCGTAAGCCGGATTCTGTGCCCGGCTTGCGCCGGGCTGATTGTCATTTCTCTCGGATCCCTTGCGGGACCCGCCCTCCACCACCCGCGGAGCGAGCGCAGGAGGATGCGACATACCCGGGACTCCAGGACGGGCCGTCCAGTCCCCTATTTTGTCTTGCACCGGATTGGGTTTTCCCTGCCACCGGCATCGCTGCCGGCGCGGTGGGCTCTTACCCCACCTTTTCACCCTTACCNNAGGGCGGTATATTCTCTGTGGCACTATCCGTCGCGGCGGCTTGAACCGCCGCGCCCCGGCTTGAGCAGAAGCGCCTCCGGTCGGCGGCCTTGCGGCCAACCGGGCCGGCGCGTCAACGTATCTTGCCGGGAATCCTGCCCAAAGGTGTCCGGACTTTCCTCTCCGAACCGCCTGCAAGGCCCGGGTTGCCCCGGAATGCAGGCGCACTGGGCGCGGAGTTACCCGCGCCGTCGGGATGTTTCCAAAGAACGGAGCGACGATCTGGCCCCAAGACCAAGCTGATGAGATTGAAGACGGAAAAAGAAAGAAGCAAGACGTCGCTTTTCCGGGCCGCGCCATGGTCTTTTGTTTTGGCTGAGAAGTTAAGGAATTGGCCGGGCGTTGCGTCCGGCCAATTCCTACGACTCCCAATATACGATGCGGCCACATTGGTCGCACGTCACCACCTTGTCAGCCTTGCGTGATTCACTCTCGACGTTGGAGGAAATCTTGAGGTGGCATCCGTCGCATTTGCCGTCGCGGATGGCCACAACAACGGGTAGGCCGGGCTTGACGGCAAGCCGCTCGTAGAGCCGCTGCACCGATTCATCGATCCCTTCCCGCGCCGCCGCGACCAGCGCCTGCACCGACTGGAACTCGGATTGCAGGCCGGTCTCGCGCTCGCGCAAGAGGCGAATGCGCGCCTCGTGCCCGCTGACGTTATGCTTCAGCTCCTCCCCGGCGGCGGCCAGCTTCCTCCTGGCCTCATCGATCGCATACATCACTTCTAGTTCCTGCTCCTCCAGAGCGCCGATGGCGGATTGTGCATGCTCGATTTCAACGCCCAGCGCCTGGTATTCGTCGTTCTTCCGCACCTGAAGCTGCTGGCTCCGGTAACGGCCCATCTGTTCGGCCGCGGCGCCGATCTCGTTCTCCAGCGCCTTCTTCTTCAGCTCCAGTTGCTGCAATTCGCCCCGGGCGGCTTCCAGCGCCGTCTGTTCTCCGGCGATCTTTTGTTCGATCGCAGCAATGTCGCGCGGGATTGCCCGCAGCAAACTCTCGTGCGCCAGCCGCTTCTGGTCGCGATCCTGCAGAATGAGAAGCTTCTCAACCGTGGGTGTCGGCATCAGCGTCCCACTGTGCCGCCACGTTGGGTCCGGTCAAATAGGATTCTCGCAGCGCGAGAATCTCAGATATAATACATCTCGCCGGGCCCGCGCGGAACCAGCATCTCGAGCGTGTAGCTCCGGTACCTGGCTTCCAGCGTGGCGCGGATCTCACGCCAGACCTGCTGTACTCGTTTTCCGGACTGGCCGTTAGCATTCCCGCCGAGTTCCAAGTGGTCGCCCTCGATGAGCTTTACGATGTCGTAAAGAGTGATTTTGTCCGGGGCCCGGGCCAGGGCATAGCCGCCCTGCTTTCCGCGTCGACTCGTGATCAGGCCGCCATTGCGAAGCTCGCTTAAAATCTGCACCAGATAGTTCGCCGGAACGGCCTCAATCTCAGCCAGTTCCTCGATATGAGCAAGGCGCCCTTCGCCATGGTGACGCGCGAGTTGGGCCAATACCCGACAGGCATAATCGACCTTTACTGAAAGTTTCAATATGCCAGCCACTTACACCATTATCATTAGCTGGCAACTCAAAATTAGGGTTCAGTCCGAAAGTGGAAAGAAAAACGTTGTCGGAAGACGCATTTTCCAAGACAATTTTAACTTCATTCCCGACGACCAATTTCCCTCGCATGCCCGATCAAGAAGACCCGGAAAACCTGAGCAGAATTCAAGCTGGAGCCGCCGATTACGACGCTTCAAAAATCCAGAAGCTCGAAGGTCTCGAGGGTGTGCGGAAGCGCCCGGACATGTACATCGGAGACACGATGGAGCGGGGTCTGCACCACTGCGTCTTCGAGGTCGTGGACAATTCGGTTGACGAGGCGCTCGCCGGCTTTGCCTCGCAGATCACGGTGACCATCCACCTCGACGGCTCCTGTTCGATCGAGGATAACGGGCGCGGCATCCCCGTCGACCTGCATCCGGTCTACAAGATCCCGGCTCTCGAGCTCGTGCTGACCAATCTTCATGCCGGCGGGAAATTTGGCAAGGGCGCCTACCAGGTGTCCGGCGGCCTGCATGGGGTCGGCGCGAAATGCGTCAATGCCGTCTCCGAATGGTTCGAGGCCGAAGTGCGCAGGAATGGCCGGGTCTACCACATGCGTTTTGAGCAGGGCAAGACCGTGCAGAAGATGACGGTGCTCGGTGAAACCAAGAAGACGGGGACGAAGATCACCTTCAAGCCCGACCCGGAGATCTTTCTCCTCACGCGGGAGTTCAAATACGAGATCCTCGCCAACCGGCTCCGAGAGCTGGCGTTCCTCAACCCCGGCGTCTCCATCGACCTGAACGATGAGCGCGCCCAGAAGCACGAGCGCTTCCTGTTCAAGGACGGCATCACCGAATTCGTCCGGTTTCTCAACCGCAACAAGATCGTCCTGCACGACAAACCCATCACGTTTACCGACACCGTGCCCAACGAGGATCCGGCCAAGGCCGGCACCGTGGTCGATGTGGCAATGCAGTACAACGACTCGTACAACGACCAGATTTTTGCCTACGCCAACTCGATCTTCAATCTGGAGGGCGGCACGCACCTGTCGGGCTTTCGCACGGCCCTGACTCGGGTCATCAACAACTTTGCCAAGGCCAATAACCTGATCAAGGAGAAGGATCCCGGGATCACTGGCGACGACGTGCGCGAAGGGCTGGTCGCGGTGGTATCTGTGAAATTGTCGGAGCCCCGGTTCGAAGGCCAGACCAAGACGAAGCTCTCGAACTCCGAGATTGATGGCATCGTCCAGAAGATTGTGGGCGAGAAGCTGAAGTTTTTGTTCGAGAAGGAAACATCGATCGCCCGGCGCGTCATCGACAAATGCCTCAACGCCGCGCGCGCCCGCGAGGCGGCCCGCAAGGCGCGCGAGACGATCCGCAAGGGCGCGCTTTCGGGCGGGGGGTTGCCCGGCAAGCTCGCGGACTGCTCCGAGCGCGATGCCAGCCTCACGGAGCTCTACATCGTTGAGGGCGACTCCGCCGGCGGCTCGGCCAAGCAGGGCCGCGACCGTCGTTACCAGGCCATCCTTCCGCTCCGCGGCAAGCTGATCAACAGCGAGAAGGCCCAGCTCGACAAGGTCCTCAACAACGAGGAAATCCGCACCCTNNGCCGACGTCGACGGCTCGCACATCCGCACCCTGCTCCTGACGTTCCTTTACCGCCAGATGCGCGGCCTCCTCGACCGCGGCTACGTCTACATCGCCCAGCCGCCGCTCTACAAGATCAAGCGCAAGAAACGCGAACAATACATCGACAACGACGAACAACTCAACCGCATCCTCCTGGAACTGGGTTCCGAGGACGTCACGCTGACCCGCCACCGCGACCAGACCAGTTTTGCCTCGACGCAAATCGACAAGATCGTCGAATCCCTGGCCGCCCTGGAGAAACTGGGCGCCGGCGTTACCCGCTACGGCGCCTCCCTGGCCGAGTACCTTGACCTGCACCTTCCGCAGACGCACGAACTGCCGCGCTACATCGCGCGCATCCGCGAAGGCAACAAGGAGTCGCATGAGTTTCTCCGGCATGACGAGGCGCGCGCGGAGTTTAACCAGCGCATGGGACTGGACGCCGATGTCTCTGATCAACACGAGGGCGCAGCCAAGCCGGCCGAGAACGCCAGCGTCAGTCCGTTCGGGTCGCGCCGCATCACCATTCATGAGATCTTCGAGTCCACCGAGATGACCAAGCTGCTCCGCGCCATGGCCGCGGGCGGACTCGACATCTCGCGCTTCTCCTCCACCGAGGAGCCGCGCTACGGTCTGGTCGAGAATCTCGGCCAGAAGAACGAGGCGCGGACCGAGCTGCACGCACCGTTCGAAATCCTCCACCACATCCGCAATCTCGGCCGGCGCGGGCTGTCCATTCAACGCTACAAGGGCCTGGGTGAAATGAACCCCAAGCAGCTGTTCGAGACCACGATGGACCCGGAGAAACGACGGCTCCTCCGGGTCTCGATCGATGACGCCGCGAAGGCCGACCACCTGTTCACCCTCCTCATGGGCGATGAGGTCCCGCCGCGACGCCAGTTCATCGAGGACAACGCGCTCAACGTGCAATACCTGGATGTGTGAACACGAGTGGCGAGGAGTGAGTGGCGCGTAGCGGGCCTATCGAACCCCCGATCGGCCGCCCGCGCTCATTCTCCCCTCCTCACTACCCGCTACCCGCTGCTTTCCCGAAATGTACACTGCGAACGAAAAACTCTCGACGGCGAATATCACCGACATCATGCAGACGGCCTACATCGATTATTCGATGTCGGTGATCATCTCGCGCGCCCTGCCCGATGCGCGGGACGGCCTTAAGCCGGTCCAGCGGCGCATCCTTTACGCGATGCTGCGCATCGGTCTGCTCCACAACCGGCCCTATAACAAGTGCGCCAAGGTCGTCGGCGAAGTGCTCGGAAACTACCATCCGCACGGCGACGCCTCTGTCTACGACACGCTGGTGCGGCTCGCGCAGTCGTGGGTGGTCCGCTACCCGCTCATCAATCCGCAGGGCAATTTCGGTTCCGTCGACGGAGACCCGCCGGCCGCCTACCGCTACACCGAGTGCCGACTCGCCGAGGCCGCCGAAGAGCTGCTCCGCGACCTCGATGAGGACACCGTTGATTTCGCCCCTAATTATAACGAAGAGACCACCGAACCGACCGTCCTGCCCGCGGCGTTGCCCGGGCTGCTGATGAACGGCTCGACCGGCATCGCGGTCGGCATGGCGACCAACATTCCGCCGCACAACCTGGACGAACTGATCACCGCGATCTGCGCCGTCATCGACCGCCCCCACATCTCCCTCGACGAGGTCGTCGACCTGATTCCGGGACCCGATTTTCCCACGGGAGGCGTGATCGCCGGCCGCGAAGGCATCATTTCCTACCTTAAAACCGGCAAAGGCATCGTCCGAGTGCGCGGCAAGGCCCACATCGAGGAACTCAAGGGCGGCGGTGAACAGATCGTCATCACTGAGATCCCCTATTACGTCAATCGCTCCACCCTCGTCACGCGTATTGCCGACCTGGTGTCGGACAAGCTGATCGACGGCATCCGCGACCTGCGCGATGAATCCGACGAGAACACGCGCATTGTCATCGAGCTGAAGCGCGGCGAGCAGGCCAAGGTCGTCATCAACCAGCTCTTTCAAAAGACCGCCCTCGAATCTTCCTTTGGCGTTATCCTGCTCGCCCTCGACAAGAAGCGGCCGAAGCAGATGAACATCAAGGAGCTCATCGAATGCTACATCGAGCACCGCCGCGATGTCATCACGCGCCGCACCCGGTTCCGCCTCCGGCAGGCCGAGGATCGGGCGCACATTCTTGAGGGCTACAAGATCGCGCTCGACAACCTCGACGACTTCGTCCGCATCATCCGCTCGGCCAAGGACCGGGAGGAGGCCAAGGGCAAATTGATGGCCCGGTACCCGCTATCCGAGCGACAGACCAACGCCATCCTCGAACTGCGTTTGTACCAGCTCACCGGTCTCGAGCGGGACAAAATCGAGGCCGAGTACCTCGAGCTCATTAAACTCATCGAGGAGCTGCGCAGCATCCTCGAGTCGGAGGCCAAACTGCTGGGCGTCATCAAGGAAGAGTTGCTGGCCCTGAAGGAAAAGTACTCCCAACCCCGGCGCACCGAGATCATCGGCGCCCTTGGCGAATTCCGCATGGAGGATGTGATCCCAAACGAGGGGTGCGTCATGACCGTCTCCCATCTGGGCTTCATCAAACGCACGCCCGTAGCCGACTACCGTTCCCAGCGCCGCGGCGGCAAAGGCGTCATCGGCACCGAGACCTACGAAGAGGACTTCGTCGAGGATCTCTTCACCGCCTCGACCCATGACTTCATCCTCTTCCTGACTACCACCGGACAGTGCCACGTGAAGAAGGTCTACGACGTGCCCGAGGGCACCCGCGCCTCGAAGGGCAAGTCCGGGTCGAGCTTTCTCCGCCTTGCGGAAGGCGAGAAGATCGCCGCCGTGATCTGCGTGAAGGATTTCGCGGAGACGCGCTACGTCGTCATGGCGACGCGCCTCGGGGTCGTGAAGAAGACCCTACTTTCCGAATACGAAAGCGCCGACCGCGAGGGCGGCATTCGCGGGATCCGGCTCAACGAGGACGATACGCTGGTCGGTTGCGTCCTGACGACCGGATCGGACGAGATCATCCTGGTCTCCCACCTGGGGCAGGCGGTTCGGTTCGGCGAGGGACCGATCGGAGGTCCGGCGGACGAACCGGCTGACGTTCCGGACGCCGCCCCGGAAGCAGAGGCCGAAACGGGCGAACGGCGGGAAGGGCTGCGTTCGATGGGCCGCACCGCCGCCGGGGTCACCGGCATGCGTTTTAAGAAGGCGGGCGATTATCTGGAGGCCATCGAAGTCTGCGACCCGGTCGCACGCCTGCTCATCGCCCGCGAAGACGGCATCGGCAAACGAACCCCCTTCAAAGATTACCGCCTGATTCGCCGTGGCGGCACGGGTGTCATCGCGATCGATCTGCCCGAAGACGGATCGGTGAGCGTGGCCGGCGCGCTGAGCGTGCACGACACCGATGAGGTCATGCTCCTCACCACTAAAGGTCAGAGCGTGCGCACCCGCGTCAACGAAATCCGCGAGACCGGTCGCGGTGCGAAGGGGGTCAAGCTCGTCGACTTGGCGGCAGGGGACAAACTGCTCTCCATCGCCCGGGTGGTCGAAATCGACTCCGACGAGGAGACCGTGGGCCCACCTCCCGCGCCCGCAGCGCCCTGAACCTTTTTCATGCGGCAGCCTGGCGCCGTCGGGATTGCCAGCGCAGCGGCGCCGGCCCGCCGCCCGCCTCGTGGCTGGGCGAGTCAATGGGATGCCGTCGCTCAACGGTGTCCCGCACACCCGGGGCAATCTGACCGACTACTTGATCCCCAGCAGGCGTATGATTTCTTTTCCGCTGGACGGACGTTGGGCCGGATCCCTCGCCAGACAAGCGGCCACACCCTTCTTCCACGCCAGAGAAATCGGCTCAATTGCCATCCCGGACTCAGCACGGCGCGCCGCCCGCGCCTCCGATTCCTGAAGGCGCATTTGCGCAGCCACGTTGACAAGCGAGGATGGCGGCTTGCCCAAGAGTAACTCATAGAGCACTGCACCGAACGAGTAAATGTCGTCCGCGGGACTGGGCGGATCGCCGTTCGCTTGCTGCGGGCTCAGATAAAGTCTTGCTTCGGGAATAGGGTCCGCACCTTTCATCAACCGGAAACGCGCCTCGGCCAAGCTGCACGCAATGCCGAAATCAGTGATCTTGGCGACACCTTGCGGCGTCACCAGGATGTTCGTCGGTTTCATACCACCATGCACCATCATCGCCGACTGGTGCGCGTAATCGAAAGCCGAACACAGCTGCCCGATCAGCGGCGTCAACGCCGTCGCGGAGAAGACCTGCCCCGGCTGCTCCAGCCGCTTTTGTTCCAACGTCGCAGACTCCACATATTCCATCGAAACGGTGGCCAAGGCATCGTCCCGCATGAAATCGTTCACCCGAACGATGTGCGGATCATCCAGCATTCGGGCGCGGGCCGTCTTCTGTCGAAGGTCGTCCACGGCCACCGCATCCTGCGCCACAACCTTCGGGATAAATTTCAGTGCCACCGCCTCGTCCAACAACTCGTCGTGGGCCCGCCAGACCACGCTCATCCCGCCGCGGCCCAACCGGGTCTCTAGCGTATATCGGCCAAACACCTTCCAGCCAGCGACTCGCAAATGGGCCGCCTGCCTCAGCTCCTCTTCAGTTGTGTTGGCTGTGGACTCGCGCCACGTCGTATCTTTGCCGGTCATAAAAAAGATATCAAACGATGACCCCTAACGCAACTCAATGCAAATATTTTGTATTAACATCCAACAAAGAGTGGGTTTTGCCCCGAATGTCTCACGGTTTCAGCCGCAGCTACGACGTTAATTATTTATCAAAAGCGATTTATGAATGAATCGTTAGAGATAGTGGCCCAGACTTTTAGGGACGCAGAATTCGCCTATCCGCCGACACCCACCGCCGCACGAGGCGGTGCATTTTTGTCAGCCAATTCTGCGTCGTTCCCGACACTGCCGGGTCCGCCACCAACCCCAAAACAGCAGTGATGTTATCCCGACCGGACGCTTGTTTAGCGAGGCCGACAAGTCGTTGGACCGCGGGCCGGACATCGGCCATGGTGCGAACTTCGGCCAGAATCTCCGCGATCTCCCGGTCCCACAATCCATCGCTCAAGCCGTCAGAGCAGACCAGATAGACGTCGCCCGGCTGGATGCTTTCGATCCCGGCATCTGGCCGAAACTGATTACTCGGTTCCCCAAGGCTCTGGTCGATTTGGTTGCGGAGCGGATGGCAGCGGGCGTCCGCTTCGCTGATCTTGCCCTCCTGGCGCAGCCGGCCCACCGGTGACTGGTCGCGACTGATCTGACGCAGCTGTCCTTGGCGGCAGACGTAGATGCGGCTGTCGCCCAACTGACCCCAGCATACTTCCCTTGCGCCTGCGAAACAGAGCAGCGAAAGCGTGGCGCCCATGCCATCGAATTCCGGCGACGCCGCCTGGGCGATGATAGCGGTGTTGGCCGCCTGGAGGGCCGCGCGAATCGCCTGGCGGGCCGTCTGCGCATCCGCGAGGGCCGCCGGGGCACGGAAGAGTTCGCGGGAAACCGAGTTGACCGCCATCTGACTCGCCACCTCACCGGCATTGGCGCCGCCGACACCATCGCTGACAAGGAGGAGCGCGGGCGCACCGCCCGAGCCAAGGAGAACGTGCAGTGGCGCCAGTCCAGGCTCCATAAAGCAATGCCTTCCTCCCAGTTCACCGATCCACCAAGCGTCCTCGTTGTTCAGCCGGCGCAAACCGACGTCAGTGAGCCCGTCAAAAAAAAGGTAGAGCTTTGATTCCATCGTCGGCGTCGCATCAAAGGTGACCGGTCGGAGCCGACCGTTCAACTCCGTTTCCACCCCGGAGCGGCCGGCAGCGGGGCCGGCCCGCCCAAAAGGCTCATCCAATATCTCGCGTCCAAAACTCATCGCACGCTCGAAGCAGGCAGCGTTCGCTTACTCCGGCCTTGCCTTGCCTACGTCCTCAGCGTCTCCTTGCGCCGATTCCCTGGGATCCACGCTCATGGCCGGCATCCTCGCCCCACTGCTAGTTTCCGCGCGCATTAATCTGGAGGTGCAAAGCACCCAATGCGCCGACGCGCTTTACGAGGTCGCGCACCTGCTTGACGGGCATCCCGACGTAACGGATTTCCCAGGTTTCTACAGTGAACTGCTGGCGCGGGAACGCCTTGATCCGACTTGCCTGGACAACGAGATCGCGCTCCCTCACGCGCGCACCGAACACGTGACCAGGATCGTCATGGCCATCGGCCGCAGCCCTCGCGGCGTGCATTATGAGAACAGCGACCAAACCGTGCGTCTCATTTTAGTCCTGGGCATTCCGAAGTCGAACGATGGTGGTTATCTCCAGGTGGTCGGCGCCCTCTGCCGGATCATCAAGGACTCCGCGAACCGCGCTGCGCTCCTCCAGGCGCCTACGCCGGCGGACTTCATCCAGACTCTTCTGCGGCTTGAGGCACGCGTGCTGGGGCCTGGGCCAGCACCCCAAGTCCGGTAAACCGGGGGGCCGCCGGAATCGAAACCAAACCCAGGCCCGTCGCCGGCGCCCGGCGCACCCCTGGAGGAGAAAACGTCGGTAGGTTATGCGGAACCCGCCCATTTGTCGGTGGTCTTCCCCATGGAGATGGACCAGCGGGCCTTGCCTCCCCCTGACCTGCCAGTCCGCACCAGATGCTGCCCGAAACCCCTTTCTTCTTATGCCAACCGAGGTCACCCGACAGCGTCGTTTGAACACGTCGTGGGCAAACGTGGCTTTCGGGTGCGCTCTTCTATGGAACTTGTCTTGCCGCGCCGAAGACCCGCATCCCCCGCAGACACCCATGCGGGCCCAGGCAATCGCAGGCTTTGGCTACAACTCCCCGCCAGATGCCAATCGTGACCGGACGGACGGGATCCCGCTGTTGGTGCAAGACCAGAATTCGACTGACTCGAACGTCGTCGTCATGGAACCGATGATCGTCCGGGCAGACCGTGGCCTTGGTCCGCAGCAGTTTCGCGCGCTGGATTCATCCTTTCACCAACAGGAAAAGTCGGCTTCAGAACAGAAGTGGTCGATCGTGAAAGTGCATGACGTCAAACTCAGCCGGAAGTTCCATTTCGGATATGTCACCCTTTTTGGCGTGCCGGTCGTCGCTGGTTTTTCGTGGTGACAGTGATCCCGTCAAGCGGTCGGTGCAGGAAGCCTGCTTGCCCGTTCGACTGGCTCAGGGCCCCGAGGCGGGCGACCACGTGGTCAAGATTGATGGAAAACCTCTCGATGGAATGAGGCTGCTCAAGAACTTCTTGCCCTTCTTCATTTCGAAACTCGATCCCCCGATGAAGAAGAAGGTTCCGCAGTCGGTGTATTCGTTCCTCGTAGCCGCGAGCGCCAGCGAGTGGATCTCGTCCGCAGCGTATCGCTTGATCCACTCGCTGGCGCTCGCGGCTACCCCAAACCCCGCTGCATCACTGCGCGTTACTTTATCTTCGCCGCCTCGGCTTCGAGCTGCGTCACCAGTTCCTCCATCTGGTCCACCACCGCCTGCACGGTCGCCTGCTGGGTGAGGTCGACGCCCGCCGTCTTCAGCAACGCCATCGGATAGTCGCTGCCGCCGCTCTTCAACAGGTTGAGGTAGCGCGCCGTCACGGCGGCCCGCTCCGCCTCCGGGCCGGTATTCAGCGCCTTGAAGAGTTGCGCGGACGAGGCAAAGCAGGTCGCGTACTGGTAAACATAATACGGAGAGTTGTAGAAGTGCGGGATCCGCGTCCAGGTGTAGCGGTAGAGCTCGTCGGAGGCGACCGCCTCGCCGTAATAGTCGCGCAGCAATCGTCCATAGATCTCCTTTAAGACGTCGACCGTGATCGGTTGTCCCTGCTCGGCGAGCCGGTGCGCCTCCAGTTCGAAGTCGGCAAAGAGCACCTGCGTATAGAAGGTGCCCACGATGTTGTCGACGGCATGCTGCACGAGGACAAAACGCTCCTTCGGATCCGTGATCGTCTCCAGCAGTTTCCGCAGCAGCAGTCGCTCGTTCATCGTGGAAGCGACCTCGGCCACGAAGATCGTGTAGTTGGCGGTGACGAACGGCTGGGTCTCAAACGCGAGAATCGTATGCATGGAATGCCCCGCCTCGTGGGCCAAGGTGAAGACGGCATCCAGTGTATCGTTGTAATTCAGCAGCATGTAGGGGCCGACTCCGTAGACCCCCGCGCTGTACGCGCCGCTGCGCTTGCCGTCATTCTCGTAGACGTCCAGGCAGCCGCCCGCGAAGAGCTTCCTCATTTTCGCCTGGTAGTCCGGTCCCAGCGGCGCCACCGATTCGATCACCGTCTGCCGAGCCGCGTCATACGGATATTCCTTCGCGATCTGGTAGATGGGAATGCCGCTGTCGTAGAGGTGATAGGTCTCCAGCCCGAGCAGGCGCTTGCGCAAGCGCAGGTAGCGCTGCAAGGGCGCCGTCCCGCGGCGCGTCGTCGTGACCAACGTCTCCACGACCGCCGTCGGAATGTTGTTGCCGTCCAGGGCCGCATCGAGCGTGGCCGGGTAGTTCCGCGCCTGCGCGAGGAACCAATCGCGCTGCAGCACCCCGTTATAGAGCGCGCCATAGGTGTTGGCCGTCGCCGCATAGGTCTTCAGGTAGGCCTCAAAGGACTTCGCCCGGTCGGCCTGGTTGTAGTCGGTGGCGAGAATCGCCTGGTAGGCGCCCGGCGTGAGCGTGACTTCCTTGCCGTCCGCCAGCGTCACTTTGGGGTACTTGATGTCCGAGGTCGACAGTTCCTGAAAAGCGCTGCGGGGGGTCCCGTTGGACCGGCTGCTGAAGGACAGCAGGCGCTCGCCCTTTTCGTCGAGGACATGCTTCTGCACCCGGTAATTGTCGAGGATGGTGAAGCGATAGATGCCCAGATCGGCCGTCTGCACAATCCACTGTTCCATGGTGGCCTGCGGCACCGTGAGCAACTCAGGTGTGAACCACGCGGTCGCCGTGCCGAATTTTGCGAAGAGCGCCTGCACGCGCTGGAACCGGCCGCCGACTTCCTGATTTCGGGTGTCGAGGTCGCGCTGGAGCGCCGGATAATTGTAAATCCGGTCCTGCAGCATGCCGATTTCGTCGTACAATCGATAAGCGTGCAGCACCGCCTGCGGCCCCTGGGTCAGGGTTCCCTTGAGCGCCGCAAACGCGGTCATCTTGCCGTCAATCTCCTTCATGCCTTCCTCCCAGGCCGGCCAGCCCGCAAAGATCGGCGCGAGGTCCCATTTGTACTGGCTGGGAATCTCGGCGCGATTGTGGCTGGTGGGCCGGGCAGTGACAACAAGGGCGGACATCAGGGTGGTCATGGCAAGCATCAGGCCGCGGAGGCCGGTGGTGGAGAACCGTTCGTGCATGGTTTCAAAATGGAGGATATCTGCGTCCGCGTCGAGTCCGGGGCGGCGATTCCCCCACGTAGCTTGACTGCGCCGGCCTTTGTCTGGCTTGTAGGGCGCGTGATTCGCGCGCTGATTTTCGATTTCGACGGACTCGTCATCGACACGGAAACTCCGCTCATCGATGCCTGGACGGCCATTCACGAGCGGACCGGCCATGCTTACTCGCGCGCCGGCGCTCTCGGCCTCGTCGGTCACGTCGATGTCGACTTCGACCCCTGGACCGCGTTCGGTTCCGCCGCCGACCGAGCCGCGCTTGACGCCGAGCATCGGCGCCTGACGCGGGAGCTGACAGCGCGCCAACCCATCCTGCCCGGCGTGCTCGGCTACCTGGAGGAGGGCCGCCGGCGCGGATTGAAGCTGGCGGTGGCCTCAAACTCCGGCCACCACCACGTCGAACGCCATCTCACCCGGCTGGGCCTGCGCCCTTTTTTCGACTTCCTTGCCTGCCGCGAAGATGTCGCGACCGGCAAGCCGGCGCCTGAGATCTATCAACTGGTTGTGCGCAAGCTTGGCCTGGCGCAGCACGAGGCGGTCGCCTTCGAGGACTCGCGGGCCGGCACGATCGCCGCCCGGACTGCCGGCCTCTGGACCGTGGCCGTGCCCAATCCGTCAACCCACCACCACGATTTCTCCGCCGCCCATCTCGCGGTACCATCCCTCGCCGACCAGCCCCTGAAAGATCTGCTCGACCGTTTCTCCACCGGAGCGAGCGGCAGTTACTGAGATTTGCGTAAGGTCAGAACAGTTTGCTCTGCTGCAGCGCGGCACGTTTCTCCGGATCGAGGGTGCTCATAGCCAGCAGCCAACCCAGCGACTTGTCGGCCGACGCCGGCTCGGCCGCCAACCGGACCAGCAGACAGGCCCCGGCCAGCGCATCGTAGAGGGCCGCGTGGTAGCGCCGCCGCTCGGGAGGGCAATGCACCGCCGCCAATGCGTCGAGCCCGGCCTGCAATCCGCAATCGGCGATCAGATTCTCCAGCCGGCCGGAGCGGAGCTGCGGAAAGAACTGCGCGGAGAGGCGGGCAGTATCGAGCCACGGCCCCCACTCCGCCACCTGTTCCCCGGGCCGGGCGAAATCGGGCGACATGCGCGGATACGGCCACACCGACTTGAGCAGGGAGTTCTCCACGCCCGCGTAGTGCGCCGCGAGCGGGCCGCGCTCGCGCAGGCTGGCGAAATACTCCCATTCGCTGGCAAACGGGGCGCACGCCGCGAGATCGTCCTCCCGCAACCCGTGCACGGCGGAATCCTCCGGCCGCACGCGGCCCGTCGCCCGGCACAGGCGCGTCTGGGCCGCGACGATCCGGGCGCCCAACACCGTCACAACCCCGTACTCGAGGATGCCGGAGGCGAGACTGCCTTCGAAATCGAGAACATGAATTGGCTGTTCTGTCCAAACCCGGGACACGAGTCACCACGAAATACACGAACCACACGAAAGCACGGAAAAAAGCCGGCAGTGGCCTTGGGCGCCTCTCCGTGTTGTCAGTCTTCCAGGGTAGCATGGGCATACTCGCCCTGTCCGGGTCTTTCTACGACGGTCCGACGCCCGAGCCACGTTCCCACAGCAGGAGCTGCGCTTTTTTTCGTGTCTTTCGTGTCTTTCGTGGTGAACCTAGTCAGGTGAATTCCGAGGTTTATCGCGACTTTCTGCTCGAACTCGCCGCCGCGAGCGGCGACTTTATCCGTCCCTATTTCGCCAGCCCTGATCTGGTCGTCGAGACGAAGTCCGACGAAACGCCGGTGACCCTGGCCGACCGCGGGGCAGAGGAACTCATGCGACGGATGATCCGTCACCGTTATCCCGCGCATGGCATTCTCGGCGAGGAATTCGGGCCCGAGAATACCGGCGCGGAGTTCGTATGGGTGCTGGACCCGATCGACGGCACCCGTGCGTTTGCCGCCGCCACCCCTCTTTTTGGAACGCTCATCGCACTGCTCCACAACGGCCAGCCGGTGTTGGGGGCGATTAATCAGCCGATCCTGCGACAATTGGTCATCGGCGACGGCCTCCGCACAACGCTCAACGGCCGGCCCGTCCGCGTGCGCGAGACGCCGAATCTCGCCGCGGCGACATTGCTTTGCAGCAGCGTGCTTTCGCCCGCGCGTCACCAGAACGGAGAGGCGTTTGCCGCTCTCGGCCTGCGCGTAAAGCAGCTCCGCACCTGGGGGGATTGCTTCGGCTACCTGCTGGTTGCCACCGGCTGGGCCGACATCATGTGCGATCCAATCATGAATGCCTGGGACATCGCGGCGCTGATCCCGGTCGTCCGCGGGGCCGGGGGCATCATCACGGACTGGCAGGGCCGTGATCCGGTCAACGCCACATCGATTGTCGCCGCCATCCCCGGGCTGCATGCGCAGGTGATCGCCGCGCTCAACCCGTGAGGGAAGGCGGGATTCGTCTGTTGGCGTGTGTGGCCACGAGCGCCAGCGAGCGGATGGTTCGTCCACTCGCTGGCGCTCGCCGCTACACTTTTTCTGAAACCGCTCTTGCCTGCATCCATCACGATTCTGGCCGCTGCCGGCAGGAATGATCCACGGTTTGACGCAATCATCCCGGTCTGCCACAATGGCCCATCGTGAGCCCGAAATCCACCTCCTGCCTGCTCGCGCTTATGCTCTCCCCGATCTCGCTCCTCGCGCAGTCGAACCCGGTGATCCCGGCAATCAATCAGCTCGGCTTGGATCTCCTGCGCGCCCAGGCGTCCGCAAGTGACCAAAGCAACCTGCTGCTGTCGCCCTACTCCATCGAGGTCGCGCTCGCGATGGCGTACACTGGTGCGGAGGGGCGCACGCGCGACGAGATGCGACGCGTGCTTCACCTGCCGGCGGACAATGCGGTGGTGCTCGATGGTTTTTCAGGGCTCGCCAGGGATCTCAGCGGCCTGCAAATGGCTTCCCGCCGCCAGGCCGACGAGGCGCGCAAACACGGAGGATCCCAGGAACCGATCGAGATCAATGTCGCCAACCGGCTTTTCGCGCAAAGCGGCTTCGCGTTCCGACCCGCTTTCACCACCGCCTTGCGCGATCGATTCGGCGCACCGCTCGAAGAACTCGATTTCGTCCACGCCGCGGAACCGGCCCGCATTGCAATCAACGACTGGGTTGCCAGCGCGACCCACGACAAGATTCGCGACCTCGTCCCCCGGGACGGGGTTAACGAGGCAACGCGCGCGGTCCTCGCCAATGCCCTGTACCTCCATGCGCCCTGGGAGGATGCATTCAAACCGAAGGCCACCAAGAACGAGCCTTTCTGGGTCGGCGGCAAAACATCGGCGGACGTGGCGACCATGCTGCAGCAAAGACATTATGGTTATGAGCAGCGGAACGGTTATGCCGCACTCGTCCTGCCTTATGTGGGGTACCAGCTTCAGTTCGTGATTCTGCTGCCAGACAAGCGTGACGGTCTCGCCAATCTGGAACGAGCCGTCACCCCAGAACTCCTCGCCGGGTGCACCCAGCTGCCGCAGCGCGACGTGATCCTGCACTTGCCGAAGTTCAAGCTCGAGCCGCCAAGCCTTCCGCTGGGCGAGGCGCTCCGCGGACTCGGCATGATGACCGCGTTCGATCAGCCGCGCGGCAGCGCCGACTTCGACCGCATGGCGCCGCGCAAACCGGATGACTATCTCTGTATCTCTGAAGTGATCCATAAAACATGGCTGTCGCTCGACGAGAATGGCACCGAGGCTGCCGCAGCAACGGCAGTCGTCATGATGTACGGTTCAGCCATGAGGCCCGATCCACCGCCGCCGATCGAAGTTCGCGTTGACCGCCCGTTCCTCTTCGCCATCCAGCACGTTCCCTCCGGCGCCTGCCTTTTCCTCGGCTGCCTCACCGATCCGCGGTGAGGGAAAGTGATCAGGAGGAGCGAATCGTGGACTGTCACGCGAGTATCCTGATACCTCATTGTAGGGCGGGGTCGCCCGACCCCGCCTGTCCCCGCAAAACGGCGGGATACGGCGATCCCGCGCTACATTCGACAATATAGCCTTGGCGACGTTCGAACTGCTCCACCCATGAAAACCGCCGCTGCCCTTTCCCCCAACGCCGCGTTTCCTGACGAGAAACGGCCACCCGCTGAATCCGATCTACCCGGCGCGCTGGGCCGCGCTTTCGTTCCTCTGGCCAGGGTCCTCGAATCTCACCGCGCCGCCCATCCGGACGTCGCGTCGGAATGGAAGTATTCGCCCCGCTCCGGCTGGCATTTGATCTTCAGCCGAAAGAAGCGCCGGATTTTTTATCTGATTCCGACACGCGGCGACTTCCGGCTTTCCCTGATTCTCGGCATCAAAGCCATCGCCGCGCTGCAGACAGGTCCGTGCGCGAAGAAAATGCCGGCTCTGCTGAAAGAGGCCAAGCGTTACCCGGAAGGCACAGCGTTCAATTTCACCAGCGCCACTCTGGACGTCGACGTGGCGGCCACGTTCCTTGAGGTCAAGATCGCGCACTGAGCGTATCGGCGTCAATTGGAGGGCGCTGCGCCGTTAGCGCCTCCGCGTTTTTTGGCGGCGCCCGCGCCCCGCCCTCCAGATTCTGGCGGATTCAGCTGCATCGCCGTTCCCAGCTGTTTCCCGAGAATTCCGTGTAACCTTTTCCCCGGTTCGCGGGTTATATGAGAGAACCGCCCTGCCTCTCTCTTCCGGCTCTCCGCCCGCTCCGGTCCGATCCACCCCACTCTTGCTCGTCGCTTTTCCATGCTCTCAAATGTGCGTCTAGCCCTGCGCAACCTTGCCAAGTCGCGCGCCTTCTCAATCGTCGCGATCCTCACTCTTGCCGTCGGCATCGGCGCCACCACGGCCATGTTCAGCGCCCTGCGCGCCCTGGTGATCAGTCCGTTTTCCTACCCGCGCGCCGACCGATTGGTCCACGTTTGGTCCAACGAAGGTCAGCCGCTTTCCACTCCCGACTTCTTCGACATCCTCGATCAAGCCACCTCGTTCGCCGACCTCGGAGTCTACTCGCCCCAGGCGGCCAATCTCGGCGGCGAAAACGCCCAGGCAGTGCGCAGCGTCTCCTGCACGCCGGGCGTGCTGAGGGCGTTCGGCGTGTCGCCGGTGCGCGGCCGTTGGTTCGCGCCGGCCGATGAGGAAAAAGGCGCCCCCGCGGTGGCCGTGCTCAGTTACCCATTGTGGCAACAGTCGTTCTCGGGCGATCCCGGACTCATCGGCCGCCGCGTGCGGATCAATGGCGGCGAAGTCACGGTCGTGGGCATCATGCCCGCCAGTTTTGAATTCGCTTCGCCATGGATGCGCACGGAAACCTGCCAGCTCTGGCTCCCACTCCAGCTCTCGCGGGACCAGGGCGACCGCGGCAGTCACTGGATGTGCGCCATCGGACGTCTCAAGGATGGCGTATCCATCGCCGCCGCCGACGCCGAGATCAAGGCGATCGGCGCCCGGCTCAAGGCGGCCCACCCTGAAACTAATGCGCAGAAGCCGTTTCTCGTCCGGTCTCTGCATGAGGAGATGACGCGATACACGGCTTCGCGCGTGTGGATGCTGTTCGGCGCCGTCGCTTTGGTGCTGCTCGTGGCCTGCGCCAACGTCGCCAGCATGCTCCTGGCGCGCAACGCCCGAAGGCAGGGCGAATTTGGCGTGCGGATCGCGCTCGGCGCCACCCCAGACATATCATTCTCCTCGCCCTCTCGGAAAGCCTGCTGCTTGCCCTCGGCGGTGCGATCGCCGGCCTCGGCCTGGCCTGCGGCGGTGTCCGCGTGTTGCAGATCATCGCCCCGGTCAGTGACGCCCGCAAAGCCGCGATGGCACTCGATGGCGGCGTGCTGGCTTTCTCGCTGGGCGTGACGATTCTAACCGCAGTGCTGGCCGGTCTGCCGCCGGCGTTCGCCGCGATGCGCATATCCGTCACCGATCTCCTGCGTGCGGAAGGTCGCGGCACGGCCGGGTCCCGTGCGCGCCATCGCATTCTCCGCGGGCTCATCATCGCCCAGGTCGCCCTCGCGTTCGTCCTGGCCAACGGCGCAGCGCTGTTCTCCGCCAGTTATGTCAAGCTGCTTGCGGCCAACGAAAAACTTGCGACCGAGTATGTGCTGTCCGCCGCCATCAACCTGCGGGGAGAGCGCTATAGTCAAAAAGAAGCGCGCACCCAGTTCTGTCAGCAGCTCGCCGAACGCACCGCCGCCCTGCCCCGCGTCACGGCGGCCGGCACGACCTCAAAGCTCCCCCTCGAAGGGGGCAGCAATATGAATATCCTCGTCAATACCGAGGTCTTTGACCCGATGGCCAATCGCACCCTGGCCGAGATTTCGAGCATCACGCCGGGCTATTTCGCCGTGGTCGGCCTCGCGGTGTTGCGCGGCCGCACGCTCGAGCCGGGCGATGCCGGCGGGCTGCGCCACGAGCTTGCGCAGCTCGACCCGGATCTGCCTCTGGCGGAGATCCGGACCCTGCAGGAGGTGGTCAACGACGCCACGCAAGGCCAAAGGGTGGTCGCCGGGCTCGTCGATTTCTTCATGGCGGCGGCGCTCGGGCTCGTCGCCATGGGCCTCTACGGAACGCTTTCGTATCATGTGCTCCAACGGACGCGGGAGATCGGGGTTCGCGTGGCCGTGGGAGCCTCCCGCCGCGACATCGTGCGCCTCGTGTTCCGCCAGGGCGCCAGCTGGGTGCTGGCGGGCGTGCTGCTGGGGTCGGCCGGCGCCCTCGGGCTGGCGGCGCTGTTACGCGCCATGATCTACGGCGTGGACCCGCTCAATCCCGTCTCGCTCCTCGCGGGCGTGGCCGGCGTCGCCGTCGCCGCGATGTTCGCCTGCTGGCTACCGGCAAGAAAAGCGAGTCGCGTGGATCCCATCGTGGCCCTCCGGGCGGAGTAGGCGGCAAGCGAAAAGCTGTAGGCTGGTAGTACAGGGCCAATCCGAGTGCAAAATGCCAGTTTAGCATCTTGCCGAAAGCAGCGCAGGCTTCTCAGCCTGCTTTACCGTCAATCGCGAGGCGAACGCCGCAAAATCCTCGCGGAGCATGCTTCCCTATCCGTTCCATTTGCGTAGTCTGCGGTACAACTTCGATCCAGCCATGACAACCGCCGCCGCCACCTATTTTGTGTTCGTAGACTTCGAGAACGTCCCGGAAGTCGATCTCGGGCTAGTCGAGGGGAAGCCGGTCCATGTCACGATCCTGATCGGGAAGAACCAGAAGAAAATCGACCTCCCGCTCGTGCAGCAGATCCGGCGCCTGGCCGCCCAGGTTGAACTCGTGGAAGTCGGAGCTTCCGGTCGCAACGCGCTCGACCTGACCCTGGCGTACTATCTCGGCCAGGCCGTCCTGCGGGCTCCGGACGCACGGTTCTGCATCGTTTCCCGGGACAAGGATTTCGAGCCGATGATCGCGCACCTTTCCGCCAAGCACATCAAGGTGGTGCGTCGCGACCGTCTCTCCGCCCTGCCAGTTCAACCGGAACCGAGGCCGGGACGGGCGGCCAAGGCGACGGTTTCGGTCAGGTCAAGTGCCCCGGCCAGGGCGGAGGCCAAGGTCAGGACCGGAGAACCGGAAGATCGGCTCGAACGGCTGATCACCCGGCTGCTCGCCAACTTTTCCCCACGGCCGAAAAAGAAAGGCCGCCTCCTGGCCCGCATCAACTCCGACTTCGGCAACAAGCTCACCGCCGCCCAGCAAAACGAGAAATTGGACGAGCTCATCCGGCGAGGGGTTGTCTCCATCGACGCCAAGGACGCGGTCGTCTATTCCGCGGCGGACTGACCAGTTTCCAGCTCGCTGGAAACTGAAAAAGATTTCGCCGGCTCGGCGGCGAAATCTTTCCTGTTGACGTTCTGAAGGAGAGGGTTCACCCGTCTTTATTCAGAACATCTGAAGGAAGACCATGACCAACGAAAAATCCGAATTGCTCCAGGGCACCCTCGACATGCTGATTCTCAAGGCGCTCCAGCTCGAACCGATGCACGGCTTCGGGCTGTCGGTCCGCCTCAAGCAGATGTCGCGGGAACTGTTCCAGGTGGAAATGGGGTCGCTCTACCCTGCCCTCTGCCGCCTCGAGGCCCGCGGCTGGGTGAAGGCCGAATGGGGCGTTTCCGACAACAACCGCCGGGCGCGCTACTACGCGCTGACCCCCGCCGGCCGGAAACAACTCCAGGCCGAAACCACCCAATGGGAGCTCCTCTCGAGCACAATCAACGCGATGCTGAAGGCGACGTGAATCGCCAGTAGCGCTCATCGAGTAGCGCGTAGCGAGCATGCAACCAGCCTACTACGGTTCTGTTACTCTACTCCCTCCTCGCTACTCACTACCCGCTATCCTATGACCCGGCTCCGCCAGATTCTCTTCCGCCTGCAGCCGTTTTTCCGCCGCCGAAAAATCGAGGCGCAGATGTCCGACGAAATCCGCACGCACCTCGAGATGCAGACGGAGGCGAACATCGCGGCGGGCATGTCGCCCGAGGAGGCGCATTGCGCGGCCCGGCGCGAGTTCGGCAGCGTCGACCAGGTGAAGGAATCCTACCGCGACGAGCGCGGGATTCCATGGATCGAGGATTTGCTCCGCGATGTCCGGTACGCCGTCCGCCAGCTGGCGAAGTCGCCCGGTTTCACCGCCGTCGCCGTCCTTTCGCTTGCCCTCGGGATCGGCGTAAACACCGCCGTGTTCTCTCTCGTCAACGGCATCCTCCTCAGCTCGCTGCCCGTGCCAAACCCACAGGAGCTGCGCACAATCCAATGGTCGGGGACCGATATCAGAGGACTCAACTTCACCGGTCATGTTAGCAGCCCCAGCGGCTCGGGCTCCGGCACGATGACGATCAGCTCTAACCCGAGGGAGCGGATGAGCATCGATTCGTTCACCTATCCGCTCTACCGCAGCCTGCGCGAGCAGGGGGCGGCGCAAGCCGACATTTTCGCCTTCACCGAACTCGATGGCATCAACGCGCGGGCCCGCCGCGAGCCGTTCATTGCCGGAGGGTTGATGGTGTCCGACAACTTCTTCAGCGCGCTCAGGGTGCGCCCGGTCATCGGCCGGCTGTTCGCCGCCGGCGACGATCGGGCTGGGACCGTCCCGATCGCTGTCATCACCTACGGCTGGTGGGAGAAGTATTTCGATCTCGATCCCGGCGTGATTGGGCAAACGGCCTCACTGAACGGCAGCGTGTTCACCATCGTGGGGGTGCTGCCGCGCGAGTTCCGTGGTTTGGAACTCGCCGACCTGAGGGATTTCTATGTCCCGATGTCGGCGCAGCCACTGCTCATGGCGAACTGGCCGACAATTTCCTGCGATCGTTGGTGGGTTCACCTGATGGCCCGCGTGCGTCCAGCCAGTCACGAACTGGGCCGAGAGAGCGTCGGGGCGACCCAGCTGCAAACAGCGCTCGATGTCTCCTTCGCGCCGCGGGTGGAAAAGACGATGAAAGCGCCAAAGGTCGAAATCGGCGACGGCCGTGCCGGGCTGACCTACGACCAGCTTAACTACCGGAAGTCGCTCCTGCTCCTGCTGAGCGTGGTCGGCATCGTGCTCCTCGTGGCCTGTGCCAACCTGGCCGGCTTGTCGCTGGCGCGCAGCACGGCCCGCCAGCATGAGTTCGCCGTGCGCGCTGCCCTCGGCTCCGGACGCTGGCGACTGATCCGCCAGTCGCTGACCGAGAGCCTCGTGCTGGCGCTTCTCGGTGGCGGCCTCGGCATCCTGGTCGCCCTTTGGGGCAAGACTGCCATCTCCCAACTGCTCGCCGGATCGTCGGGCGGATTGCGCTACGATCTGGCGCTCGACCTCACCGTGCTGGCCTTCACTTTCGGCCTGTCGCTCGCGGCCGCGCTGTTGGCGGGATTGCTGCCAGCGCTGCGGGCCGGCAGGGTCGATCCGGTGGCTGGTCTGAAATCGCGCACCGCGCTCGGCAACCCGCGTTTGCGCGCCGGTCGGTTCCTCGTCGCGGCTCAGATCGCCCTCTCCGTGCTGATGCTGGCCGGGGCCGGGCTCTACGTCCGCACGCTCGTGAACCTTGTCCGCGTCAACCCCGGTTTCGCCACGGAGAACCTTTTGCTCTTCGAACTCAGTCCGCGCGCCGCCGGGCTCCGCGGTGCCGCGGCAACCGCGTTCTACGAGCGCGCGCAGGGCTCGCTGGACAGGATTCCGGGCGTGCGGACGGTCGCGTTGACGCAATATAAGCTGCTCGCCGGCTTTGCGTCTCTCGGCAACTTCTTTTCGCTGCCGGCACATCCCGAGCTACGCGGCGGAAAAAGCCCCTCCGCACACCGGCTTGACGTCAGCGAATCGTTCTTCGCCACCATGGAAATTCCGCTCATCTTGGGGCGTGGGTTTACCTCCTCCGACACTGACGGCTCACCCAAGGTGGTGGTGGTGAACCAGACTTTTGTCAGGAAGTACTTCACCGACGAAAATCCGATTGGCCAGACCCTCAAGGTGGGCGACGACGAATGGCGCATCGCCGGGGTCTGCCGCGACGCGAAATACGCGGATATAAAGGCCGACGCCCCGCCAACCGTGTATTTCTCCTACCGCCAGAGCGCCATGGAGACCGCCTATTTCGCGGTACGCACGGCATTGCCAGCCCTCACCCTCGTCCCGGCAGCCCGCAAGGCCGTCGCTGCAATCGATCCGAACGTGCCGCTGGCAGATGTGACGACGCAGGAAGCCGTGCGCAATTCCCAGATCAGCCAGGAGCGGATGTTCGCCACGCTCGTCGGCGCGCTCGCCGGGCTCGCCGTGTTGCTCGCGTGCATTGGCCTCTACGGACTCATGGCTTACAACGTCACGCGGCGCACCGGCGAGTTCGGCGTGCGCATGGCGCTGGGAGCCACCAGCCACGATATCGCCTGGCCGATCGTTCGCGAAGCGTTGTTGCTGGTGGGGGCCGGCCTCGCCGTAGGAGTTCCTTCCGCGCTAGCCCTGGCCCACGTGGTCGAGAATCAACTCTACGGGGTCGCGCCCCACGATCCAATGACCTTCGTCGCCGGCGCCGTGCTGCTGCTCACCCTCGCCCTCGTCGCCTGCTGGCTGCCGGCTCGGCGGGCCACAAAGGTCAATCCGCTGGAGGCGCTGCGCGCAGATTAAGCGTTTGCCGCGGTCTTCATTTTCAAAGGGATATTTTTTGCGATGAACCAACAGGCGTCTGGCAATCAGCATTGGGCTGAAAGCCTCCCCAATGCCCCCTGCACGCGATTGCCTTTGACTTCCGACCTGGCGCGCTGCCGTACCACCCCCTAATCCGTATCTATGGTCCGACCGTACCATGGATCTGGCAACGGAGTAATTGTCGCGCCCATGGATTCCTCCACATGTCTTGCGAGAATTGGCTTCGCTCATCAGTTTTAACTGCGATGTCCTCATGCCGGATCGGTGGTCCGATCGGACCAACTACTCGGCACGCGAAGTCGAGACGGACACGCTTATGTCATGGCGTCGCCTGCGGCAGTCCCACGGAGTCCGCACACCAGTCCAGCCGATTCCGCCTCCTAGGCCGGCGCTTGCGCAGCCAAGGTCTCTGCTTTGGCGCCCATTGCGATGGCGCGAGTGAACTCGTGGAACGCCTCGCGCCGTTCCGCCCAAACGTCCTGTCCAAGATAACCCGGCGGTTGCAGCTCCAGGGGGAGAAATGGATCGCGGCGCGCGATGCAACGCCAGGCCCGGTGTTCCGCTTCAAGCCATCGAAACCACCGGGTCGCGGGGCCGGAGATTCGATCCGGGCGCATTCGGAGAATCTCCCGATAGTAGGCGTAGTCCTTCGCAATCTTGCAATAATCCCAGGCGCTGTTGACCAACGCCGCAGGGCTCTCTCCGCCAACTGGGCGAGCCTCGAAATAGGTGAGACTTTCAGGAACCAGACCTGTTTCGCCCAGCTCCTGCCGAAAAGCGTCCACTGGGTCGGGACTAATCCACACGCTGTTCTGCAGCCAACCAAAGCGGCAGTCGCGCAAAAGGCGCCGTAAATGCGTGCGCAGGGAGCGCGACGATTCGGGAATATCGAACACCACCAGCCGCCAGGCGCCGTCCCAACGCCGTTTCCACTCCACCTCTGGGTCAACCCCCCCGAGCAGCCGGCAGCGCGCTTGGTCGGTCAACCGAAGAAGCCGTTGATCCACCCGAGGGTCGACAGAGACCGTGATCGCCCCCGCGGCTTCGAGCCGGGCCAACTTTCGCCGCAGGAGGCTGCCTTTCCGGGTTGAACGGGAAAGAATCCAACGAGCCGCCGCTTCCGCCATTTCGCTGCCGACACCCAGCAGACTAAGGGTCAGGTGGAGTGATCCAGCCATACCGAAACGGTGGAGCAACGGAACCGATAATGAAAAGCCGAATTTTTGGTCCGATCGGACCATCAGAATGGCACGCGGAATTCGACGGTGGCTAGGGCGGGGTTGCCAGGCCAAACTCGTTTTGTTCGTTGCTGTGGTTCCTCGGGCCGGATTCACCATAGCATTGAAGCGATCATCGCTGCCGTCCGGCCCCGTTCTTCATGAAGATGATCCCGTTCCCGACCGCGCCGGTCGTTCCGAGCATCACCAGCAGCCGAATTGACCTCGGAAGTCCGGCGTCGGTGTTGCAGGCGCAGCGAACTTCGCCCAAAGTCTCCGGGCCATGAATTTTGGATTTCTGCTTTTCCCTGGTCTGGAGGAACTCGACCTCGTCGGCCCGTGGGAAATGATTTCGATGTGGAGCAAGCATCTCCAGGGGCCAGAGCGTTGCATCATGGTCGCGCAAACCCGCGAGCCGGTCGTCTGCGCGAAAGGGATGTCGATCAATCCGCACGCGACGTTCGCCAATTGCCCGCCACTGGATTGCCTCCTCGTGCCCGGCGGCCAGGGGACGCGCGAGCAGGTCGATAACGACGTCCTCGTTCACTTCGTGGCCGAGCAAGCCAGAGGTTGTCAAGCGATCCTCTCGGTTTGCACGGGGTCTTTTATCCTGCATTGCGCAGGCCTTCTGGCCGGGCGGCGCGCGACCACCCACTGGTCTTCACTCGCGCGCCTCGCCGAACTCGGCGGCGTCGAGGTCGTGCAGGAGCGCGTCGTGCGGGACGGCAACATCTGGACGGCCGCCGGCGTCTCGGCCGGAATCGACCTGGCGCTGGCTTTCATCGAGTCGGTCGCTGGTGAAGCGGTGGCCGGCAAGGTCCAGTTCGGCGCCGAATACTATCCGTCTAGCCGGCGTTACGGGGATCTCCACCAGAGTCCCCAAGCACCGGCCTATTTGAAGCGAGGTTGAGCGCCAAGGCGCAAACGCTAAGGTGCGACTATGCAGATTGTAGGAAGCGAGCTTGCTCGCGATTCCGACGTATGAATCGCCTGCAAGCAGGCTTCCTACATCGATCACCTGATGGCGTCATCCTCTACGGAGAAGTCGGAGTTTGTTGAATCGAGAAGGTTAAAGTGTAAGCTTTAGGCGAAAAGCGGAAAGCTTCGGAATTTAAGCGGACCTGCGCCCATTTCATATCGAGGGGCCGTTATGAGCGTCACTGCGTACGGTCACGCCAGCACGGCGACCGCTTTGATCTGCGCCCACACCGCCGTTCCGGGTTCCAGTTTGAGGCGGTCGCGCGACAGGCGCGTGACGCGGGCCACGAACGGCGTGCCCCCGGCGTCGAGGCGCACCAGGACGTGCGCGGCGCCGGCGGTTTCCGCCACCGCCACGACCTTGGCCGGCACCAGGTTGAGAATGCTGGTATCCCGTGGCTTCTCCAGGGCCACGCTCACATCGCGCGCCTTGATCTGAAAACGCAGCCGCCGGCCGGCCGGCTCGGCAGCGTGGGCCACGTGCACCGAGCCACCCGGAAAATCGAGCCGCACCAGCCCGTAAGCCGGATCGCTGGCACCGACCGTTCCTTCAACGACCATCCCCGCTTCGTCCGCAAACGCCTCGGGCAGATCGAGCCGGGCGAGCGTCTCCGCGAGCGGCCCGCTGGCTGCCACGCGCCCACCGGCCAGCAGAACCAGATGGTCCGCAAGACGCACCACCTCGTCGATCGCATGGCTGACGTAGATCACGGGGATTTCCAATTCGTGATGCAGCTGTTCGAGACAAGGCAGAATCTCGCTCTTGCGGGCAAGGTCGAGCGAGGCGAGCGGCTCGTCCAGGAGAAGGAGTTGCGGGCTGGCGAGCAATGCGCGGGCAATGGCCACGCGCTGGCGCTCGCCGCCGGAAAGCGTGTCGGGGCGTCGGTCGAGCAGCGGGCCAATGTCAAGCAACCCGATGAGGTGATCAGAATCGACCGGCGGGGCGTTGGCGCGCCGGCGATGTCGGCCGTAGTCCAGATTTCGGCTCACGCTCAAATGCGGAAACAGAGTCGTCTCTTGAAAGATATAACCCAACGCGCGGCGATGAACGGGCCGGAAGATCCCGCGCGATTCATCCTGCCAGACCTCGCCTCCCACCTCGAGGAAGCCGCCGGGCACCCGTTCGAGTCCCGCGATGGCCCGCAAACACGTGGTCTTCCCCGCCCCGGATGGACCGAACAATGCCGTCACACCGCGGCCCGGCACGGCCAGTTCGAGATCGAGCACGAAACCGCCGTGGTCGAGGCAAAAACTGAAGCGGATGGGGGCGGTCCGCCCCGAGGTATCACCGCCATGGATACGGGCACTCGTCATGTGGTCCTCCGACGCAAGAGTCGTTCGCTCAGCCACACCGCCGCAAAGGCGAGGACGACCGAGATCGCCAGCAACTTGAGCGCCTCGGCATCGCGACCAAGCTGGACCTCGTGGTAGATGCCAAGTGCGAGCGTGATCGTCTGACCGGGGATCATGCCGGCGATCATGACGGTGGCGCCAAACTCACCCAACGCCCGCGCGAACGCCAGCACGCACCCCGCCAGCAGGCCGCGGGCGCCGAGCGGCAACGTCACAGTCCAGAACACGTCCCACGGCCCCGCTCCGAGCGTGCGCGCCGCCTCTTCGAACCGTGGATTGATCTCGTCGAAGGCAACCCGCGCCGTGCGCACGAGCAAGGGGAACGACATCACCGCCGTCGCCAGCACCACCGCCTTCCAGGTGAAAACGATCTCAACGCCAAGCGTTTGTTCGAAAAAACGGCCAAACAGTCCATGCCGGCCGAACAGCTTGAGCAGGATCAGGCCAGTGGCCACCGGCGGAATCACGAGCGGCAACGCAACCAGCGTCTCGACCGCCGCCTTGCCCGGCCACCTTCGCCGCGCCAGCACCCATCCGAGCGCGACGCCCGGCGCCAGGATCAGCGCCGTGCCGAGCAGGGCGACACCAAGCGTAAAAAGAGCGACTTGAAGGAGGTCGGACACCGGCAAAATCGATTTACGAATTACGATTCATGATTCACGGTTTGCCTGAACAGCAACAGGGTGAAGAGCCTCCGATGGGTTGCGCCAATCGCAAATCGTAAATCAAAGATCGCCGGCCTTCCGGTCGTGCGGGTTAGGCTATCGCCTCGGACTATGCGCCCGGTAATCTACGCCTGGCAACAAAAGATGACAGTGGGGCAAGACCCTTATCGATAGAACGTTAAGAAACATTCAAACAGGCTTGGCTGTGTTGTAGCCGGTTTTTGGAGTTGCCGGCGTCAAGCTTTTGAAGGATAGTACTATTCTCATGGCCAGTGTTGAGCGCGATACGCGTTCCGCGGGCCGCTTAATAAACCACAGGCTGCTCCCGACAACGGTGAGCGCCGTTTCACAACACATAACACAACATGTCAGATCAAGATCCGTCCGGGGCCGCAACCACGGCCACCGAGACTGCGAGTGCGCCAAGCACGCCGCCTACGACCCCCACGCTGCCCGGTACGTTTAGCAATAACCGAGGCTCCGGCTTGGCCCGAGGCAAGCGTTCGACCAGCCCTGCTCCCCAAGCTGCCTCCGCCGCCCCTGCGGCCGAGTATCAACCCACCGCGGTGTCCATCCTCACCGCTCCGACCGAATATAAGAATCCGTTCGCTCCTCCGGCGCCCGCTGCGCCGACAGCGGAGACAGTCGCCCCCGCCAGCGCACCGGCACTAGAATCGGTTCCGAATCCAGGCCCCAGCGCCCCGGCGATTCCAGCTCCTGAAGCTGCTGCCGTGCCGGCAGTCTCGGAGTCCCGTCCGCCCGCCGTCGAACCAACGCCCGCCGAACCTGCCATGGCCGAGCCAAGGGCCGAGTTGAAGATTCTCCCGCCCGAGGCGCCGCGGCACGTTGAACAAAACTGGGAAAGCGAATCGTTCCGTAATGTTGCGAGCCAGCCAAGTGCCGAGACCGATCGACCGACGGAGCCCCAGTCCGGCGGACAGCGTCAACGGCGCGACGATCAGCGTGGCGACCGGCCGTACTTTCGTTCCGAGCGCGAGCACCGCGATGACCGCCCTGTCGAATCGCGCGAGCCGCGCGCCGAATCTTCGTCACCCGCACGAAACTTCGATACTGGTCGGCCCCAGAGCGAGCCCATCCCTACCCGGGCGCCGGCGGAGCCGAAAAAAACCGGCGGCCTGTTTGGTTGGGTGAAAAAACTCTTTGGCGGCGCCCCAGCGGAGGCGCCAAAGCCTGAAGTCCAGCCCGAAGCACCCGGCCAGGGCGATTTTAACCCAAATGGGCCCTATCGTCGGCGCCGTCGCCGCGGTGGCCGCAACCATCAATTCCAAGGGGACCAGCGCGGTCCGCGTGATGGTCAGTCAGGCGGCCAGCCTTCGGGGGACCAACGCGGCTATCGCGGGGATCAGCGCGGCTTTGGCGGCGAGCAACGCAACCAAGGCAACCGCCGGCACCGCCACCACGGCGGCGGAGGCTTCCGCGGCAATGGAGGCTTCCGTGGCGACGGACGCCCCGAGGGTGGGCCTCCTCCCTCTGGCAGTTAAGC
>PLOH01000110.1:0-39471 GCA_003142955.1 Opitutia bacterium | reverse complement strand
CCGATTTTTTGTGCCACGTTGCTCGCCGGCGAGCCGGTGCGCCTGTTGAACGTGCCGGACATCACCGATCTGGAGAAGCTGGTCGAGTTTTTCGTCGCGCAGGGTTCGCGGATCACGTGGGACCGGGCGAAGGGTGAAATGCGGATCGACCACGCCCGATTCGACGCGGACCAGCTCAAGACGGAGATGCCGGCCGGCATGCGTTCGACGGTGTTGCTGTTCGCTCCGCTCCTCTGGCGGATGAAGCAGATCGTAATTCCGGCGACCGCCAAGGGATGCTCGCTCGGTATTCGCGAACTGGATCCCCACCTGGAGATCCTCCAGGCGTTCGGCGCCAAGGGCGCCCGGGACGGGTCCTTGACGTTGACGCTCGCCGCCCGCTACCACGCCACCCGTTATTGGCAGGATTACATGTCCGTGACGGCCACGGAGAATTTCGTCATGGCCGCGGTGCTCGCGGACGGAGTGTCGACGCTGATCAACGCCGCCAGCGAGCCACACGTCCAGGACTTGTGCATGGTGCTCAACGCCATGGGCGCCCGGATCGAGGGGATTGGCACGAGCATGTTGCGCGTCACCGGCGTCGAGTCGTTGCACGGCGGCACGTTCACGATCAACAGCGACTACCATGAGATCGTCACCTTCCTCGCGCTCGGCGCCATCACGGGCGGCGAGGTGCGGGTCGAGCACTCCCTGCCGACCCACTTCGACTTGATCGGGCGTTCCTTTGCGAAACTGGGCGTTGCCATCAGGCACGACGGCACCACGGCGGTGGTGCAATCCGGTCAACATCTGGCGGTTGAATCCACCCGCACCTCCAACCTGCTGCCCAAGATCGAAGCCGCGCCGTGGCCGTATTTCCCGGTGGATCTTCTCCCCTGCATGATCGCGCTATCAGTCCGGGCGCCGGGAGAGATCCAATTCTGGAACAAGGTTTACGAGGGCGGATTCACCTGGCTGCCGGAACTGGCTAAATTCGGCTCTCACCTCGTCGTCTGCGATCCCCATCGCGTGATTGTATTTGGGGCACGGCCGCTGCGTCCCGCCGTAGTCGAAGCGCCTTACATCATTCGCGCCGCCGTGGCCCTCTACATGGTTGCCGCCAGCATCCCCGGCCGCAGCGTCGTACGGAACGCCGAGATCATCAAACGCGCCCATCCACGTTTCGTGGAAAACCTCCGCACCCTCGGCGCCGACGTGGAATGGACTGGATAAGGCCGCTCTCCGTAAGCCAAACCCTCATTTGCCTCAACCGTCACCCGAACCCCTCCTTGCTGCCATGGCCGAAGCCAAAACTAAAAACCCGTTCTCGAACCCACCCATGGCAGGCGTGGGTTTCCTGCGCTCCACCCTGACCGCGCCAGCGACGGGGACTGATTTGGCCCTGCGGCCGCTCGCGTTCACCGATTTTGCCGGACAATCCAAGACCGTCGAGCGTCTCAAGGTCATGGTTGGCGCCGCCATGCACCGCGGCGAGGCGCTCAACCACATCCTGCTCAGCGGCCCGCCCGGCCTCGGCAAGACCACGCTGGCCTTCATCCTCGGCGCCGAAATGGGCCGCAACGTCCGCGTCACCTCCGGCCCAGTAATCGAGAAGGCGGGCGACCTGGCCGGTCTGCTGACCAGCCTGGAAGAGGGCGACCTTCTGTTCATCGACGAGATTCACCGCCTTCCGAAAACGGTTGAGGAATATCTCTACTCGGCAATGGAGGATTACCGGCTCGACATCATGATCGACCAGGGTCCGAACGCGCGCAGCGTGCGGCTGAGCCTGCCCAAATTCACCCTCGTCGGCGCCACCACCCGTGCCGGTCTGCTCACCGCGCCGTTGCGCAGCCGCTTCACCCTCCAGACGCGCCTCGACTATTACGATGCCGCGACGCTGCTCGGCATCGTCCGCCGGTCCTGCCACCTGCTCAAGGTTGAGCTCGACGACGACGGCGCCCGCGAAATCGCCACTCGCGCCCGGGGCACGCCCCGCATCGCCAACAATCTCATCTATTTCATCCGCGACTACGCGCAGGAAAAAGCCCAGGGCCGGATCACGCGGCCCGTCGCCGCGGCCGCGCTGGAGATGCTCGAGATCGACGTGCGCGGCCTCGATGAAATGGACAAGCGCATCCTGCGAGTTATGGCGGAGCACTATGCCGGCGGGCCCGTCGGCATGAATACGATCGCCGTCGCCGTGGGCGAAGAGGCGGACACGCTTGAAGAAGTGCATGAGCCATTCCTCATCATGGAGGGCTACCTGCAGCGCACGCCGCAAGGTCGCGTGCTGACGGCCAAAGGCTACCAAGCCATCGGTTTCAGACCGCTCGGCCGCGCCCAGGGCGAACTGCTGTAGCCACACGTCAGTCAGCGCCGCGCCGGCATTATCGAGGGCATCAGGCCCGAACAACTGCTTAGCGGAATCCAGAAAATCCGGGCAACTCTCGCGCACAGTTCCACCGATGGTCCAGCACAGCGACCCCGCCCAACATCCGAATGTACCGTTCCGTCTATGCCCGGCTCGGCTGCGGAAGCGCGCTTGGACGGGGCTCCGCCGTCGCCGCAGGCATCCCGACGGGTTCCAGCCAAACTGGAATTCGCCAAGCTTGTCTGATGGCCTGCCATCCCAAGACCCCTGCGCCGAGCGATGTGTTTATGGTCCCCATGAATTGAAGCCATAGCTGCCCAGTACCCAGGCCCAAGGCAGAACTGGAGGTCAAAAAACCGGGGGCGAGCGCCGGGAGCCACAGCATGGTCAGACCCACCAGACAGAACCCAATTGCGTTTGGCCACTTCATGTTAGGGAAAGGACTTGAGGACTCAGGTTGCCAGGATTGCTTCACCCAATGCGCAAACCGTGCCAGTTGGTGCCCTTTTTGTCTCAAGAGTCTTATCGACAAACTATTCGGCCATTCTTGCGCAGACGAAATGTCACCAAGTGGCCGCAATCCGCCCGACCACCGATCCTCTTATCAGGCAATTTGCAACAAAACGGTGCCCCACTGTTGCCCTCGCGCCAGCGCCCCAGAAAACAGCGCGTGCGCAGTTCTAGAGCGGTCTAAATTGAAATGTGGCCGAGAACGCGAATGTAGCTGCGAGCGCTAGCGAGCGGATGGTTCGTCCACTCGCTGGCGCTCGCGGCTACACTTTTCCTGAAACCGCTCTAGCCGGCCTCGATGAGGCCAGTCCGGAGTCGGCGTGCGCTCCGAAGGTTTGGCGAAGGAGTGCGAACCCCGCTACATGCTTCGTTCAGCAGACGAGCTGCCCAAAATCCAGGAAGTCCGCCGCGTATCCGCCCTTCACGCCTTTGCAGATCACGCTGACCGCGTCATGGGAATGCAACGATTCGAGATGGGCGCAAGCGGCCTGAAAATCCCGGATCCGCGGGTCGCCGTTCAGCTCGCGATAGAGCAGTCGCGCGGCGTCCTCGACAAATTTGATATAGGCTCCGTTCAGTTCCGCGAACGCCTGCTCATCCTCCCGCTTCACCATCACCTGGGTCTCAGTCTGGAGCGCATTGAGGCAATGAGCATGCAAATCCTCGATGGCGAGTTTCCGGCCGGTCGCCACCTCCACGCTGACCCGCGCCTTGCTGCGCTGGGAGTGCGGGATCGAGTAGACTCCCCGCCGGTCGCGCGCATGTTCCGCCAGCTCGGCCGAACACGGACAGGCGGACGAATAGACAAAATCGAAATGGAGAAAACGCCGGTAGCGCCCCGTGTGCGTCAACGCCGCCTCGTACGCGACCTCGTAATACTGCCATCCTTCCAGCCCGCTCCGCAGGCTGCGTTGCGGGATCGGATAGGAAAACGCGACTTTCAGCCGGGCTTCCTTGCTTTTGATCCGCTGGAGATAGGCGGCCAGAATCCGCCCGAGCCATTCCAGCGTAAACACCCCATCCTTGTGCTCGTAGAACGACCGCACGATCCGGCTCATGTTGATGCCCTTGAGCTCGGCCTCGAGCGAGACGGTGCCCGTCACCCGCGCCTCCACGGTCAGAACCCCGCTGCGCTTGGTGCGCACCTTGATCGGGAGGCGAAAATTCGATACGCCCACCTGCTGAATGCCCACCTTCGCCCCATCGATGGCCTCGGATGCCGCCATCATGTCGGGCAGTTCCGCGCGATACGCGGGAGTGACCTTGAACCGCGCGTCGTAGGCGCGCGGGATCCGGGTCCCGCGGGAACCTTCGGTAGGATGGAGGTACAGTTTGGATTTGGTCTTCATGCTCGCCGTTCAACCGATGGATGGGCGCAATCGACAATAGGCCTGCGACGCGGGATCCGCAAACGTTCCCGGATCAGCGACAACTCGCGACACAGGAGCCGCACTTACTATTCATAAAGCCGCTCTGGTCAACCGCGGAGCGGCAGTCCTTCTTTCGGGTTGTCTCCGCTGATCACCGGCATTGTTCTGGGCCCGGACCAAACTCCGGCGGTGGTTGTCTCCCGCCGAACCCCCGCCATGAAAGTCCGAAAAGCCCTCATCACTGCGGCCAATCCCCGGCAACGCACCCTGCCACTCCAGATGCTGATCGACCAGCAGGGCGCATCAAAATCGGCCCTCCAGATCGTGCTCGAGGAAGCCGCCGCCGCGGGCGTTGAGGAGTTTTGCGTGGTGGTCTGCCCAGGCGACGAGTCCGCTTACTCTGCGGCCAGCGGCGCCCTGCGCGATCGCGTGCGCTTCGTCGTGCAGCGCAATCCCGGTGGCTACGGGCATGCCGTGCTCTGCGGACGTGAGTTCATCAACGGGGAAGCGTTTTTGCACCTCGTCGGCGATCATCTGCACGTGGCGAATGGTCCGACAAGCTGTGCCCGGCAGCTGGTCGGCATCGCGGAGTCCGAGGACGCGCCCGTCTCCGCCGTCCAGCCAACACACGAAAGCCTCCTGACCGCTTATGGCACCGTGGGCGGACGACTCGTCGGAGGTGAACGTCCCCTCTACCAGATTGAGACCGTGCTGGAAAAACCCACGCCCACCGTGGCGGAACAGCAGTTGCTGGTTCCCGGGCTGCGGGCGGGCTACTACCTTTGTTTTTTCGGCATGCACGTGCTGCTCCCGGAAATATTCGACCTATTGACGGAACAAGGCGCCGCCGCCAGCGGCCGCCCAGTCGGGCTTTCCCCTGCTTTGCACGCGCTGGCCGCCCGACGCCGCTATCTGGCCTTCAACGTCGCCGGCCGGCGCTACGACATCGGGGCGCCGTACGGCCTGTTGTTCGCCCAGCTCGCGCTGACCCTCGCCGGCCGCGACCGCGACCGGATGCTCACGCAGCTCGTGGAACTGCTCGCGACCCGATGAGCCTGCGCGTCACCGACATCATCGAAGCCGAGGCGCCGGAGACGCGGGACCTCGCCATCGCCCGCTGGTGCGCCGGCCGGTCAACGGCCGAGCTGTTGCGCGCCTGCGGCGAACTCGAACTCTACCGCCGCCGGCAAACCAACCTGTACTGCCGCGTCCGGGCCCTGTTCTTTCTCTCGGCGATCCATCGCTATCATCTGCCGGCGCGGCCCGATTTCCCGCGCACCGGCCGCGTGCCCTACGCCGGATTCAGCCGGGTGCTCGAGCGGCGCTTCGAAGAGGCGATCACCGGGTTTCTGCGCGCCCAGGAGGCGCAGGGCGCCAACGAAACCCTCTCCAGCGCCCTCGCCGCCGCCTACCACGCGCTCGGCTTCCAAACCCTCGCCGATCAGGTGCGGCACACCGTCCGGGCCACGCGGGGCAACGCGTGGATATTCCGCCTCGGCCATCCGCAGGACCAGCCGCTGCGCGTGCGACCCGAACTGTTGCGGGCGGGCGGAGGCACCACTCCTCATCCGGTCCTGCGCGAGCGCACGCCCGTGCGGATGGATCTGACCCACTGCGGCTGGAGCGACATCTTTTTCCTCGGCATGGATTTCCCCGAGGGTGCCCGGGTGCTCAATGTTTCCATCGACTTGGGCTTGCATGGCCGGGACGCCGGGCCGCGCCCGCCGGTCGAAGCGTATTTCCGCATCATCGACGAACCGGTCATCCGTCTGGCGAGCGTCGATCTCGAAGCATCGGCCGAGGTGCGGGAACTCGAAGAGGTGTTTGACTTCGGCCGCGACTATCTCGGCTTGTTGAAAGCCGCGATCATCGCCGCCGGTCTCGTACCGCCGGGCATTGAACGATCCGGGGCGAAGCTCGCGGACCTGCTGGGCGTCATGTGCGGATCCGGCCGGGGCTTCGAGCTGGTCAGCAACGTCAATCGGATTCCGAAAGGATCACGGCTCGCCGTGTCCACCAACCTGCTCGGCGCGCTCATCGGGGCCTGCATGCGCGCCACGGGCCAAATCCGGACGCTGACCGGTCCGATGGAGGAATCCGAGCGGCGCATGGTGGCCGCGCGGGCGATTCTGGGCGAATGGCTCGGTGGCTCCGGCGGCGGCTGGCAGGATTCCGGCGGCCTCTGGCCCGGCATCAAGCTCATTGAGGGAGTCACCGCGCAGCCGGACGACGTCGAGTACGGGTTCAGCCGCGGCCGCCTGTTGCCCCGCCATACTTTGCTCGGGCCGGACCGCATCCCGGCGGCGGCGCGCGAACGATTGCAGGAATCCCTGGTCCTCGTGCACGGTGGCATGGCGCAGAATGTCGGCCCGATCCTCGAAATGGTGACGGAGAAATACCTGCTGCGCAGCGAGGCGGAGTGGTCCGCGCGGCATCAGGCCGTTGCCACGCTCGACGAGATTCTCCGCCAGCTCGCCGCGGGAGAAGTGCAGGCGCTGGGCCGCTCGCTCACCGCCAATTTCTTCGGCCCGCTCCAGACCATCATCCCCTGGGTGAGCAACCTCTACACCGAGCGCCTGATCCAACGCACGCAGGCCGCTTTCGGCGACGATTTCTGGGGCTTCTGGATGCTCGGCGGCATGTCGGGCGGTGGCATGGGCTTCATTTTCGCGCCGACCCGCCGGCGGGAGGCTCAGGAGCGCTTGCAGGAAATCATGCTGACGGCCAAGCGCGAGCTGGAGACCGCGCTGCCATTTGCGATGGATCCGGTGGTCTATGATTTTGCCATCAACGAACACGGCTCCGTGGCGGCGCTGCTGACCGACGCGGACGCGCTGCTGCCGGCCGGCTACTACCAGCAGTCAGTGCCGCGCTGCCTGCGGCAGGAGGCGCGCAACCTCACGCCGCGCGAACGCACCGACTTGCAGCAATTCACCCAAGCCGCGCGCCATCAGCCGGAATTCGCTGCCGTGCTGCCGACCTTGCTCGACCGGCTGTTGCCGTCAGCGACCGCCGGGTCGGATACCGGTCGTCTCGACACCTTGTTGGATGAAAACGGATTTGATCGGGTCCAGCATGAACAGATCCGCGCCGACCTGCGCGGCGGGCGGATCGGACTGGCGATGAACCGCCTCCCGCCCACGACGAAGATCGAAGATGTGCCGGCCGAATCCCTGTTCGATGCCTCAACCGCCCCGGAGGATTTCTGCCGCCAGGGCGAAGCCGCGTTGCGGGCGGGCGAAGTCGCGGTCGTCACTTATGCCGCCGGGGTGGGCAGCCGCTGGACGCAGGGAGCCGGGGTCGTCAAAGGGCTCCATCCCTTCGCGAAGTTCGCCGGACGTCATCGGAATTTCATCGACGTCCACCTCGCGAAAACGAAGCAGATGTCGCGGGCGTTCGGCACCGTCATCCCCCACGTTTTCACCACGAGCTACCTGACCCATGCGCCCATCGAGCGGTTCCTCCGCGAGACGGCCGGCGACGCGCTCGATCGCACCGTGTGGCTCTCGCCCGGGCGCTCGATCGGCTTGCGGCTCGTGCCCACCGTGCGCGATCTACAGTTTGCCTGGCAGGAAACCGCGCAGCAGAAGCTCGACGAGCAGAAGGAAAAAATGCGCGAAAGCGTGCGCGCGGCGTTGACGGCCTGGGCCCGGCAAACCGGCGAGGCCGGCGACTACCTCGACAATCTGCCGAGTCAGTGCCTGCACCCGGTGGGCCATTGGTTTGAGATTCCGAATCTGCTCAAGAACGGCGTGCTGGCGCGCCTGCTCGCGGCGCAGCCGGGACTGCGCACCCTGCTCGTGCACAACGTTGACACGCTCGGCGCGACGCCGGATCCCGCAATGCTCGGCTGGTTCCGCGCCGCCGGCGCCACCCTCGGCTGGGAGGTCATGGCCAGACGGGTGGAAGACCACGGCGGCGGCCTCGGTCGGATCGACGGTCGCGTCCGGATGGTGGAGGGCCTGGCACTGCCCCGGGAGGAAGACGAGTTTGCGCTGACCTATTACAGCACGAACACCTGCTGGGTGGACATCGACCGGCTGCTCGCGCTGTTCGCATTGCAGCGTAGTGATTTGTCAGATACGACCAAAACGGCCGCCGCCGTCCGCTCACTCGCGGCGCGCATGCCGACCTATGTGACGCTGAAGGAGGTCAAGAAGCGCTGGGGCCACGGGCAGGAGGACGTATATCCCGTGGCGCAGTTCGAGAAACTCTGGGGCGACATGACGGCGCTGACGGAATGCACCAACGCGTTTGCCGTCGTCCCGCGCGCCCGCGGCCAGCAACTAAAGGACCAGGCCCAGCTCGACGTCTGGCAACGCGACGGCTCCGCGGCCTATATCGAGACACTGGGAGATTGGTGAGGAGGCGCGACCGTGCGCATCCGATTGAATCCGCTACGCGGGTGGCCGCGCGCGCCAGCCCCGACCCGGTCGGGGCCAGCGAGTGGATCCGGCTCGGCGCAAGCTGACCCACCGAGACACGGAAGGTCTTGGGGCCGGCCGAGGGCGCCAAGCAACGGCGGCCGTCCGGGTTGATCCTGCTTGCGAACGTTCTGATCCTCTCATGCACTTCCATCCGTTGATTCTCGGCACCGTGCGCCGCTTCCGCCCATGAGCGAATTGATCCAGGATTTGCGATTTGGAATCCGCACTCTATTCAAGAGCCCGGGGTTCGCGGTCGTCGCCGTCACGACTCTGGCGATTGGCATCGGCGCCAACGCCGCGATCTTCAGCTATGTGGACGGAATCCTCCTGCGGCCCTCTCCCTACGCAGACGTCGCCCGGATGGTGCGCGTCCTCGAGAAACCACCCGGCGGCGGCCGCAACGGCATTTCGACCCTGAACTACCTCGATTGGGAGAAGCAGAACACGGTCTTCGAACACATGACCGCGCAGCTGTGGGGCCCGGCGACTCTGACCGGATTGGAAAACCCGGAGCAGGTGTACAGTGAAAAGGTTTCCGTGCATTTCTTCGATGTGTTCAAGGATGCGCCCGCTTTGGGCCGGGTCTTTGCCCCGGGCGAGGACCAGGTCGGCCGGGATCACGTCGCGGTGATCAGCCACAAGTTCTGGATTTCCCGGTACGGAGGCGATCCCGGCGTCCTGGGCCGTACGATCTCGCTCGATGGCGAGCTGTACACGGTGATCGGCGTCATGCCGGCCCGCATTTTTGACCGGACGGAGACCAAGATCTGGCGGCCGCTGGCCTTCGGACCCGAAAACATGACCCGCGATTTCCACTGGTTCGGCGCCTGGGCTTTGCTCAAGCCGGGCGTCACGCTGGAGCAGGCGCGCACGCAGATGGACGCCCTCGCCGCGCGCATCGCGCAGGACTATCCCAAGTCGAACAAAGGTTGGGGCGTGGGCATCGATCCTTTCAGCGAGGTGCTCGTGAATCCCGCATTGCGACGGTCCCTCTACGTTCTCATGGGCGCCGTGGGAATGGTGCTGCTGATCGCCTGCGCGAATCTGGCCAATCTGAGTCTTGCCCGGGGCATGGCGCGGGAGCGCGAGGTCGCGATCCGGGCCGCCCTGGGAGCGGGACGGTGGAGGCTCATGCGCCAATTCCTGACGGAGAGCGTGGTGCTTTCCCTGTTCGGCGGCGCGCTGGGGCTTCTGGTCGCCTATGCCGGCCTGAAGGCGCTCAAGGTGGGGATCCCTCCAGGAATCCTGCCACCAAACGTCTATGTCGCGATGGACGCACGGGTGCTCCTGTTTGTCCTCGGCGTGTCGGTCCTGACGGGTGTCATTTTCGGAGTCTTCCCGGCGATCAAGGCGACCCGGCCCGACCAGGCGACGGTGATCAAGCAGGGCGGCCACGGGGCGAGCGCGAGCCGCGCGCGCCAGCGACTGCGCGGCGCCGTGGTGGTGGCCGAGGTTGCCCTCGCCTTCATGCTGCTGACCGGCGCCGGTTTGCTGATCCGCAGTTTCTTCAAGATGCAGGCGGTCGAGACCGGATTCGACTCCACGAACGTGATCACCGCGTACCTGCCAATTTCCGGCCGGCGCTTCCACTCGGCCGACGAGTTCAGAATCTACCTGCGGCGCATCGCCGAAAGAACCCGGGAAATTCCCGGCGTGCGCGACGTGGCCCTCACCTCGGCCCTTCCGATGCAGGGTTGGGGCTATGGCATGCCGTTTCAAATCGTCGGCGCGACCGCGGTCGACCCGGCCAATCGCCCCGCCTGCTTCTTCAAGATGGTCGGTTCCTCGTATTTCCGGACTCTCGGGATCCGGCTCACGCGCGGGCGTTTTCTCGACGAACACGACGTCAAGGGCGCCCTGCCGGCTACGGTGATCAACGAGACCATGGCCAAAAAGTATTTTCCGAATGAGAATCCGATCGGCAAGCGGATCCTGGTCGAGGAGATCGCGTTCGCGAAGACGGCCCTCGGCCCCGAAATTCCCTGGGAGGTCGTCGGCGTGATCGCCGACGAGAAGGTCGGCGGTCTCGGCTCGAACAACGATTACAGTCCCGGCATGTACGTGACCCACGACCAGAGTCCGCAAACGGGCCAGGCGCTGGTCGTTCGCGGAACCATGGCGCCAGGTTCCATCCAACGTTTGATTCCAAAGGCGATCCACGAAGTCGATCCGGACCAGGTGGTGCAGGACTTGAAGACCCTCGAGCAGATCAAGTCCGAGTCGGTTGGAGCCGACCGATTCTATACCATCCTCCTGACCATCTTCGCCGGGGTGGCCCTCGCGCTCTCAGCCATTGGACTCTATGGCGTCATTTCCTATTCCGTCGTGCGGCGCACCCGCGAGATCGGCATCCGCGCGGCGCTCGGCGCGAGTGCCGCGGATATTCTAGGCCTCATCCTGCGCTCCGGGATGTCGCTGACCGCCATCGGGCTCGTCATGGGAATTGCCGGCGCCTTCGGTCTGACGCGGTTTCTGTCTTCCATGCTGTTCGGCATCGGGAGCAACGACCCCGTCACGCTGTCGGTGGTGGCCGTCGCCCTCGCCCTCATTGCCCTGCTCGCCTGCTATATCCCCGCCCGACGCGCGATGAAGGTGAATCCGATCGTCGCACTGCGGTGCGATTAGCTGCTTGGCCGGACTCAGGTCGCAATTATATCAGGAGGCACTCGCGGAATTGGCCACGCTATAGCCCTGCGCCTCGCCAGTCGGGGTGTATTCATCGCCACGCTTTACCATCAAGACGAGCAGGCCGCTTCGACTTTATCCACTGACCTCTCTCGCTTGGGAGTCGAAGCGAGAATCACGCGATGTGATATACGCGATTTCGACCGGCAGACGAGTTGCGCTCGGCGAAGTGGCGGATGCCGTAGATTATTTCTTATCCTTCTCGGCCGCGGCAGTCACTGGACAGTCCTTGGGTGTAAACGGCGGACTGAGCACATAATGCTCGAATCGGAGGCCTGAGGCCGCGACCGAAGATGAGGGCAAAGTCCGTTGCTTGACAATCCACGGTCTGTCATACATCGTGCCGCATGGTCACGAATACGCGCGGGTTTCTCCGGAATTTCGCCACCTACAAAGCAAAGGCGCGCAAAGGCGAGGCCGTCCGCGTGCAGGACAAAGAGGGCGAATATCTCTTTACGGCGGCCGCGCCCCGGAAATCCCTGCTTGGGGCCGCCAAGGGCAAGATCGTCTTCCATGAGGACCTGACAAAGCCGACGCTGACCAACGACCACTGGAAACCGTCGCTGTAATGGCCCGCCTCAAATACCTGCTCGATACCCACGCCTTCCTTTGGGCTGCGACCGATGAAGATCGTTTGAGCATCAAGGCGGCCCGCGCCATCCACACCACGCCTTACGAGCAGCTGGCGATTTCCGATGTTTCTCTGCAGGAAATCGGGCTTTTGCTCCACATCGGACGCATCGCATTCAACGGTTCACCGACGACGGTCCTCGGTCACCTGCTCAACTACGTATCGGTGCTCTCGATCACGCTGGATATCGCCCTTGCCGCCCCGGCATTGGCATTGCCGCATGGCGATCAGTTCGACCGGATCATTGCAGCCACGGCGAAAGTTCACCGATTGCCGTTGATCACGAAAGACGCCAATATCACCGACGCTGCGGTGGTTTCTACCCTCTGGTGACTACGAGCGAGCGTCTGGACCTACCGATTCCCGCCGCAGCGCAGTAACATCCGACACGCATTCCACCCGCGATCTTTTATTCCACGATGTTCAGCGGATGAACCGATCAATCTACGTTTTTTTGGTTGTCTCCTGTAAAAAGGCTCGGGTTTAGCCGAGGCTTCACCGCGGCGGTAAGGGTCCGGGTTGGCAGGTGCCATGTCGTCCGAATAACGTCAATGCAGGCTGGGAAGCCTGCGTCTCTTTCGGCCAGGTGCCGGAACGGCCGACCATTCCAGGCTTCACCACTGTGGGGGAATCGAGACGATCGGGATTGTCGGGACGGGTTTCTCTGTCTTTGCTCGGGGACGTTTATGGACCAGATCAACATTGGCATGATCGGCGGCGGCACCGTGGGCAGCGGCGTATTTCACGCTCTCCAGCAGAATGCGGACCTCATGGCCGCCCGCATCGGCCTCCGGCTCGGCATCGGCAAAGTCGCAGTCAAGGCGTTCGATGAACCGCGCCCCTACCCGATTTCGCCGTCGGTCCTGACGCTGAACTGGCACGAGGTGGTCGAGGATCCCGCCGTGCAGGTCGTGATCGAATTGGTCGGGGGCACCGGCATCGCCCGGACGATGATTCTCGCAGCGCTGGAACGCGGCAAGCCGGTCGTCACCGCGAATAAAGCCTTGCTGTCCGCCCACGGCCCGGAGTTGTTCGCCGCCGCCCGCAAATTTGGAACCAATCTCTACTACGAAGCCAGTGTCGCCGGCGGAATCCCCATCATCAAGGTCGTGCGCGAAAGCCTGGTCGGCAACCGGATCGACCGGATCTACGGCATCGTCAACGGCACCTGCAACTACATCCTCACCCGGATGAAGCGGGAAGGAGCCGCCTTTGCCGACGTGCTCGCCGACGCCCAGCGACTCGGTTATGCCGAGGCCGATCCGACGCTTGACATCGACGGTCACGATGCGGCCCACAAAACCGGCATCCTCGCCTCGCTGGCCCATGGGTTCTGGGTGAATCACGACGACATCCACGTCGAAGGCATCCGCCAGCTCACTCCGCTCGACATCCGTTTTGCCACCCAGCTCGGGTACACCATCAAGCTGCTCGGTATCGTGAAGACGGTCCCGCCAACCGGTCGGGCCGGGAAGAAACCCTCCCCCGCCGCCAATCGCATCAGCGTCTCGGTCGGTCCGACGCTGGTGCCCGACCATCATGTGCTGGCGAGTGTCAACGACGTCTTCAACGCGGTCTTCATTTCGGGCTCTCCCATCGGTGACACGCTTTATTACGGGCGCGGAGCGGGCAAGGACGCCACCGCCAGCGCGGTTCTGAGCGATCTGGCCGACGCCGCGCTTGATTTGCGACACGGCACGCCGCAGCGCGTGCCGGCCTTCGTCCCGCATGTCACCAAAGGCCGCGTCATTCCGCTGGCGGAGACCTCCTCGCGTTTCTATCTCCGCCTCGACGTGATGGATCGCCCGGGCGTGATTGCGAAAATCTCGGCCATCCTCAGCACCGGGGGCATCAGCATCTCGTCGATCATCCAGCCGGAAGGGCACGAAGGCGAAACGGTGCCGGTGATCCTGATGACGCATACCGCCAATCGCGCCGCGATGGATCGGTGCTGCGCCGCCATCGCGAAGATTCCCGCGGTGAAAGGTCCCTCGCGGCTTCTGCCAGTCGAGGATTTCGACTAGGAATCCGCCGCAGCGGATTTCTGATCCTGATCCCGGCGGTTGTGGTAGGGTCGCCGCTCGTCGGCGGACCATTTCTTGATTGGAATATGGCCCGGCGACGAGCGCCGGCCCTACCCACCAGTGGAGACATCGCTCCTACGTCTCCTGCCGCAGCACTTCCAGCGGTGGATGGTCGCAGTCTCCGCGGCTGGCTAGCAGCCCGGTGACGACCGTCACCGTCGTGACCGCGACGACGGCCACCAACAGCAGCAACGGGGACGGGGCAAAACGCGTTTCGAAGACGAAATGGACCAACAACCAGTTTGCGCCGACGGCCAGCAGGCTGCCGGTGCCCGAGGCCAGCAGACCGAGCACGCTGTATTCGGCGAGCATGATCCGCTGCACCTGCCGGCGCGTGGCGCCGAGCGTGCGCAGCAGCACACTTTCCCGCACCCGTTGGAAACGACCCGTCAGCACCGCTCCCGCCATCACAATCACGCCCGTCAGCGCCACGAACAGCGCCATGAACTGCACGACCAGCGCCACCTTCGTGAAGATCGCATCCAGCGTCTGCAGCACCAGGCCCAGGTCGATGGCGGAAACATTCGGATACGCGCGCACCACCGCCTGCTGCAGGGCTGCCGATTGCGCCGAAGAACCCACCCGCGTCGCGACGACGAAGAACTTCGGCGCCGCTTCCAGCACCCCTTCGGGAAACACCACGAAGAAATTGGCCTGCATCCGCTGCCATTCCACCGCCCGAAGGCTCCCCACGCGGGTGCGGATGGGCACGCCCTGAACGTCAAACGTGATCTCGTCTCCGATCTGCACTTGCAGCTCCTTCGCCAGTCCTTGTTCAACCGAAATCGGCACCACGTCCGTCCCCGGGCTCACGCGGCCCACGAACGATCCCGCGACGACCCGTTCCGTTTCCGCGAGCCGTCCCCGGTAGGTGCAGCGATACTCGCGGCGCAACGCCCAGCCGCCCCGGCCCGGCGCCCGGTCGCGCGACAATTCCTCCACGGGCCGGCCTTTCAGGACGCTGATCCGCATGGTGACGATCGGCGCCTCCTGCCGGACAGGCGCGCCCCCGGCCTGGAGCAGGGCATCGACACCGGCCAGCTGGTCGTCCTGGACATCAAAGAAAAGCAGGTTCGGCCGGTCATCGCCCGTGGAACCGCGAAACTCCGCCAGCAGCGATGCCCGCGTCAGGTACAGCGTCAGAACCAGAAACGTGCCGAGGCCGAGCGACACCAGCAGGAGGACCGTGCGATTGTTCGGCCGGTAGAGGTTGGCCAATCCCTGCCTCCAGACGTAGGGCAAACGCCGGGGAACCCACCGCCGCGCCGCCCACGTGAGGAGACGGGCGACGCCGGTGAGCACACCAAACGTCGCCGCCAGCGCCAGGGCGAAACCGAGGCCGCGCTGCCATCGGTTGGTCTGCCACCAGGCGCATCCGAAAACCGACATCCCGATGAGGCCGTAGAGCACCCATTGCAGCGGGTCGCGTTTGGGCACATCTTCGCCATAACCTGCGCGCAGCGCGCGAAGGGGCGACACCCGCCGAATGGACATTAGCGGCAGCAAGGTGAAGAGCAGACAGACACCGAGTCCGGCGCCCATCCCGCCAGCCACCGCCTGCCAGGAGATGAACACGGGCGCGTCGACCGGGAGAAAGCTCCGAAAAACCGCCGGCAGCGCCAGCTGCGCGGCCAGCCCGAGGAGGGCCCCCATTGCCGCCCCCAGCAGGCCAAGCCCCAAGCCCTGGCACAGATACACCGCGAAGCTGCGGCGAGCCGTGGCGCCAAGGCAGCGGAGCACAGCGATGGTCGCCACCTTTTGTTGCACATAAACCTGCATCGCACTCGCCACCCCGATCGCCCCCAGCAGCAGGGCAATGAAACCCACCAGGTTCAGAAACGATTCCACGTTGTCCAGCACTCGTCCGAGGTCGCGCTTCCGCTGCTCCACGGTGTCGAAGCCGAGCTGCAGCCCGCGAAACCGCTCGCGCAGGTTGCGGACCAAGGCTTCCACATCGAAGCCGGACGAGAATTTGAAATAGGTGCGGTAACGCACCAGGCTGCCCGTCTGCACCAGGTGGGTCTGCTCGAGCGCGCGCAACGGGAGGTAGACCCGCGGCGCCAGCATCGCCACCGCGGGCGATTCACCGGGGATCTTCTGCAGCGCTCCCGCGATGGGGAACGTCGCCTCCCCCACCCGGATCGGCTCGCCCACCTGCAGACCAAACTGCGTCATCAGCGTGTCTTCGACCACGGCGGCATCGCCCGCGTCGAGTTGCTTGAGCGCCCCCGCCGGCACCGTCACGGCCTCGCCGTAAAACGGAAAGCCGCCCTCCATCGCCCGCACCTGCGCGATCCGCGTCTGCCCCCCGCGGGTGGGGAACACGATCATCGATGAAAACGCGACTTCGCGCGCCTGTTCGCCTCCCAAACCGTCCAGGAAGGCGCGCGCCTCTCCCGTCAGCTTCTGCCGCGAAGTCACCGCCAGATCGGCGCCGAGCAGGGTCTTGGATTGGTCCGCCACGGCCTGCCGGAGGTTGTCGCGGAACGAGCCGATGGCGACGAGCGCGGCGACTCCCAGCACGATGGAAAGCGAGAACAGCACCAGCCGCCGCCGGCTGGCGCGGGAATCCCGCCACGCCATCTTGAGGACGAAACTCATAGACTGCCCACGGAACCCACAGAATATACGGAAGCACTCCTCGCGACGCCTAGGTCGGAGCCAAGGGTAGCGCCGGTCTGCGACCGGCGATTTCGCCAGCCAAAGCCTGGCGCTATCTGGCGGTGACGGCGCACCGCCCGCCAGACCAGGATGGTTTGTTGGAGGGCGGACCTCCGTGTCCGCCGCGGCTCGGCGGGAGCCTCGCCCTGCATTACGACAATCCTGCAGGTCTCCAGCTCGTAGATCAATTTGGTCATCGGTGGTCCTTTCCGTGCCTTCCGTGTGTTCCGTGGGCGCTCAAGCGCTGTGATCATCTACTACGGCGCCGCCGCGAAGCCGGATGGTCCGCGAACAACGCCGCGCGAGATCGGGATTGTGCGTCACCAGCACGAGCGTGGTGCCGCGTTCCCGATTGAGTCCGAAGACCAGGTCCATCATCGCCTGCGCCGTTTCGTCGTCGAGGTTGCCCGTCGGCTCATCGCAAAACAGTATCTTCGGCCGATTGACGAAGGCGCGCGCCAACGACACGCGTTGTTGTTCGCCACCGGAAAGCTGCAACGGGTAGTGTCCCAGCCGGTCACTGAGGCCCACTCGCTCCAACAAGGCGCGCGCCTCGGTCAAGCCGTCGCCCGGGACGGCCGACGACGACGCGAGCCCCTCGCCCGCGTTCCGTCGGAGACCGGTCCGCAGTTCCAGCGGGACCAGGACGTTTTCCAGGGCCGTGAGGGTGGGAATCAGTTGGAAGTTCTGAAAGACGAAGCCAACATCGGCGTTGCGCAGCAGCGCGCGCTCGTCCTCGGACAGGCGCTCGAGATTCGCGCCGTTGAGGGCGACGGAGCCCGTCGTCGGTTCGTCGAGCCCGGCACACAGGCCAAGCAGAGTCGTCTTGCCGCTGCCGGAAGGGCCGACCACGGCCAGCGTGTCACCAGCCGCCACTTCCAGCGTCACGTCCTTCAGCACGGTCAACGGACCCGCCGCGGTGAAATAGGTCTTCGTCAGCCGCTCGACTTTCAGCATGGTTTTATCAGTCATGTAAGCATCACTTCCAAATCCCGCGAAAAAAACTGGCTGTGGTGGAGCGCGATGTCCCCAACGCGCCAAGGCGCCTTGTCGGCAAGCCGCCCCCTCCGGTTGGTCATTTGATTATGCGAATCCCAGTGAATACTGTGCGCGGTCGCGGCGCAACTACAGGGCATGGGATACAGCACAAAGACACAGAGGCACCAAGATTCACCGCCGTCCGGAAACACTTGGCGGTGCTTTGTGCCTCAGGGTTCTTGTGGTGGGCATTGACCGGCTCCGCCGCGGAGACAAAGACGCTCCTCTTTTTCGGCGACAGTCTGACCGCCGGCTACGGTCTGGAGGATTCATCGACCGAGGCTTTCCCGGCCATCATCCAGAAGAAGATCGCCGATGCCGGGCTGCCCTGGCGAGTGGTAAACGCCGGACTCAGCGGGGAGACGAGCGCCGGCGGCCTGCGCCGGGTCGCCTGGGTGTTGCGACAACACGTGGACATTTTCGTGCTCGAGCTGGGCGGCAATGATGGACTCCGCGGTCTGCCGCCCGAGGCCACCCGCGCCAATCTGCAAGCGATCGTCGATCGAGTCCGGACAAAATATCCGGCCGCGAAGATCGTCCTGGCCGGCATCGCCGCGCCACCCAACATGGGCGCCGCCTTTACGGGTGCCTTTGCGGCCGTCTTCCCGGAATTGGCGCAAAAGAATCAACTGCCGTTCATCCCGTTTCTCCTGGAAGGCGTCGCCGGCCGGCCGGAGCTCAATCAGCCCGATGGCATTCATCCCAACCGCAGGGGCCACGCCCTCACGGCAGAGACGGTCTGGAACGCGTTGAAGCCCCTGTGGTGAGCCGACGGCCTCGAATTTTCCCTTGCCTGCACCTCCTCCGGACGTTTTAACGCTCAGCAGACTTAAACTCAAAGCCGCGCGATGAACCCTCCGACCTCATGATTACTGCCGCCAATTTCATTCCGGCAGCCGGGGTCGTCCGATGACGCTCTAAGCCATCATCTGCGGCCTGGCTTGGGATCTCCGAGCGGGCCGTCACAGCAGAATCCGCCTTTGTGTGCCAGGCCCGCTCTTCGCCGAGCGGGCTTTCTCATTTTTCGTTTTCGCTGTTCCACTTTCCGTCTCCCTTTCGCTTCCATGGCCTCCCACGGCCCATTGTTCTTCCGCACCGTCTGGCAGCTGATGCGCGGCCAGCGCCGGCGCTACGGCGCCGCCATCGCGGCGTTGCTGCTCGCCACGGTATTCAACTATTTGGTACCGCTGGTCGGCGCCGTGACGATCGACTACGCGGTGGCCGGCAAGGTCGTGGCCGCCGATCTGGGGCGGCCGCTGCGCGCGCTGCTGACCGTGCTCGGAGGTGCCGAGAACCTGCGCGGCCACTTGTGGCTCGCTCCGCTCGCCATGGTCGTTTTCACGGCGCTCAGCGGCGTCTTCGCCTATCTCAAGGGCCGGCATGCCGCCATCGCTTCCGACGATATTGCCCGCCGGCTCAAAAACGACCTCTACGACCACCTCAATCACCTGCCGGCGGCCTACCATGACCGGGCCGAGACCGGCGATCTGGTGCAGCGCTGCACGAGCGACGTGGAAACACTCCGGCAATTTCTGGCGGTCCAGGTCATGGAACTCGCCAACGCCGCGTTGCTGGCCGTCGTCGCCCTTCCGCTCATGTTGGCGCTCAGTCCGCGGATGACCGCGGTATCGTTCGCCCTGATCGGACCGCTCGTGATCTATGGTTACGTCTACTTTGGACAGGTGAAACACATCTTCAAGGGGGTGGACGAAGCGGAGAGCGCGCTGACCGCCGTCATCCAGGAGAACCTGACGGGCATCCGGGTCGTCCGGGCGTTCGCCCGCCAGGACTATGAGCGTCGGAAGTTTGCCGGTCCCAACGCGACCTATCGCGACCGCAGTCTCCGGCTCCTGCGCCTCATGGCCTGGTACTGGTCGCTCTCCGATTTGGCGGCGCTCAGCCAGCTCGGCCTCACGCTGCTCGTGGGGGCACACTGGATTACCACCGGCGATCTGTCGGTCGGCGTGCTGTTCGCCTTCCTGGCCTACCTCGGGACGATGCTTTGGCCGGTGCGGCAGATGGGCCGCATCCTCACCGAGGTGGGGAAGACGGCGGTCGCCCTCAAACGGCTCCGCGAGATTCTCGAACAGCCTCGCGAGGCGGATATCACCGCCGCAACGGCGGCGATGGAAAAGGAAAAAACGAAGACCGAAGAAGGAATAGAGGCTCGCGCGCCCGCTGCTTCGGGTGCCGCGCTGTCGCGTCTCGCTGGCGCCATCACGGTGCGCGATCTGCACTTTGCACACGTCACCGCCCCGGCGACCGCCGGCCGCGGCGCGCTCAACGGACTGTCCTTCGACGTCGCCGCGGGCGAGACGCTCGCCATCCTTGGTCCGTCGGGGTCGGGGAAATCCACGCTCATCCATTTGCTGCTGCGCCTTTATGATTATTCGGCGGGCTCGATCCGCCTTGACGGCATGGAACTGTCGCGCCTGCCCCGGCAATGGGTGCGCCGCCAGATCGGCACCGTGATGCAGGAGCCCTTCCTTTTCTCCAAAACCCTCCGGGATAACATCCGCCTGGGCCGCGGCGACGCGCCGGAGCACGAAGTGGAGGAAGCCGCGCGCGCCGCCTGCATCCACGATACGATTGTCGGGTTCGAGGAAGGCTACGACACCCTGATCGGCGAGCGCGGCATCACGCTCTCCGGGGGCCAGCGGCAGCGGGTGGCGATCGCCCGCGCCATTCTCAAGAACCCCGCCATCCTCATTCTCGACGATGCCCTGAGCGCCGTGGACAGCGAGACCGAAGCGCTGATCATCGACGCGCTCAAAACCCGCCGCGGCCAGGCGACCACCCTGGTCATCGCCCATCGCCTCTCCACCCTCGCCCACGCCGACCGGGTCATCGTGCTTGACCACGGTCGCCTCATCCAGACCGGCTCGCCGGCCGAGCTGTCGCACGGAGAGGGCCTCTACCGGCGGCTCTGGCAGATTCAGACGAGCCTCGCTGCCGAATTTTCCCAGGGACTCACCGCCGGGTAACCAGCGTCTCCCCACCGTTGCCGCCATGCCCTCCCAGATCCTCCACGAAGATGAATTTCAGGCCCGCCTCGACGCCGGCCTCTGGTGGAAAGTGTTCCAACACGCCCTGCGGTTGAAACGCTTTCTCATTCCGCTCGCGTTTACCGCCATGGGCATTGCGGCGCTCGACGCCTCGTTTGCCCAGGTCACTCGCTGGACGATCGATGCCGTCGTGCAGCGCGGCGCGCACGCCGACCTCCGTCCCTATATCGGTCTCTACTTCCTTCTCACGGTTCTGCTCAGCCTCGGAGTCTGGGTGTTTATTGAACTGGCCGGCAACATCTCCAACCACATGAGCCACGATATCCGGCGCCTGTGCTTCGATCGCCTGCAGGACCTCGAGTTTGCCTTCTACGACCACCGGCCCGTGGGCTGGCTCATCACCCGTCTGACGTCCGACTGCGACCGGCTGGCGCGCATCATCGCGTGGGGCTCGCTCGACCTGGTGTGGGGCACGTGCTTCGTCATCATGATCGCGGCCAGCCTGCTGCTGATGAACTGGCGCCTGGCGCTGATCGTCCTCGCGGTGCTGCCCCCGCTCGCCGTCGTGAGCAAGTTCTTCCAGCGGATGATGCTGCTCAGTCACCGGGAGATCCGGAAATTCAACTCACAGATCACCGCCGCCTACCATGAGTCGATCCAGGGGGTGCGTACCACCAAGACGCTCGTGCGTGAGGCGGACAACCTCGGCGAATTTCAACAGCGGAGTGCGCAGATGTTCGCAGCCTCGGTGAAAAACGCGCGGCAATCGGCCGTGTATTTTCCTGTCGTCATGACGCTCGGCAGCCTGGCCGCCGGCCTGGCGCTCTGGGGCGGCGGTCACCTCAGCATCGTGGGCGGCATGACCCTTGGCACCCTGGTGGCGTTCATCAATTTCGCCGGGCAGTTCTTTAATCCCATCAACCAGATGGCGCGCATTCTGACCGAGATGCAGGCGGCCCAGGCCGCCGGCGAACGCGTCATGGGCTTGCTCGCCACCGAGCCGAAGATCCGGGACTCGGAGGCCGTCCGGCAGCGGATGTTTGCCGCCAAGACTCCGACCATTCCGGTTTCCGAAATCCGCTTTCCGGTTTCCGATCTGGCCCCGGACGGCCATCCCGCAAACATCGATAGCATCGAATTCCGCCGCGTAACTTTCGCCTACGAGGAAGGCTCGCCGGTGTTGCGCGATTTCAATCTCACCGTCCGCGCCGGGCAGACCATCGCCCTGGTCGGCCAGAGCGGCGGCGGCAAAAGCACCATCGTTTCACTGGTCTGCCGCTTCTACGAACCGACGCAAGGCGAGCTCCTGATCAACGGCGTCGACTATCGTCAGCGCAGCCTGCATTGGCTGCAGTCCCAACTCGGCATCGTGCTCCAAACGCCCCATCTCTTCAAAGGCACCGTGCGCGAAAACATCCGCTACGGCCGGCTTGACGCGACCGATGTCGAGGTGGAGGAGGCCGCCCGATTGGTGAACGCCCACGAGTTCATCCTCCAAATGGAGCACGGCTACGACACGCCGGTCGGCGAAGGCGGAAACCGTCTTTCCACCGGGCAGAAGCAGCTGGTTTCGTTCGCCCGCGCCCTCCTTGCGCGGCCGCAGGTTTTTGTGATGGACGAGGCCACGTCATCGATCGACACCGAGACCGAGCAAGCCATCCAGGCCGGCATCGAACGCATCCTCGCGGGCCGCATCAGTTTTGTGATCGCGCACCGACTCTCCACCATCCGGCGCGCCGATCGCATTCTCGTCATCAACCGCGGTCTAATCGAGGAGAGCGGCACGCACGAGGAATTGCTGCGCCGCCACGGTCACTACCACGAGCTCTACACCAGCCAGTTCCGCCGCGAGCGCGAGGCGGCCGTGCTCGAAGGCGAACCGGCGCACCGCCTGTGATTTGGAAACGCGACGCCCTCGCCGCGTTACGCTCGTAATTCCGCGGCGAGGGCGTCGCGTCTCCACAAAACATCCGGGCCAATCCGGAACGATATCGTCGGATGTGGGGCGGGATCGCCGTACCGAGCGCCGGCAAGGCGCGGCATCTGCCATTCCACCGTTTCATCGAGCGCGGCGGGGTGCGGCGACCCCGCCCTACAACGCCGGACCGAACAGTCCGAGGAACTGTGTGCGAAAATCACCCCGACTGCATGCACCTCGCTGGGTTTATCGCTTTGCGCGCTTTCGCTTCTTCGACTGCGGACTGACGCCCAGGCGGAGATCGCGGCGCCACGCCAGGGTGACGAGCCGTTCGGCCACCGACTCGAACCGATCCGCGCTCTCCGGCAGATACAGCCACTTCGGTAGGATCGGGTGAGGCGACAACTCGGGAAACTCGGCCAGCAATGCCGCGTGATGGACCCGTTCGGTGCAAACCAGCACGCCGCGCCAAGGTTCCTGTTTCGCCGTGAAATAGAGCATCAGCCGACCATCGAGATAGACCGCCCGGCCGCTGAACATCGGCCGAACCAGAAATGTCGGATCCGTCTCCAACAGTTCCCATAGCCATTGGTACGGATGCACCCTTATCGTCTTGCCAATCGTTGGCTCGCGCATGGAAAGAGACCCCAATTTGGCTGCCAGATGACGGGGCCGCCAGCTCTTTCCCAAAGGCTGCCGAAAAACTGCCAGGAGGCGTCTGGAGGGCGGCGCGCTGTCGCCGCCCAATTTTCGAGCGGCGCTGACGGCGCAGCGCCCTCCATCGCAAAAAGCGCCGGAGTTTCCGGATAGCCTCCATGCTCCCTTTTATGCCTAGGAAACAAATCCACCGACGCCTACCCCTGCGACGGGAGGATGGTCTCAGCGCGCTTCACCAGGGAAATGAACTCGCTGCGGGCGCCGCCTAGATCAAGGCCGGTGGCTGGTTCGGCCCAACGCAGCACGTCCGCCAGAGTTGCGCCGGATTTGTACGGTGAATCGCGGAGGATCAGGCCAAACTCGGCCACCGCCGCGGCAAATCTGAAATCGCGGCTGGCATCGGCAAACGCCGTGCCCTGGTCAGTGAGCGGTAACTCGAGCAACCGGCTCTCAGCGCCATCCGGCGCCTGGTAGCGGATCTTCACGGTCAACAACTTTTGCAAAATCGGATTGGGGATCCCGGATACCGAAGAGTCCGCTCGCTTATCTTTCCGGTCCCCGGTCTCCGCTATCCGGTTTCCAGCAGTCGGCACGATTTCGTAGAAGGCCGTAACCGCATGGCCGGACTCGAAATCAACGGCGCCGCTCTTGTCGCCGGCACGGTTCTCCAGGCCTGGTTTCGGATTCTCGTAGCCAAGCAGGCGGTAGGCCTGAACCTGCGCCGGATTGAACTCCACCTGGATAGCGACATTTCTGGCGACGACCGTGCCGCGTTCGCCCGCCGGCTGCTCGCGCGCCTTAAGGGCAATGCGCACCAGGTGATGAAGCGGCTCCCACGGCGCGGAGGCAGACTCCAGGGAGACGGCGATCGGCTCCTTGTCCTCCGGTTTTGGCGCAGTATAGTCGTAAGTAAAGTAATTCACGAGTTCCTCGAGTCGCACGACCGCCCGCGGCGGGCGCCGACCGTCGAGCAGGAAACGTCGGACGTTCGCATAACCCGAGCTGCCGGCGTCGAGCGGAAAACTGGAGAGTGGATTCTGTTCGGATGGGAGGAAGGCGTGATCCAAGACGGCGCCGGCCAGATCGGGATGCCCTTCGGAACGATCTCTGGGTAACGTCGCCATCGAAGAAGCGACCGCGGTTTTGGCCACGGTCGCAGAGCCACCAGGAGCGCCGGTGATCGCATCCGTCGCAATCTGCGGAGCATTGGGCAGGACCACGCCCCACTGGTCAGCCGAGCCGCCCGAGGGCGCCGAAGCGTCGTCCGCCGATGTCGGAAACCGAATCTCTACGTGGTTGCTGGCCTGCTGCTGCCCCGCGATTCGCTCCCGGGCGGATTCGGTCGCGGTTCCAGCATTTTCCGCCAATTGCCCAGCCGCTTGTGGCCGCACATTGTTTGAGAATGGCATCTGGCGCAATATCGCGAAAACGGCGAAGCACGCCGCAGCCGCGAGACCGGCGGTGACCCAATAGGGAAAGGGAAACATCCGCGCTGGGCGGACCGTGTGATAGGGCTCCAGATGGACCGGCCGAACCGGGGCCGGCAGAGATTCCGCGTTGAGCGCCGCCGTCAATTTGGAGGCCGTGGCGCGGATTTCGTCGACCGCGGCTAGAAGAGAAGGATCGGCGGCCACCGCCGCCACAACCTGGGCGAGCTCCTCACCTTCCAGTTCACCCAAAGCGTAGGCTGTCAGACGCGGATCATCGGGATCCAATCGGAATTCGTTCAAATTGCTCATGGCGGTATCTCCTTGTGTCGACCCGTTCATTCGGCGCCTGCCACCTCGGCCGGCCACTCCCGCCGCAATGCTTTGACCGCAGTGTGGATCAAGAAACCCACGTTGCCGACCGATAGCTGCGTGATGCGGCTGATTTCCTTGTAGCTGAAGCCATTCTGGAACTTCAGGCGAATAACCTCCTGTTGATTGGGCGGAAGTCGGTCGATCAAACGCAGGGCGACGGCCAGCGTTTCTCCCGCTTCGAGCTCCGTTCCGGGCCGAGGCTCCGTGGCCAACACGCGCTCGGCCGCACCCTCGGCAAACCGCTTCATCCGGCTTTCCTTGCGATTGATGTCGAACACCCGGTTCCGGCACACGGTGAAGAGCCATTCCGCCAGATGTCCGTCGACCGCCGTTTGCGGCTGGGCAAGAAGACGGACAAACGTGTCCTGAACCGCGTCGCGGGCCCGGTCCGAATCACCCAGCAAACGCGCGGCGTAGCGCAAGAGTTGCGGCTGGAATTGCTCGACGGCGGAGCGCACGAAAGTGGCGTTTTCATGAGAGCGTTCGGACGGTGGTGGGTCCGGATTCACGTTCTTGTGTCTCCTGTTATGACGTGCACACTGCGCAGTTCTTAGGGATGGCCCGCCGGATTCTTCACTCGGCTTGGCAAAGCGCGCAAGGCCTGCTTTCTTGCAACCATGCGCCCGAGCCTGTCCCTCGTCCTTCTCCTCTGTCTGGCGTGCACCGTTCTCCTCTCCAGCGGTTGCGGACGCCGCGAGACGCCGGTCCATGCGGGCATCCGCGACCAGGTGCTGCTCTTGGGAAACGGCTCGGAACCGCGCGATCTCGATCCACACATCGTAGTCTCCTACAATGATTTCAACATTGTGGTCGCCCTGTTCGAGGGTCTGACCGGGATCGATGAAGTCACGTCCCTGCCCATCCCAGCGGCCGCCGAGCGGTGGGAAACCTCGAGTGACGGATTGGTCTGGCGGTTCCACCTCAGAAGCAGCGCCCGCTGGAGCAACGGTGATCCCCTGACCGCCCATGATTTCGTCTTCGGGATCCATCGTGCGCTTTCGCCCAGGCTCGCCTCCGAATATGCGTATGTGCTTTTTCCGATTCGGAACGCCCAGTCCTTCAACGCTGGACGCCTCGCCGATTTCTCGCAGGTCGGCGTTCGCGCGCCCGATAATCAGACGCTGGAGATAACCCTGGCCCAGCCCACACCGTATCTGGCGGCAGCGGCCACCCTGCCCGCCTGGTTTCCGGCGCATCAAGCTTCCATCGAGAAGCTCGGCCCATTCGATGACCGGGCAGTTAAATGGACGCGGCCGGAGAACATGGTCTGCAACGGCCCGTTCCTCCTCCAAGAATGGTCGCCCGGCAGTCGCGTCGTGGTCGATCGCAACCCCAACTACTGGAATGCGCCTCACGTTCGGCTGACCCGCATCGTGTTCTATCCGATCGAGAACGCCTCCACGCAGGAGGCCGCATTCCGCTCCGGACAGTTGCATGTGACTAATGACGTGCCGCTCTCAAAAATCGCCCTTTACCTTCGCAATCAGCCGGAAATCCTGCACCTCGATCCCTTCCTTGACACCGCCTTTTTGCGTTTCAACACCGGGCGAAAACCCTTCACCGATCCGCGCGTGCGCCAGGCGCTGGCCCGCGCCTTCGATCGCACGGCGCTGGTTCGAGACGTCACCCTTGGCGGCCAGCAACCGGCGCATTGCCTGACTCCGCCGGGCCTGCCGGGGTACACAGCCCGAGCTTCCATTCCCGACGATTTCGCCGGCGCCCGCCGGTTGCTGGCGGAGGCGGGATACCCGGGTGGCCACGGGTTCCCGCGCGTGGAGATCCAGTTCCCCACGCTTGAATTGAACCAGCGCCTGCTCGAGACCGTGCAGCAGATGTGGCGCCGCGAGCTCGGCATCGAGGTCAGCCTCGCCAATAAGGAGCAGCGGGTATGGCTCAACGATGAACGCCTGCGGAACTACGATCTCTCTTACGCCCATTGGATCGGCGATTACGTGGATCCGAGCACCTATCTCGAGCTGTTTACGACCGACAGCGGCAATAATTCCACCGGCTGGTCGAGCCCGGAGTATGACCAACTGGTCGCCGCGGCCAGCTCCGCGCTCGATCCGTCACGGCGGGCCGAGTTTTATCAACAGGCTGAAGCCCTCCTGCTCCATGAAGCACCGATCGCTCCAATCTTTTTCGGCACCCGGGTGTACCTCTGCCATCCGGCGGTGAGAAACTGGCGTCCGGCTCTTTTGGGAATCCATCAGTACCAGGATGTTTATTTGGAACCGTGAGCGGTCTCGACGCCAATTGTAGGAGCCTGCTTGCAGGCGATTCCGAGGTAAAAATCGCCTGCAAGCAGGCTCCTACAATGATTTTCTGACGGACTTCTATTGGGCGCGAGGGCGTTGCTCGCGAAAGAGTCACCGCCATCGTCCGATTCTCCGACCGAGAGAGAGGCTCGCTCCAGATTGCAGGATCCGCGACGCCCTCTGCGCTCTTGTGCCGATCCGATTTGGCGATAATCGTTCAGTGCATGCATCCGCCCTTCCGCCTTCGGCTGTTCTTGGTCCTGCTCACGCTCCTGCTGGCGGCTTCCACTTCGGCTGCTGATTTGAGAATCGTGCGCGTTCTTGCGGGCTGGCGCAGCGCCGATTCATTCCACCGTTTTAGCGAATACTTTGGGGCCAAGCAAAACGACGGCGGCATCAACATGCTGCGCAGTCAGCCGGCGGACCGAAACGGCTATTACTGGCTGATCCGGTTGAAGAATCCTCACGCCCCCGTTTCAGGCGCCAGGTTCGAATTACAGGTCATCAGCCCGGCCGCGCCCGAACCGAAGATTTTTACCTTCGCCGCCGAGATCCCCTCTGGCAGTTCGCTCTGCCAGCTCGGCCTGACCGGATCGGACTGGCCGGGGGCGAAGGCCCGACCGGACGCATGGCACCTGCGTCTGTTGGCCGCCGACGGCACGACGCTCCTCGCCCGGGAGAGTTACCTGTGGGAAATGCCGGCTAAAAAGTGACTCTGTTTCGCCGCAACGATGCAGTCGGCGGGCGAAAGTCGAATACGTACGATCATACGAGGTTCTGCGTCAATAACTCGCAAACGAACCTGGTACTATCCGACTTGCTGCTCGCCACTCGTCGCTCGACTCTCGACTGCATTAATCCGGCTAGGCAATGCTGCCCAACACGGCGAAGAAATGGCAGATACTGCCGGCAAGAACGAACAGGTGCCACACGGCATGGTGATAAGGCAGGCGCTTCCACAGGTAAAACACCGTGCCCAGGGAATAGGCGAGCCCGCCCGCGAACAACATGATCAGGCTGCCCCGTGGCAGCGCCTCCACCAACGGTTTGATCGCCACCATTACAATCCACCCCATGAAAAGGTAAATGAGCGTGGACAGAACCCGGAATCGGCCGGTGAAAAAGAGTTTCAGGACAGTGCCCCCGATAGCCAGCGCCCAGACCACGCCGAACAAGCTCCAGCCCCACGGACCGCGGAGATTGACCAACATGAACGGCGTATACGTGCCGGCAATCAGGTAAAAGATCGCCATATGGTCGACCACGCGAGCGACATGCTTCGGGCGGGTGGCCCGGAGTGAATGGTAGAGCGTCGAGGACGCGTAAAGCACGACCAGTGATACGCCGAAAATGGCTCCGGAAGTCACAGCCCAGGCGTCGCTCCGCAGTGCCGCAAACGTCACGAGCACAACCAGTCCGGCGATGCTCAACAACAAACCGAAACCATGGGTCAGGCAGTTGGCGATCTCTTCCTCCCGGGTGTAGGTCGCGGTTGACATAGCCACCAGCGTGGACTGCCGACCCGCCGGCAGGCAAGCAGTTCAGCGCGATTCAAGCCGCTCCACCCCCTTGCAGCGCTGGTCGCCTTCCGCTGCTACTAGGTCGCGATCTCCACAAACCTCCGCGAGGCGAATCCCTTTTTATTTTTGCAGTTTTCGCAGGATTGCCGATTCTCCAGCCACCTTCATGTCGTCCCCCTCGATTGTCTGGTCCGACTGGCAGCCCCTCGTGCTCCCGGAACCCCTGTCGCCAGCCGTTCTCACTGAGGTGGTCGACGGCGGCCAGACATTTCGCTGGAACCACTCGTCCGACGGCATCTGGCAAGGTGTCTGGGCCGATTGTGTCGCGCGGCTCAAGCCCGCCGTACCCGACGGATTACTGTGGTCTGCCCCGCCAGAGCTTGCCGGGATGGTCGCGAACGAATTGCCCTCCTATTTCGGGGCAGGGCTCCGTTTCGACCGTCTCGTTGACGATCTGCCATGGCGGAGCGACCCACACCTCGCCCGCTGCCTCAAGGCGTTTCCCGGCCTGCGTCTGTTACGCCAGCCTTTGGAGGAGACGTTGCTGTGCTTTCTCTGCAGCTCCACCAAACAGATCGTGCAGATTAAACAGATGGTCGAACTGTTGGCGCAGCGTCATGGCCGGGAGATCGCGCCGGGAATCCACCGTCTGCCCACGTGGACGGAACTCGCGGCGGTCAGCGAAGAAGCGCTCCGCTCCTGCCTGCTCGGCTTTCGCGCGCGTTACGTCAACCAGACCGCACAAATCCTGGCCGCGAACGGGGACTGGTTCAACCGTCTGGAACAGCTCCCTTATCACGAGGCCAAGGAACGGCTGCGCGAGCTGCCCGGTGTGGGTGAAAAGGTTGCGGATTGCGTGCTGCTCTTCGGCGCCGGCCGGCTGGAGGCTTTCCCGGTGGACGTGTGGATCACCAAAACGATGGAATCGCGTTACGCGCTGGAGGGATGGACTCCGCAGCAGATCGCCCATTTTGGCCGGGTGCATTTCGGAGCCAGTGCCGGTCTGGCCCAGCAATATCTGTTCGCGTGGGAGCGGGCCCAAGGCCGCAGCTGATCCTGTTACTGGACCAGCGTCGTACCGACCAGCGTATAGCTCCCCGACAGGCGGATATCGCGGGAGGACGCTCCCACGAGGATGCCGAATTCGCCCGCCTCGGCCACCCAGCCCTTTTTCTCGGGGGCGTAGTAGGCGAAAGAACGGCCGTTCAGCGGAACCCGGATCTTCGTCGTCTCACCGGGCTTGAGGTTGATCTTGGCGAAACCCTTCAGTTCCTTCACGGGGCGCAGAACGCTGGGCAGTTTCGGCTGAACATAAACTTGCACGACTTCGGCCCCTTCGCGAGCGCCCGAGTTGGTGACCTCGCATTCCACGGCAGCGGTGGAACTGCCATCGCCGATCACCTTCAGGTTGCCGTAGGTGAAAGTGGTGTAGCTGAGACCGAAGCCGAAGGGGAAAAGAGGCTCCACGTTCTTGGCGTCGAACCAACGGTAGCCCACCAGCAGACCCTCGTCGTAATGCACGGTGCCGTTCTCTCCGGGATAGGTGCGCTTGCCGCCCTGGTGGGCAGGCTCATCGCCGAGGGACTTGGGATAGGTGCATGGCAGCTTGCCGCTGGGGTTCACATCACCGAAAAGCACGGAGGCCAGAGCGTTTCCCGCTTCGGAGCCGCCATACCAAGATTGCAACACCGCGGGTGCCTTTTCCAACCAGGGCATCAATACGGGCGATCCGGAGATGAGCACCACCACGATATGGGGATTGGCCTCGGCCAGGCGGGCGATCAGATCGTCCTGGTTTGCGGGCAATGAGAGGTCGCGGCGATCCACGCCCTCGTCGTCCGCGAAAGACTGATGCGTCAATCCTCCGATGAAAATCACGAGGTCAGATTCCCGGGCTGCGCGAATCGCCCGCTCGGTAAGAGCCTTGGCTTCCTCCGGAGTGGCAGCGTTGCTGTCGCTGGTCCGCACGCCGGCATGGTCCCGCTTGCCGCTCCAGTGAATCTCCGGGTGCCGGAAGCCTTTGGAGAATTGAACGTTCGCGGCGCCGCCGACTCGCGCAAGGATGCCATCAAGGGCGGTCACTTCCTTGAACGATTTGATCCCCGCGGAATTGTGGCCCGGGGCAAACTTGAGTACGGCGTTCTCGCCGATCACGGCGATCGACTTGTATCGGGAGAGATCCACGGGCAGCAGGCCGGTGCTGTTTTTCAGCAGAACGATTCCCTCGGCGGCCACCTGGCGGGAGATGGCGAGATGGGCCGGCGTGTTGACTGAACCCGGCAAGCGGCCGTCCATGCCCCCGCTGGCAAAGAGCACGCGCAGATTGCGCCGCACCTTGTCGTCCAGGACCGACATCGGGAATTCGCCCTTTAGAATGCCTTCGCGGAAGGGACGCCCCAGGAAACACTCGTCGTGGGGTGCACGCCCGCCCATCTGTAGATCGAGACCGTACAAGGCGGCCTCGCGGGTGTCATGCGTGCCACCCCAATCGGAGATGACCGCACCCTGGAACCCCCATTCCTTCTTCAGAACCTGGTTCAACAGGTACTCGTTATGGCAGCAGTGCTGACCCCGGAACTTGTTGTAAGCGCCCATGACAGCGAGGGCGCCGCCCTCCTTCACGCCCGCCTCGAAGCCCGGCAGATAGATTTCGCGCAGGGCACGTTCGTCGACCTCCACGTTCACGGTGCCACGGTTGTACTCCTGGTTGTTCAGCGCGAAATGCTTCAGGCAGGCAACCGTCTGCTCGGCCTGCATGCCCTTGACGTAGCCCACGGTCATGCGGGAGGTCAGCCATGGGTCCTCGCCGAAATAGTCGTAGGTCCGGCCGCACAGTGGTGTCCGCATGATGTTCAGCGAGGGTCCGAGCATTACGTTTTTGCCCCGGGCACAGGCTTCCTCGCCGATCGCCTTTCCGCACGCCACCGCAAGTTCGGGATTCCATGAAGCCGCGAGATTCATCCCCACCGGCATCGCGGTCACATAGTCGTCGGTGCGGCCGGCAAGATCCCACGAGTCGAGCTTGGTTTCCTCGCGCACGCCTTGGGGTCCATCGGCCGTCCAAAGAAAAGGGACTCCCAAACGGGGAACGCTTCCCGCCCGGAATTCACCGCTCGCATGAACCATGGCCACCTTCTCCTCCAAGGTCATCCGCTGCAGCAGATCATCGATCCGCTGCTCCACCGGGAGCGTGGGATCAAGGTAGGCGGGTTTGTCCTGGGCAAAAACAGGCGTGGCTAAAACGCCCGCCAGCGCGGGGATCATCCGAATAACGCGAAATAAGCAGGGTGGAGACATGGGGGCACGCGCCTTCAGCCAGATCCCTGCGATCGGAGGTGTAGGGCGGGGTCGCCGCACCCCGCCTTGTCTTCTGCGTCAGTCCGCCTCATCGGAATCAGCCACGGCAACGGCTCACTTGTTCAGCAAATGATCGGCCGCCAGCACCAGGAACACGTAGTCCGAGGTCGCATAACCCATGCAATACTCTCCCTGCTGCCAAAGGAACGGCCATTCGAGCAGCTCAGGAAAATCGGGGCGGATCAGCGCGGTTCCAGAGGTGATGCCTCCCGGAATATACGACCAGTCGGCCCGGTTCATTCCGTAGGCCGGGATCATTGACTTGGCGCCCACCCCCGAGACAAACGAGGCCGTGTTGGAACCAGGGTGGCAGCCGAGAATGAAATTGAGCGCATCGAGCACGGGAGCGTCCGTGAAAATATCCGGGGCACCGACATGCAGGAAGTATTGCTCAACGCCAAAACGCTGGATCTCCCACCCGGCTCCCCAAACTTCCGGCGTGTAGGGAATGCCATACGGGGTCTCTTCCCCCAGTTTATCCACCTGTGACCGGTAGGCTCGCAGCGCTGCCCGAATCTTTGCAGTGTAAGCTGGGTCCTTGATCAGTGACAATGAGCGGGCGCCGAGCCAGCCGACGCGGTCAACCTGGACGACGATCTGGTCCTGCAAACCAAGAACCACGTCGGCGTATTTCTTCTCCCCGGTGGCTTGATAAAGTTCGATCGCCGGCTCGAGTCGGTCAAGAGAGGTGCTCGAAGCCTTGGCCTTGGCCCAGAGTTCCTCCGCAATTCGCAGGCAGTCGCTGGCGAGCGGGTCGTTGAATCCCTTCAGGGCGCGATAGGCCGCCGCCAGACCCCCGGCAGTGCCCAGCTCCCTCCTCGGATTCTCCTCCGTGAACACCCAGCGGTCATCGGCGGAACCCGGAGATCCCAGCGGCGGAAGGTGGTCGATTTTTGGCTCAGTCTGGTCACCCGCCACAGCTGCCTCCGCGAGCACCTTGATCGCCGTTCCATCGGTGTCGTGAAACACCTGGTTGTCGGTCATGGCTGCGGCATCCCCGAGGAACGTATACTGATGGAGCGACGCGTCCTGGATGCCCCGATAAAGTCTTCCCATCGAATTGTAGCCTCCAACAATCGTCAGGACCCCGTGCTCAATCTGCTGGAGCACATCCGGTTTCCCGTCGGGCTGGTGGATTTCGACGATTCGGGTCGCCTGGTCGATCGTGGTGTTGTCGAGGTCGGGATGAAAGAGCTCCCAAGCGAGGGCCAGCCCGTGAACCGTTTCGATCTGCGACTCAATGCGCAGATCGTGATCGCCGGCATCGTACCAACCGCCGCGATCGAGGCCGGGGACGTGCTCCCCGGGCTTGAATTTTGTCAGCGTCGACGGGCCCTGCACGTAGCCATCGAAATGGTTGTGATTCACCGGAGCCATGAGGGCATCGTCGATATGCGCCAGGCCGTGCCAGACCCGGTACTTGTCATTTACCCGCATGTGGGCCATCTGCACCGGCAGGAAATATTCGACCGTGGGCTGCCAGACATTGCGCTCGAAGACCCGCGCGCCAATCTCGAAAGGATTTGATCGGAGTTCACCGTAACCCACCTCGTACATTCCTGGCGCGGCCACGCTGGTGAAGTCATACTGCAGGTAGCGGTACCGGAGGAATCGTCCCCATTCCTTGGCCGGACCCTCGGCGACCTTCTCCAGGCCGGCCTCGGTGACGCGGAAGAGCGTCACCGGCTTCAGTTCGGTTTCCCTGCGGTCCAGCTCGATGGTTGCGATCTTCTGCTGCTTGGGGTGATAGCCGACTTGGGAAACCTGGATGACCGGGTCGGATCTCCAGCCGGGAATTGCGTGAGGGCGCACCACCCACTCGATCGCGCCTTTGGTCGCACCTGCGGGAACCAGGGAACGAACGACAAACCATCCGTTATTGTGCTTGGCCCGGCCGTCGAGCAGAGCGAGTTCGCCCCCACGCACCGCCTCGATCGTCATGCGCTGCCGGTCCGACTCCGGAGCGATGGTGACCCTCGGTCCGTGCCCAAGCGGGTCGAGCTCATAGTCGCCGTTGGTGGTGGAACCCGGACCATTGGCCTGCCGGGGGAAGATTCCCGTTTGACCGCCGATCTCGTAGGACTTCCCGAAGAGAATTCCCGGATAGAGCTCAAAGTTGAATCCAACCTTCCCGACCCACGCGGCCGGCAGCGGCTCGTCGAGGTCCACGATGATCCGGAAAGCCGATCCGTCCGGCTTGACCTTGACCACGTAGCTGAGCTTCAGGTCCGGATAGCCGATCGGGTTCAGGCCCTTGCGATCCTGGCGCTCGTCCGGATAGGCCATGCGGACGCTGATCTCCTGGGTCGCGCGGTCGACCTGCCGCCTGCCCACGGCCGGGGTTGGCTGCCACTGGCCGGGAGTCGGGTCGAGCCGAAGGTCGCCGTTGGTTCCGATCCGCTGGCCGTTCAAGATCACCCCCACGCCTCCCTGGTGTCCCTCGGGATAGAAATCGTGCGCCAGCATGACGTTCAGACCGGTCATCTCGAGGTATTCCTGGTCGTTGATCGAAAGCGACTCGGCCGGAGGCTGGGGTGCGGCGGAACCGGAGTGGAGCATGACGGCCAGCGCGACGGCCGCGCCAAAGGTGTTTCGGATATTCATGGACAATAGTAGTTTAAGATTCCAGCGATCGATCGAATGGCCGCACCCAGATAATGCCGGCTTGGCAAATCGGTTGGCAGGCAACGCAATCCGGGCTTCGGTTAAAGGAGTGATCGGCTCATCCTCGCGGCGGTTCGCAGGCAAATTATCTCTGCGTCAGGACCACGAACGAGTGGGGTTTCACGCGGAGGGCAAAGGCCGAATGGTCCTTATCCGGTGAGCCGAGAAGATCCTCGCCCGTCACCTCGTTGTGCAGGATCTTGATGTCAGCCGTCGTCACCACCCGGACCTCGGCGGCCTCATCGCGGAACGACTCCACGACCACCGCATGATTGTCATAAGCCAGGAGGGCGATGCGGCTGGGGCCTTCGAGCCGGGCAAAGAAATTGCCCGAAATCGTCGCGCGGATCTGGTCCAGCACTGGAGCGGGGAGCTGATAAAGGTCGGCAAAATTATCCGGGATCGTCAGGACATAGAGGCTGCCATTCGCATAGGCAGAGTAGTGCAATATTGGATACCCCAGTCCGTGGGTCATGCTGCCGAGCAGCTCCCAGCTGTCGTTCGTGTTGTAATGGAGCTGCGGGATGATGATGTCGACCGGCAGGGTGTGCCGGCCGATCCGGCGTCCCCAGATTTCGTGGGTGCTGGAGACCTCGGGTCCGACGCTGAGATCGACCAGTCCGCGGAAGCCTTTGTCCTGAATCTCCCGCAGCAGGCCGGTCGTGATGACCACATTCTTCCCCGCCAGGAGGTGCTGTTTGATCTTTTCCACAATCGCCGGATCATGGGCGGTATCGGCTGTCAGGAGCACGGTCTGGGCATCGGTGGGAAACTCGGGATGGAGGTCGATGGGGATCCCGATCATGCCGAGGTAATTGTGCAGGAAATCCTCACCCCGGGAATGGTAGGGGCGATAGCTTTTGATTCCGATGGGCTTGCCCAGCTTGGCGACCAGCGGATCGATTTGCTCAAGCGCCTGCGACGCCACGCGGGCGAGCGTGGGCGCCGCCACCCCCGCCACCGGTGCGACGGCCTTGGCGTAATCAAAACTCGTCCCCTGGTCCTGCCAGGGCGCCCGGTCAGAGGGCAGAATCGGCATGATCAGCTCATGCATCGCAAACAGCATGATCTCCGGCGCCTTGGCGAACATCGTCAGCCAGAGCTGTTCGGCGTATCGATCGGCGTAGATCCGGTTGCCCGTGTCCACCCAACCGCCGCCGTTTCCGCCCGGCTTGATGTTGTCGAAATAGCGGATCTGCTGGTAGCTCTGGTAAGGCTGGAGGTGTTGGGCGTTGTAAACAGAGTCGCGGGTTTCGGTGCCCGTATAGATCTCGTCAAAGATCTTCGGCTGCACCTCCAGATTGTAGCCCACGCCCTGGAAATGCTCGTACCAATTGGGATATTTGATGATGACCTTGACCTTCGGGTTGACGCTCCGGGCGACATCCAGCACCAGGTCGCGCGACACCTCCGTCATCAACTCGAGCCGGAAATCCGTCCAGGAACGGTCGCCCTTCTGCGCGATCGCGCTGGCGCTCTTGCTCGAGGTGAAGAAGAAATCGTCCAGGATGAATTCGTCGAAGGCCTTCGCCGTCGCTGTGACGATCTCCTTGATTTTCGCCCGGTCCTCCGGGTTGGTGTAGTCGAAAGTCTCAAAGAGCCTTCCCTCATTCTTGACCGTGGCGATCCCGCCGGCGACGGCGATCCCTTTGGCGGCGAAGAACGCCTTGGCCTGCCTCAGGGTTTCGGGATCGACAATGATGAGATCGCGGTGGACTTCGAGGTACACCTTGTCGACCTTCAGCTGCTTCTCGACCACCGCCCAGTTCGTTTTCAGCCACTCCGGGTCCTTCATCTTCTGGACCTCGTAGGCGCGAATGTAGACGGCGACCTTGAAACTTTGGTACTGGCCGGCAGCCAGATTGACCGCGCCCAGACTGAGCGCGAGGGCGAGCCTCAGGGGGTTGGATGGCATAAGCAATGGGGAACGGGTTCTGGACCGACCGGAAGGAAGAGAACGCGGAGCGGCAAACACCGCCAGCGCTGGTGCCCTGAGCTTCGTCCAGTCTGCACAACTTGGAACCCGGGTTTGCGGTCCGCAACTGTTGCTTTGCGCTTGCTAAAGAATAAATACCGTTTCCGACTGCCGTTTCTCCCGAGCATGCCCCTCAAACGAATCACGATGGCCGACGTCGCCAACGTGGCGAAAGTCCACCAGACCACGGTCTCCCTGGCCCTGCGCAACGATCCGAGGTTGCCGCGCGCCACGCGCCTCCGGCTCCGCGCGCTGGCCGAAAGCCTGGGCTACCGTCCGGACCCCATGCTCTCGGCGCTCAATTCCTACCGGACTTCCCGGGATGCGGCACGATCGCCGCCATCAATGGGTTTCATCCGGCGTTCCCGGGCCAACCTTCCCGCCGAGAATTTCTTCGCCGTGGAGCAGTTTCTGGCGGGCGCCCGTCGCGCCGCCGAGCGAATGGGTTATCGCCTGATCACCTTCCCGATCGAGAACACCACCGCGGAAGGGGTCCGTCTGGGCCGCATTCTCAGGTCGCGGGGGATCTGGGGCATCATTATTGGCGCACTCGATGCCGGCGTTCGCGAGCTCTCGCTAGACTGGGATTACTTCAGCGGACTCTGCATCGAGTCGCAGCACCTCGGACTCTCCCTGCACACGGTCGCCAACAATCAGAGCGGCAGCACGCGGACCGCCGTCCGGCGCCTCTTCGAACTGGGGTACAGGAGGATCGGCCTGGCGGTGGGAGAAATTGAGGAGACCTCACTCGGGAAACCGTTCACCGCGGGCTACCTGGTCGAAGTCCATGAATATCAGGGCCTCCGGAGCCTGCCGCCGCTCCTGCTGCGTTCGGATGACCCTGCTGCCACCGCGGCAAAACTCGGCGCATGGGTTCGACGGCACCAGATCGATGCGGTACTCGGGAACTGGAGCAACATCCCCGACCTGCTCCGCCTGGCCGGGTTGGACATTCCCCACGATGTCGGCGTGGCCACCCTGGACTACAATCCCCACCGCGGCGCCATCGCGGGGATCCGGCAGAGCCATGAACTGGTCGGTGAGCGAGCCGTGGAAGCGCTGGCGCTCCTGATGAAAACAAACCAGCGGGGCCTGATCAGCCTGCCCAACACCACGCTGGTCGACGGACTCTGGCAGGACGGTCCGGATCTTCCCCCGAAGGAAAAGTCACTGGCGAAGAACGCCGTCCCGCACCGTGACAGCAGCCGGCTGAACGAAGCCGAGGGAGATAACGGCTAAGGGGTTTATTCGGGAGGATTCCTCCCACACGGGATCTCATAGCCGAGGCGGGGTCACCCCGGTGAAGAATTCTCCTCACGGCGCCTGCCAGCGCCAGACAACGGGAAACACACGCAAGCGTTGGCGACCCGCGAGCGGCTCAGGGCTTCTGGGCCTTGTTCAATTCTCCCGGCCGCTGTTCCCACACGGTGGCGAGTGCAGCTTTGGTCGCGTCGGACGCCGTCCAGATCGGCCCGGCGGCGCCGTTGGGTTGGTCGCCAGGAAGATGGAATCCCATTGCCCCGCCGACGATTTGACCATGGCCAATATTTGAATTCTCATGGGAATGGCGCATAATCCTGGGAACTGAAACGACTTACGATCTGTCCGGTCGCTTTGTGGCCGATACAAGTCGTGGTCGGGCAAGCGACGGGCCAGTCTGGTTCCCTGATTATTCCCTTATGAAAATATACTCTCAACGCCGGTATCGGATCCTTTGGTATGAGGACGCCGGTTTCTTGCTTTTGATCGTCATGTCGTGGTTTGACCAATACCATGAATCCTGGCGGGAAAGCGCCGTCGAAAGTGGCGCGGTCCTCGTGGTCTGGCTGGCCGTCCATCTATTCACCCGGCGGCTGATCTCCCACCTGCATTACCTTGAGGGTTTCCTTCGGGTCTGTGCCTGGTGTAAGAAGGTCGAGCACGAGAATAGTTGGGTCCCTCTGGAGCAGTTCCTCGAAACGAGCCTCGACACCAAGGCAACCCACGGCATGTGCCCGGCGTGCGCCGCCCAGTTCAAGGCGGGATTGAAAAGCTAATTCACTTCTTCCCGGTCTGCCGGTTCCTCATAAAACTGGGGGTGGCGTTTTGGTTTCCACTGCCCGCTTCGGCTCCAGTGCTTTGCGCAGTTCCTCCAAGCGTCCGTGGGCGCGGGCGCCGAACTCGGAATCGGGATATTTCTTGATCAGGTATTCGTAAAGACTGGCCGCCTCGTCGCGGTTTCCCAGGCCTTCCAGCTCGGTTGCGCAGGTGCGGTCGAACGGGCCGCTGTGCAACCGTAACTGCAGCGCAATTCTCGGTCGCCGGTGCGTGGACTGCTCCTATTTCCGGTGCAGGTCACACGGTGCCGGCTCGATGAGCAATTCGGCCGCCAAGGCCGCATGATCCGACGACCACAACGGCGGTTGCGCGCGATTCAGGACCATGTCGATCGGCTCGGCTTTGGCAGGGACGAAGCTGGGCCCCCGGAAGAACACGAAATCGATTCGCCGATCGAAAAGCGAAGTCGGATCAGCTAGCAGCGCGTCGGACGTCGTCCTCTGCGCTGCTAGAATA
>PLOH01000067.1 GCA_003142955.1 Opitutia bacterium | reverse complement strand
TTAAGGACCGGTGATCCGATGAGAAAGAGTGTTCACACTCGGAAGATCACGAAGTTTGGTCCCGCGTGCCTGAACTCTGGACGGCAAAGTTGTCAGACGGGACCGGTCGACTGGGAAAAATGCCACATGAAGATCTTACTCTTGATTCTCGCCCTAATTACGGGAAATGCTTTGGGGGGCGAAGTTGTCCCGGTGCCGATGCTTGGGGCCGGGGACCCAAAGGTACCACCTGTTGCGGTCTCCGGCATCGCTGGCGTGACCTTTCTAACGACTGACTTGGCTCCCCTTCGGCGGTTCTACGGAATAGGAGCTGGGTTGGCCGAGGTGCCAGACGGGCTGGGTAGAGCCAGGTTCATGGTCGGTGCAGGCCAGTGGATCGAATTTCAGACCGTTCACGAATCCAACTGGCGACGGCGCCTACAATACGTGACGCTGGAGGCATCCCGCCTTGAGGATATTGAACGCGCATTGCGCGCCCGCAGCGTGCCGACGAATTGGATTGGGTCGGATCCGCGCACCCGGACCCTGCAACTGGAGGATCCAGCTGGCGATCGTATCCGCGTAGCGGAGCCATGGACTGCGCCTGCAAGCCGTTCAGGAGCACCGGTGCCGTTCAGCGAGCATTTGCAGCACTTCGGTTTCGCAGTGGCCCGATCGCAGGCGGAGGCCACGATAGCGTTTTACCGCGACACGTTGGGCTGGCCCGAGGTGGTTCGCGGGGTCAACCCAGACGGGCGGCTCGCCATGGTAAAATTCCGGCTGCCCGGAGAGCGCAACGAGTTTATCGAGCTGATCTTTTTCGACCCACCATTGGACAAGTGGGCCGCGGGTGCGTTTGATCATGTGAACTTCGAGGTCAGTGATATCGACGCCGCTTACCGAGTGCTTCATCACGGAGGCATTGCGACCCAAAGCAAACATGTGCCGAAGGTTAACGGCGAGCGCTTGTGGGCAATCGATATTATAGATCCCGAGCTGACTCGGATGGAAGTCCAGGTGCTCGCGCCGGCCAAGGAAGCCATCGGCACAATCTCAGCGGTCGGCGGAGAGAAGGAGAAACCACTATTCGATGGCAAGACGCTCGCGGGCTGGGAGGGCAACACGCGCAACTGGCGTGTTGAGGACGGTGCAATTGTCGCGGGTGCGCTCGACCGCAAACAGCCGCACAATGAATTCCTCGCGACAACCGAGGCCTTCGGGAATTTCGATTTGCGGCTTCAATACAAGATCGAGGGTGCCAACGGATTCGTGAATGGTGGCGTACAGTTCTGGTCGCAGCGCATCCCGGACAATTTCGAGGTTTCGGGCTATCAGGCCGATCTAGGCGCAGACACCGACGGCAATCTGTACGACGAAAGCCGGCGCAACAAGAACCTCGCCACAGCGCCTGCCGAAGCGCGAAAACGCGTGCTGAAGCTGGGCGCCTGGAATGATTATAGGATTCGCGCGGAGGGCGCACACATCCAGATCTGGCTTAACAGCGTGAAAACGGTCGATTATACGGAAAACGACGGGGAAATTCCGCACTACGGAAAAGTCGCGCTACAAATCCACGGTGGGGCATACACGAAAGTTTCGTATCGTGTCCTGACGATCGAGATACTGCCCTAACAAACAAAAGGAAGCTGCTGCAATTGGGCGGCCCACATCATTCGGGGAATATTGCCCCAATATTGCCAAAAACACCATACACGATTCGAAACCCCGCATGATTCCGGCCAAGTCAACGCGGCGCCGAAGCGCTGGGCGGACGGGAGAGGCGGCCCCACGGCAGAGCATCTTTGGTCAGATCGAATTCAAGCAGGGAGGCGTTGATCAGATCACGGTGACGGATCCAGGCTTGATTCCATGGGCGGCCATCGAGCCGGGCAGAGGCGATATAATGTTCATCTGCCGCGGACCCAACGGCACTGATTACGAGCCGGTGCCCGTTGGGCAGATGGACTGTAACTTTGGGGAAAGCCGGACGGCAGAGATAGTAATAGTCCTGACCTGCATTGGGATAAAGTCCGAGCATTGTCCAGACGAGCCAGCCGGAAATCGCACCGCTGTCATCATTGCCGGGCAGGCCGTTTTTGGCGGTCGTAAAGTTTTTCATGAGAACGGTCAGGAGACGTTGGGTCAGGTCGGGTCGACCGGCATGAATGAAGAGATAAGGTTGAAGCAACCCGGGCTCATTGTAGGCCTCGTAATGTTGTTCGCAGGCGATGCGAAGCCTGTCGACAAAGGCATCATCACCTCGCAACAGGTTGATCAGGCCCTGCTGGTCGTGGGGCACGTACCACATCCACGTCCAGGCATGCCCTTCGTAATATTGCCTGCCGGTTTCGCCATTCAGAGGGTCAAACGGTTCATACCATGCGCCGGAACGGGTCCGGCCGCGCATGAAACCCCCGGAGGTCGTGTCCCAAAGATTCCGGTACCGGAGGATCCGCCCAGCAAGGCTCTGGATGTCCGCTGCCGTGCCGTATTTTCGGGCAAGGCTGAGAACACAAAAATCGTCGTAGACATACTCAAGCGTCCGCGTCACGCCCTGCACATCGCGGTAGGACGCGGCATCGGTTGGCAGGTAGCCAAACTTCAGATAGTCCGCCAGGTGGAAACGGCCCTTCTTGGGCCTGGATTCGGCCTTGGGATCGGGATCTTCGAAAGCGTTCTTCCGAATGGCCTGATAGGCTTTCGACCAATCAACGCCTGGCAGATTTTTCGCGTAAGCATCCGCCATCACAACGTCGGCATTCGAGCCGTTCTGCACGTGTTCATACTGGTGGGCGCTGTGCGCATCGCCCGTCCACCCGTCGATCGTGTAGAAGTTCAGCAGAGTATTCACAATGTCAGCACTCACTTTGGGCTCGATCAGAGTATAAAGCGGCATGACCCCGCGGAACGTATCCCAAAGACAAAGCTGATTCTCATAGTACGTGAGGTTGCCGTAGCGTTCGGGCGACTCTCCCGTCCAGTCATTGGGAGAGAGGTGCATATGATAAAGCGCGGTGTAAAACAAACGCCGCTCGTTTGCTGAGCCTCCTTCGATCTCGATGCGTCCCAGCAGGCCACTCCACGCTTCGCGCGCCGCCAAATGAACAGCGTCGAAATCCCATCCGGGCAATTCTCGGCTGATCCGGCCGCGGGCTTGCTCGATGCTTCTCCAGGAAATCGCGACCTTCGCCTGGATGGCCTGACCCGCGGTGGTGACGAAGTTCAGACTCAAGCCGATGTTGGCTCCTAGCGCTGAGGTCGCACCTGGCGGAAGCCATCCACTGTCGGACCACGGAGAGAACGAGGCAAACGGAGCATCAAAACGAGCTGCAAAATAGACCTTCCACGGCTTCTCCGTGGAGCGGCCTCCGCTATAAACCATATAACCCGAGGCCTCCCGCAGTTCCGGATGGATGTTGACCTCACCTCCGACCGGTTTGGCGGAGGCCCAGTTGGCACTCGTTCCAAAGAGGCAGTGCCCGACGTTCAGAAGGATGCGCGACTGCAAATTGGCGGGAAAAGTGAAACGGTGGAGAGCCACATGCTGGGTGCAGGTGAGTTCCACCTTCACGTTCCAGGGAGCCAAGGTGACGGCGTAGTAGCCGGGAGAAGCTGTCTCGGACGACTTTCCCGTCGAGATTACATCCGAAGGGCTGGGGATGTTCCCCGTGACCGGCAGAAGAGAGATCTCACCGTAAATTGGGCCTCCCAGTCCGGAGATATGTTGTTGGGAAAAACCATCGATTGGTTTTTCATTATCATATCCGGAAGCCCCGCTGCCGGGACCGGTGTCAGGTCCAGGCTGGACAAAGCCGAAGGGCAAAGTCGCCCCAGCAAAGACATTGCCGCCTCCACGCGTCCCAATTAACGGATCGACGCAGTCCACCGGGTCTACGGACAGTGTCGGCTCCGAGGAGGCGAGATCGTGGGGCCATCCGAACGCGGTAAGGCTGGCTAGAATCCAAAGCGACGAGCGATTCTTCATGCAGTGGAAGTGCTGAGATAGTCAAGCCCCGGATCGAGGCCCGAATCTGTTGATGGTTGTCACCAAAATCGAGAGCGGCTCGATTGCGAACACGGGACCTTCCAAGTGGGTTGATGAGGCAAGCTGGGCTCCTTGGCTGCTGAGGCGAGCACGGGGGTGAAGTACTTTCAAGACCATCGCCCAGGCGGGCTTTTCGCCGCCCGAAAATGGTACGAATTCTTTCATTCGAGTTATACTTGCTGCCGTTAATGTCGATCGTAGTTGTAAAGGGAAGACCGGCATGGCAAAGCATGGCCGCATGAACCTGAAGGAATTCAGCACCATGCCGAAGCGTCTGAATTGGTTGGCCGTTCCCGTTGTAATTGGGCTTTACGCAGTGCCATTGTCGGGAAACGCACAGGTCGACTCGAATCTTGCTCCGCGCCTAACGCAGTCGGTCGATCCTTTTATCGGAGCCGATAACGGGGGGGCCACCGTTCCCGGCGCTGCTGTCCCGTTTGGCTTTGTCGAACTCAGTCCCGATACAACCCACGGCGACACAAACGGCTACGCATCCTCGGGCAATATCATCGGATTTAGTCACACCCATGTCAGCGGCACCGGCGGCGCCAGCAAGTATGGGAATTTCCGGGTCACGCCGATCGCCGGCCAGTTGTCAGTGGGCAACCTGAACTTCCCGAAATCACAGGAGCAGGCCTCACCGGGTTACTACGCGGTAACGCTGACGGGCGATCGCGGAGACATCCGTTGTGAATTGACCGCCAGCCGCCTGGTTGGAATGGAACGATTCACCTTTCCAGCTGGGTCGGAGGGAGCGCTGATTGTCGACGCCAGTTCCCACGTCCTTCTGGCGCAGCACGCCACCCATGCGGAAACAACCGTGCTGGACGCGACGCACCTATCTGGAAGGGCCAGTTTTGTCGGCGGATGGAATCCAGCCGCCTACACCCTCTATTTCTATGCGGAACTGAGTCGCCCCGCAACCCGATCCGGCACTTGGACGGCGAACATGGGTTCGGAATCCATCGAAGCCGGACGGACGCACTTGGAGGGGGATCAGAACAGCGACTATCTCCACCACGTTGGGGCCTTCGCGGTCTTCGACACAACGAATGACCCCGTCGTCGGATTGAAGCTCGCCGTTTCCTTCATCAGCGTGGAGAAGGCCCGGAAAAACCTTGAGGACGAAATGCCGGGTTGGGATTTCGACTCCGTCCGGCTCCGCGCGGCGGACTCGTGGGAAAAGGTCCTCGGGAAAATTCAAGTGTCCGGCGGCACCGAAACCCAGCGGCGAATCTTCTATTCGGCGCTCTACCGCTCCCATTACATGCCCCACGACCTCACCGGTGAAAATGTCTGGTGGTCGTCCGCCGAACCACACTATGAGGATTTTTACACCCTCTGGGATACGTTTCGCACCCTTCATCCCCTGTTGACCCTGATCGAACCGGACCGCCAAAGGGACATGATCCGTTCGCTTCTGGACACCTACGGGCACACCGGCTGGCTCCCCGACGCGCGCATTGGCGGGGCCAACGGCTTGACCCAGGGAGGCTCCAACAGCGATGTGCTCATCGCCGATGCCGTGGTGAAGGGCATGACCGGCTTCGACTACCAGACGGCCTACGAGGCGTTGGTGAAGAACGCCGAAGTCGAGCCCAAGAATCCGTTGATCGAGGGCCGGCAGCTCGAGGATTACAAACGCCTCGGGTATATGTCGCTCAGTCAAAGTCGTTCGGCATCTCGCACCCTGGAGTATGCCTACGACGATTTTTGCATCTCCGAAGTCGCGCACGCCCTTGGCCGGAATGGGGAGGCGGAGAAGTATTCGCAACGCTCGTCAAACTGGGCGAATCTATGGAATCCCGAGAAGCGCTGTATTCGCCCGCGCTACGCCGATGGCCGCTGGCTCGAGAATTTCAACCCTGAAACGGTCTATCCCGATACCAGCACGGCGGAATGGTGGGATGTCCCCTTTTATGAGGGATCCGCGCTCCAGTATTCGACTTTCGTGCCGCATGACGTCCGCGGACTGATCGAGCGGCTGGGGGGCGACAAGGCATTCACGCGCTGGCTTGACGATCTCTTTGACCGCAAACTCTACGATCCGACCAACGAAGAGGACCTTTTGGCCCCGTACCTGTACATCCATGCCGGCCGGCCTGACCGAACCGCGGACCGGGTGCGTGCGCTGCTCAAGGACGCCTATAACGAGAGCAGGGGCGGTCTTCCCGGCAACGACGATTCAGGAACGATGTCATCCTGGTATGTTTGGGGGGCGATTGGGCTCTTCCCCAACGCCGGCCAGGCTTTTTATTACATCGGGAGTCCTGTGTTCCGGCACGTTTCGATCGATCTGGGCTCGGGGCGAAATTTCATCATCGATGCGCCGGAAAGCTCCGAAGCCAATCGTTACGTCCAGAGAGCGGAGCTGAACGGGAAGCCCTTAAATCGCGCCTGGCTGACCCATGCCGAAATCGTTTCCGGCGGACGCATTCTGCTGCAAATGGGACCGGATCGTTCGAAATGGGGCGCGGCCGAGCGGGCCCCATCGGTCTCTGAATCGCCGGTCAAACCGGGAAATCAGTAGAACCTAGAAAGCGCAATTGGATCGCGGTGACCCGTCTGGAACGGCGCGAGATGCACGGTTGCATCCGCGAGTATGTTCATCGTTTGTCGCCGGCATATCGGAGGGTGATCGAGCTCAAAGACTTGAGCGGCCTTACAAACGCCGAGATAGCTGCCCATCTCCGTGTCAGTCTCGGAGTCGCCAAAATTCGTCTGCACCGCGCGCGGGTCGCTCTCCGCCGCTTGCTCGCAGACGGATGCGAGTTCTACTGCACGAGAGACAGCACGCTGGCCTGTGATCGCAAGCCTGTCTCCGTTCGCAAAACGAGATAGAGTAGACCGGGTTCGGCGCCCGGGGTGTATCTCCGGGGCGATGCGTCTCGTCGAAGTAAGCGGCGGCAGGTTGTCGGCGCATGACGCGCCGCCCGCACTATTACCGCTTCACCAACATGAAAAACACCACGTTCACTCCGAATGTCACCGAAACGACGGCCGTCTGCCTCATTGGCGAGACTGTCGGACGACGGAACGCCGAAACCAAGCGACAGATCTGGCACTGCAGTCCGTTACCACCTGATCAGGAGGCGGCGGNNTGCGACCGCACCCGGCTGCGCATGCTAAATTTGCTGCTGCACGGACCTTTGTGCGTGTGCCACTTCCAGAAGGTGTTGGGCGAACCGCAGGTGAAAGTGTCCAAGCATTTGGCCTACCTGAAATCCCATGGTCTGGTCGCGGCAAAGCGCGAGGCCAACTGGCGCATCTACAGCCTCGTGGCGAAGCCAACACCTGCTCTAAAGGCAAATCTCGCCTGCCTCCAGGACTGCGCTAGCGAGGACAAGATCTTTCAACGCGACACGGAGAAGCTGAATAGGCTCCTGAAGAATCTCGATGCGGACAGCCCACTATGTTGCACCACCGCCCAACCTGTGAAATTCAAATCATGAGCACTCGCGCACCCTACAAAGTCCTCTTTCTTTGCACCGGAAACTCTGCCCGGAGCGTTATCGCCGAATACCTTTTGCGTGCCCGCGGGATGGGGCGGTTTGAGAGTTACAGCGCGGGCGCAATACCGGCGGGCAAGGTCAATCCTTACACGATCGAAGTGTTGGATAGACACTTCAACATCGACGCAAGCCAAGCGCGCAGCAAGTCGTGGGAAGAATACCGCGATGTGAAGTTCGATTTCGTCATTACCGTGTGTGACAAGGCCAGGGAATCCTGTCCGATCTGGCCGGGTCAGCCCGTGAACGCGCATTGGGGGTCGCCTGATCCGGTGACCTTCGTGGGCGACCACGACAAGACGCTCAAGCATTTCCTCGACGTGGCGTCCCAGATCAACAGCCGCATCGGAATATTCACCGCATTCCGGGATGACCAGCTAAACGAATGGTCGGTCCGAAGCGTGGGCGACCAGTTCAAGCTGCCGTCCGACTGATCCAAGAATTCTATGAAACTAATCCAAATCTACGACCCCCCGATGTGTTGTTCCACCGGGGTCTGCGGGCCGGACGTCGACCCGAAACTCGTACAATTCGCCGCCGATGTGAAATGGCTCACCGAACAGGGAGCGACCGTTGAGCGGTTCAACTTGGCGCAGACGCCTATTGCCTTTGCCGAGAATGATTTGGTGCGAACTGCTTTGACGGAGAAAGGAGAAGCCGCGCTGCCTTTGATCGTGGTAGAAGGGAAGGTGGCGGTCAGCGGCGCTTACCCGACGCGCGAGGAACTGGCCAGCCTGCTCGGGTTGAGCGGGGCATCCGCAAGTCTGTTCACGCCTGCGGTGGCGGAGTTGGTTGCGATCGGTGCGGCGATTGCCGCAAATTGTGATCCTTGTCTGCGGTATCACGAGGGAGAGGCTAAGAAGCTGGGAATCTCCACTGCGGATGTGGGCCGGGCCGTGGAACTAGCCGCCAAGGTCAAGGACGCGCCTCACCGGAACATTATGCGACTGGCGGCCAAGCTGACGCAGACCGAACCCGCGGCGGCAGTGGCGACCCCTGGGACTGGTTTTGACGGCGCAGCGGCGTCGGGCAATGCAGCCAAGGGCTCCTGTTGTTCCTGAGCTCGCCATGGCCAAACTGGCTAATCCCGCTTCCGCGCTCGCTGCATTGCTCGAGGGGCCGACTCGTTTCTTGTTCTTCACCGGCAAGGGCGGTGTGGGAAAGACGTCGCTTGCTTGCGCGGCGGCGATTGCCTTGGCCGACGCTGGCAAACGGGTGCTGCTGGTCAGTACCGATCCGGCTTCGAATCTGGATGAGGTGCTCGGCCAGAAGCTCAACGGCACTCCTACACCGATTCCGGGAGCCGCTGGGTTGCGGGCATTGAACATCGATCCTGAAGCCGCCGCACAAGCCTATCGGGACCGCATGGTGGGTCCCTATCGCGGCAAACTGCCGGAGGCCATCCTGCGCAGCATGGAGGAGCAGTTGTCGGGTGCCTGTACCATGGAAATCGCGGCCTTTGACGAATTCGCCCGGTTGCTCGGCGAACCAGCCGCCACGGCAGATTTCGACCATGTGATTTTCGACACTGCGCCCACTGGACACACGTTGCGGCTTATGACCCTGCCGACCGCCTGGACCGGGTTCTTGGAAAATAATACTTCTGGCACCTCCTGTCTCGGGCCGCTCGCGGGTTTGCAGAAACAAAGAACGATTTATGAAAGCTCGGTCGCCGCGCTCGCCGACGGCGCGCGCACGACTCTGGTGTTGGTTAGCCGCCCGCAGAAAGCCGCGCTCGACGAAGCGGAACGTACCAGCGGGGAGCTGGCCGCGCTAGGGGTGCTTAATCAGCGTCTGATCCTCAACGGTGTGTTCCGCGCCTCCGGCTCGGACCCGCTCGGATTGGCGCTGGAGCGCCGGGGCACGAATGCCTTGGTAGCGAAGCAGGATTTTCTAGAGCGAATGTCTGTGGTGGAAGTCCCGTTGCGTGCCCACAATCTCGTGGGCCTCTCCGCGCTGCGTAATCTGCTCGGAGGCGATGATTTTGCGCACGTCGAGTCGGGCGGCCCCGACGGCGACTTGCCACCGCTCGATACGTTGTCCTCGTTGGTCGACGATCTGGCGCTGGCGGGCCCGGGCGTGATCATGACGATGGGTAAAGGCGGTGTCGGTAAAACGACCGTGGCCGCCGCCATCGCGACAGAATTGGCAAGGCGGGGATTGCCCGTGCATCTGAGCACCACCGATCCGGCGGCACATGTGGCCGCGACGGCGGGTGCAGTCAAGGGAATGCAGGTCAGCCGCATCGATCCGCAGGCGGAGACCAAGGCTTACATCGAACAAGTCCTTGCCACGGCCGGCCAGGGTCTTGACGCCAGTGGGCGCGCGTTGCTGGAGGAGGATCTCCGTTCGCCCTGCACGGAGGAAGTCGCGGTCTTCCGAGCCTTCGCCCGCATCGTGGCGCAAGGGCAGGATCGGTTCGTGGTGCTGGATACCGCTCCGACGGGGCACACCCTGCTTTTGCTCGACGCGACCGAGGCGTACCACCGCGAGATCGCGCGCAAAGCCAGCAATTTGCCAGAGGAGGTGCTCCAACTCCTGCCCCGGCTTCGCGACCCGCGTTTCACGCGTGTCCTGATTGTTACGCTCCCGGAAGCGACGCCCGTGCATGAAGCGGCGGCGTTGCAGACCGACCTGCGCCGCGCACAGATCGAACCATTCGCCTGGATAATAAATCAGAGTTTCTCTCTCGTAACCACGACCGATCCTCTGCTTGCGGAACGGGCCCGCCATGAGCGGCCCTATTTCGAAGAAGTCGTGCGGGATCATTCCGCCAGGACCATAGCTCTGCCCTGGATCACGACTGAACCCGTTGGGCGCATCGCCTTGGGACAACTCTTTTCAGCTCCTCAGACAAGAACGGCTCATCCCGAGCCAGGCGAAATCCTTCAAGCAAAAATCAGATGAAAACTTCAATCGATAGAGCCAACCCTGAAGCCGTGCGGGAGACCGTCCGCGATGCTTATGGCGAGATCGCGGCCAAAGGCGGTTCCTGTTGTGGGTCGGGCGGCTGCGGCGACGACTGATCCCAACGCTCAATCCATCCCGAATCTCTTCTCGCCTCTTCAATTTCTCACCATGACTGACGCTGTTGCGAAGAACCTGTCCTTTCTGGACCGCTATCTCACGGTCTGGATTTTTGCCGCCATGGGCCTTGGCGTTGTCCTCGGCCATTTCGTGATCTCCGATCCGGCCGGATTTTTTGCGCCGATGACGGTCGGCACGACGAACCTGCCGATTGCCATCGGGCTCATCCTTATGATGTACCCGCCGCTCGCGAAGGTGAAATACTCGCAGCTGCCGAAGGTGTTTGCGGACACGCGCGTGCTTACACTATCGCTGGTGCAAAACTGGATTGTCGGGCCGGTGCTGATGTTTCTCCTCGCGGTACTGTTCCTGCGTGATCACCCCGACTACATGGTGGGCCTAATCCTCGTAGGCATTGCCAGATGCATCGCCATGGTGCTGGTCTGGAACGAACTCGCCAAGGGCAGCCGAGAATACGCGGCCGGACTCGTCGCTCTCAACAGCATCGCCCAGATCCTCTTCTACAGCTTCTTCGCCTGGCTCTTCATCACGGTGTTGCCGCCGTATTTCGGCGTGGCCGGAGCGGTCGTGAAGGTCCGAATGGCGGACATCTTCTGGAGCGTGATGACCTATCTCGGCATTCCGTTTGCCGCCGGCGTACTGAGCCGGGTCATCCTCGTGCCGCTGAAGGGTGAGGAATGGTACGAGCGCGTGTTCATCCCTCGGATATCGCCCATCACGCTCACAGCGCTGCTCTTCACCATTGTGGTGATGTTCACCTTCAAGGGCGATACGATCGTGCAGCTGCCCTTCGACGTTTTCCGCATCGCGATCCCCTTGGTGCTGTACTTCGCGATCATGTTCTTCGTCAGTTTCATCATGGCGAAGCGGCTCGGTGCTGACTATCCGCGCTCCGCTTCTGTCGCGTTCACCTCGGCCGGCAACAACTTCGAATTGGCTATCGCAGTGGCCATCGCGGTCTTCGGATTGAACTCCGGTGTGGCTTTCGCGGCCGTGGTGGGACCGCTGATTGAGGTGCCTGCGCTCATCAGTCTGGTCCATGTCGCGTTCTGGTTCCGCCGACGGTATTTCGAAGGGGCACCAACAACGGCCTGATTTCATCCTGATATGGAAACCAACGCCACCATTCTCATCGCGCTCGCCGCCTTGGTGCTCCTAGTTGGAGTGCCGAGCGGCGCGTTGGGGCTTGGCGTAGCGGTGGTGGCTGCGCCAATTCTCTCGTTTTTCTGGTATCACGACACAGCCGTGGTGATACCGGCGAGTTTGGTGCTGAACTGAAATCGCTTGTCGGCAGACTCAATCTCGTTGTACGTGGTGCCGCTACACCAGAAGATTGTCCGGATATGGCTGAGTACACATTTGGCGTTGTTCAGGTCGCTGCAGAAGAGGTAAGGACGGACAAATCCTATTTCTTCGACAATCAACACCGCCCGGACGGCAGCGGACTTGTCCTCCAGTTGACGATCGAAGGGGCGGCGTTTTACCGTGATAATCAGGGAGAGCATTTGGTGACCCAGGGCAACGCGATGCTGTTTTCTCATAAAGAAGCGACGGCGTACGGCTATCCTCCAGATGCGACGGAACCATATCACCATCAGTATATCGAGTTTTCAGACTGTCAGCCGCTTCGGACTGTATTCGACAAGCTGATGCTGGATTTTGGTCCAATCGTTAGCATCCCTGACAACTCAACCGCCCGGGGCGTATTTAACGAGATACTCGAACGGTTTCGCATCGGTGAGTTCCATGATCGATATCAGGAGTCTGAGTTGCTTTTTCATTTGCTGATTGCCACCTATCGGGAACAAATCGAGAGAACCCGCGGGCGCGACCCCATTGAGTTCGGATACCACTACATTCTCAATCGGTTCAGGTATGCGGCGAACCTGAAACAGATCGCCGAGGCGTGCGGTGTGACGCGCGAGTATTTCGGGAGAGAGTTCAAACGCCGCTACCGCGAGAACCCGGGGAGTTTCTTGAGAAGTCTACGCGTTGAGCACGCCAAATCGCTGCTCAAAACAACGAGCATTCCCGTAGAGGAAATTGCGGCAGCGAGTGGATTCACGGACGCCAATGCTTTTGGTCGGAGGTTCAAGCAGGTATTCGGTATCAGCCCTGGTGCTTTTCGGGAGCGGATCAGGGCTCAGAAGCAGAACCGCCGGCCGATATAACGTAAGGGCTCGTCAAGACGGGTCTGTGTTTTTGTGGCGGCCAAGCGGCCACCTTGAACCGTCGGCATGGTTCGTTTATTCGCCAAGCCGGGCGAGGTCACATTTTGCATAGTCAACGTCACGCTAAATGCGTTCTCCTTTGGGTTACGAGGAGGCAGGAATCACCGCCAGGATCGGGCTACCGATCCGGTTTCCCCGAAAATGCTTAGAGTTCGCCCCGACTTTTTCAGATCAACTATTGTCGCTATGGCAATGGGGTTCTGGCGTAGTTCGGCGAGACAGGCACGCAAATGGGATTGGAGATTTCTTGCCCGCATCGCTTTCGCCGTGGCTTTGGGGAACGGCGGACTGCCCTGGAGTGCTGAGGCAGCGCCGAGCGATTTGGCGGAGATGATCCACGTGACCCCACCGGCGTTTGACGGGGCCCTCCGGAACCCCTTGATGGGGCTAACCGGCCGGGTGTTGGGTCATTCCGATTGGGAGTCGCTCACCCACGACTACATTGGATGGCGGGAGATTGAGGGCTCACAAAACGACGGAGTCGTGAAAATCAAAGCGTATTGCGATAACGCGTGGAAGGGGCTTCCAGAGCAAAACGTCAAGGTCATCCCGCGGGTCTACTTGGAATATCCAGGCAAGCCGGATGCCTGGCCGGACGGCCTTCGTGCGGGGGACTACTCAAGTCCTGAGTTCCAGCTCAGACTCCGCAGGTTCATCGAGAAGCTTGGGGAAGCATGGAACACAGACCCGCGCGTCGCCTTCATTGAGCTAGGCATCTTCGGAAAGTGGGGGGAACACCATTCACCTGCTCCTTCGGCCGAACTTCAACGGCTGGCCGGAGAAGCCTTTGCCCGAGCGTTTCCAGATAAGCGGGTATCCGTCAGGCAAGCGTGGGCGGAATTTGTCGGCCATGGCTTTGGCGAATACTGGGATTCCTTCGCGCATTGGGACCAGATGGCGGATAACGGACGAGAGATTGCCGCGCTGAACGAGAAGACTGGCCTGTTCGAGCGCACTTACATAGGTGGAGAAGTCGCCTACGACTGGGGAAACTGGCGGATTCAGCCTGGTGAATCGCCGACCGCGAGCCTGGCTGACCCGAGACACCTAGAATTCATCATCAATACAGTTCGATGGGTTCATTGCACCCAGCTCGAATGGATTGGTGATTACGAGAGACAAGATGGTCGGGCCGTCGCCGGCGCGGCCCAGCTGCAAAAGGCGCTCGGATATCGTTTCGTTTTGGACGATGTGTCATACTCGAGTTCCGTTGGGGACGACGACGAGCTCAAGATTGAGCTACGGGTGCGGAATCTCGGCTCGGCTCCGTTCTATTATCGCTGGCCGTTGGAAGCGTCGCTCCTGGATCCACGTGATCAGCACGTGGTCTGGAAGGAAACGTTTAGCGGGGTCGATCTACGTGAATGGCAGCCAGGCCGCGGTTGGACCTCGCCAATTCTCACCTCTCCGTCGGGATCGAATCCCGGCGAGCCTGCAAGGGCGACTTGGCCCGACAGTGGAGCAGTCGGGTGGAGCCAACCGCCTATTGAGCATTGCGTACAAGGGGTGTTCAAGCCGCGCCTTCCGAAAGGCCGATATCTGCTCGCCCTCGAAATCTTGGACCCGGCAGGAATGGTTCCATCAGTCTGTTTCGCAACGACACAATACCTGAAAGGCGGACGTCATCCGGTCGGGTTGGTGGGATTCGGCGGCGTCTGCGGGCGCAAGCTCCCGGAAGCCTTTCGCTTCGATGACCAGTTTTCCGATCGAACACTTCACTACGAGGTAAGCCAAGTGGCAAAATCGGCCACGCGGCTCACGTCGAGCACAGCAAAGGAGCGTTTGCCCTGAAATGTTGGAGAGCGCATAGTTAACCAACCGAACCCCAAGACATATGAAACATGGAATAGGCACTAGTCCGACCAAGAGGCACCTTTGGTCAGTGACGATTATCGCGATGGTGCTCGCCGCCGGAAGCGCATGGGCGCAAATGGCCCAGACTCAACCGGCCCAGACTCAACCGGCCCAGATTCAAACGGTCCAGACTCAAACGGTCCAGACTCCAGCCCAGCCAGCTAATGAGAACACGGACATTGAGACGGTCATACTTTCGCCGTTCGTGGTCTCTGCGACCTCGGACAGTGGCTATGTCGCGACAAGCTCGATGGCAGGCACCCGCCTGCGCACGAACCTCGACGAAATCGCTGCGTCGATTTCGGGGGTCACCAAGGACATGATAAACGATCTGGGCGTGCACAACGCGTCCGAGTTGCTGACTTACACGCTGGGAACTGAAGTAAGCGGCACCGCCGGGAGTTTCTCGGGTACTGCGGTCACCCCGGGTAGCGATCAGCAAGACGTTGCCGATCGCAATTTTCAGCCGATTGAGCGCATTCGTGGCCTTGCGAATGCCGACAATACGCGGGACTTCTTTCTGACCAGCATCCCGTGGGACGGCTTCAACACGGATCGGGTCGATATAAGCCGCGGCCCGAACGCCATGTTGTTTGGCACCGGCAGCCCGGCCGGTATTATCAACCAATCGACAATCCAAGCCGGTCTGTTTAAAAACATTGAAGATGTGACTTTCGAGTACGGTCGGTTCGGATCGACGCGAGCCCAACTGGACGTTAACCAGGTGTTGCTCAAAGGAAAGCTCGCGGTTCGGGCGGCCCTGAAATACAGCGACGATGAATACATGCAAAAAGAGGCCTACACTCGCGACAAGCGCGAATTCGCTGCAATTACATACCAGCCGTTCAGCTTGACGACGATCCGGACCAACTACGAAGAGGGGCGGCAGGACTCGGTCAAACCCGAATGGCGTCCGCCATTCGACAACGGCATCACGGCTTGGTTCAATTTGGGGAAGCCGGCGTACGACGTGAACGCCTGGCCAAACCAGGTAACGCTGACAGGGACCTGGAACCAAGCGGCCGCGCCCGTTGGTGCGGTGCTTGCAAATCCGCCGGCAGGCGGCTCAAATGTAAATGGGAATATCATTACGGGCAGTCTCGGTGGGGGTTGGGGAAGCGATAATCCCGGATTGGTGTTCACTGAGCCAAATCAAGTGGGAATTGTGGGCAGCCCCCTCTATACGGGCGCGTTTTCGGGTGGTCTCTCGGGATTGCAGGCTGTTACCAATCGTGGCTCATGGGATCACTCGCTCGCGGGCTTTGTGTACTCGCGGCAATACCAGATCGCCGAGCACGCCGGTCAGGTTGGCGCTGCCGATTATAACGAGCAGGAGTTTAGCGACCCGAGGATCTTCGACTTCTATGATCATCTGCTGGAAGGCTCGAACAAACCGGAAGGGGCAAAATGGCATGTCTATTCCGTGTCAGTGGAGCAATTGCTTCCTGACAGAAATGGTGGCGTTGAACTCGCCTATAATCGTGAGTCTGTTCATAATGGCTTCCAGAATCCTTTCAACTGGGAAAGCTATGGTATCGGCGTCGATGTTAACAAAACACTCCTCGACGGATCGCCCAATCCGAATTTTGGCCGTCCGGTGATGGCGAGCGACAGCTGGGCCTCAGATACCTTGGAAGACCGTACCAACAAGCGCCTGACTGCGTTCTACACGTTTTCGCTGAAAAATGCGGGGCCGGTATGGCTGCAAAAGTTGATTGGCACTCACACGTTGACCGGAAGCTACTCCGATTCGACCGACTTCACCACGACGAATTCCGGTCGGGAGCTTCAGGCAGGACCGGATTGGGTCTTGGAAAATCCGAATGTGGCGACGCATCTATGGAGCAGCTCGCCCATCTACACGATCGACAATGGCGCTGCGCGCGGAGTCCAGTCCATCGTTTACTTGGGAAACGCCACGTCCGGAAACGACCCAGCGGGGATGAATATCCAGCCGGTTACCGTCAACGTATCAATTCCGGGTGTCAACAGCGTGCCGGCGATGTACTTCGTCCCAGGGGCAGTCGCAGGTACAGGTACATGGCAGCAAGGCGCCGTCTCGATCCAGCACGGCAGCCTGTTGGACGAGTCGACAGGAGGCATGGCTTGGAATCCCTCCGCTCAGAAATCCGAGATCACCTCGAAGGTGCTCGTTTTGCACAGCAGCATGGTAGATGACATCATCTTGCCGACGCTCGGCTATCGCGAGGATACTCTTAAATTCTACACCGCAGGTCCGGATATTTACGCCCCGGGCGGCTTCAGCCAATATCTGGCTCCGCTGCCTTCCGCTGTGACTTCACTCGAAACCCAGGACTCTTTCAACTGGGGAACCGTCGTCCGCCTGCCCAATCGCATCCAGTCGAAGCTGCCGGACGGTCTGCAGCCCGAAATCTTCTACAACGAATCGGACAATTTCAGCCCGACGGCCCAGCGGACGAATATGTTCGGCGAGAATATAGATCCGATGCAGGGCAAGACCAAGGAATATGGAATCATGGTAAGCGCCTTCGACCGGAAACTCTCACTGCGGTGGACGCACTACCAAACTTCCATCATTGGGCAAAGCGTGGACCGACGCGATGCATTCCACACCTTGCTTCGTGATGGAGCCGCCGTAGCCCTGGCGGATTGCCAAAGAAAGGGCGAAGGCACGAGCGGCAATTACAATCCAGACCCCCAAACCGGGGCCACGAATGCCGTGGCCGCTGATGCGTTCATGAATTGGTATAACACTGATCCGGTGGCTGCCGAACTCAGAAAGATATACGGAGAAACGCTCGGGAACACGATGGATAACACGATGATGGAAACCGTCGACTCCGTGTCGAAAGGCGAGGAGCTCGAGCTCACTTACAACCCGCTCAAGAATTGGCGCATCGCGCTCAATGCCTCGAAGAATACGGTCGTCAATACGAATGCATCGGCTGATGGCTTCCTGCTGCTCAAAGAGATTGAACCTGCGTTGACGGGGCTGCCAGGTCAAGTTTGGACCAACGCCGCCACCCATGCGACCTGGCAGCAGACGGCGCAGCCCTTTGTGACGACGATCGAGAATGATGTCTACGGCGACAATCAAGCCGTAAACCCGGAGTTGCGGAAGTACCATGTCAACGCCCTCACGAACTATACGTTCGATCATGGTCCGCTGCAGGGTTTCGGTGTCGGGGGAGCGGTTCGTTGGGCCAGCAACGTGTTGATCGGCACCGGGTGGACCCATTCAGACACGCTCGGCGACGTGCCCGACTATACGAGGCTCTATTTCGGTCCCGCCGAGGTCGAATACGACGCTTGGGTGAGCTATCGCCGGGCTGACGTGTTCAAGCATGCCAACTGCACGGTTCAGCTCAACGTTCGCAACATTGGGGTGGACAAAAAGCTCATTCCGGTCGTCGCGCAACCGGATGGTTCGATTGCCCAATGGCGCATCGCCGAGCCAATGACCTGGAGCCTGAGCGTTAGATTGGATTTCTAGTCCGGGGTTAGGATTCGTCCGGTCGGATGGTCGAAGTTACCGCGGCGCCGACCGGACGAATGTCCCCTGAACTAGAATACTGGCTTTCGTCCGCGGAGCGGTAGAACAACGGGCTCAGCATTTGCCTGAGCAGATGTGGGGTCCGAATCCTCTGCTATCCGGCGCCGGCAGGCAGCGCGGCCCGGGGATAGAGGGATAGTCTTGAGGTACCTACTGGGCCGAGAGTAACGCCCTCCGGGGTGACCAGTACCAGAGAGGAAAAGAGACGAACGGGATACTCAGCTTGCACTTAAATATGACGACAATTGATTTTGCAGACATCGAGATCAAGGGGGAGCTTGGCTACCGCGCCGGGCTCAATTTTGCGCGCCTTGAAGGAAAATGGTATCGGCCCGAGGAGGTCTTTCAGGCCGACAAGCATGGTTGGGCTGGTGATTGGGAGGGAAGAGTTGTTCTGGCGCTGACGCTGCTCGCCCAAAGCACGCACCGGACTCCAGCGTATCTCGACAAGATCATTTCCCTGATTCCGTCCCACCTGAATGCTAGGGGATATTTCGGTGCGATTCTTCCCGAAGGCAAGTTTGACGAACAACACCTATCGGGGCATGGCTGGGCTCTGCGGGGATTGTGTGAATATTTTCTTTGGCGCAAAGACCAAAAGGTAAGGGTCATCTTGGAGAGAATGATTGCAAACTACGTTCTGACTGCGCGCGGAGCGTATGCGAAGTATCCGCTCGACCCGAAGACCCGTTTTCAGGATCAAACCTGGATTCTGTCTAAGCTGCAGACCAAGACGAAGCACCATGCAGAAACCTCAGATGCAGGCTGCGCGTTCATTTTCCTCGACGGTGTGACGCAATGTTATGAGATCTTCAGGAGCGCGGCTCTGAAGGAGCTCGCAGATGAAATCATCCAACGCTTCATGGAGATGGACCTGATTGCGCTCCACATCCAGACGCATGCGACGTTGACAACAATCCGCAGCATGTTGCGAATGTATGGGATCACGAACGACGAGCTATACCTAAATAATGCGATTAAGCGTTATCTGCTGTACAAGGAGGAGGCATGGACAGAGGCCTACGGAAATTTCAACTGGTTTGGGGCTCCACGTTGGACGGAACCTTGCGGAATCATTGATTCATTGATGATCGCGACAAACCTTTGGAAGTTCACAAAGAATCCGTGTTTTTTGGACGACGCTCATAACATCTATTTCAACGCCTTGGCGCACGGGAATCGAATCAACGGCTCGTTTGGCTCAGATCGTTGCTGCGGAGCGATCCAAACAGAAGACAACCAATTCCTGGCGCCTATAAATTACGAGACCTATTGGTGTTGTACGATGCGAGGTGGAGAGGGCTTCTCACGTGCGATCGAGTATTCGTTCTTCACGGAGGATGATGTCGTGTATGTACCGTTCTATCAGAACTGCACGGCCAGCCTTCGGTTCAAGGACGGCGTCATCAAAATCGAAGAGACTACAGAATACCCCTATTACGGAAACGTCCGTTTCGAAATCCTGGAGGCGACGGCGAAGAGGCGGAAGAGTTTCAGGTTTTTTGCAGGCTCTTGCACGAAGAGGGCTGGCATTGAGGTGAAAGTAAACGGTGAAACGGTGAAAAGTACCATCGCCCACGGCTTGATTTGTGTGGAGATCGTGGCAAAGACTGGCGATGAAATTCGATTCGATTTGGGCCTGTCTCTAAAGGTTGAGGAGACCGGGCTGAAGAACAATATCAAAGGATACCACAAATATTCATTTGGCCCAATGTTACTTGGCCTGAAATCAACGACAGCTATTAATACTTTGGACGGCAACCGGTTCGAGAACTACGCGGAAAGCAAGTACAAGGCTGTGGCGGTAAAGAAGCTGAAGGCAAATGTCGAGCTGGAGCGCGTCAGTCGGAGTGGATTCAAGGTCAAGGGCACTGATGTGGTGCTTACCTGCTTCTGCGATGTATGCGACATGACCCAGGAAGACACGATGCGTCAGGTATTATTTGAAAGCTAGAAGAACGCTAATGTGGCTTGCCGAAAGAACTTGTGGAAGCAAAATTCGGGAGAACTTGTGCGATGTTTGCAGGATGGGCGCGATTA
>PLOH01000035.1 GCA_003142955.1 Opitutia bacterium | reverse complement strand
TTAGGAAACCGCTGCTCTATCCAGTTGAGCTACGGGGACATTGATCACCAATGACTTTCAGTATCGCAATGGTCAGCATCCGCCAAAGTTCTACCATGTGCCGAGAAATCTCGCGAATTCCCAGCTTGTTTCTAGGTAGCTCATCCTGCCGTGCAGTCGAGCCGATAACGCCTGCCAAACCGATGTGCCAAAGCCGGCGAGTCGGAACACCCTATTCCATCACATCCGCAGCATCGCCTGGCGCGCCCGGCGGCCGATTACGGCTCCGGGCCACGCAAGACACGATCGAGGAAGTGCGCGGCAAAACCGATGTTCCCATCGGCAACGAGCAGGAGCAAGAATGCCGCCTTGAAGCCGGGGGCGGGAAGCGTTGGATGACTACCCGATGCGCTTTCTCGACGCCGCCCCACCGACGAACGGGAAGGTGGTCCTCGATTTCAATCTAGCCGCTAATCCGCCCTGCGCATTCACGCCTTTCGCCACCTGTCCGCTTCCTCCGCCATCCAACCGCCTGCCATTGGCCGTGACGGCTGGGGAGCGCAAGTACCGGGGCAGCGGGGAATGACCACCCAGAACCGGGCCTTATCTTCGCCGGCTTTTTGGCCGCGAGATTTTTCACGACGGCGTAACGCGTTAAATCATTGCGGTGAAAAGACCCTACCCTATTACTAGGAACTTCCCCCTGGTCGGCGAACGGCTCGGCGACCCGAGGTCTTGCGGCATTTTGCACCCAACATGAAGATCCTCCTTGTCGAAGACGACCGAGATTATCGAGCGCTGCTCTACGAGCTTCTCCATTCGTGGGGGCATGACATGCTGGCCGTGTCGGACGCCCTGCACGCCGTGGCATTGCTGGACGAGACCAACAATGGCATCGACCTCGTCATGCTGGATCTGAATCTGCCCCGCCTCGGCGGCGATCAGATCATGAAGACCTACGCCAACTGGACGAAGTGCCAAGCCCGTTTCATCATCATGTCGGGCTGCTTCAATCCCGATAACTATATCAATCATCCGAAGGTGGTTGGCTGCTTACAAAAGCCCATTTCCAACGACACGCTGAAGAAGATGGTGGCCAAAGCTGAGGAGGCTCTGAGCGCCGACACCAAGAGCACAAAAAAGTAAGCGTTTCCAGCGGGAAAATGCAGGTTGACAACATTAACCTGCGCTCCAGCCTCTCCCGTTCCTCACTTCTTTTCGCCATGACCACGCCTGAAACGAAACCGCAGACTCTGACGCCTGCCGAGATTCCCTTTACCAGCCCGCAGATGTTCAACCGCTGTGTCACCGACACCGGCAAGATCCTGCCGCGGAAATACACGGGGCTCACGTCCAAGCATCAGCGCGCCGTCACCAAAACCCTGAAGCGCTCCCGCCACATGTTGCTGGCCTTGTAGGCCGCCGGTTGCCCGTGGAGCATTCGTCGAGCCGGAGCCTGGGCTCCGGCTTTTTGCTTTCAGCCCGCCTCTCCTGCAGATCTCGCCGGCCCGGCGGCGGAGGGCGGGATCATATTCACCGCAATGACCGTGACCGTGAAAGATGCGGCCAGACGCCAGACTTTGACTCTCTCTGCTCAAGTTTACCGCGGCACGCCGGAAAACCTGCGCCGGCTCGCGCGGATCCTGCAGCGCGGCGGACTCGTGGCCGTCCCCACCGAAACCGTCTATGGCCTGGCCGCCAACGCCTTTGATGCGGCGGCCTGCCGCCAGATTTTCCACGCCAAACGCCGTCCCGCCAACGATCCGCTGATCGTGCACGTCGCTGACCTGCGGATGCTGGCTCGGATTGCCGAGTCCAATGACGCGGTCACCCGGCTGGCCCACGCATTCTGGCCTGGTCCGCTCACCCTGGTACTGCCGCGCAATCGGGTCATCCCCGACGTGGTGACCGCCGGCCTGTCGAGCGTGGCGGTGCGCATGCCCGCGCATCCGCTGCTCCGCCGTCTGTTGCGCCTCAGCGGTCTCCCGCTCGCCGCGCCGAGCGCCAATCCTTTCGGCTACGTCAGTCCCACCACCGCCGCGCATGTCCGGGATGGTCTCGGGTCGGCCATCTCGCACATTCTGGACGGCGGCCCCTGCCGCCACGGGCTCGAATCCACCATCGTGGATGTCCGCGATCCCCGCCGGCCCGTGCTCCTGCGGCCCGGCGTGATTACCGCGGAGCAACTCACCCGGGTGCTGGGTGTTCCCGTTCGCGTCGGCTCGCGGCGCCGGAACCCCGCAATTCCGGCGCTGGCACCGGGTCTGATGGCCCGCCACTACAGCCCGCTCCGGCCCCTGCGCACCCACCGTCGCATTACCGCCGCCATGGTGGCCCGGGCTCGCACCAACGAAGCCTGGATTTGTTTCCGCCAGCCGGACTGGGCAGGCGCCGCAAGAAACGTCTTTTGGCTCAGCACCCGCGGCAACGTTGCCGCGGCGGGCCGCCGGCTCTTCTCCCTGCTTCGCCAATTGGACCATGGCGACTGGACCCGGCTGCATGCGGAACTTGCCCCGGCAAATGGCCCGGGCCTCGCGATTAACGACCGGCTGCGCCGGGCCGCCGCAAAGTGAGCGCCGCAATCCGCGATTCTTCCCCGGGTTTCCGCCGGCTCCGGCCGGTCCTTACGGCCCTGATCTTCGCGTCGGGTTTGGCCGGCCTGGCGGCTCCGGCCACCCCTCAGTCGCCCCCAAGCACCGCGGGCTTCAGGCTCGAAACCGGCGAAATCGAGGGGGCGAGATTCGTGATCGCCCGGCCCGATCAATGGAACGGGTGCGTGCTGCTGATCGCCCACGATTACCGCGCGAAGACCGCCCCCTTGGTGGCCGACCTCAATCCCGACCACCTGGCCCACCGCACCCTGCTCGACGAGGGCTGGGTGGTCGCCAAGACGAGTTTTCGCCGCAACGGCGCGATCATCCGCGACGCCATCGCCGACCTGGAAAACCTCCGCGCCCACATCGCCGCCACCGGCGGCGAGCCGCGCCGGGTCCTGCTGGAAGGCGATGCCATGGGCGGCACGATCGTCACGCTGATCGCCGAGCAATTTGCCGGGCATTATCAGGGCGCCGTGGCCGTGGACGCGCTCCTCCAGGCGCGGGAAAAAAAGGACTTTATCCCTTTCAATCTTCAACCGCAGATTCCCCTGGTTTTTCTCACCAATCAAAGCGAACTCAACAGTCCACAGAAGTACGTTACCGCGCCGTTCGAACGTCCGAGCCGGCCCCTGCTCCTGAGGGTGGCGCGCGACGGCCATGTCAACGTCAACCAGCGCGAACGTTTGTTGGCGCTGCGCACCCTAGTCGACCTGATCGACCAGCAGCCCATCGCGCTTCCAACGGTGGATGGCACACCGATGTTTTTTGACGCCACCCAGGAGCCGGTGCCGGGCCCCTCCCAAGTGCGGCCGCTCGACGAGGGCGGGTTCGAGGCGCGGGTCACCGAAGTGACCGCGATCAACGGCAATCTCCTCCTCACTGCGCAGCCCTCCGATTTCTCCGCCGCCGATATTGCGCCGGATACGTGGTTTGAAATCGTCGCCAAGGGACAATCCTATCGCGTCCTCTACGGCCGCGATTTCGCCAGCGTGCAGCCGGGGCTGTGGGTCGCGTTCGCCAACGCCGACGGTTTCTTCTCCCTCGCGCGCAACAACGACAACGCCGCCACCACCTCCGGACTTGCCGCGGGCGACCCCGTCATCATCCATCGGCTGGTCACGGCGCCCGAGTCCGGCTGAGTCCGCGACTCGGCACCCGCACCACCTGCATGCCCGCAGCGCGCGCGCCGACGATGCCGGGTTCGGCGTCTTCAAACACCAGGCACCGCTCGGGTTCCACACCCATCCGCCGCGCCGCGAGCAGAAACATGTCCGGCGCCGGCTTGCCGTGACCCGAAGGCACATCCGCCGGAGTCACCACAATGGGAAACAACGCGCTCAGGCCGGCGGATTCAAGCGTCGCCTGCGCCACTTCCGGCATTCCGCCCGTGACAATCGCGAGGGGGTGGGCCTTCGCCACGCGACGGGCGAATGCCACCACGGGCCGGATCAGTTTCGCGTCCCGCAGAAGCTCGAGATAGAATTCCTCTTTCACGTGCTCCACCCGTGCGGCATCGAGTTTGACGCCGTAGTGCTCGCCGATGCGTTGCGCCACCAACAACGTCGGCACCCCGCCAAGCGAGTAAAAGAAATCCTCATCCAGGTCCCGTTCCAGACCACACTGCCACAGCGCCTGCCGCCACGCCACGAAGTGCAGCGGCATCGTGTCGACGAGCGTGCCGTCGAGATCGAACAGGTAGCCGGCGAAATCGCCCTCGGGAATGTCGAGTTGCATGAAGCCGCGCAAGAGAGCAAACCCCACGCCCGCTTGCAACTGAAACCGCGGAGCGCTCCAAATTCCTTCCGGGCAATGCCGGTGGAGGGCGCTGCTCCGTCAGCGCGTTTTTTTGAATCTCGGAATGCTCAGCGGGTGGCGCAGTTTGTCCACAAGACGCACGCGGCGCGTTACGGATAACGCGCTCTACCATTGTTGTCATCCACCACCTGGTCCGGCGTTATGGGCTTGGCGCCGGCCGCGCCGCCTGCAGCCGCCTGCGTCCGCGTCCGGCAGGGCCGGAAACAACTTCAGCGGGCGGGCGGTGCCCCGTCCGCGCGTTTCCCGGCGCTGCCCGGGCTCGCCGTAGGGCTGGCGCCGGTAACCTGGGCGCGAGGGATCCTGCGCGCAGCGGATCAGGAAGTCCTGCATCCGGTTAAACAGCCCGGGCAGTTGTTCGGGCAGCGCATAGCGGTCGAGTCCCGCGCGCTCCAGCGCGAGGAGCAGTTCGTGCGTCGCCTCCAGCGTCGAAAGGCATCCGGTCACCGGCTGCTGCTTGATGACGAAGCGGCTCGGCGCCGCCGGCGGAAACATGATCCGTGGCAATCGCCGGAGGCTTGGGCTGAGCCGGAGCATCTTCGCGGCGCACGCCCAGGTGCCGTCGAGCAGAAAAACGACCAGCCGCCGGCCCGCGAGTTCCGCCGGCTGCACGCCGCCGGGAAGAACCCGCGCCAGCGGCCCCGGATACAACAGCATCGGGAAATTCGCCGGATCGCGGATCAGCGCCTGCACGGCTGCGTGCTCGTCGAAGCCGATGCCCATGTGCAGTTCGCTGTCAGCCAGACAGAGGTGCGTGAGCCGGCCGGTGCCGGTCCGCTGATCCTTGTACTCCTTCGGATGCATGAGGAACACGAACTTCGCGCGCGTCGGCATCGGGCGGATGGAATCGCACCAGCACAGCGCCTTCGGCCAGAAACAGCGATAACAACGCTCGCGGCTCATGACGAGGGGAGGCAACACTCCGTGTGAAGAACAATGCAGCTCATACAGTTAGCCCGCCAGAGTCGCACGCACGCTGGCCCGGACGCAAGCGCGGCAACCTATCACGGATGGAGCCATCGCCATTGACAGAGTCAAACCAGCAAGCGTTTAGTACAGCGTGCCCGTTCCTACGCCAGACGAGCTGCTGAGCGCCGCGGTTGAGCAACTGGACTTCGCCCGTGGGAATTTGTTATCGGCCAATGCGAAACCAGAGGCGAATCAGTCTGCCGAATGGACGGAGAAGGGCGACTGGCTGGCTTTGGCGGCTGCGGTTGGCGTTGATCAGGTCTTTTTCCTAGACCAGCACCCGATTGCCGTTTTTGCAAAGGCAACCGACTCCGATCCGGCCGCTCTTCGACAGCACTACAACTATATCTGGTGTATGGCGCGCCCGCAATTGCTCTTCCTTGCGCGTCCAGGCGAATTGACGGTTTTCGATCTTTGCCAGCCGCCTGTTAAGGCCGGAGAATCCGTTGATGCGAATGACAGGATGCTCAAACGGGTGAGCACCATCGCAGAGATTCAAACGCAGCTTGCCGCCTTTCATCGCGAGAATATCGAAACCGGCGCGGTTTTTGGTGAGCAGCATTTCGGAGATGGCAGCCAACGCGCAGACCGGGCTTTGATTCGCGATTTGAAGCGCATGAGGCGAGCGCTGCATGAGGTGCCATTAGGCGCCAACACGCCAGCCCCCGAAGCTCGTCACCTCCACGCGTTGATCGGGCGCTCTATCTTCGTGCGTTACCTCGAAGACCGGGGCATCATCAAACGCAGCTATTTTGAGGCAATCGCCTCTCGCAATCGCGAATGGATGCGACTGTTGGACGAGCCGCTGAATCAGCTGATCGTCGAGCCTGAATTGGCGGAACGGTATTTCTTCCGCGTGCTACGTAACAAGGAGTTCACGTATGCGCTGTTTGCGACCTTGGCCGATGATTTCAACGGTGACACTTTCCCGCTTGATGACGAAGAAACGGCGCGAATTTCACAGCCGCATCTAGATTTGCTTCAAAGCTTCCTGCTCGGCGAAGCGCCTTCTCAACGGGATCTATTTTTTTATGCGTATCGGTTCGAGGTCATTCCCATCGAACTGATTAGCACCATCTACGAGGAGTTCTATAACGCGAAGGTCGGTGATGGGCAAAATCAAGGCTCACACTACACCCCGCCGGCACTCGTTGAGTTTGTGCTCAGCCACACGCTGACTCCGGAAGTCTTGGAGTCGCGCCCGCGCGTGTTCGATCCGGCTTGTGGTTCGGGGATATTTCTGGTCGAAGCGTTTCGCCGCATGGTCCGCCATCAGTGGGCTGCCCAGGGCGGACGCCGGCTCAATCGCAGGCAATTATTGAAGATCCTCGAAGAGCAGATTGCCGGCATTGACATCAACGAGGAGGCGGTTCGGGTGGCCGCATTCAGTCTCTGTCTGGCTTTGCTCCACTACCAGTATCCGCCCGAAATCAATACCGACCGGCGGCTGCCCCATCTGAAGTGGATGCCCGAGGCAGAACGAAAACAAAGGATGGTGAAGAAAAGCGCGGCTCGGTTTTTTAATACCCTGCTATGCGCTAATGCGTTTGACGTCTGTGGAGGGAAAGTTCCTGACGAAGTGCGTCAGAGTTTTGGTACCGGCACAGCTACCGTGGTAGTGGGGAATCCACCTTGGGGCGATCCGAGACCACGGGATGAGTCCGAGAAACAGGCCAAGATCGCCGTCAAGGATTGGTGCCAGCGCGGCAACCATCCGGTCGGCGACAAAGAGATGTCGCAAGCGTTCGTCTATTTGACCCTCGATCTATTGGCCGCTGGAGGGCGGGCAGGGCTGCTCATTTCTTCGGGCGTGTTATTCAAGCATCAAGAGAACAGCAGGGCGTTTCGCCGAGCATGGCTTACGGCAGTCCGATTGCGACATGTCGTCAACTTCGCGCATGTGCGGCATCTGTTCTTCTCTGATGACCATCGCGAGACCGAGGCAATTTCACCCTTCGTTTCGGTCGTGTTCGAGAAGAAAGGCGCGAATCTCAGCAGTCAGGACGATCGTTTTGAATACTGGTCCGCGAAACGCAGTTCGATCGTCGAGGGCACCAAGTGCGTCATCCTGAATAGCGGCGACATGCATTGGCTCTCCCAGCGCGATTGCCTGGCAAACGAACAGCTTTGGAAGATCTATTGGTGGGGCGGGCATCGGGATGAAGCGTTGGTGCAGGCGTTGCAGGTGCATCTGCCCCTTGGTCAAATCGGCGCGGAGATCTCGGGTTGTGATGTTTCTATCGGACGCGGATTCCAAGAGGGTAACAGGAAAGACGATGCCGGTTGGCTGACAAACTTCCGCGAACTGCCAGCGACGAGTTTTTGTGCCTTTGGACCGTTCAATGCCAAGGAGTTGGTGGATGTTCCAACAAAAATAGAGCGGCGGGGCGTTGAGGCGGTTTACAGCGGTCACCGACTACTCGTTGGCCGCGGTATCAAGAGCGGCGGTTATATCACTGCTCGACTGGAGACAAAGAAGTATTGCTTCCGTAATTCGATCCACGGTGTCCGACTGGAAGGTTTCGAAGCGTGGCAGGAAGCAACCATCATTGCGGTGTTTTGGTCATCGCTCGCTCGTTACTTCTATTGGATGACGTCTGGTTCGTGGGGGTTCTGGCACGATGAGATCCACCTTGAGGATGTGGAACGTATGCCGATCGCGTTTCCCAAGAATGAGGCGCTTCGCGACCGGATTTCCCGCGTAGTCAAGGAACTCCAGAATCTCGACCCCGCGCCGGAAGGGTTAGAACTGGCTGGCGTTACCGCCGAGGGAAGGCGCCCAGTGTTGGAGCGTGAGCTAAACGAAGCCGTTTTTGATCTCTACAGTCTCAATCAAGCCGAGCGCGATCTGGTGTACGAAATGTGCACGCTGGGTCTGGATCTGTTTTATAATCGGCAACAGAGCTTGGCGGTCGCGCCCGTCGAGGTTCCGCAGGCCATTGCAGGCACTTTGGCGGACGTGTCCGAATCCACCGATGGACTGGGCGCGTATCTCCGAACCTTCCTTGAAGCCTGGAATGACGAATTGGCCCTCGACGGCGAATTCGTCTGGCGTGTGCTTTCTCCTCCTACGGGCGCGCCATTGCTCGGCCTGATGTTTTCAACGCGTTACAAACGTAGCACGAAACCCACTCCAACGGTCGAGAAGTCCGATGACTGGCGCTCGTTACTCAAGCATCTGGCCGATGAAAGTCTCGTCCCGTGCGGTAGCGCTGGGATCTTGGTCGACACATTCTACCGATATGTCGGTGATCACGAGATCGTCATCCTCAAACGCAACGAACGCCGTTTCTGGACTCGAACTGCAGCACGTGAGGACGCTGAAGCCACCATGCTCAGGCTCATGAACGAATCTGGGGCCGACACCCAAGCATGAACGGCATGGGGCCAAGCCTGCGGTCGTGCAGCCTCTGGGCGCGCCAGGAAACCCGTTTCCTGAATGTGATTCGCCGAGCGTTAGAGATCTTGCGCGCGAATCGGCCTCACCCGGCTGCCGAAGTCGATCTCAACCGACTCCTCTACTTCGCATTATTGGAGTCGAGCCGGGAACTTGATCCCAAAGGCATCCTTCCTCCACCGACGCAGGAGGCGTGCAATCAACCCGATCCTGATGACACGACCCGCGCCGCGCGGGAAGCAAAGCGGCCTGACTTTCAGTGGGGCTTCTTCGACCTACACGAGCCCGACGTGCGGCGTAGTGCCAAGCAATTTGTAGTCGAGTGCAAACGATTGGGCGATTCAGGACGCAAAGACTGGGTTCTCAACGAAAACTACGTCGCGCATGGTGTCGCACGCTTCGTTTTGCGAGAATGGAGTTACGCACAGCGGTTCCCCTCCGCCCTCATGATTGGCTACTGGCGAAATATGGACATAGCGACGATCTTGACGGAAGTGAACTGTGCCGCGACTGCACATTCTCTGCCTATCTTGGAGTCACACCCAGACAATCAGCTTGGTAGCAGAGTGAACGAGCTGGAGCACGCATTGGACCGGCCGTTTCCGATCTCTCCGTTCAGATTACGCCATTGGTGGGTGGGTTTGCGCTGAGAAGTAGCCGGCCGGCTCACGAAGGCAAAGCCGGCGCCGAGCGTGACGAGAAACTTCTCCACGTGATCGATCAGCCCATGCTCCAGCTCGCGCTCGCAGGCGGCGGCATCGAGAGCCAGGAAGTCGAAGACGTAGGGATCCTTCAGCGTCTGCTGCGCGAGGTCGGACTGGGGCGGCAGCGTAGCGGCGAAGTTGGTCACGGCTTTGCCCGCCCGACGGTGAGCGTGCTGCTCGATCTGCACACCGAGCACCGCGCGGCTCCAGCCATTCTCGACCGCCGCCTGCATGTACCAGAGACGGGCCGCGCGGTCCTTGACCTTTTCGAGGAGGATGACGTGGTGCGCCCAAGGCAATTTTTCAGCAAGCGGCTGCAAAATTCCGGAGGTAACAGTGTCTGGGGCCAATTTTGCCACCGGCGGTGGCAAAATTAACGCCACAGAAATCTCGCCGACGATTTGTGCCGCAGGTTGCGGACAGAGACGAGGAACTTGGTCTACCGACTTCTAGAACATACCAGAGCATGTCGAGCCTCAAGGCAAGGTCGCAGACGTCAGGCCAGCAAAGGCAACGCCCCGAAACCGGTTTGTGCTCAGAGAAATCCGAGCCGCTGGCTCGGGGTCTTGTCGGTGGCCTCAGCGTTGCTCACAGCAGAGCAATTTGCGGCGCTCCCAGCCGATCACCTGGCCCAGCCGGTCGAACTCGAAGCGGCAGCACGCCTGCAGTCTCGCCTTGAGCATCTGCCGGCCGCGCCGCACCCGCGACTTCACCGCGGTCAAGGACAGGTCCATCCGGAGGGCGATTTTCGCCAGCGGCAGGCCTTCCACTTCGGCCAGGCGCACCGGCTTCCGATAGGCCTCCGGCAGTTCTTCCAGAAAACGCTGCCTCGACGCCGCGATGGCCGTGCGCATCGCTGCCAGCTCGCTCCGGCTCTCCGCCGCGATCGCCGCGGGGAGTTCCTCCGTCGGTTTCTGGCGCCGGTAATAGTCGATCAACGTGGTCCGCGGCACGCGGTAGAGCCAGGCCTGCAGACGCGTATCCTCCCGCAACGCCGCCCGCGAACGGTAGACCTTGAGCAGCGTGTCCTGCGTCAGATCGTCCGCGGTCGCGTCGTCGCGCACCCGGCGCCGGAGAAACGCCCGCAGACGCGGGGCCATCTCCAGCACGTTGGCATCGAAAGTCTGTACGGTCATGGCTGACGGGCGGCCTCCAGGTTCCGCGACATGCACACCGCGCTCACCGGGCACAGGCTGTTGAATTCTTTGGTCGCGGCAATGCCCGCCGGCACCGTCGGCCGCGCGCTCGGGCGGAAACCGCGCTTCGCAAAAAACGCTTCTGCGGTCGTCGTCAGCAGATAGAACCGCTTCACCCCCTGAGCCCGGGCCGCAGCGGTCAGTTGCTCCACCAGCCGGCCGCCCAGGCCACCGCCGCGCAGGCCCGGGGAGACGACCAGGGACCGCAGCAACGCGTCCGCGCCGTGTCGTTCGAAGCCGATCGCGCCGACGACTTTGCCCTCCTGACTTGCCACCAGGAAATGCTCCAGATGGTCGGCAAAATCCCCGTGCGGCAGGCTGGCCTCGCGCAGGAGGGCGGTGATGGGGCGAACGTCCTTCTGCGCGGCAGCAGAGAACTCAATCGCTGGGGCCAAGCGTTTCACGGTCGTTCAGGTTTATAGGCTGTGAGATAGGCGGACACCACAAAATCCGCCACCCCGGCGTCCTCCGTCCATTGCGCGATGGTCTGGCGCGACGAATTTCTCGGCTGGATTTCGATCCGGCCAAACCCGGCATCCTGCAGCATCGCCTTCAAATCGGAAATCAATGCCGCCCCAGCGACGCAGGCTCCGATCGCCTGCAGTTTCTCCCGCAGCGCGGGTGGCACGGGCTTCGTCGCCACCACGTCCGAAATGGCGAGCCGGCCGCCGGGCTTGAGCACCCGGAATGCCTCGCGGAAGACCTGGGCCTTCTCGGGCGAAAGATTGATGACGCAGTTCGAAATAATCAGGTCGACCGTCGCATCAGCGACGCAGCAGGCACTCGGCTTGGCCGGCGCGGAAGCCGAGCAGCAACCGCCGCTGGCGGAATCTCCGCAGCCGCAGCCCGAACGGGCGGAAGCGTCGTCTTGTTCCGCAAGGGCGCCATAGCGCTCGCGCACATAGTCTCTGATTTGGAAAGCATCGAGGTTTTTCATGGATGATTGGATTCACCTAGGCAGACGCGCCCGTTCGCAAAAAGACGCAGACAATCGAGGACCGAAGGGAAGATCGACCACGGGGAACGGTCCGCCGACAAGCGGCGACCCTACTTTCCCTCTTCGAACCCGCGGCGTACCGGCGCAAAATGGCTCAGCCATTTTGCCAAGGAAACCGAAGGACGAAGTCCGCCGGTTTCCTCTACCGGCGCATACCGCGGTGCAGCCGGCTCACCGGCTTGGCCGTTTCCTCGGCGATCTGCTCGCGCTCGTCGAACAGCGCCGAATAGATATACGGGAAATCGTCGATCCGCTTCCACTCGATGGCGCGGCCGATGAACCGCTCGATGCTGCGCGCATCGCGCACGCTTTCCTCGGTCACCAGGGTGAAGGCGTCGCCGGTGTGGAGGGCGCGGCCCGTGCGACCGATGCGGTGGACATAATCCTCCGGGTTCTCCGGAACATCGAAATTGACCACGTGCGTCACGCCGGCGATGTCGAGGCCGCGGGCGGCCAGATCCGTCGCCACCAGAACTTCGTAGCGTCCGGCCTTGAAACCTTGCAGCGCCTCCTGCCGTTCGCTCTGGTTGCGATCCGCGTGCATCACCGCCACCAGGTGTTTGTGCGTTTTCAGCCGGGCGGCGACGCGGTCCGCGCCGACCTTCGTGCGGCAGAAGATCAACACGCTTTCAAAATTGGTGCGTTCCAGCAACGTGGAGAGCAGGTCGAATTTCTGGGAGGCCACGACCGGGTAAAATCCATGGGACACCGTCTCGGCGGGCGCGCGTCGCCGGCCGACCGCCACCGTCACGGGGTCATGCAAGACCCAGGCAGCCAACGATTCGATTTCCGGCGGCAGGGTGGCCGTGAACAGCAGCGTCTGTCGCTCGCGCGGACACTGCTGCACAATGCGCTTCACATCCGGCAGGAAGCCCATGTCGAGCATGCGGTCGACTTCGTCCAGGACGAGCACGTTGACCCCGCGCAGCGTCAGGTCGCGCTGTTCGAGGAGGTCGAGCAGCCGGCCGGGCGTCGCCATGACCACATCGACGCCACGCTGGAGGTCCTCACGCTGTTTCCCGTAACCCACACCGCCGTAGATCACGGTCGTGCGCAGGTTGGTGAACTTGCCGAAATCGCGGAACGCCTCCTCCACCTGCACGGCGAGTTCGCGCGTGGGTTCGAGGATGAGGCACCGCAGTGCTCCGTGACCCGCGAGGCGCTGCAAGATGGGCAGGGCAAAGGCGGCCGTCTTGCCGGTGCCCGTCTGGGCGGAGCCAATGACGTCGCGGCCTGCCAGCACGACCGGAATGGCCTGCACTTGAATGGGGGTTGGCTCGGTGTAGCCCATCTTCTCCACCGCGTAGGCCATCGCGTCCGTGAGCCCGAGCTTGGAGAACGGCGTATTCATTGCCGGCGCAGTAGCGGGCGGAGCGTGCACCGGAGGATGAGGCGGCAACGCGGCCGCTTGGCGATGGACCGGCGCCGGTTGTTCCGGGCGCGGTGCGGGCCGGGAAACCGGCCTTGACTCAGCTCTCGGCTCGGACCTCGGATCAAACCTCTGTTCAGACCTCGGCTCGTAACCGGATTGCTGACGGTAGCCATGTCCATGGCCACGCCCCTGTCCTTGTCCTTGGCTCTGGCTTTGGCCCTGTCCTTGGCCCCGGTTGCGGCCGCGGCTGCGTCCACGGTCACGTCCGCGGTCTTGATCGGACCGTCCAGAGGGTTGAGGTCGGGAGATCGGCGAATGTTCTGGGCCGGCAGGCCGGGAGGAAGGTTTGGGGGCGGATTTTGCGGGAGCCGCCGCGGGTGCGGCAGTCAGGCTCTTCCGAATCGACGCGATGATTTTGCGCAACATGTCAGATAAAAGTCAGACAGCTTCCCGCTTTCCGCCGGCTTGGCAACCATGTAAACCGAGCTGCGCGCCGGACTTCGTCCTTCGCGCAGCTCGTACGAAATGGCCTGGCCATTTCGGCGAAGACCATCAGATCGCCGAACAAACTAGTGGGCGCGACTGCTTTTCCCCGCGGCGCGACTTGGAAAAAGTGTGCGGCAGATCTCGCAGACCGTTCCGTCGCAACCGCGGGCCGTGCAATGCTGGCGGCCGTAAAAGACGATGCGGAGATGAAGCTGGCGCCAATGTTCCCGCGGGAAGAGCCGTTTCAGATCGCACTCGGTCTGCTCAACGCTGCGACCGTTCGTCAGCATCCACCGCTGGGCTAGGCGGTGGATATGGGTGTCGACCGGAAAGGCCGGCTCGCCAAAGGCCTGCGCCATGACCACCGACGCGGTCTTGTGCCCCACGCCGGGCAACGCTTCGAGCTCGGCAAAACTGCGCGGTACCCGCCCGCCGTGCCGTTCAACGAGCTGGCGGGAAAGCTCCACAATCGCCCGCGACTTCTGCGGCGCGAGCCCGCACGGCCGGATGATGGCCTCGACGTCCGCGACCGGCAGCCGGCTCATGGATTCCGGAGTCCGGGCGCGGGCCCACAGCGCCGGCGTGACCAGATTCACCCGCACATCGGTGCATTGCGCGGACAGCACCACGGCCACCAGCAACGTGAAAGCATCGGTGTGCTGCAACGGGATCGGCGTCTCCGGATACAGCTCGGCCAGCCGGCGATCTATGTAAGCCGCGCGGGCGGTCTTGGTGGCAAATGGACGGGCTGGGTTCATTGAGGTGGCGCCGGTGTGAGCCTCGTGTTCTGCCGCAAGAAGCATCCCGCCTAGCCTACGCTGTGAGGCCAACATAGCCAGCCGCCGTCTGCAATTCCGCTTCAACAAAACAGCGAGGCCATCTTGAAAAGGCAGCGCGAAGAGCGAAGTGCAAAGCGCTGCCTTTCACTATTGCGCCGCCAACGCCCCAGCCTACCGTCCGCGGGTATGTCTTCGAACTGCGACCGCTTCGCTCCGCTCGACACTTTTGCCCGCCGGCACCTCGGCTCCGATTCCGCCGACATGGCCGCCATGCTCCGGCTCCTCGGGCAGCCGTCGCTCGAATCGCTGGCGGACGCCGCGGTCCCCCCACAGATCCGTCTGTCCCAACCATTGAAGCTCCCGGCGGCGGCCGGCGAGAGCGCCGCGCTGGCCGAGTTGCGCGCGATCGCCGCCCAGAACCAGGTCTTCCGGAGCTTCATCGGCCAGGGCTACTACGACACGCTCACGCCGGCGGTTATTCAGCGCAACGTCCTTGAGAATCCCGGCTGGTACACGGCCTATACCCCCTACCAGGCGGAAATCTCCCAGGGACGTCTCGAGGCGCTGCTCAATTTCCAGACGATGATCTGCGACCTCACCGGGCTGGAGATCGCCAACGCCTCCATGCTCGACGAGGGCACGGCGGCCGCCGAAGCCATGATGCTCTGCCACCGTCTCAAGGAAGGCACCGCGCAAGTCTTTTTCGTGTCGGCCGCCTGTCACCCGCAGACGATCGACGTTGTCCGCACGCGCGCGCAGCCGCTTGGCATCGACGTCGTCGTGGGCGACCACCGAACCTACGAGCCCTCCGCCGGTCTCGCGGGCGTCCTCGTGCAATACCCCGATACCCGGGGGGACATCTGCGACTTCGCCGGGTTTTTTGCGAAGGTTCACGCGACCGGGGCGCACTGCGTCGTCGCGGCCGACCTGCTCGCGCTGACGCTGCTCCGACCGCCCGGGGAATTCGGAGCCGATGTCGCAGTGGGCTCCGCCCAGCGTTTCGGTGTTCCGCTGGGATTTGGCGGACCGCATGCGGGATATCTTGCCACGCGCGACGCCTGCAAGCGCCAGATGCCCGGCCGCCTCGTCGGCGTGTCCAAAGACGTCCACGGAAATCCCGCCCTGCGGCTCGCGCTGGGCACGCGCGAACAGCATATCCGCCGGGAGAAGGCCACTTCCAACATCTGCACCGCGCAGGTCCTGCTCGCCGTCATGGCGGCGATGTATGCGGTGTACCACGGCCCGGAAGGACTCCGCCGCATTGCCCGGCGCGTGCGTTCGCTAACCCAGCTCCTGGCCCGGGCGCTCGCCGTATCCGGCGCGCGCGTCAACACCGGGCCGGTGTTCGACACGCTCACGATCGCCAAGGTCGACGCCGGCAGCGTGCTCGCCGCCGCCGCCGCCGCCGGGATGAACCTGCGCTTCATCGACGCGCGGACCGTGGGCATCTCGCTCGACGAAACGACCACGCTCGACGACGTGCACGCCCTGGTCGCCGTCTTCGGCGCCACTACCAAATTGGAACCTGGAACTTGGGATTTGGAACTTGCCGCGCTTCCGCTTCCCCATGCGCGGCAATCGGCCTTCCTCACCCACCCCGTGTTCAATTCGTTCCATGCCGAACACGAGATGCTGCGTTATCTCAAACGCCTCGAGGCCCGCGATCTTTCGCTCTGCCACTCGATGATCTCCCTCGGCTCGTGCACGATGAAGCTCAACGCCACGACCGAGATGCTGCCGGTGACCTGGCCTGAGTTCGGGCGCCTTCATCCTTTCGCGCCTGCCGAACAAACGCGCGGCTACCAGAAACTTTTCCACGACCTTGAGGCATGGCTGGCCGAGATCACCGGGTTCGCCGCGGTTTCCCTGCAGCCGAACGCCGGCTCGCAGGGCGAATACGCCGGTCTGCTCGTCATCCGCGCCTGGCACGCCTCCCGGGGCGAAAGCCACCGCAACATCTGCCTCATCCCAACCTCGGCGCACGGCACCAATCCCGCCAGCGCCGCGATGGGCGGCTTCAAGGTCGTGCCCGTCGCGTGCGACGCCCAGGGCAACATCGATGTCGCCGACCTCCGGGCGAAGGCGGAGGCGCACGCGGCGAATCTCGCCGCGCTCATGGTCACCTACCCGTCCACGCACGGCGTGTTCGAGGCGGCCATCAAGGACCTCTGCGCCATCATCCATCAGCATGGCGGCCAGGTGTACATGGACGGCGCCAACATGAACGCGCAGGTGGGGCTGACGTCGCCCGGCATCATCGGCGCCGATGTATGTCATCTCAATCTGCACAAGACCTTCGCCATTCCGCACGGCGGCGGCGGGCCCGGCGTGGGTCCCATCGGCGTGGCCCGCCACCTCGTGCCGTTCCTGCCCGGTCACGTCGCATTGCGCTCCGAAAATCCAAACGCCAAATCCCAAACGCCAAAGGAAAACACCGGCGCGGTGGCCTCAGCGCCGTACGGCTCGGCGTCCATCCTCGTCATTTCCTGGCTCTACATCCGCATGATGGGCGCAGAGGGACTCACCGCCGCCACGCAGGTCGCGATGCTCAACGCCAATTATGTGGCCCGGCGGCTCGAATCGTATTTCCCGGTCGTTTACAAAGGAGCGGGCGGACTGGTCGCCCACGAATGCATCCTCGAGTTTCGCCCGTGGAAAAAGCACGGAGTCGAGGTCGAAGACGTGGCCAAGCGACTCATGGACTATGGCTATCACGCGCCGACCATGTCGTTTCCGGTGCCCGGCACGTTGATGATCGAGCCCACCGAGAGTGAATCGAAGCGCGAGCTCGACCGTTTTTGCGACGCCCTGATCTCCATCCACGGGGAAATGCAAAGGGTCGCGGACGGCCGGTGGGACAAGGCCGACAATCCGCTCAAGCACGCGCCGCACACCGCCGGGGCGGTCTGCGCTGACGCGTGGACGCACGCCTACCCGCGCGAGCTTGCGGCGTTTCCCGACGCGCGGACGCGCGCCAGCAAATTCTGGCCGGCGGTCGGGCGCGTGGACAACGTCTACGGCGACCGCAACCTCGTCTGCTCCTGCGCCGGGATGGAGAACTTCGCCGACGCAAAGGGATGAAATCCTCTCGCGGGCAGCCGACTTGAGCCCCGTGGCCACTCGCTGGCGCTCGCAGCTACACAGACCTGCTTGATCCCCCGTGGCCGCGAGCGCCCGCGAGTGGTTGCTGGGTAGCTGCGAGCGCAAACGAGTGGCTACGCAGCATCAGACGATTCATCGAGCCTCGGAGCAAAGCGGGCTTCGCAGTCAGGACTGCACGGTTTTCCCCGCTGCTTCACCCCGCTGGAGTTCAACCTCCCAAAAAATCCGTGCCATCCGCGCGATCTGCGGTCAGAAATTCCGCCATGCGCATCATCCGCCACCTTGCTCCCGCCGGCCCCGCCTACGCGGCCCTGCAATCCGACGGCACGGCCTGCGAAATCGCCGGGGATATCTTCGGCGACTTCCGCATCACCGACCGGCTCGTCACACCCGGAAAACTGCTCGCGCCGCTCGTTCCCGCCAACCTGCTCGCCATCGGCCTCAACTACAGGAAGCACGCTGAGGAAGGCGGCCGGGGTGCGCCGGAGAAACCCGTGCTGTTCATCAAGGCCACCAGCGCGGTCCAAAATCCCGGCGATCCGATCGAGATTCCGCAAGGAATGGCCAGCCAGGAAGTCGATTACGAATGCGAGCTGGCGGTCGTCATCGGCCGGCGCTGCAAAAACGTTTCCCGCGCCAATGCGCTCGATTACGTGCTCGGCTATACCTGCGCGAACGACGTGTCGGCACGGGATTGGCAACGCAAGCCCTGGGGCGGTGGCCAGTGGTGCCAGGCCAAGAGTTTCGATACCTTTTGTCCGCTGGGGCCCGTGCTCGTCACGAAGAGCGAGATCCCCGACCCAAACGACCTGCAGATCCGCTCGGTGCTCAACGGCCGGGTGATGCAGGACTGGAATACGGCCGACATGATCTTCGACGTGCCGACCCTCATCGAGTTCCTGAGCGGCAGCAAAACGCTTTTGCCCGGCACCGTCATCCTCACCGGCACGCCGCACGGAGTCGGTTTCGCGCGCACGCCGCCGGTGTTCATGCAGCCCGGCGACACCATCACGATCGAGATCGAAAAAATCGGAGCGCTCACCAACCCGGTGGTGCTGGAACGACTTTAGGAGCCCGCTGTCCGTGACGCCAGTCTCGGACTGGCGATTCCCGCCCATCGAGTCGTTCGCCGCCGCCGGTCGCAGACCGGCGCTACTGGCCAAACCTGGCTCCCCGTGGCGCCAGTCTCGGACTGGCGCTGCTGCCATAGAACGGGCTATCGCGTCCACTGATGGTCGCACCATCTTTCGCCAACCCCGCCTTCACCGGATTGTTGTGGATATAATCAACCACCTTCTCCCATTCAGCCTCATCACGCACCCAACGATCAAACCATTCGCGCTGCCACACCGGTCCCGCTCCGCCGCATTGCCGGCGCATGGCTTTCGCGCTCCTTCCTTTGACTCGTTTCATGGTCTCTCCCAGCGTGTGCACCCAATCATCGCGCGACACCAGCAGCGCATGCCAGTGATTGGGCATTATCGAGAAATGAGGAACCTCGACACGCCATTCAGCCAGCAGATCGAGCTCCAAAATCACCGCTCGAGCGGCCAACGGATCGCACAATATTCCTCCCTGCCCCGAACTGCAGTCCAAGTATTTCTCCATCGTCAAAAAATACGCGCGTTGCATGGCCGCAAATCCTTCAGAACGCGGTATGATGGTCTGCAGGTGCAGATGGATTTCCTGCAGCCGGCCCACCACGTTATCAGGAAGGCTTCCGGCACAACGAACGGTTACGAAATACCGGCCTCCCCGGATTTCCCAATGCGGCAGATTGCGGCGACCGAAGCGGATCGTTTGGTCCAATCGCATTCTGCCGGCCGTAATGGCGTCGACTGCCGACCGGCACAAGCCTGGATTCTACTCTCCAGATTTCGCCGGTCGCAGACCGGCGCTACTGGCCAAACCCGCATCCCCGTGGCGCCAGTCTCGGACTGGCGATTTCCGCTCACCGAGTCGTTCGCCGCCGCCGGTCGCAGTCCGGCGCTACTTGGCTTTAGCAATCCAACGTCCCCCACCGCGTAATTCGTATTTACGATTGCATTCCCGGTCGATCCGCCTTCGGCGCCAGCAGTTTCTCGCGCGCCACCAAGTAGAGGAATCCGGTCAGAAGCGCAAACGGGATCATCGCCAGCGCGTCGGCCTGCGCCCCTTCATAGAACGGATTGTGGGCGGAGGACCAGGTCGCCAGAAAAGCGTCCGCCTGATCGAGCACACCCGCCAGAAACGCAATGATGATCCCGGCAATCGCGCCGCCGGCGATGTACCCGGAGGCCAGGAGCACGCCGGGACTCTTGTCGCTTTCCGCGACGAGCTGCATTTCGTCGAGATCGGTGTGCCGAAGTTCGTGCCGTTTCTTCCGGTCGACGAGCCACCGGATGAGTCCACCGACAAAGATCGGCGAGGACGAGGAGAGGGGCAGATACACCCCGACAGCGAACGCCAGCGACGGGATCCCGGCCAATTCGAGCGTGACGGAAATGAACACGCCGAGCAGCACCAGCGCCCAGGGCAGCTTGCGGTCGAGGATGCCCTTGATGATGTAGCTCATCAGCGTCGCCTTCGGAGCGTCAAACTTGCGGACCTCCGTGCCATCCGGGCGCTGCTTGAAGGTGCCGTTGATGCCCGGATCGACGTACCAGACCGCATCACCGTGTTCGTCAACCAGGTACTTGCCCGCCGGGCCGGACGGCCCGGCTCCTTTGAACCAAACATGGTAGGTGCCCGTCGCGAGCCGGGCTTGCGATGCGTTGTACTCCGCCGCGACCGGGAGCGAGGCCGCGTCCGTGCGCAGTCGCGAAGTCGTCGGTGCGACGGGCAAATAGGCCGAACCACCGGACCGCGCTGTGACGGATACGACCGCCTCGCCCCGCTCGTTGACGAGATAGCGTCCAGCCGGCCCGCCAACCTCATCCATCTTGTTCCACTCGCGGAGCGTCACCGGCCGCGACTGCGGCCCGCGGAGCCGTTCGGTGCCGGCGGACAACGGCGCGTCCGTGCGCAGTCCCGGCGCCAACTGCGCCACCGGCACGTAGACCGTCGCGGCCTGATTGAGCTGCAACAGAATCGGCCCCAAAACCAGGGCCGACGCGAAGGCGCCGACCAAGATCGCGTATTGTTGCAATTTCGGCGTGCCACCCACCAGAAAGCCGGTTTTCAGATCCTGCGAGGTCGTGCCGCCGTTGGAGGCCGCGATGCAGACGACCGCCCCGACCGACAGCGCGGTGACGTAATAGGTGCCCCCCGTCCAGCCAACGATCAAGAAGATCAAACAGGTGAGCAGCAACGTGGCCACCGTCATGCCCGAGATGGGATTCGAGGAGGAGCCGATTTCGCCGGTGAGCCGCGAGGAAACCGTCACAAACAAAAAGCCGAAGAGTACGATGAGCAGCGCGCCCAGCAGGTTCATATGCAGCGGTCGGGCCAGCGTGATGGCCGTCATGAGCGCCACCAGCCCGATGCCGACGAACATCATCGGTAGGTCGTGATCCGTGCGCCGCACCGCCGTCGCTTCTCCGCCCGGCGTCCGGGAGCGCCGGAAATCACCGAGCCCCGCGCGCAATCCATGCCAGATGGTCGGGAGCGACCGGAAGACGCTGATGATACCCCCCGCCGCCACTGCTCCCGCCCCGATATAGAGCACGTACGCCCCGCGAATCTCATCCGGGCCCATCGCGCTGATCAGCTTCGTCCCCGGGGCGAGCGGGCCCGCCAACGATTCGCCGAAGAATTTGATCATCGGAATCAGCACCAGGTAGGCGAGCACCCCGCCGGCACACATGATGGAACCGATTCGCGGACCGATGATATAACCCACGCCGAGGAGTTCGGGCGAGATTTCGATTCCGACCGAGCCGCTCTTGAACGGAGCGCCGAAGATCTTTTCGGGAATGTCCTTCCAGCCCTTCAATGCGATATTGAGGGTCTTGTAGAGCAGGCCGACCCCGAAACCAGTGAAGATCACCTGCCCGCCCGCCGAGCGGCCCAGCCCGGCCGCGGCCGCCGCCGCCATATCGGCCTTGGCCGAGGCCGACGCCGCCAGGCGGCTTTCGGGCGAAGCTCCGGCGGTCAGCACCGCTGCGCATGCCGTGCCCTCGGGGTATTTAAGGATTCCGTGCTCCTTCACAATGAGCGCCCGCCGCAGCGGAATCATCATCAGGATGCCCAGCAGGCCTCCCAGGATTCCCACCAACATCACTCGCGTCAGCTCCAGTTCGAAACCAAGGATGAGAATCGCCGGCATCGTCACACCGATGCCGAAGGCAATCGATTCGCCCGCCGAGCCCGCCGTCTGGGAGATGTTGTTCTCGAGGATGGTGGCGTCGCGCACCCCGACCTTCGACAGCGCGCGGAACAGCGCGAGCGAGATCACGGCAACGGGAATCGATGCGCTCACCGTGAGACCAACCTTGAGCACCAGGTAGAGCGACGAAGCGCCAAAGACGATGCCGAGGATGGTGCCGGTGAGCACCGCGCGCAGGGTGAATTCGCGCATCACCGTGGCGTCGGGAATGAACGGTTCGTGCCGGGGGGCGCCGGAGAGGGATGACGTCATCGGGCACAGAGCTAGAACATCCCGCGCGGGCAACACAATCCGGGAGTATGGCTCGCGCCGACTCGGGGCACCTCTCCGAATTGTCGGTTGTCCGAGGTGGCATGGGCATCTTGCCCATGTCCGGAGATCTCTCCGAACCACGGGGGGGGGACGCCCGTGCCTGCCCGGATTGCAGAAAAGGCTTTGTGTCCGCGCGTTCTCTGGTCTGCGCTCTGCGTGATCCTTCACCCGCCGAATCCGTACTTTCCTGTCCGCCCAATGACCGAGCCTTCCCACGATTCTCCCGCCGCCGGGCCTCCGCCCGATCCCGACGCCCCGGTCTATATGGGCCTGCCGGCCGCGCGGATTCTCCTGCCGCGTTTCTGGGTTGCGCTGGCCCTCGGCGGGCCGGTCCTGGTCCTGGCCATGGGCGAGATGGTGGCTCCGGCCCTGATGCACCAGCTTGATCCGCGGCTCTCCGGCTGGCTCCAATTCGCCCTGACCACTCCGGTGTTCTTCTGGAGCGGGGCGCCCTTTATCCGTCGCTGGTGGGTGTCGTTGCGAGACCGGGACACCAACATGTTCACCCTCATTGTGACCGGCACCGGCGCGGCTTATTTCTACAGCGCGGCCGCGTTGGTCTTCGGCCATCATTTTCCCGCCGCGCTTCGCGGACCGCACGGCGTGCCGCTCTATTTCGAGGCGACCGCGTTTATCACCGCCATCGTGCTGATCGGCCAGATCCTGGAGCAGCGCACGCATGCCCGTACCGACGCCGCGATCCGCGCGTTGATGGACCTGGCGCCAAAGACGGCCCATCGGATGCGCGACGGCCAGGAGGAGGATGTTCCTCTCGAAGCCGTGGTTCCCGGCGATCTGCTCCGCGTGCGCCCAGGCGAGAAGGTGCCGGTTGACGGTCGGTTGACGGAAGGCGCCAGCAACGTCGACGAGGCGATGCTGACGGGCGAGGCGGAGCCCGTGCCCAAGGGCGACGGCGACCCGGTGTCGGGCGGAACCCTCAATACCACCGGCAGCTTCGTCATGCGCGCCGAACGGGTGGGTCGCGACACGTTGCTCGCGCAAATCGTCCGCCTCGTCGAGGAGGCGCAGGAAAGTGAGGCGCCGATCCAGCGGCTCGCCGATCGGGTCGCGGCCTGGTTCGTGCCGGCGGTCGCCGGCATCGCGGTCGTGACTTTCGGGCTCTGGTTTTGGCTCGGGCCGGAGCCGCGGGTGATCTTCGCGTTCGTCAACGCGGTCGCCGTACTGATCATAGCCTGCCCGTGCGCCCTCGGCCTGGCCACGCCGGTATCGCTTGTCACGGGCATCGGCCGCGGCGCCCAAGCCGGAATTCTGGTGAAAAACGCGGAAGCGCTGGAACGACTGGCCCAGGCGACGACTTTGCTCATCGACAAGACCGGCACCCTGACCGAGGGCAAGCCGCGCGTCGTGGCGATCGTGCCCGCGGTGGAGCGCGTTGACCCCAACGCGCTGTCACCGTCGCCCGAGCGGCTTGAGGACAAGTCGCTCCACCTCGCGGCCGACGATCTCCTGAGGTTCGCCGCGGCGGCCGAAAGCTCCAGCGAACATCCACTGGCCCGCGCAATCATTGCGGCTGCGCAGGCACGCGGGCTCCAGCTTCCGGCCGCCGAGGGCTTCCTCGCCGAACCCGGGATGGGGGTCAGCGCGCGGGTCCAGGGAAAAATGGTCAAGGTGGGGCGGATGGCCCTCACCGCCCCTGAGCGCCTTGGGGACAAGGCGCTCCACCCACATCCAACTGCCACGCTGGTGAGCGTCGTCATCGACGGCCGCGCGGCTGGCATGCTCGTGCTGGAGGATCCGATCAAGGCGACCACGCCGGATGCGATCGTCGGATTGCACCGGCTCGGGTTGCGCGTGGTGATGGTCACGGGAGACCGCGAAACGACCGCCTTGGCCGTGGCCCGGTCACTGGGGCTGGACGGCGTACATGCGGGCGTCACGCCCGCGCGCAAACAGGAGCTCGTGCGCGAGCATCGCGCGGCTGGAGAAATCGTCATCTTTGCCGGCGACGGCATCAACGACGCGCCGGCGCTGGCGGCGGCCGACGTCGGAATTGCGATGGGCACGGGCACAGACGTCGCCATGCACAGCGCCGGCATCGTGCTGGTCAAAGGCGATCTGCGCGGCCTCGTGAAGGCGCGACACCTCAGCCGCGCCGTGCTGCGCAACATCAAGCAGAACCTCTTCCTCGCGTTCATTTACAACGGTCTGGGCATTCCCATCGCGGCCGGCGCGCTCTATCCAGTGTGCGGCTGGCTGCTCAATCCGATGCTCGCCGGAGTCGCCATGAGCCTGAGCTCGATTGGCGTCGTCTCCAACGCCCTGCGGCTGCGCCGGGTGCGGCTGTAAGTTCAGATGAATCGGATTCACGCTGTAGGGGCGCAGACTTGCTGCGCCCATCTCTGAGGACGCGACAAGATCGCGCCCCTACGTCAGAGGAACACACGCCGATGTGGCCGAAAATAGATCAGCCCTCGCCGCTGGAAACCGTCCGGTCAAAACTTCAATAGGTGCTTGGTGAGAAAGGCCGTTTGCAGGCCGGCGAGCTCCTTCAGGCCCTTTTCGGCCAGCGCGAGCAGTTGCTGCAGCTGCTCGTGGGAGAAGGTTGCCTCCTCACCGGTCCCCTGCACTTCCACAAACTGACCGCGGCCCGTCATCATGACGTTGAAGTCCACCGCCGCATCCTTGTCCTCGACGTAGGCCAGATCGAGCAACTCTTGTCCGTCCAACAGGCCCACGCTCACCGCGGCCACGGAATCGGCGAGCGGGTTCGCGGCGATGCGCTGGTCGTCGAGCAACTTCTGAATGGCGAGGCGAGCGGCCAGATACGCCCCCGTGATCGAGGCGGTGCGGGTGCCCCCGTCGGCCTGCAGGACGTCGCAGTCGATCCACAGGGTGTTGTCACCGAGCTTTTGCAGATCGATGACGGCGCGGAGCGAGCGTCCGATCAGGCGCTGGATCTCGACCGTGCGGCCGTCGAGTTTCCCGCGGGTGATGTCGCGCGGCTTTCGATCGAGCGTGCTGTAGGGCAGCATGGAATACTCAGCGGTCAACCAGCCGCCGGTCACTCCCTGTTGGCGCATCCACGTCGGCACCTTGGGCTCGATTGTCGCGGCGCAGATGACCTGGGTGTGGCCAAAGCGCGCCAGCACCGAGCCGGCCGCATAGGGAGCCGGGCCGATTTCAAAAGTGATCGGACGCAATTCGTCGGCGCGACGGCCGTCAGAACGTAGGGTGGACATGCAAGGGAAGTCTGAAGGGTTGCGGCGTGGAGGCGGTTTCAGGGAAACGCGACGCCTTCGTCGCATTTCGTTCGTAAGCCCGCGGCGGGGACGCCGCGGTTCCAAATGACCGGATGCGCGATGAACCCCTTCATGGAAACATCCGGGCTAAATGGCGGATCCGCGATCAGGCTCCTCACGCAAAGAAGGGGTTTCGGTTACCCGGAGCGATTTTTTGATCCCGGCGGGATGTTCCGCCATGTGCGCGATGAGACGGTTGTTGAAATCCAGGGCCGGATCGTGGCCCATGCGCTTGAGCGCCTGCACCATGGCGGCCACCTCGACCAGGCGGGCGATGTCCCGGCCGGGGCGCACATACAATTCGACGTGGGGCACCTTGATCCCAAGAATCTCGTAGTAATATTCCTCGAGTCCGGTGCGCTCCTCCACCGCATCCGGCGTCCACGCCCGCAGGCTCACGACCATGTCGATGCGTTTTTCGAGCCGGACGCTCTTGATGCCGAACATCTCGGCAATGTTAATGATGCCGATGCCGCGGCACTCCATGTAGCCCCGCGTGATCGGCCGGCTGCTCGCCATGAGCTCGCGTTCATCGAGCACCTTGATGACGGTGACATCGTCCGCGACCAGGCTGTGGCCGCGCTCGACCAGGGCGAGCGCACACTCGGACTTGCCCACGCCGCTGTCCCCGCGAATCATCACGCCCACGCCCTTGACGTCGACAGTGGTGCCTTGCTCGGTGGCGGACGGGGCGAACTCGTTGTCCACGCACAGGGTGGCCGTGTTCACGAAATTCATCGTGATCATCGGCGTGCGGATGACCGGCAGATGGCGTTTCTGCGCCACCTCAAGCATCGCGCGCGGGAAATTGTAATTCCGGGTCAGGACGATGCAGGGGATGTGGCGGTCGGTCATGCCATTCAGGACGCTGCGCTGGGCGCCATCGGGCAGCGTGCGCAGGAAGGTCATCTCCGCGGCACCCAGCACCTGAATGCGTTTGTTCGCGAAATACTTGAAAAATCCGGTGAGCGCGAGGGCCGGCCGGTTGATCGCCGGCTCGCGGATGAGGCGATGCAAACCCTCGCGACCCGTTACCAGCTCCAGCTTGAGCCTGACTCCGTAGGTCTCGAAGAAATGTGCGACGGTAATGCCGTGAATGGCTTTAGGCATGGGCTAGCCCGCATAGTTCATAGTTTCAGCCATCGCTACGATCATTTTTCTGCTGGCGGCATCTATGATAGCGGTAGTCAAGAGATATGCGGGCTAGAGGTTGAAATCCTTGCCAAGGTAGAACTCCCGCGCCTTGGCGTCGTTGATCAGGTAATCCCGGGGCCCCTCGGCAATGACCCGGCCCTCGTGAATGATGTAGCCGCGATCAACGATGTTCAGGGTTTCGCGGACCTGGTGGTCGGTGATCAGCACGCCAATCCCACGCTCTTTCAACTGCCGGATGATCTTCTGCACGTCGGCGACGGCGATCGGGTCGATGCCGCTGAACGGCTCGTCCATCAGCAGGAACCGGGGGGCCGTCACCAACGCGCGGGCGATCTCCAGGCGGCGGCGTTCGCCACCGGACAGCGTGTAGGCCTTCTGTTTGGCGAGGTGGGTGAGGCCGAGCTCCTCCAGGTGTCGGCGGACGCGGGCCGGGCGGTCGCGCCGCGCGAGCGAAAGCGTCTCGACAATGGCGAGGATGTTCTCTTCGACCGTGAGTTTGCGGAACACCGACGCCTCCTGCGGCAAATAGCCGATGCCGAGCCGAGCCCGACGGTGCATGCGCAGGCGCGTGGCATCGACGCCGTTGATGAACACCCGACCGCTCGTCACCGGCACGAGGCCGACGATCATGTAAAACGTGGTCGTCTTCCCGGCGCCATTGCGACCGAGCAGGCCGACGACCTCACCGGCGTTGACCCGGAGATCGATGCCATTGACGACCACCCGCTGCCCGTAAATCTTCACCAAATCCTCCGTGCGGATGAACGGCTCCGGTCCGGGCGCCGCTGCAGCCGCAGCGGAAACCGTCGAGGACGCCGAGGGCCGGGGATGTGAGTGGGTGGCCATGGTGGCTGGAATTGCGGGAGGAGTGGGAAGCATCCGGCTAGGGCAACTTGCGCGGCTCCTCCGTCGGCACCGGCGGTGGTTGATGCTGGTCAAAACCGAGATCTTTCAGCGGCGGCAGCACGATCCGGACATTGGTGCCCGTAATGCGCCGTTCGCGGCGATAGAGAACCAGCGGCTCGCCCGTGGCCATCGAGTTGTTGCCATGATCGATCACGACGGGCCCTCCGGTGAGGGTGATGCGATCTTCGCCGGGCAGCACTTCGGCATGTTCGCAGGTCGCCTCCCGCTCCCCCTGGACAATGCGCACCTTGCCCGTCGCGACCAGTGACTTGAAGCGTTCCTGCTTGCCCAGCGTGTCCTGCTTGCCGCCGCTGCGCAGCGACACGACGTCGAGACGATCGCACGTGAGGCGAATGTTGTTGCCGGTAACAATCACGTTGCCGGTGAAAACCGAGAGCGTCTGCGTGTCCGTGCTCGTGATTTCGCACGACCGGGACTGGATCACGGTGTCGGGTGCCGGTTCTTCCGCGGCGGCGGCGGAGAGCCAGGACGCGACCAGGAGGCAGGGCAGGACAAGGGAAAGGCGGCGGATCATCGCAGAATATCGTTCAGTTGGGCGTGGAAAACTACCCGTACGTTCCGGTGGATGGAAACCTTTTTCTGGCGGTGATCATAGAGCCAGTCGTCTCCCGTCGCCTCGAAGTCATCGGTGATCAGGCGCAGCGCACCGGGGCCGGACACGAGGCCCTCGTCGATCAAGGCGAGCGCCGACGGACTCAGGAAGATCTTCTCTACCTTGTTGGCGGCGTCGCCAGAAAAGACAGTGAGATTGAGATCCGTCACGTTGAGTTGCTTGTCGTTCATGTAGACGCCCTCGGCGCCGCACAACAGCCACGTACGAAAGCCCTCCCGGGTGAACGTGGGCACACGAAAGTTGATCACGGGGGCATTGATCGCAAACGCCGTCGGGCGTTCGTCCGCCCCACGCAACAACCTCGTCCCCGGGAGGACCGCACCGGCGCCGAGCATCAGAAAAACAAACGGTCGGAAGCGCACGGTAGAAAGTCAGCGCGACGCCGCGAGAATGTGGTCGCACACTTCCCGCACGGCCCCGCGACCGGCGGGACGCTGGGCGACGTAATCCGCTGCGGCCCCCGCCGCCGGCATGGCCGTGGACACCGTCGCGCCGATTCCGGCCCACTGCAGCGCGGGGGCGTCGATATCGTCGTCGCCCATGTAGCAGACTTCCGCGGCCGAGAGTCCAAGCCGCTCCGCCAATTCCTGCAGGGCAACGAGCTTGTCGGCCCGACCCTGCACAACATGGGGAATCTTGAGCTCGGCGGCCCGGAGGTCCGTGGCCACGGAAGCGCGGCCCGAGATCCAGGCCAGGGCAATGCCGGCATTGCGGCAGCGCACGAGGCCCATGCCGTCGAGGGTGGAAAACGTCTTCGCCTCCGTGCCGTCGGAATGGAGGGTCACGGTGCCGTCAGTCAGAATCCCATCAACGTCCATGGCAAACAGCCGGATGCGCGCCCAGGCTGCGCGGGCGATTTTCGATTTCCGCTGGTTGGTTTTCGATTCAAGCACGACGAAAGAGATGTGATGAAGAGCATCCGAACACGAGGCACAAAAATCAAAAGCCGAAAATCGGAGAGGAATTCATCCCATCCACCGGACAATGGCCTCGATTGTCTTCTCCTTCGTGGGCCGGAAAGCTGCCTCCAATTCGGGGGCGAAGGGGACGGGCAAGTCCAGCGCGCCGAGCCGGAGCGGCGGCGCCTCGAGCGAGAAGAATTGCTCCTCGGTCAGGCTCGCGACCAGTTCCGCGCCGAAGCCATGCGTTCGCCGGCCCTCGTGCAACACGATCAGCCGGTGCGTCCGCGCCAGGGAGTCCTTGATGGCGTCCAGCCGGAGCGGCGACAGGGCGCGGAGGTCCCACAGATCGAAGGCCCGCTCGTATTCGGACGCAAAATAGTCGCAGACCTCGCCGGCCAGATGGACCATCTCACCGTAGGTCACGAAGGTCGCATAGTCGCCGGAACGGAGACGGTTGGGATTCCAGACCTCGCGGTAATGCGGATCCCAGGTGACGGGCTGCTTGCCGCGGCGGTAGAGGCCCTTGTGTTCGAACAGCAGGACGGGGTTGTCGTCCTCGAAGGCGGCGAGCAACGCATTGAAGGCGTCCTGCGAATTGCTCGGATAGAGAGCCTTGAGACCCGGCATGGAGAGGAAAAGTGCTTCGAGCTCCTGCGAATGAAACGATCCGAAGGTGAGCCCGCCGCCGCAAGGGAACCGCAGCACCAGCGGCACGCGGGCGCCCGAGCGGAAATGCATGGTCGCGGCGTTCAGCGTGATCTGCGTGATCGCTTCGGTGGAGAAGTCGGCAAACTGGAACTCCTCAATGGGGCGGTGCCCGTTGACGGCCAGCCCGATCGCGTAACCGGTGCAACCGCTCTCGGCCAGAGGGATGTTCATCACCCGCGGCCGGCCGAATTCCTTGAACAGATTCTCGGTCACCTTGAATGCGCCTCCATAGGTGGCAATGTCCTGGCCGAGAACCAAGGATTCCGGTCGCTCCGCGAGGATCTTGTGATGCGCCCGGTTCAGCGCCTGCGCCAGGGTCAGAGTCTCTGAAACCGGATATCGGATTTCGGATATCGGATGTCGGGATTCTGTCTCCGGTTCCCGGTCTCCGGTTTCCGGTTTTGAATAGAGTGAGGGCACCCACGGCATCGGCGGCGAGGGCGGAGCAAACAGGCCGGCAGCCATGCCTGCGGGATCAGGCCGCGGCTGGGCGAGAGCGACCTTGAGGCAGTTCTCCACGAATCCCGCGATTTCCGCATCGACGGCGTCGAGTTCCGTTCCGGCGCCGTCGGCGACGAGGCGCGCGCGGAATTTTGGCAGCGGATCTGCGGCAAAAAACGCTTCCGCTTCCCCCGGGGGCAGGTAGTCGCACGTGTCGTAGGCCGCATGCCCGCGCAACCGCAGGGTCTTCGCCTCGATCAGCATCGGCCGGCCGGTCCGCCGAACCTGATCAATCGCCACGGAGAGGGTCCGGAGCGTGGCCGCTACATCCGCTGTGCAATCGAGGACTGAGCCCGGGATGCCGTAGGCCGCGGCGCGGCGCCACAGTTCGGTCCCGGTCGCGTATTGTTCGCTCACCGGAGTTGAATACGCGTAGCCGTTGTTTTCGACGACGAACAGCACCGGCACCTCCAGCAACGACGCGAGATTGAGCGATTCGTGGATATCGCCCGTGCTGCTCGACCCATCGCCCATGAACGCAAAGCCCACGGCGGGCCGCCCGAGGCGCCGCTGCGAATCAGTGACGCCCACCACGGTGGAAACCATGGCCCCCAGGTGGCTGATCATCGGCAGCGAACGGTTCCGTGGGTCACCGTGATGAACGTTGCCCTCGCGAGCCTTGGTCGGGCTGGCGGCATTGGCAAAATACTGGTTCAGATGGTCGACGAGATGACCGCTCCAGATGAGATGACCGCCCAGACCGCGATGGGTGAATGAAATCGCATCTACCGCTTTGTCGGCCAGGAGGGCCAGCGGGACAATCAGCCCTTCGTTGCCCTGGCCACCCGTGACCGTGCCGCGGATCAGGCCTTGCCGGAACAGATCCAGAATCCGGTTATCAGCCGTACGGGAGACCGCCATCCACGCGTAGGTCCGGAGGAGAGCGCCGGGAAAGTCGTGGTCGAGATCCGCAGGGCGCAAATCGCGCCCCGTCAGAATCGCGGGAGGTTCTGGATAAACCATGCTTGGCCCGACGGTGGCAATCCACCGGGCGCCGTGCAAGCCCGCCTTTCAGCGAGGCACCGGCCGCCCGGTTGCGATTTTCTCAAAGGTGAGTTAACTGTGGCAGGTCATTTCGCGACGCCCAACCGTCAATCCCGTCCCGCCCATGAAAAACTCCGCATTCGTTCCCAAGTTCCTTTCTCTCCTCGCCGTCGTCGCGGCGCTAACGGTGGCCCGGCCACTCGCTGCCGCGGAAGGAGATGTGGCGAAGACCGACAACCAGGTGACCGTCACTGGTGAGGTCCTCGACATGGCCTGTTACCTCGATCACGGCGCCCATGGGGAGAAGCACGCGAGTTGCGCCCAGATGTGCATCTCCAGCGGCCTGCCCGTAGGCCTCAAGAGCGCCGACGGGAAGGTCTACCTGCTGATCGGCGAGCACAAGCCGGCCAACGAGAAGCTGGCCGAATTCGCCGCCAAGATCATCACAGTTAAAGGCAAGCTCGTAAGCCGCGACGGCATCAATCTGCTCGAGAACATCGAGATCGTGCCGTAGCCGAATGGCGGCTTGGCACTAAGCTGGCTCAGCCAAAAAGGTGGCGCGCGTTGTTCCCAACGCGCACAGTCGGATGCATGCAATCGAGAGCAGGGCCGTCGCTTGTCGACGCGCCGCCTGCCGAGCTCAAACGGTCCGGCCACAAGGGCCGACCCTACATTCACTAATGGGCGCAAATATTCTCACGCCCATTCATGGCTCAACTGCATCGTTTCGCCTCAGAGCTGTCCACCGCAAGGTTGTCAGCGGTGAGCTTCCTCGCTCCGTCTTGTGCGGCCTATTTGAGCCCGAGTTTCTCGCCTCTCGCAAGCAAGGCCAAGGATTCCTTGAGCCGCTTCGATCTTCGCCAGGCCGAATTCAGTCATCCTGCCTTCTTTGGTGATTCTTTCCACTCGCCTCTTGTTGGTGACCGACCACCTGCTGCCGTCCTTCCTGGGGGTGAATTTCCGGCAGTACCTGCCGTCATCAATTCTCTTGATAATGCTGTCGATCCAACCGAAGCAGAGGGCCTCCTCCACGGATTCTCCGTACTCAAGCGACGGTCTGCCCGTCTCCTTCCTGGAGAAGACCAGCCAGATTCCGTTTTTCTCCCGATCGTAGTTTTCCGCCAGCCACCGCCGCCACTGGCTTCGAGTCGTGACTTGGACCTGCTTCATGCAGAAAGTTTGAAAGCCACCCACGGCCTGGGGTTGCCCGGCCAGCATATGGCGGCCTTGGTCGTCAATGGCAATGCCTGATCCAGCTCAGTTGCCCTTCCTAAAATGCCGTGCGCTGCAGGTTGTATCCTGGGGACACGACGCTTCCGCTGGAGGGCGAAGCTCCTGCTGAGCCGTAATCGCCCGGCTCGCCGGGAGGCTCGCCCTCCCGCTTTGGCCGCGGCATCAGCCGCTCCCGACGGCATCGACGAATCGCCGTATCCGTGTTAACGTCGGTTTATGAAGCGTGACCCAACCAAGTCCTGGACCCCCGATGAGCTCAGCGCGTTGATCCGCAGCTATCAGGGAGCGGCCGTGCTGGCGGCGGCCGCCGAACTGGATCTCTTTTCCCGCCTGACCGGGAATCCCTCGACCGCCCGGGCACTGGCGAAACGGATGACGTGCGACCGGCGCGGCCTGACCATCCTCCTGGATGCGTTGGCGGCTCTGCGGCTCCTGATTAAGGACAGCGGCTGCTATTCACTGGGCTCCGGCGTCGCGGACGTGTTCATTGCCCGCGGAGTGCACCCGGGTCTCGCGATGGCGCAGCACCAGGCCAACTGTATGCGCCGGTGGGGGCAACTGGCCCGCGTCGTCAAGACGGGGCGCCCGGCGAAGCGGATTCCCAGCGTCCGCGGCGCGGCCGGCGATCGGGAGTCGTTCATCGCGGCCATGGACAACACGTCCGCGCCCGTCGCCGAGGCCGTCGTGCAACGCGTTCGCCCGGTCGAGTTCCGCCAACTGCTCGACATCGGCGGGGCTTCGGGCACCTGGACCATCGCTTTCCTTCGCGCGTGCCCGTCCGCGACGGCGGTCCTGTTCGATCTGCCGCCCGTCATTCCGATGGCCGACCGCCGCCTGCGAGCCGCCGGGCTGCGCGATCGCGTCCAACTGATCCCGGGCGATTACACCGCTGATCCACTGCCCGCGGGTGCCGATCTCGCCTGGGTCAGCGCCATCGTTCACCAGAACTCGCGCCTGGAAAATCGAGGACTCTTCTCCAAGGTGTTCGCCTCCCTCGCGCCCGGAGGGCGGATCGCCATCCGGGACATTCTCATGGATGATGCGCGCACCGGCCCTCTCTCCGGCGCCCTCTTTGCGGTGAACATGCTGGTCGGCACCAAAAGCGGCGGCACCTTCACCTTCGGGGAATTGCGCGAGGATCTCGAGTCGGCCGGTTTTGGTCAGGCCGCCGTCCTCCACCAGGACGAGGGCATGAGTTCGATCGTCGTCGCCCGGAAGGCGCAAGTCCTGAGCAATCGCCACGGAATGAGACCTCCAGGCCGGGATCAGGGCAGCGTGGAAGCGAAGGAGTAATCACCCGAGCCGACCGCATAGACCGCGCAGCCCTCCGCCAGGCGAAGGAAATGGACGTCCGGACTTTGCCCGGCAGGCCGGTCGCCTTCGGTGACCACACTGGCGTCCCTCGCCGGCACATAGACGGTGGCCGTGGTATTGGCCGGAATGGAAACGCCCAGGGACAGCCGGCTTCCCTCTCGCCTCCATTTGCTGGTAATGCGACCGCGAACCGAGCGGTAGTCCGCCCTGGCCCACGTGAGCCCGCCCACGACTGCCGGTTTGATGATGATCTTCTTAAAGCCCGGTCCCTCCGGATCGCCCTGGATCCCGGCGAGATCGTGGTAGAACCACTCGTTGATCTGCCCGAGCATGAAATGATTCTGCGAAGAACGACGATCGGCGTTCCAGGCCTCCGTCAGACTCGTGGCGCCATGGGCCAGCTGATAACCGTATCCAGGTTTCTCCGACTGATTGTTCAGATCGTAGATCACATCCGAGCGCCCCGCCTCGGCGAGAGCGCGCAACAAATAGCGATAGCCCACGTCGCCGGCGGTGAGCGCGTTGCCACGCCCGCGCACGTCGGCCACAATCGCCGCGAGCACGCCGGCGCGCCGCGCCGGCTCGACCAGGTCCATCACCAGCGGAATCGCGTTGGCGCATTGCGAGCCGGTGGCGTAACACCCGGTCGCGGGATCGAAGAAGGCGCGATTGAAGGCGGCGCGGATCTGCCCGGCCAGCTCTTCGTAACGCGCGGCCTCGGCGGGTTGGCCCAGCAACGCGGCCACGCGGGAGAGGGTCCACGCATCGCGATAATAGAACGCCGTGGCGGTCAGCGCCACCGGCGTGAGCTGCGCCTGGCCAGGCGGTTTCGGCCCGAGGTCATACCAGTCGCCCAGGCCATACGCCACCACGTGATCGGTCGCACGGCTGCCGAGGTAATTCACATAGCGTTTCATCAGGTCGTACGACTGTCGCAACAAGTCCGGATCGCCCGTCCATTCGTACTGCTGCCAGGGCACGAGCACGCACGCACTGCCCCACTCGGGCGAATCGCGGAAGCCGCCGGCGAACTTCACGAATTCCGGCGCGATGTCGGGCACCAGGCCGTCCGCCTGCTGGCTGTCGGCCATGTCGCCCACCGTCTTGGCCAGCAACCGGGTCAGATCGAACTCGTACCGGAGCGCCGGGCCGTTGAGATGGGTTTGCTCGAGCCAACCGAGCCGCTCCCGGTGCGGACAATCCGTCAGCACGCTGGCCAGGTTGCTGCGCTGGGCCCAGCGCACCAGCGTGTGAATGCGATTGAACAGCTCGTTGGAACAGTAGAATTGGCCGACCGGCGCGGATATCGAGTGAACCACCAACCCCCCGATTGATTCGATGACCGGAAGCCCGGCGCCGCCTTTGGGCGCCAGACTTTCCACCTGCAGGTAGCGGGCGCCGTGGTAGAAATTCCGCGGACGCCATTCCTCCGCGGCACCAGTGCCGGCCAGCGTGTACTGCCACCACGCCTCGCCTCCGACCGAACTGCGGTCGACGGACCCATCAGCGGCCAGGAGCTCGGCCGGAACGATCCTGACCACCGCGCCCACCGGTCCACGCACCTTGAGCCATAACATCAGCGATGCGTTCTGTCCAAGATCGTAGACCGTGACGCCCGGACGCAACGGGTGCGTGCCCACGGGCGTCAGCGTCTCGAACGTGGCCAGAGGCGGAGCGGCATGGGAGTGCCCGCACAATTGTCCCTTCGGTCCGTCCACCAACACCGCTTGGCTCCACTCCCGGTCGTCGAAGCCCGGCGAGTCCCAGCCCCGAGGATCGCGGCGCGCATCGTAGTCCTCGCCGCCATAGACATTGGCAAACGTGACCGGCCCTGGCGTCATGCGCCATTGCTCATCGGTGCCCACGAACTCCACCGTTCCATCCGCGTATTCGAGCCGGAGCTGCCCAACCGCGGTGAGTGCTCGGAACTTGGTGACGAACTTAACGTACCGTCCTTCCTGCACGTTGTACATTCCGCCCGCCAGGCCCAGCCCGATCGCATTGGCTCCGGAACGCGCCCACGGAGTGACATCGAGCGTGTCGTAAAGGCAGGTCTTGTCGCAGTCGGTCCAACCGGGCGCGAGCAAGCCCTGCGTGACCCGCGCTCCGTTGAGCGTGAGCTCATACTGGCCCAACCCGCAGATCTCGACCAGAGCCCGCCGCAGCCCCGGACGCACGATAAACTCCCGCCGCAACCGAAGCGTGCCGTTGGCGCGCGGATTCGCTGCGGGCACGCCCAGGCCGTCCGTCGGCGCGCCGGCAGACCAGGGCGCATGTTCCCAGCGGATCAATTCCGGATCGGAAATCCAGTGCGCATGCCAGTCCGCCGACCGGAGCACGCCCATGGTCCACATCCCGGCTGGACTCCACGCCGCGGCCTGCCCGTTCTGATTCCACACCCGCACTTTCCAAAAAACCAGCTGTGCCGACACCAGCGCCCGCCCGCCATAGGGAATCCCCTCCGTTTCATCTGAGGCCACCTGACCGCTGTCCCACAGATCACCCTGATTCTGTTTCAGCAATGCCGGCTGGGACGCCACCAACACCTGGTAAGCGGTCTGCGTCTGCCCGCGGTCCGGGGACGCCAGCGTCCAGCATAATCGCGGCTGCGGCACGTCCACTCCGAGAGGATCGATATCGTGCTCGCACCGGAGATCCACGACGTTCAGCCGGGCCGGGGCTTGATCGGCCGCATCCGCGACCGCTAGAAAAACGACCGCCAAAAAAGCAGTGAACGGATTCATACCGATCACGGGGGTTGACCGCAACCGAGTTGAACTTTGTCAGGCGGGCTTCGCCGGCTCATGCGCCGGATTACGCCACGCGAGCCACCGCACTTCAATAGCCGAAACAGGGAACCGCTTCGCGACCTTTGTCATTTAATAGATAACATCGGCAACGCCTTTCCAAGCATCCGCTCTGCTGGCGCCGAGCCGGAAACCGGTTTATCTTGCTCTCCGATGTTTTCATTGTGGTCCGAATTCCTCCGCGGTCTGCATCAGCCCGAATACGTCCATGTGCTGCTCAACCCGCTGCCAATCTATGGACTGGCGATGGCGCTGCTGACACTGGTCTTGGCCCTTGTCTTTCGGAGCCGCGGGGCGCAGGGGATCGCGCTTGCCCTGATCGTGGTCACCGCGGCCGCCGCCTGGCCGGTGGCTTATTATGGCTCGGCCGGATACGACCGGGTTTACTCCATGTCCGACGCGTCCGCCCAGCAGTGGCTCAACTGGCACGCCTATCTGGCCGACCGCATCGTCTGGGCGCATTATGTCGCGGCAGCGCTCGCCGCCGTCACGCTCGCCGGGCTCTGGAGATTTCCCCGCTGGCATCGCCCGGCCCTGATTCTCACCGTGGTGGCGACGCTGACCGCGGTGAGCCTTGGCAGTTTCCTGGCGTTTGTCGGCGGCAAGATTCGCCACGCAGAATTCCGTCACGATTCCCCTCCCGCCTGGGCTCATACCGCGCCGGACGAAGACTAGGTGCGGATACCGGAAGGCAGAGAGCGGAAAGCAGACGACGCGGCTTGCGACCACCAGCGTTGAGAGGCGTGAGAAGCGCGCAATGCCTTGTTTCCGGCGTTGTCATCCGCGCGGTTCTTGTTAGTGATAGATCGGAGCAGATTCCCGGCAATCCCCTGCCGCGACCCGCCTGCTCGACCGTGTCTGCGTTCCCCTGAAATGAGAACTTCGCTCGTTGTGCGTTCCCTGCGGTGGTTGATCGTCGCAGGTTTTGCCACCCTAGTTTCCGCCTGGGCGGCCGAGGTTGATACCCTGGTCCGCACGCTCCGCGATCCGGACAAGACGGCCGAGGCCAAGGGCGAGGCCTGTCTCCAATTGATGGACTTGGGGCCGGCCGCTGCGCCGGCGGTCCCCGCCTTGGTTGTATTGCTCAACAGCCAGGAGGAAATGTTGCGCGACTACTCTGTCACGACCCTGGATCGAATCGGCCCGGCGGCGCGAAACGCGCTGCCGGCTCTGCGCCGGACCGCCGCCAAAGACGCATCGGCAGAAATCCGCGAACTGGCGCGCTCCGCGATCGCAAAAATCAGCGGCCACGCAGCGGTATCCGAGCCGGTCAACGCGCCGACAGTGGCCGCCCCGGAAGCGGAGCCGGCCAGAGCACCAGCGGAGCCAAGGCCGGAGCCCGTAACAACAAGGCCCGAGACGCCGCCGGCGGAACAGGAGACTCCAGCCGCAGAACCTGAGACCCCGGCAGCAAGGCCTGCGGAGACCACCCGCCGCGCCGCGCCGGTCAACGCGCGCCCCACGCTGGCAGTGCATNNATTTCACAGTGTGGATGCTCGGCCAAGTCCCGGAGAACCGATCGCTCCAAGTGATCGCAAAGCGGGATCTTCCGGATCAGCCGTCCGGTCTCGTCACACCGTGGAAGGTGCAGGAACTGGAAATGCGTTATGCCGTGAACGGCGTCCCGGTGCACGCCGTCTGGACCACCGGTATCGTGAACATGGACGGCACGCACGACGCGTTCATCCTGGGCTACCAGAGTGTCCCGATCGCATTCGAGCGAGCAAAGCTCTGGCTCGCCTCGATTGCGCACAGTATCGCCCTCACCAGTCCGATGCAGGGCGCGGGAAACGACAAGTTGACCATCCCAACCAATCGTCCGCTCGACCATCCCACGCTGCTGGAGTTCTGGCGCGGGCAAGGGCACTCCGAAGATCGGATCTTGAAGGCGCAACGCGATGGCATGATGGGCTATGAACAGGTCAAAGACCCTCAGACCGGCCAAGTCTTCGAGATGCCCCTGGAGGTATGGGACAGCGCCAGCGGCGGGTACCGCAATCCGCTTCGGCCCGACGAGTTCCTGAAAAGCACCGAAGCAGGCGAATAGCGGGATTTGGAGCCTCGGCAACCGCTACCGCCGGCCGGCCGTGAGCTGTTTGAGCTGCGCGTAAAGTCTTCCGAGATGGGGCATGGCCACGCCCGCAGCCTGCGCGCGACGAAGTGGCTCGCCCCAAATCGCTTCAACCTCCACTTCGCGCCCGGCGAGGTAATCGATCAGACTCGACGGCTGGTAGGCGCCCATGCGTCGCGTGTGCGCGAACTGCTCGGTGATGAAATCCGCGGGGATGACGTAGCCGAATCGAGCGGCGGCACCGACCACCTCGTCAATCAGCGCCCTCACCTCTTGCTCCCACTCCGGTGAAGCCAGGAGCTGGTCGGTCGGCACGCCGCCCGCCGCGATGGTCAGCCCATTGTACGGAACGTTCCAGACCAGCTTTCGCCAGCGCGCTTCAGTCAGATCATCGACCGCCTCACATTTGATACCGGCCCGTTGGAAAAGCGCCACCAGCCACCGCACCCGTTCGCTGGCCCGGCCAGTGAACTCGCCCAAGGTCACATACCCCGGCGTGTAAATGCGGATTTCGCCCGGGGCCTCCCGGACGGCGGCAATGAACGCCAGCCCGCCGATCACGCGTTCCCGGCCAAAGAGCGATGACAGTAACTCGTCTGCGCCGAGTCCGTTCTGCAACGTCAGAATAATCGTGCGCGGTCCGAGCAACGGGGGGAGCAGATCGGCCAGCCGGCCGTTGGCCGTATTCTTGAGCGTGATGAGGGCGACGTCCACCGGGCCGATCTCCCCGGTGGAAGCGTGGACGGCGGTCCGCTCCGGCGGAAGCGTCTGCACGGCCTCCCCCTCCCGCAAGACGATGCCGTGAGCCCGTATCTCGGCGAGACCGCTGCGCACGAAGAAGTGCACGTCCGCTCCGGCTAGTGCCAGGCGCGCGCCGTAGAACGTGCCGATGGCGCCGGCACCGACAATGGCGATGCGGGGATTGGCCGGCCAGATTGAGATCGCGGAGTGCACGGGAAAAGAACTCCGTGGCCGCTCCGCTCGTTGGGTTCAAACCAAAACGCCGGCGTCTTGCCAGTTGTCCCGCGCGTGGACCAGGCGCCGGGCCGGATCAGGGTTGGTTGATTCCCCGCCGGAACGTCTGGTTTCTGCCCGTAGGGGCGCACCTAGTGTGCGCCCGCCACGAGCGAACTGCCCGCGGGCGCAGGCAAGCTGCGCCCCTACAATGGTCAATCATGCGAAGGCGCACCTGCGAATGAACCAGCCTTGGGGAACCTCCGCTTTTCCTGTTGACAGGCCACAGGTGAAACGTTGTTCGTGTGGTCTCACCACAGGAGCATTATGGCGAAAGACAAACTCGATTTACTGCAGGGAACGCTTGATCTGCTCGTCCTGCAAACGCTGGCCAGCATGGGGCCGATGCACGGCTATGGCCTCGCCCGTCGGATCGAACAAGTCGGGGCCGACACCCTGATGCTCAACCAGGGGACAATCTATGCCGCCCTGGTCCGGCTGCAGCAGGGAAAGTGGATCGATGCGGAGTGGGGCACCTCAGACAACAACCGCAAGGCGAAATTCTACCGGATCACGGCGCGCGGCCGGCATCGGCTGGAATCGGAGACCGCGAACTGGCAACGCATGTCGGGTGTCGTCCATCGCATCCTCACCGCCCCCGGCGGAGCAGGCTCGCCATGAGCCCCTCGGTTGACCGCCTGCTGGCCCGACTCCGCGCCGTGTTTACGAAGCCCGCGCTCGACGCCGACTTTGACGCGGAGCTCGCGCAGCACCTCGAAGCGGCCACCGCGGACAATATTCGGGCTGGCATGACGCCGGAGGAGGCGCGACGCCAGGCCCGGATCGCCCTCGGCTGCGTTGAACAGACCCGCGAATTGCACCGCGAAGCCCGCGGCCTGCCGTGGCTGGAAGACTCCGCACGCGACGTTCGTTTCGCGACGCGCTCGTTGCGCCGGAGTCCTGGTTTCTCGATCGCGACCATCGTGATCCTGGCCTTGGGCATCGGCGGAGTGACCGCAATGTTCAGCACGCTATACACGGTGATGATCCGGCCACTGCCCTATCCCGAAGCGAACCGCCTGGTGCTGGGTCGCGCCACCTACAGTGGGGACATCAATCCCATGGTCGCAGGGCCCGACTACGTGGACTACCGTGACCAAAGCCATTCCTTCTCCGCCCTGGAGGCGTACTTCGTTTTCCCCATGGAAGTGACGGTAATAGCGGACCAGAGCGCCGAACGCATCCGAAGTCTGGTTGTCAGCGCAGGACTGTTTCAGACCTTGGGCGTGAATATGGCTTTGGGCCGTCACTTCACAGCTGAAGAAGGTCGCGACAACGGCCCACCTGTGGCCATCGTCAGTCACGACTATTGGCAGAAGCACTTCGCTGGGGAAACGAGCGTGGTGGGACGGTCGCTGACGATCGACGGGTCCGCCTACGACATTGTCGGCGTGGCGCCCCGTGACTTCCAGTTCATCCATGACGTGGACGTATGGTTTCCACTCCGGCCGCAGAACCTGGGCCCCCGGCGCTACAATAACTGGCTCATTCTGGGACGCCTCCGGGATGGGGTGAGTCTGGCCGCGGCGCAGAGCGACGTCGACGTCATCGCCGCGCAATTGGAGAAGGCCTACCCGGACACCAACGCCCACAAGACCCTGTTGCTTACGTCATTGTTGGGCGCTTTTACTGAACCGTACCGTTCCGGCTTCGACCTGCTGTGTGTCGGCACGGCCGCGATCTTGTTGATCGCCTGCGCGAATGCCGCGGGCTTGCTCCTCGCCCGGGGCGCGGCCCGCCACGGCGAACTGGCCGTGCGGGCGGCGATCGGCGCCTCGCACTGGCGGCTCGTCCGCCTGCTCCTGACCGAGGCTCTGATTCTGGCTGGCGCCGGCGGCGTGCTGGGGTCGATCCTGGCCGTGTGGATGCAGCGTGGCCTGCTCCTCCTGATGCCGGTCGAGGCGTTGCTTCTTCGCGATGTCGGAATCTCGCGTTCCATGCTCGTGGCCGCGTTCGCGACGACCCTCCTCACCGGGTTCGGCTTTGGCCTGCTGCCGGCGTGGCGCGCCCGACAGGTCAATCCGGCGAGGGACCTTAAGTCCGGCGCCAGCGGATCGGGACGGCACGGCGTTCGCCTCCGCGGCGGACTGGTCATTGGGCAAGTGGCCGTTTCGTTTGTCCTGCTTGTGATTGCCGGGCTCCTTGTTCGCAGCCTCACCGCGCTCAATCGAGTCGACCCGGGATTCAATCCCCGGAACCTGCTGACCGCGGAGGTGCCGTTGCCCCCGGGCGATTATCCCGACCCGAAACGCACCGTCTTTTTCTCCGCACTCCTGGACGGCGTGAAGTCGCTGCCCGGGGTGGAGTCGGCGGCGGTCGTCAGCCAGGTGCCATTGCGCGACCCCTATAACAACGTTGGCATCTACGCCGCCGATGCGCCGCCGTTGAAACCCTCGGATGGCGGCGATGGCTACCAACGTGTCGTGCTGCCCGGATACTTCAAGACCATGGGCATTCCCCTGTTTGCCGGGCGGGATATCCAGCCGACGGACAGGGCCGATTCCGCTCGGGTGGTGGTCATCAGCCGGCAACTCGCGAAGTCCCTTTTTGCGGACCGCGATCCTCTGGGTCAACGGGTGGTGATCGACCAGGCCTCCGATGCGACCTGGGAGGTGGTGGGCGTGGTGGCTGACGTCAAACAAAGCGGTCTGCGGGAAGACGCGAGCTCGCGCGGCACGTTTTACCGGGCCCATGCGCAGCAGCCCTGGTCCTCCATGCGTCTCGCGATCCGCACCGCCGGCAATCCGCAGGCGATCGTGCCGTCGCTCCGCACCTTGCTGCAGAGGATGGATCCGCGGATTCCGCTGTCGGGTCCGCGGACGATGGAGGACGTCATCGCCAACGCCACCGTCTCGGAAAGGGCCCAGGCCCTGTTCCTGATGACCTTCTCATTGCTCGCCCTGACGTTGGCAGCGGCGGGCATCTACGGCCTGCTGGCGTTCGGCGTGGCCCTACGACGGTATGACATCGGAATCCGCATGGCCTTGGGGGCAACGGGTCCCGTGATCGCGCGGGGAATCCTGCGCGAGGCCAGTCGGCTGGCCCTTGCCGGCGTGGTCGCGGGCGGGCTCGGTGCGCTCGGAGCGACCCAACTGGTTCGCGCGAACCTCTACGGCGTCGGCTCCATTGATCCACTGACCTTTGTCGCCGCCGCCTTGGTGCTTCTGGTCATCGCTGCCCTGGCCGCCTGGCTGCCGGCCCGCCGGGCGGCAATGGTCGATCCGATCATCGCGCTGCGGGCGGAGTGATGGAATTGCCGATTTTCGATCGCCGATTTTCGAATGAAAACCCCGAGCGAGTTCTTCACCCGCCTGCGGGCGGTCTTAACCAAGCCGACGCTCGATGCCGACTTCAACGAGGAGCTGGCGCAGCACGTCGAAGCCGCCACCGAAGACAATATCCGCGCCAGCATGACACCAGAGGAGGCCCGGCGCCAGGCGCGGATCGCGCTCGGCGGCGTCGAGCAGGCCCGCGAATTGCACCGCGACGCCCGTGGCCTGCCGTCGCTGGAGAACCTCGCGCGCGACGTGCGCTTCGCGGCGCGCATGCTGCGGAGATCCCCCGGGTTCACTATCGTCGCGGGCGCAACGCTGGCGCTCGGCATCGGCGCGAACACCGCCATCTTCTCGGTCTTCTACGGCGTACTGCTGCGCCCTCTGCCCTATCCGGAACAGCAGCGGCTGGTCTTCATTCACGACTGGTCCAAGGAGACACCCTTTGATACGGTCTCCTACCTGAACTTCGTTGCCTGGCGTGAGCAGCAGCAGAGCTTCACGGCCATCGGGGTGGCGCGTCCCTGGCAGTTCAGCTATGTCGGTTCGAATGAGACCGAGCGGCTGAACGGCGCCGTGGCGAGCCACGATCTCTTTGCCGCCATCGGCATGGCGCCTGTCCGCGGGCGTCTCTTCACGGCCGAGGACGACAAGCCCGGCGCCGAACGCACGGTTGTGCTCCGCGCCAGCCTCTGGAAGCGCCTTTTCGGCGGAAGGGATTCCGTCATTGGTGAGAAGATCAAGCTCTCCGGCGAGTTTCACACGGTCGTCGGCGTCCTGCCCGACGATTTTCGGGTTCCGCTGGAGGGCGCCGAGCTCTGGACTCCGATCAGCCATTCCCTGTCGGGCGAAGAGCTCCAATACGGCTATCGTCCCAATGGTTTGTTCGCCTATGCCCGGCTAAAACCTGGCCTCTCGCTCGAGTCGGCGGCTGCCAACCTGCGCGCTCTGGCTGCCGGACTCGACACGGAGCACCCAAGCGGCGGACTCATCCCGACACTCCTGCCGCTCGCCACGGCTGGTGCGGGTGAAGTACGCCCGCTGTTGTACGTACTGCTCGGCGCGGCGGGCTTCGTGCTGCTCATCGCCTGCGCCAACGTCGCCAATCTCCAACTGGCCCGCGCCCGCGCTCGATCCCGGGAGTTCGCCGTGCGGGCCGCCCTTGGTGCTGGTCGCGGGCGGGTCGTGCGGCAGCTTCTGGTCGAGAGTCTCATCCTTGGGCTGCTGGGATGCGGCGCCGGCGCCCTCCTCGGCTCCTGGGCGCTCGGTGGTCTGAAGGCGATGCTGCCGGCGGGAACGTCGCGCATGGATGAGGTGTCGCTCAACCTGTGGGTGCTCGGTTTTGCCGTCGTCGCCAGCCTCCTGACCAGTGTGCTCTTCGGACTGGTGCCCGCGTCTCATGCGGCCCGGCAGAACGTGCGCGAGGCACTGGCGCAGGAGGGTCGGTCGGCGGGTTCGACGCGCGGGAACCGCTGGCGGGCCGGGTTAATCATCGGCGAATGCGCGCTGACGTGCGCCCTCCTGGTCGGGGCGGGCCTCATGATCCGTACGCTCGGCAATCTCTATCGATCGGATCCAGGCTTTGCGACCGCGCACCTGCTCACCTTCAACTGGGTTGTCCGGGGCGGCCGTTACGAGAACCCGGCGGTGCGCTACCATTTGATCAACCGCGCGCTCGAACGCCTGGCCGCCGTGCCGGGCGTCGCTCACGTCGGCATCGTGGATCCTTTGCCGTTTGAGGGCAGAGACAACCGGACCGTCTACCTCATCAAGGGAGGCGCCATGCCCGGAGAGGGCGGGCCGTGGCCGTCGGCCGGGTTCGGGACTGTCGGCGGGGATTGGCTCGGTGCGCTGGGAGTCAAGCTCATCGCCGGTCGCGCCTTCGACGCCCGTGACGACTGGCAGTCCACTCGCGTAGTGATGGTCGACACCCAGTTTGCGGAGAAAGAATTCCGTGGACGGAATCCGATCGGCCAACACATTTGGACCGGAGGCACACCGCCCGAGCGCGAATCGGACTGGATGGAGATCATCGGAGTCGTCGACCACATCAACACGCTCGGCCCTGGCCAGCCCTCGCTCCCGCAGATCTACTGGCCCACTCAGCAGACGATCCCGCAGTCCATGGGTTTCGTGGTGCGCGCCGAACGCGAGCCGACAGTGATTGTGTCGTCGCTGCGGGCGGCACTGCGGGAGGTGGCCGACGACCTGTCGATGGCCCACGTGCGCACGATGGACCAGTTGTTCGCCTCGAATATCGCGAACCAGCGGCTGGTGGTAAAGCTGCTGGGCGCCTTCGCGGCGCTGGCGCTTTTGCTCGCGGGCGTGGGACTCTATGGGGTGGTGAGCTACAGCGTCAGTCAGCGCACGCGCGAGATCGGCATCCGCATCGCCCTCGGCGCCACATCGCGCTCGGTCGTGCACATGACGATGCAGCAGGGGGCAAAGCTCGCGAGCGCCGGCCTGGTCATCGGGCTCGCCGCCGCGTTGGCCCTCACCCGTCTCCTGCAAAGCCTGCTTTTCGAAACAAGCCCGCACGATCCCCTGATCTACGGGGTGGTGGCGGTCGGGCTGCTCGGGGTCGCCGCCCTCGCCTGCTGGCTGCCGGCTCGGAGGGCGGCGAAGGTCAATCCGATCGTGGCCTTGCGGGCGGAGTGAGGCGGAGCGCTCGGACTTTGCCTGACTGAGGATCAGTCCAGTAGCGCCGGTCTGCGACCGGCGACCTCTGAATCCATGGCTGCCAGTCGGAGACTGGCGCCACGCGACAGGCCCGCGCGCAGGCGCTGGGCATGCTACTCGCCGATGATCTTGACGAGGACGCGCTTGCGGCGCCGGCCGTCGAACTCGCCGTAGAAGATCTGCTCCCAGGGTCCGAAATCGAGAGCGCTTTTCGTCACCGCGACCACGACTTCGCGGCCCATGACCGTGCGCTTGAGATGCGCATCCGCGTTGTCCTCCCCGCGATTGTGCGCGTACTGGCTGTGCGGCTTCTCGGGCGCGAGTCGCTCAAGCCAGCGCTCGAAATCGGCGTGCAGACCCGGCTCATCGTCGTTGATGAAGACCGACGCGGAAATATGCATCGCGTTGACGAGCACGAGTCCCTCGGCGATGCCGCTCGCGCGCAGGGCCTCCTCGACCTGGGGCGTGATGTTGAGGAAGGCCCGCCGGGACGGCACCTCGAACCAGAGCTCTTGGCGGTAGGTTTTCATGGTTTCTCCGGTCGCAGACCGGCGCTACTTCAGCGTGGCCCGCCGCACGCACTGGTCGGTGAAGTCAAAATAGCACGCCCAGTCGTAGCCCAGCAGGTCGTGCTTGCCGGTGCGGACGTGGTAGCGCAGGTCTGCGCCGACGGGATGGTTCACCGGCGGCACGTCGTCAATCCCGAGCGCGGCCACGCCCAACAGGCGGTAGACCGGCTCGGCGGCCTTGACCGCGAGAAACTCTCGCCGCGGGCCGGCCCAATCGTCCTCCTCCGCACTCGAGACGTACAGCGGGCGCGGGGCAATCAGGGCGAGCAACTCGTGTTGATCGATTGGCAGCGTTGCCTCCCGATTTCCGTACTGGCGGAAGTTTCGGGCAAACCAATGCGGAAACGCCGTGTTGATGCTTCCCACGCTCTCGCCGTGGATGCGCTTGCTGAGGGCCGCGCCCCCGCACCCTGACTCATTGGAGATCACCGCGGCAAACCGCTCATCCTGCGCCCCGGCCCAGAGCGCGGCTTTGCCCAGCCGCGAATGGCCGTGAACCGTCACGCGCCGCGCATCGATGTCCGAGTCCGTCTCCAGATAATCAAGCGCCCGGCTCAAGCCCCACGCCCAAATGCCGATCGCCCCCCACGCATCGGGAGCCCGGTCCGACGATCCCGTCTTGGTCAGCCAACCGTTGAATCCATCCTTCAGTCCGTCCGGCCGGTCAGGGCAAACATCGCCGCACCAAAACGTCGCCGTGGCATACCCACGTGCGATCGCCTCTTCTACCTGCCATTTTGCCGCATCGGATCCGCGAGCGGCCTCGGTGGAGCGATGATCCTTCGTGCCCGGGGCATCGCTGCTCATCCATCCGTCCGAAAGGGTGATTCCGAGATCGTGATGCATCGTCTGGTTGCCGTAGAAATTCAGCCCGAGAAAAACCGGCCACGGCGGACCGCCGCCCGCGTTCGGCTGGTAGATCAGCAGATGGATCGCAGGGCCCGCGCGCCCCGGCGCCAGCCAGATCGTGACCTCCTTGCGTGTCGCCCGCCCCTCGAGTGCCTAACGGTCGACATGGACAACTTCGCAATGCATGCCCTCGGGCCGGCCCACGGGCGCCCGCCCGTACACCTCACGCGAGAACAGCTCCAGCAATTCGGGCCGCCGCTTTTCGCGCCAGACGGTTGGGTCACGCACCACCGTGCCGTCGGCACACTGCAGGGGGTCGGGCAAGGTATAGGGAGGCACCGGTGCATCGCTGAGCTGAGCGGGACGGGACGCCACCGGGGACACCGCCGGCTCAAGCACCCAAGCGCACTGGTCGCGGACTTCCTTCCCGTCGCGCCGTCCCGCCACCTCGATCCGGTTTAGACCCGACGTGAGTGCGACCGCGGGCCAGCGGCAAATCTTGACGGCGTCGGGATGGACAACACCGAGCGACGCCCCGTTGACGACAAGTTCAACGTCCGCACAGTTGGAGTAGACTTTGACCTCAGTGGTCGCGAGGTGGCGCGTCGTCATGCGGCGCGAAGCAAGGTAGACCATGGGCTCGACGGTCCAGTTCGCCTGGTAAAAATAGAACGCATCCTTCCGCACCTGCCGGTCGCGGGTGACCAGTCCCTTGTCGTTGCGTCCGGGCGTGTCGCCCTCGTCGCGCTTGTCCGAGGCGAAATCGAACATGGCCCAAACGAACGTGCCCCAGAGATGGGGATTGCCCTGCGCGCAAGCCCAGGCCCGTTCGTGGACAATGGCCTGCCATTCTTCGGGGTGAAAATGGGTGTTGGTATTCTTTGGCGCCTCAAGCGGCCCCTCTTGGTGATTCAAAATGCTGGCCCCGGCGCCGTATTCGCTGATCCCGACCCGCCGTCCACCCATTATTGTGCTGAGATCGGTGAAGAGATGTTCGAAGTCGCCCGGCGTGCCCCAATACCACCCAGGATAGACGTTGAACGCGATCTGGTCCGGCAATGCGTGAATCGGCGAGGGCTCACGCATCCACGAAGCTGCGACGGTGGGTCGGCTGGGGTCCAGCTTGCGCGCGAGGTCATGCAGCTCGGCGATGAGCCGGTCCGGCGCCGGGCCGGGTTGATCGACCCAGGTGGCGTTGAGCTCATTGAACAGGCCCCAAAAGCACAGCGAGGGATGATTGCAGCCCTGCAGGATCATCTCGGTGAGCTGTTGCTTCGCGTTCTCCGCGAATTCCGGCAGGCCGGAGATGCGATCGACCAGCGGGACCTCCTGCCAGAGCAGCAGCCCGTTGTGGTCGCAAAGGTCGTGCACTACGCTGCTCTGCGGGTAATGCGCCAGGCGCACGGCCGTGCAGCCAAGTTCGAGGATCAGGCGGAAATCCTCCTCGTGATTCTGGGGCGTCAGCGCCCAGCCCTGGTTCAGGCGGTCCTGATGACGGTTCACGCCATGGACCGGATAAGGTTCGCCGTTCAACAGCACGCCCCGATCCGGGGAGATCTCGACCGTCCGCAGACCAAGCGGCTGCGTCACGGAATCGACCACTCGCCCGTCGCGGTACAGGCGGACCGTTGCGGCATATAGATACGGATCCTTCCGCCCCTGCCAGCGGTGTGGCTGGGCGATCCGGACAGGCTGTACGACCGTCGCGGTCTGACCGGCTGCCACCGGAATCTCCGTCTTTTCCGTCGCGACAATCCGGCCGCCGGCATCGGTGATTTCCGCCTCGACCTGCGCGTTGGCCAGAGTGCCGCGCCCGTTGGAGACCAAAGTTCTCACCTCGACCGTGGCAGAATCGGCGGTTAACTGTTCGGTCGCCAGATAGACGCCGCTCGAAGCATGATCGAGCGGGCTGATGCAGACCCCATCGGTTACCAGCAGGGAGGCTGGCCGATAGATTCCGCCACAAATGGTAAAGTCGCCGGACAGCGGGGCAACGTCCTGGAAATGTGAATTGTCGACCCGGACGCGAATCACGTTCACGGGCTCGGCGCGCAGAAACGGAGTCAGCTCGTAGCAAAACGCTCCGAACGCGCCGCGGTGCTGGCCGACGTGCCGGCCGTTAACATAAACATCGGAGACAATCGACGCCGCTTCAAACCGCACGAAAACGCGCTGGCCGGCGGTCACCTTGGGCAGCGGAAACTGCCGCTCGTACCACCCCGCGCCGCGATAGTAGCCATCGGGCAAGCCGGGATCGGCGGCGGTACCATTCTGACCGTCGAGGTGGTTCCAGGTATGCGGCAGCGACACCGCCTGCCACTGGGCGTCGACGCCCGCCCCGAGGCCGACATCGCGACGGATGAACCGCCAGTCGGCATCCAACGAGATCGCCTGCCGCTGGGCAGCGAGCGTACCCGATAAACAGAAAAGGAACGTGGGAACCATCGCGCGAAGAATCATGGGGAACGTAATCGATCCAAGGGACTTGGTTGTAATGGCGAATCCAATACTTCTTCACAAGTCCCGTTTACCTAGTCGTAACATGGCTGATTGGCGCCAGCCGGAGTGGGATTTGCTTTGTTTTCCACCCGGAATCCCGAGTGCCTCGGCGAGTCAGAATAACTCCGCAATCCGTCTGGCTGTGGATACAGGACGAAGCCTTCGTCAGGAACGAAAAGAACGCCTCGTTCTCCGGCCAGTTATTACCATTAATAACTATTATATTATGTTTATTATGAACCACTAGCAAAAGTCTATCGCCGTGAATCATTGGTTGTTCACAAATCCCGCGAGAATCGGTTCTGCTTCTCCAAAGCAGCGGGGGATTTGTCGGGATCTTTCGAACGGGTTCACCTCCGCCAGCCACGCCAAATCCGCCAGAACACGACGAGCCATTATATACGCCAATAATTGGCGCCAAACACCGTCGGTCCCGCCGCCCGCCCAACCATTGCTGACAAGTTATTCACATGGTTTTTCAGAGGCTGTTTTCAGAGTGCAATCAGCGTTTTTTCACAGCCGTATCCTTCGCGAACTTCAGGCGGCGCGGGAAGTCCGGTGTATAATGCAGCCCGCGACTTTCGTGCCGCTGCAGGGCACACTCCACGATCAATTCCGCGACCTGCACGAGGTTGCGCAACTCGAGCAAGCGCGGTTCAACCGAGAAATTCCAATAGTAGTCATGGATTTCTTTCTTCAGGTTGGCGATGCGCGTGCGGGCGCGCTCAAGGCGTTTGGTCGTCCGCATGATTCCCACATAATCGCCCATCGTTCGCCGGAGCTCCTCCCAATTGTGCGACACCACCACCCGTTCGTCTTCGGTCCCGCCACCAAGATCGACCCAGGCTGGAATCTTCGCCCGGGACGGCTTCTCCGTCTGCAAATAGGCGCCGACCGCCTCGGCGCCGCGGTGCGCCATGACCACGGCCTCGAGCAGCGAATTGCTCGCCAGCCGGTTGGCCCCGTGCAAGCCGGTGCAGGCCACTTCACCGCAGGCGTAAAGCCCGGGGAGCGCAGTCCGCGCCGCCAGGGTCGTCGCCACCCCGCCACATGTATAGTGGGCCGCCGGCACGACCGGGATCATATCGCGAGCCAAGTCGATGCCTAGTTGGCGGCAGGTCTTGGTGATGAGAGGAAACCGCTCCCGCAGGAACGCCGCCGATCGGTGGGTGATATCCAGCCACACGTGCGGCGCTCCTGACCGTTTCATCTCGCGGTCAATCGCCCGCGCGACCACATCGCGCGGCGCCAGATCGGCCATCGGATGGTACTGCCGCATGAACGCCCGGCCCTGCAGCGTGCGCAGCACGGCACCCTCGCCGCGCACGGCCTCACTGATCAGGAAACGGAGGTTCGTCGTCGAATAAAGCGTGGTCGGATGGAACTGGACGAACTCCATGTTGCGCACCTCGACGCCCGCCCGGTACGCCATCGCGATTCCATCGCCCGTGGCAATGTCCGGATTGGTGGTGTAGAGGTAAACCTGCCCCGCCCCACCGGTCGAAAGCATGACCACCGGCGCCACAAAGGTTTTTACGCGGCCGCTGCGGACGTCGAGCGCGTACAGGCCGCAGACGCGATTGCCCTCCCAGTCGCCCGGTCTCCGGCGGAGCTTGGCGGCGGTCACAATATCGATGGCAAAGCAATGCTCGTACAGCGTGATCCGGGATTCCCGCGCCACCGCCCGCAAGAGCGCTTCCTCGATCGCCTTGCCGGTCATGTCCTTGACGTGCAGGATGCGTCGGCGCGAATGACCGCCTTCCCGGCCCAAGTCGTAGTTGCCTTCCTTGTCCCGCGAGAACTTGAGGCCGATGTCGACCAATTCCTGCACGCGGGACGGCCCGTCCCGCACAATCTCCCGCACCACTTGCTCATCACACAAGCCGTCGCCCGCCGTCAGGGTATCCCGTACATGACACTCGAAATCGTCGGTGTTCGACATCACCACCGCGATGCCCCCCTGAGCCCGGTTGGTGTTCGACTCGGCCCTGGTCTTCTTGGTGAGGATGGCGACGCGGTGGCCCTGCGCCGCGACCTTGAGCGCAAAACTCAGTCCCGCGATGCCGCTGCCGACGACAAGGACATCGAAGGTTCGGGTCATAACAGGATGTTGTCGATCAGCCGCACTTCGTCGACCCAGGCCGCGATGGCCATCATGGCCTTCCCGGGAAGAACTTCCCGGACCGCTTCCATCGTGCCACGGTCGACAATGGACGTATAAATGACCCGGACGCGGCGCCGTTCTCCCATGTGATGGGTGGCCTCCGCGATCAACCGGTCGGCATTGTACACGCCCCCATCGACCATCTCCTTCGCCTTGTGCAAGGCCTGGAAAATCGCCAGCGCTTCCGTCCGCTGGGTCGCGGTGAGGTTGCGGTTGCGCGAACTCATCGCCAGGCCGTCGGGCTCCCGCACCGTCGGCGCGACCACGATGTCGACGCAGAAGTGGAGATCGTTGACCATCTTCTTGATCACCGCCCCCTGCTGGGCGTCCTTCTGGCCAAACACCGCGAGGTCGGGCCGGATGATATTGAACAATTTAGCGACGATGGTGGTGACACCCCGGAAATGGGACGGGCGGGAGATGCCGCAGAGGGTCTTGGAAATCGACTCCTCGGTCACGTAGGTCGAGTAGCCCTTGGGATAGATCTCCTCGGCCGTTGGAGCGAACACCAGATCGGCGCCGGCCTTCTCGCATAATTCCACGTCGCGCGGCAGGTCGCGGTGGTAGCTCGCAAAGTCCTCGTTGGCCCCAAACTGCGTCGGATTGACAAAGATCGATACGATAACGGTATCTGCGCGCTCCTTGGCCAGCCGGATGAGACTCAGATGCCCCTCGTGGAGGGCGCCCATCGTGGGCACGAGGCCGATCAAACGGTCCTTGGACCGCAGATCTTCCGCGGTAGACTGCATATCAAAAATGGATGCGATCACTTGCATGGCAGGAAGAAGGCGTTGCGCCCGGCTCGGGAACTGCCTCAAAAAACACCGGGCTTGAACTATTCCGGTGCGACCAGCTTTAATCAAGTCCTTTGCTCGGTTTGTCCCTCCAGAGGCCACCGCGCAATTCGCCAACGTTCCACCTTTCCCAAACGCGATGATCCGCATCAACGAACACTACACCAAGCTCAAGGCCTCGTACTTGTTCGCCGATATCGCGCGCCGCGTGGCCGCCTACCAGGAGGCCAATCCCGCGCGTTCCATCATCCGGCTGGGAATCGGCGATGTCACGGAGCCGCTCCCGCCCGTGTGCGTCGCCGCCCTGCATGCCGCCGCGGACGAAATGGCCCGGCGCGAGACCTTCAAGGGTTACGGCCCCGACCAGGGCTACGCGTTTCTCCGCGAAGCGATTGCGCAACACGATTACGAGGCGCGGGGCTGCCGGATCGAACCCGACGAGATCTTCGTCTCGGACGGGGCGAAGTGCGACTGCGGCAATATCCAGGAGATCTTCGCCCAGGACACCCGCGTCGCCATTCCCGATCCGGTGTATCCGGTCTACCTCGACACCAATGTCATGGCGGGACGAACCGGTCACGAGCGCGACGGCCGTTACGAGAGGATCCTTTATCTCGACTCGACGCCGGCCAATGCCTACGTGCCGGCGCCGCCGGCCCAGGCGGCCGACCTCGTCTACCTCTGTTTCCCCAACAATCCCACCGGCGCCACGGCCACCCGCGCGCAACTGGCCGCCTGGATCGAGTACGCCCGGCGCCATCGGGCGGTCATCCTCTTCGACTCCGCGTACGAGACGTTCATCCGCGATCCCGACCTGCCGCATTCCATCTACGAAATTGAGGGCGCGCGGGAGGTGGCGATTGAGATCCGCAGTTTCTCCAAGACCGCGGGTTTTACCGGCACCCGCTGCGCCTACACCGTCGTGCCCAAGACGCTTGTAGCCTATGACGCCGCCGGAAGCGCCCATCCGCTTCACCGCCTGTGGTACCGCCGGCAGTCGACCAAGTTCAACGGCGTCTCCTACCCCGTGCAACGGGCCGCCGCCGCCATCTATACCCCCGAAGGCCGGGAGCAGACCCGCGCCCTTGCCGATTTCTACCTCGGCAACGCCCGGCTCATCCGCGAAACCCTGACGCAGCTCGGCTTCCCCTGCGTCGGCGGCGACAACGCCCCGTACATCTGGGCCAACGTCGGACGCGACTCCTGGGAGTTCTTCGACCTGCTGCTCAGCAAGGCCGGTGTGGTCTGCACGCCCGGCGCCGGATTCGGCCGGTGCGGCCAGGGCCATGTGCGCATCAGCGCCTTCAACAGCCGCGCGAATGTCGAAACCGCGCTGGATCGCGTCGCCGCCGCGTTGAAGTAGGTTCACGCAAACAAACCGGGCCTGCTCGCGTCCGGCGGAATTGGTTGTAGGGCGGCGTCGCTGACCCCGCCCTACAGCTACAACTGCATGAGTCTCCCTCAATCCTTGGCCGGTTCTTTGGGCAAGGCTGCGGCGACATCGCGGCTTAGCGCGCCAACAGCTTCGCTCAGCTTCGCGGCCAACTGGCCGTAATCATGTCCGTCCCAGCGGAGGCCGGAAGCGGTATAATTCCCCTCGGCCACGGTCCCGGCACCGGCGGTCGGGGCAAGAATTCGCCACCCGGCGGAGAACCGCACTTCGCCATTTGTGGCACCCTCGCATGCGGCCACGCGAAGCAAGACTTCGTAATCCCGTTGCTCGTCGGCTCGAAAGGGCTGGGTCGACACCCGCATCACGTTCTTCAGCGATTGGAGATTCTCCGCCAGCACGCGCGCAATGCCCTGGTCGAGCGGCTCGCCCCAACGGGTGGAATCCAGGAAGATGACCTCATTCGCCTGCGAGCGCACGGCGAATGATTTCGTCTCGAGGTACGGTGCGATAGCTACCGCCCGCACGCCCACGACCCACCGTTTCAGCGTCGGGCCCGCGTCCGCCGCAGGCTGGCCCGGAGCGGCGGAGAGCAGATAGTAGCGCGTCGCGTCGGGTTGCGCGGACGGCAACGGAATCGTGCAGGCGCTCAGCAGACAGAGACCCGCCGCCAGCAGGCAGGGACCCATGGTCTTTATGGAGGGCGAGGCTGGAAACACCCGGGTTATGACATTCGGCTTCATGGTCGTTCTCCTGATCTTCGCAGTAAAAGGTTACTCCGGTTTGCGACCGGTGATGATCGAATTGGGATGTCGTTCGAGGTAGTCCGCCAGTCGCTCCACGGCCGCCGCCGCCTCGCGCAGTTGTTCCATCGTCTGGTTCGCCTCCTCGCCGATTCCATTTTGGGCGGCGATGAATCGCTGTGCACCCGTGGCCGCGGCGTCAAATGCCGCCAGGGCCTTGCGCGCGTCGTCGAGGGTCTGCGCCAGCTTGTCGCTCGTCGGCTGAACCTGCGCGTCGAGCCGGGCGATCAGGGCCCGGAGGTCGTTGCCCGCGGCATTCAAGTTAAGGACCGCCTTCTTGATTTCCGGGTCGGACACCATGGCCTCGATCGCATCGGCGGTCTTGACCCAATGTTCACTCAGCCGCGCCGTGTCGAGCCCCTGCAGCTTCTGGTTCGCGGTCGTCAGCGTGGCGTTCAGATTCCGCGACAGCGCGGCAAAATCCACCCGCTTCAGATCGGAAAGGATCTCCGTCAAACTCGCCTGATACTCGGAGATGGTTGACGGCACGGCCGGAACCACGACGTGTTTGGCGCCGGCATCCGGCGTCCCTGCCGGATACTGCTGCGGGTCATAGAAATCGAGCTCCACAAACAGCAGCCCGGTCGCCAGTCCGACCACCCCGAGTTGGGCGCGCAGGCCATGGTCCACCATCGCCTGAAGGGCGGCCCGTTCGGACAAATCGATCGGCCGGCCCTTATCGTCGATGATCATGTTGCGGCTGAATTCGCACACGACGGAGACGACAGATTTGTTGGTTGCGGCGTTATACAGGATGTTCAGATCGGCCACCCGACCCACCCGCACGCCGCGCAGCTTCACGGCTGAGCCCAGGTCAAGACCGTGGATCGATTCGTCGAAGTAGACCTGGAACCGCTGCGGCTTGGAGAAGAAATTCACCCCGCCAAACGACAGCAGGGCGGCGACAATGAGCAGCATCGCTCCGAGCACGAACATGCCGACGACGGCAGGGCTGATTTTGGTTTTCACGACAATGGCTTCCGGAAGGAAATGACAGCAGCGCGCTGCACTGGTTGCAGGCGTCGCCCGGGGATCAACGCCGGCTCTGGGGATATTTTGGTCATTTTGGGCCGTCTGTCTAAACTTTCTCGTCGCCGCGAGTCAGAAATTCCCGGACCCGCGGGTCGTCGCTCGCCGCCGCCAGCTCGCGCGGCCGGCCCTCGGCGATGATGCCGCGGGCCTCGTGGTCCAGCATGATCACGCGGTCCGCGAGGGCGAAAATGCTCGCGAGCTCGTGCGACACGATGACCATCGTCGTGCCCAGCGTCTCGCGGATCTGCAGGACGAGCTCGTCCAATTTCCGCGAGGTGACCGGATCAAGCCCGGCGGAGGGCTCGTCAAAAAAGACGATGCGCGGATCGAGGGCCAGCGCGCGGGCCAGTCCGGCGCGTTTGCGCATGCCGCCGCTCAGCTCGGCGGGGAAAAATTCCTCATAGCCGGCCAGTCCCACCTGGGCGAGCTTCAGGGACACGATCTCCTCGCGTTCGCGCCGGTTGAGCGTGGTGTATTGCTCGAGGGGCAGCACCACGTTTTCGCGCAGCGTCATCGAACTCCAGAGGGCGGCGTTCTGATAGAGCACGCCGAAGGTCTTGAGCAGATTGCGGCGCGCCGCAAGGTCCGCATTCGTGAAATCCTCACCGCCATAGCGCACGGTGCCCCGCGCCGGTTTTTGCAGTCCGATGAGGTGGCGCAGCAGCGTGCTCTTGCCGCAGCCGCTGCCGCCGATGACAAAGAACAGCTCGCCTTCCCGTACCGAGAAGGAAACCCCGGTCAGGACCACGGTGTCGCCGTAGCGGCACTCGAGGCCCTCCACTGCGATCGCCGGCGGCGGGGCGCCGGGGCCGGGGGGTTCCACTCCGGTTGCGGGGTTTCCGTTCATAGTCCGAGCACATTGAACAACACCGCGAACACGGCGTCGGCCACGATCAACAGCAGGATGCTCGTGACCACGGCCGACGTCGCCGCGCGGCCCACGCCGGCGGCGCTGCGTTCGGCCTGCAGCCCGCGCAGGCATCCGGCCACCGCGATCAACATGCCGAAAACAATGCTCTTGATCAGGCTGACGCTGAAGTCGGACAGGTCGATGTTCGCCTGGGTCTCGATCCAGTAGGCGCTCGGCGGAATTTCGAGCACCGTGGCGCCCACCACCATACCGCCAAAGATGCCGAGGCAGTTGGCGTACATCACGAGCAGCGGCGTCATCAGCGTCAGCGCCACCAGACGTGGCAGCACCAGAAAATCCACCGGCGCGATCCCGAGCGTTTCCAGCGCGTCGATCTCCTCATTCGCCTTCATGTTGCCGAGTTGCGCTGCAAAGGCCGCGCCGGTGCGGCCCGCGACGACGACGCCCGTCATGACCGCGCCCATCTCCCGCAACGTACTCAATCCGACAATGTCGGCCACCCAGATGTCGCCGCCAAACTGCCGCAGGATGATGGCTCCGGTGTAGGCCAGCGTCAGTCCGACCAGAAAACTGCTCAGGCTGACGATGGGCACCGCCATCGCGCCACATTGCTGCATCTCGGAGAAGCAGTCCCGCCAGCGAAACCGCCCCGGGCGTTTGACCAGACCGATGGCGCTCAGCGTGCACTCGCCCACGAAGCTGGCGAATTCCCGGGTCTGACGCCACACATCGGTTGCCGCCAAGCCCACCGTCACCAGGAAGTTTTGCGAATGATCGACCGGGAGGCGTTTCTCCTGCGCCTGCTCCAACTGTCCAACCAGCCGGCGCACCGTTTCCGGCAGTAGGGACGTGTCGCAGGAGATTTTCGCTTCACGACACCAGCCCTGCACCTCATGGACAAACCGCACGAGAGAGCTGTCCCACCGTCCCAGCCCTTCCGCCCGGAGGCGCACCCCGTGCGGGGCACGGTCGCCGCGCACCTTGCGCCACGACGGCAGCAGTCCGGTGATGCGCCAGTCGCCGCCCACCGTCACCACCAGATCGTCTCCGGCGACGATCGTCTCGGCGCAAGCTGGGGAGGGCACCACAGTCATCGCCCGCATTCTCACCGGTTCCCAGCCACTTCACGAGAATTTTTTGCGGCCACCGGCATGGTGTTTTGTTTTGAGGANNTGCCACGTGGCATGGGCGTCCCGCCCGAAGGACCCGCCGTTGTAGGGGCGCGCCTTGTGCGCGCCTGCAAAGGACCCATCCGGGCGCAGTCAAGCTGCGCCCCTACAGGAGAAACCCGGCGTTTCATCGGAAGACGATCTCACGATGGCACCGGCCATCCGCCTTGCGGCTTGCGGCCCGTTTCGCGCGCTTCATGTTTGTCATTCCACTCATGCGTTTCCGGACTGTTCTGTTTGATCTTGATGGCACGCTGCTGGATCACCTGCCGGCCATCCACCGCTGCTACGCCCACACGCTGCCGCAACTGGGGCGGCCGGCGCCCACCCGGGAGCAGGTCCGGCACGCCATCGGAGGGGGCCTGGAGAACGCCATGCGCCGCTTTGTCAGCGAGGCCGAGCTCCCGCGCGCGCTGGTCCTTTACCGTGCCTATTGGGACCAGACCATGCTTGATGGCGTGGAGCTGATGCCGGGCGCGCGGGAATTGCTGCGCGCCTTGCATGCCGCCGGCGTCACCCTGGCCGTTCTCACCAACAAGCACGGTCCCTCGTCGCGTCGGATCTGCCAACATCTCGGCATCGACCAGCTGCTCGAGGGCGTGTTTGGCGCCGGCGACACTCCGTGGCTGAAGCCGGATCCGCAACTCACGGCTCACGCGCTCGCGACTCTCCAAGCCGACGCGGCCACCGCCTGCCTCGTTGGTGATTCGCCGTTTGACGCCGAGACCGCGCGCCGCGGCGGGATCCAGGGCTTTTTCGTCACCACCGGCACCCACTCAGCCGAAGAACTTCGCGCCGCCGGAGCGGAACTGGTCTTCCCCGATCTTCCCGCGCTGGCGCGTGAGGCGTTCGCGCTCCTGCTCGACCTCAACCGCCCGGCCGAACCGGGCGGGTGACGCAGCACTGCCCCCAACCGGGATTATTCAATCGTCGCCATCGTCCGCGATCTGGCCCGATCCCTCGCAATCGGGGCAGGCGATCGTTCCGGCGCCGCCACAGGTGGGGCAACGGGGCGTGCCGCGCGCGTCCGCGATCAGCTCGAGCTGGCTGTCCTCCACAGTTCCGCGACCCTCGCACTGGGGGCAGGCGATGGATTTTTTTCCGCTACAACGCGAACACGTGGGCATGGGGGATCCTCGGATTGGTGGTGATGGACACCATAAGATTCACCAGACGCCTCCTGTCAGCCATTTTCGAGGAGGGTGGTCTATTTTCCGCGCTTTCCCTGGCCCGATCCTTGTCTATCACTGTTGGGCTGTGGCCAGTTCTTCTCCATTGCCCGATGCACTCAAGGGCGTGCTCGAACGCATCATCTTCCTCAACGAGGAGAACCACTATACCATCGCCGAATTCCGTTGCGAGGATTCGGACGGAAAAGTGACCATCGTCGGCACCCTCCCCGGCGTCCAGTGCGGGGAGACCCTGCACCTGCGCGGCCAGTGGACGCGCCACCGCGAGCATGGCGACCAGTTCAAAATCGAATCCTTCACCTCCGAGCTGCCGGCTTCCGTCTACGGCATCCGCAAATACCTGGGCAGCGGCCTCGTGCCCGGCATCGGCAAGGTCTACGCCAACAAGATTGTCGACGCGTTTGCCACCGACACGTTTCGCGTGCTCAGCGAGGAGTCCGCCCGCCTGCGTCGCGTCGCCGGAATCGGACCGAAGCGCGCGGCCGCGATCAAACAGGCCTGGGACGAGCAGCGCCTGCTGCGCGAGATCCATATCTTCCTCCAAACCTACGGCGTGACCACGTCCCAATGCGTGAAACTCGTCAACCGTTACGGGCCGCAGGCCAGAGCCGTGCTTTTGGCCGAGCCCTATCGCGTAGCCCGGGAAATCGAAGGCATCGGTTTCAAGACCGCCGACCGGATCGCCATCAACCTGGGCTTTGCCAACGACGCCCCTCCCCGGCTCGATGCCGGAATCCTCTATGCGCTGGAGACGCTGCAGGAGGACGGACATACCGCCGCGCGCGAAGCCGACCTGCGCGACCATGCGGCTGAACTCTTGCAGACGCTGCGCGACCTCACCGCGGCGCGAATCGACGCACTGGTGAAGGCGGGCGAGCTCGTCCGCCACTGGCCGACTGAACCAGAGGTCGCCGAGCCCGGCTCGCCGAGCCCGGCCCCACTCCCGCTGCCAGGCTCCGCCTTCATTCAGCTGCCCGCCAACGACCGCGCGGAGCAGAAGATCGCCAGCGCGGTCGCGCGCCTGACGCGGGTGGGCTCGGGCCTGCCTCCGATCAAGATCGACGCCGCCATCGACTGGGCGCAGAAACGGGCGGGGTTCGCGTTTCACGAGCTGCAGGCGACCGCGGTGCGCCGGGCGCTCACCCATAAGCTCAGCATCCTGACCGGCGGTCCGGGCACGGGCAAGACCACCATCCTCCGCGCGCTCGTCGACATTCTGAAGGCCAAACAGGTGCGGGTGCATCTCGCCGCCCCCACCGGCCGGGCGGCCCAACGCCTCGCCACTACCACCGGGGGTTTTGCCTCAACCATCCATCGCCTGCTGAAATTCGACGCCGCCAAGGGCGGCTTCACTGTCAACGAGCAGAACCCCATCGCCACCGATTTCCTGATCGTGGACGAAGCGTCGATGCTAGATGCGCGGCTGGCGGCGGCGTTGTTCGCCGCCGTGCCGTCGCGCGCTCACCTGCTGTTGGTCGGCGACATCGATCAGCTCCCCTCGGTCGGCGCCGGCAATGTGCTCAAGGATCTCATCGCCATCGGCGCCTCCGGTCCGTCTGACCTATCTGGTCCCCGGTCTCCGGCCTCCGGTCTGCACTCTCCGCTCTCCGCCATCCCCGTGACCCGGCTCATGGTCATCTATCGCCAGCAAGGGCAGAGCCTCATCGTCACCATGGCCCACGCGATCAACACCGGCGATCCGCAGCCTCCACCGGTGGTTCACGACCTCGGGGCGCTGCAGGACCGGAACGATCTCCATTTCATCGCCGCCGATTCCGCCGAGGACTGTCTGCAGAAGATTCTGAAGCTTTGCGCGGAATTCATCCCGCAACACTATCGCTGGCTGCACCCGGTCAACGACGTCCAGGTGCTGGCTCCGATGCACAAGGGAGTGGCCGGCGTGGCCAATCTCAACCTGCAGCTTCAGGCCGCGCTCAACCCCGGCCGGACCGGCGCCAGCCTGCGCACCGTCGCGGGCGAATTCCGCACCGGCGACAAGCTGATCCAACTGCGCAACAACTACGACCAAGGCCTGTTCAACGGCGACATCGGCGTGGTTGTGTCCGTCGACCCCGGGGCGGGCTCACTCACGGCCGATTTCGATGGCGAGCACCACACCTTCGCCCGGGGCGATTTTGGCGACGTAGCGCTCGCTTACTGCATCAGTATTCACAAAAGTCAGGGCAGCGAATACCCGGCGGTCGTCGTTCCGCTGCTCAAGGGCCACTTCGTGATGCTCCAGCGCAACCTCCTTTACACGGCCCTGACCCGCGGGAAGAAAAAGGTGTTTTTGGTGGGCGAGCCCGCCGCCTACGCGATGGCCGTGCGCAACAGCGAATCGAAACAGCGCTGCACGCACTTATGCGAAAAGATACTGCGGGCGATTAGGCCGGAGGGTTAACCGCCCGGTCGATGATTCTGTCGCGACAACCAATTGATCCGCCGGTCACGAGCGGACTCGCGCGCTTTTGCGCCAGCAAGCGGGCAACCCATCCGTTCCATCGCCGACCCATGGGGCCGTGAGCTTGAGCACTGTCCCCGCTTCTTAACCTTGAGTTCGCGCGCGGTCTTTTCGAAACTGCAGAAGCTCTTCGACTCACCGGCATGAAGTCTACCCCTGCGGCCCGGATCTCCCTCGTCTGCGCCATCTACTTTCTTCTGCACGTTCTCACCGATCGGGCGGCCACGACGTTCGAGTTCAGTCCTCACGTCGCGATCTGGTACCTGCCGGCCGGTTTTGCCCTGGCGCTGCTCACCCTGCTGGGCCCCCGTTTCTTTCCCGTGGTCCTGGCGGCCCATCTCCTGGCGACGTTCACAGCTCCGGCTCTGCCGACCTGGTGGCTGAAGCTCCTGCTGCCGGTGATTTTCACCGCCAACTACGCGGGCATCGCCTGGTGCATCCGGCGACTCGTCGGACCAGCGCCTCTGCTGCAGGATTTCCGGGAAACCGTGATCGTGATGCTGGCAACCGGCGCCGCTCCCGTCGCGTCCGCCATCGCCAGCGGCGGGCTGCTGCAGATCAACGGGCTGGTCGCGCCAGGCAGACTTTTCCAGCTGGTCGCCCAATGGTGGATCGGCGATGAAAGCGGCATCCTCACGGTTGTCCCGGCCATCATGGTGTTCGTGGCCCCCTGGATTCGGGGAAAACCCGCACCGCGGTTCTCGCAATGGACTTGGCAGAAATGGGCCGAGATCGCGGCGCAGCTGCTGGCGCTGCCCGCCTGCCTGTGGTTCGTGTTCAGCTCCAACTGGCTGCTGGCACACCATGCGTTCTATCTGTGTTTCCTGCCGCTCATCTGGATCTGTCTTAAGCACGGCCTCGCCGGAGCCACGCTCGCCACCTCCGCGTTGACGATCAGCGGCCTGATCGAGCTGCACCTGACCCAGGCCCCGCCACAGACCATCGTGGACTTCCTGCTTTTCGAGTGCGCAGCGGTCGTGGTCGGACTCGGCCTGGGATCCACGGTCACCCGGCGTTTCCGCGCGGAGGCCAAACTCGCCACGAGTGAGACCCGCATGGACCGGGTCATCGCCGGAGCGCAATTGGGCCTGTGGGATCGCGACGTGGTGTCGGGCCATCTCACGTTCAATCGGCGCTGGGCGGAAATGCTCGGTTACACGCTGGAGGAAGTGGAGCCGCATGAGCGGGCGTGGCAGAAACTCATTCATCCGGAGGATTTGCAGCGCGTGACCTGCGCCCTGAATGACCACATCAAGGGGCAAACACCCTTTTACGAGACCGAACATCGGTTGCGCATGAAGGACGGCCGGTGGAAATGGGTGCTCACCCGCGGCTCAGTCGTCGAACGGGACGAGAACGGCCACCCGCTGCGGGTGTCCGGCACGCACATCGATCTGACCGAACGCAAACGCGCCGAGGTCGAGCGGCACCGGCTGCTGGAGATCATCGGGGCCACCACCGACTACATCGCCACGATGGATCTGGAGGGCCGGACCATCTATGCGAACGGCATGCTGCTCCGCCTGCGGGGCCACCCCGACCTCGCCGCCGCGCGCGGCCGGCCGCTCTCCGATCATCATCCTGATTGGGTCGTGCGTCTCCTGTTTCGTGAAGCCATTCCCGCCGCGCTGGCGCAGGGCTCCTGGCATGGCGAAACGGCCATGCTCGATCGGGAGGGTCGCGAATTTCCCGTGTCGCAGCTGCTGCTCATGCATCGCGATGACGACGGCCAGCCGGCCTTTCTCTCCACGATCATCCGGGATATCTCCCTCCAGAAACAGGCCGAGGTCGATCGGATGGAAACGGAGCGCCGGATGTTGCAGGCGCAGAAACTCGAGAGCCTGGGCGTGCTCGCCGGCGGCATTGCCCACGACTTCAACAACCTGCTGACCGCGATGCTCGGCAATGCCAGCCTCGCGCGACTCGACCTGCCGGCAGATTCGCCGGTGCATCACTCGCTCGGCCAGATTGAAAAGGCCGCCATTCGCGCCGCGGAGCTGTGCAAAGAGATGCTCGCCTATTCGGGCCGCAGCCACCTCGCGGTGACCCGGGCCGACCTGAGCGACCTGGTCGAAGACACGACCCAGCTCCTGCAGGTGTCGATCAGCAAGAAATGCGTGCTCAAGCTCGAACTGCATCAGCCGCTGCCCGCCATCCTCGCCGATCCGACCCAGATCCGGCAGATCGTCATGAATCTGGTTATCAACGCCTCCGACGCCATCGGCGAACGGAGCGGTTTCATCCGGGTCTCCACGGGAGTCATGCGCGTTGACCGCTCCTACCTGGAGGCGACTTTCCTTTCCCCTGATCTGCCGGTCGGAGACTATGTTTTCCTTGAGGTCAACGACAATGGCTGCGGCATGCCACCGGACGTGAAGGCCCGCATTTTCGAGCCGTTTTACACGACCAAATTCACGGGCCACGGTCTCGGGCTGGCGGCCGTCCTCGGCATTGTGCGCGCGCACCGCGGCACGATTAAAGTGTACAGCGAGCCGGGACGCGGCACGACCTTCAAGCTGCTGTTTCCGGCCCTCGAAGAGGGCGCTCACCTTCCTGAGCCGCCTGATGATGAAGTGGCCGCCTGGCGTGGCTCCGGCCTCGCCCTCGTCGTTGACGATGAGGAAACGGTGCGGGCGGTAACTGCGCGAACGCTGGAGAGCCTCGGCTTCCAGCCGCTCATCGCCTCCGATGGCGTTGAGGCCGTGCGCGCGTTTCGCGAGCACGCCGGCACGCTGCGTGTGGTGCTTCTGGATCTCACCATGCCGCACATGGACGGGGAGGAAACGTATCGCGAGCTGTACCGGATCAACCCCGATGTGCCCGTGGTGCTCATGAGCGGATTCACCGAAAAGGACACGATCGACCGGTTCGCCGGCAAGAAGCTGGCCGGTTTCATCCAGAAGCCCTTCGACCGCCCGCGCCTTCAGGCCAAGCTCCGCGACGTGCTGACTCCGGCGCCATGAACTTCCGCCCCAACGTCAGCACTGCCGGGCCTCAGCCGCCCTCATGCAGTTGACCGACACTTTTCAGACAACGATAGCCGGCACCAAATCGTGCGTAGGGCCGGCGCTTGTCGCCGGGCCAATTATCCATGGGTGAACGGTCCGCCGACAAGCCCCTCGACATGCTCGGGGCCTTGAGCCTGTCGAAACGGCGGCGACCCTACGTCAACTGCAGCTTTTGGCTCAGCCCGTCTTGGCCAGCCGCTTCAGCGCCTTGTTGACGGCATCGAGATCGCATTTCTCGGGATCGTATCCGACGCCCAGCCACTCCCGCCATTCGTGCCCCAGATCGGTCTCAGGGTGTTGGAGGCAGCAGATCATGTCCTGATATCCTTCAATGCCGCCGCAATCCTCCGGCGGCCCGGCGCGCTCACCGGCCACACACGCCGGATAGACCCCTCCCTTGCTGGCCCGCACGATTTTCTCCACGCGGATATCAACGTGCCATCCGTCCGCGAACAGGTAGTCGTACGCCAGGCGATCGTGCTCGGCAAAGCGGACCGCCGCGAGCGACGCGTCACGATCGTCATCGATCATAGCGCCCTCCCGGAACACCGGGTTGCCATAGCGTTTTTCGCCAATGGAGAAGACATGCGTCTGATAATCGTACCAGCCGAACGAAGTTTGGACCGCTTCATGCAGCCGGCTCAGCCACATGCTCTCGCGCACGAGCAACCGGCGCCAGACGCGAGGCTGAATCGATCCCACGGTCAGGCGAAGCGCGTACACCCGGGTTCCCGCCGCCGCTTTCGGCCCCGGTCCGCCTCCTTCGTGCAGGATAATCATGTCCGCGGATTAACCCATGACTCATCTCCGCGCAAGCCGCCTTCGGCGCCGGCGGGAAATCCGCTCGCGCTAGCCAGCTGGTCATCGTTAATCTGGGTTTGGATTTCTCGTTCTCGAATCATGTCGCAACCGACCGCCCTGTTTCTGCGCCTCAATCAGGAAGTTCGAGGCCCTTTCGGCCCGGAATTGCTGGCCGAGCTGGCCCACTCCGGGGTCATCACTCCCGCCACGGAAGCGTCCGCGGACGCCGCCGGGCCGTGGATTCCCCTGCAAGCGCTGGGAGACTATGGCAGGATGTTCCCCCTTCGGCCGGCGGTCCGGTTCAAGACCAAGTCGTTTGAAAACGTGAATCGCGCTTCGGATCCCGCGGTTGATCTCCATGCGATCATCGCGGCGGCAAACCGTCCCCCGCCGGCAGCTGCAACCCCCGAACCGCCTCGACCGGCCAACCCCGGGCCGCCCATCGATGTGATGGAGATCTTGCGCGAAAACGCCCGGTTCCAGGCCCGAACCGAGAAGCCCGTGGATCTGACCTCGCGATCCAACCGCCGGCGGCGCGACTACCTGATCCTGATGATCGTGGTCAACGGGTTCTTCATCTGGCGTCTGATCGCGGGCTGGGGCAATCCCATCACGACGCTGTACAGTCTGGCCGGCCTTATTGTTTTTTCCGTCGGGATCACCTGGGTGGTGTACGGCGTGATGGACCGATACTGAGCCGGCCGAAGAACTCCCAGCAGAGGACCGCCGCCGCCGCCGAGACGTTGAGCGATTCGATCGCACCTTTCCCGGGGATCCGCACCAGCTCTTCGCACGCTGCCGCCACCTCGGGGGCGAGACCGCGCTCCTCGTTGCCGAGCACCAGCGCGACCGGGCGCTCCGGCGAATTCCCGGAAGACTTGCGGGCCCCGCCACCGGCGATGGGCGCGGCGCCGCGGACCGCCGTTCCGATGACCCGATAAAAGGGCTTTAGCTCGCGAACAAACTCAGCGAGCGATGTCACGGCATGGATCTCCACGTGTTCCATCGCCCCCTCGGCCACGCGGTACGCCGCGTCGCCCGGCCGCGCCTGATCCGGATCGTCTGGAATTACGATGTGCTCAACGCCGAAAAAGGCCGCCGAGCGGACGATGGCCCCAAGGTTGTGCACGTTGCCAATCCGATCGAGCAGCAGCAAAGGTGCGGCGGAGTGCGCCCAGCGGCGCACGTCCTCGGGCCGCGGCCGCCGCAGGACTCGCGGCTCGATCACCGCCACAATGCCGCCATGGTGGACCGTGCCGGAGATCTTTTCCAATTCGACCGGCTCGACGCAGCGATAGACCTTCCGGGCCCGGGACAAAGCCTGGCAGATGATGCCGATCCTGCGCCCCGTCGGATAGTCGAAGAACAGCCGCTTGATCGCGCCGGCGTCCCGCGCGAACAACGCTTTCACCGCCGCCAGACCGCACACCGTATGTTCTTTCGGTTTCACCAGAAGAGCTTAACTAAAATCGGGCGCGGCCGACCACCGTAAACTCCTCGCGATCGTGATAAAGATGGCGGATGCGAAAATCCGCCGCCTGCCGCGTGAACGGCGAATCCGCCGCCCGGAGCTCCTGCAACAGCGCCAGCGGGTCCGTCCGGCCGAATTTGAGATTGATGACAAACCGGCGGCACCAGCGTTGCCCGAGCCACGGCGCCACCAGGTTGCGCAGCACGTGATGAGGCTCCTCCACCAGGTCGCAAAACAGCCAGTCGAAAGTCGCGCCCGGCGCGGGACGAAAGCCAAAGGCATCCTCGCGGCGGTGTTCGATCCGCGGGTGCGCCAGGGCGCCGCCCTTGAGCGGACCGTTGTCGACCGCCAGCACCTGCGCCCCGCGCCGCGCCGCGCTGTAGCTCCAGCCGCCGGGGGCGGCCCCGAGGTCGATCACCGTTTCGTCCGGCTGCGGCTCCGCGCCCAGCACGCCATAGGCTTCCTCGATCTTCAGGTAGGAGCGCGACGGCGCCGCCGGGTTGTCGGCCATGCGACGCTGGCCCCCGCGCACCGCGGTGCGCGACACCCACGCCCGGTCGAAATCGGTGAAAAACACAAACAACCCGCGCGTCGGGCCGACCCCGGGCGGAACGCCGGGCACCCCCAGCCGGGTGACCCGCGAGAGCTTTCGGCGCAGCAAGTCGTCAAATGCCCGCCGCGTCGCGGTGATGCGGCGCGCCAGGCCGGCCGGCTCCGGTGAACCGTTCCAGGCGTTGGGCCACCCGCCCTCGACCTGTTCGTCCCGCAAGGACTCGGCAAAGAAATCAACGATCTGTTGGGCGAGCGCATTGACCGCACCGGCCTGCAGCGCGCGGGGCTCCAGCAGGATCAACGGGGCGAAAACCGGATCCGGCAGCTCGCCGCCCGGGTCTGCCGGACAATGCACCCAGCCCGGACCGCGCGCGACGGGATGCCTCCCGGCCGCGGCCAGTTCCCCGGCCAGAGCCGTTTCGTAACCCGCCTGACAAGTCGCCAACATGCCCGACATTGCGGCGGACGGGACCAGACGACGCAAGCGCGCGCTGGCGCCCGCCTTCCAGGCTCAGCCCGTCCTGGAGCGGTTGCGCCTCGTCGGCTTCGGCCAGCAACTGCTCGATCTCCCATTCAACCGGCCGCAGTTGCTCGCCGGCGCGACCGTAACTGACCGCACCCCAATGGCGTCCGCCATTGGGTGAGGAGCATGGAGGGCGAAGCC
>PLOH01000144.1:1960-3513 GCA_003142955.1 Opitutia bacterium | reverse complement strand
TTGTAGCCGAGCACGTCGAGGGCCGTCTGGAATCCATTGTAGCCGGCATCGAGGGAAGAGCACGCCGAGGTGACGGGCCGCGACCGGTCCTCTTCCCGCACGATTCCGGCGAGGTGAGTCGCCAGCCTCCAGCCTTCGGCCTCACCCTGTTCGCGGATCTCGTTGCCGATGCTCCACAAGATCACGCTCGGGTGATTGCGATCGCGGCGCACCAGAGCCCGCAAATCCTTCTCGGCCCAATCGTCAAACAGCAGGTGGTAATCGTTGGCATGCTTGCCGCTTCGCCAGCAGTCGAACGCCTCGTCCATCACCAGCATTCCCAAACGGTCGCAGATCTCGAGCAACTCCGGCGCGGGCGGATTGTGGCTCGTGCGGATCGCATTGCAGCCCATCTCCTGGAGCAACTGAACCTGGCGCTCCAGCGCCCGCGAATTGATGGCGGCGCCCAGCGCACCGAGATCGTGATGATCGCAGACTCCGTTGATCCTCACATGCACGCCGTTCAGGAAGAACCCCTGGTCCGGGTCAAAGCGGATCGTGCGGATGCCGAAGGGCGTCTCGTAGCGGTCCACGATCTTCCCGCTTTGGTCGATCGTCGTGACAGCTACGTACCGATTCGGATGCTGGAGGTCCCAGAGCCGGGGTTTGCCGATGGTCAGCAGATTTGATCGCGCCGCCGTGCGCGCCTTGGCGGGATCGATATCTACGAGAAGAGTGTCGGACGTGGCCACCGGAGAAGCGCCTCCCCGGCCGTCCGCCCCGAGTTCGTAGATCCTCGTGGAGACGGACGCCTCGATCTTGTCCGGCGAGTCGTTCTCGATCACGAAATCAACGTTCACCGTCGCCGCGTCCTTGGTGACTGCGGGTGTGGTCACGACCGTACCCCAATGCGCCACATGCGCGGCCGCCGTCTTTACAAGCCAGAGATTGCGATAAAGGCCGCCACCAGGATACCACCGCGAGGACTCAGGCGGATTATCGAGCCGGATTGCGACAACGTTTTCGGCGCCCCAATTGACGAACGGAGTCAGATCCAGCCGAAACGAGGTGTAGCCGTAGGGCCAGCCGCCGACGAACTGCCCGTTGAGCCACACGGCTGCGTAAGCCATCGCGCCGTCGACGTCCAAATAGAGACGCTGTCCGGCGTCCGCTGGCTCAACGGTGAAATGCTTCCGGTACCAGCCCACGCCCGACCAGGGCAGCTTGCCCGTGTCGCCGGGCAACTCCTGTTTGAATGGCCCTTCGATACCCCAGTCGTGCGGCAGATTCAATTTCCGCCAGGCGCCGTCATCGAAGCCGGCCTGCGCGTATGGAATTTCCCCGCCAGGGCTGCCCGCCGGTCGGGCGGGTCTCGCCGCCATGGGGTTGAGCAGATCGTCTCCAGTGGCAATAACCCAGCTCTTGATCCTGCCATAGGCCAGGGCGTCGCCCAAGCCCGCCGGGTCGCCCTTCTGAAATCGCCAGTCGGCATTGAACGACACGCGGGCGCCTGGCAAGGGCTCGGCCCGGGCGGCGGCCGGCGGCGCCGCGAGCATGCAAGCGCCGACCATGAG
>PLOH01000144.1:0-1874 GCA_003142955.1 Opitutia bacterium | reverse complement strand
CATTTTGCATCGTTACGGCTCAGCGCGATTTCAGCGAACCGTCGAGATTGAGAGTCTGCCCTGGTTTGGTCGCGAAGGTTGCCGTGGTTGCACCATAACGCAGTTGGACGGAATGACCCCGCAGCGAGAGGATTCTAGCTTCGATGAGCGCCCCCTTTCCCCACTTCAGGTCGACCTCAAATCCGCCGCGCGCACGCAAGCCGTGGACTCCGCCCTCTGCCCACGCATCGGGCAGCGCCGGAAGCAACTCGATTGTCACTGGGTGGTTTGAAGCCTCGGGTTCCACGATCGGGCTCTGCACCAGCATTTCAGCGATGCCGGCCGCCGCTCCGAAATTGCCGTCGATCTGAAACGGCGGACACGAGTCGAAGAGATTGGGATAGGTTCCGCCCGCCTCCTGCGCCGGCTGGAGCAGGTTCGAAAGCAGGCGACAGGCGCGGTCGCCGTCACCGAGGCGCGCCCACAACGCCACCTTGTGGGCCAGACTCCAGCCCGTCCCGCCGTCTCCGCGCGCGTCGAGCGATTTTCGCGCCGCCGCCGCCAGGGCCGGCGTGGCCTGCCGGCTGATCTCGAAGCCCGGATACAACCCCCAGAGGTGGGAGACGTGACGGTGATGCGGATCATCCTCCCGGTAATCCTCCAGCCATTCCATGATCCGGCCATCCGCCGCGACCCGAGTCGGCGCCAGCCGCGGTCGCTTCGCCTCCAGCTCCGTCCGGAAATCCTCGTCCACCCCGAGAATGCGCGACGCTTCGATGCAGGCGCCGAAGAGATAACGCAACAGCTGCATGTCCATCGTCGCGCCGAGACAAATGTGGGCCTTCGCGCCATCCGGGAGCAGGAAGGCGTTCTCCGGGGAATTCGAAGGCGCTGTCACCAGCCAATGGTGAACCGGTTCCTCGATCAGCATGTCCGAGTAGAACTGCGCCGATCCTTTCAAAACCGGATAAGCGTCTGCCAGAAACGCGCGATCATCGGTGAAGAGATAATGGTCCCACAAGTGGGTGCATAACCAGGCCGACCCCGTCGTGGTGGCGCCCCAGTCCGCGCCTTCGCCCGGCGACGTGAAACCCCAGGGGTTGGTGATGACATGCGCCACCCAGCCGCGGGCTCCGTAATACTTCCGGGCGGTTTGCGCGCCCGGCTTCTGCAGCGAACGGATAAACGCAAACAGTGGCTGCGCGAGCTCGGAGAGATTACCCACTTCTGCCGGCCAATAATTCATCTGCACGTTCACGTTCAAGTGCCAGTCGCCATTCCACGGTGTCTGGATTTCCTCCGCCCAGATTCCCTGCAGGTTGGCCGGCAGCCCGCCGGGCCGCGACGCGGAGATCAGCAGATAACGTCCGAAATCAAAATAGAGCGCCATCAGGCCNNTCGTCGACATGCGCCCGCCGCAATCCCGCATACGGTTTCCCTGCGGCGCGCGCCAGATCGTCGGCCGCCATCACCCCAGGGTCAGCGCTGCGCCGGCCGGCAAATGACCGGATGTCCGTCGCGGCGGTGACAAGCAACACCACCTCGTCAGCTCCACGCACCTGCAGTGTGCTGCCCGAGGTCGCGATCCTGCCGCCGACCGGCAAGGCTCGCAGCTGCGCGGCGTAGTTTACGCCTTTGCCATCGACGCCGTCGTTGAGCTGACCGGTCATCCGCAAACCGTCAGAACCGGCGGCCGTGGTCTCGAAACGCTCCGGCCGGTCCAGGGTTAGATCGAATGAGAGGACGCCGGGGCGGTCCGCCGTCAAACGCACGACGATTGCTTCATCCGGCGTGCTGACAAATACCTCGCGCGTGTAATGCACGCCGCCCTTGTCGTAGGAGACGCGCACCACGGCTTCCGTGAGATCGAGATCGCGGCGGTAATTCCGGGGCAG
>PLOH01000069.1 GCA_003142955.1 Opitutia bacterium | reverse complement strand
TTGGCCATGAAGATGGCCTGGAAGAGACCGAAGAACGCCAGCCCGACCAGGTAGCCGATGAAGAAATAGGGATCGAAAAACGGCAGGGCGAGGGCGAAGCAGAAGATCACCACGAAGATGTTGATCATTCCGCGCTGGGCGTACTGCGTGCAAATCCGGACGATCTCCTTGGAGTCGCGGGTGGACGCGGTGGTGGCATCGAGGCGCATGTGGCGCTTGATGTAGACCACCGCGCGGTAGGCGCCGGTGACGACGGCCTGCATCGACGCGCCGGTGAACCAATAGATGACCGAACCGCCCATGAGCAGGCCCAGCAGGACCTGGGGTTGCACGAGGCTGAGCTTGGCGACCACGCCGCCAAACGCCCGGTCGAGCAGGAGGATGATACCAAACACCATGGTCGTGGAACCGACGACGGCGGTGCCGATGAGCACGGGCTTGGCGGTGGCCTTGAAGGTGTTGCCCGCGCCATCGCTCTTTTCCAGCAGCAGCTTGGCGTGCTCGAAATCGGGCTTGAATCCGTAGTGCTGCTCGATCTCGGCGGCGATCCCCGGGCGCCGCTCGATCTGGGAGAGCTCGTAGACGGATTGCGCGTTGTCCGTCACCGGTCCGAAGCTGTCGACGGCGATCGTCACCGGGCCCATGCCGAGGAAGCCAAAGGCCAACAGCCCGAACGCGAAGATGGGCGCGGCGTACCGCAGGGGCACCGGCATCAGCCCGGCCACGGCGATGTGCTGCGAGAAATGATAGGCCGCCGCCATGAGGCAGAGGATGACCAGCCCTTTCCAAAAAGCGGAAAAGTTTCCCGCCACGAGGCCCGACAAAATGTTCAGGGATGCTCCGCCCTGGCGCGAGGAGTTCACAATCTCATGGACATGGCGCGACTTGGTGCTGGTGAAGGCGCGGGTGAATTCCGGGATGAGCGCTCCGGCGAGCGTGCCCAGGCTGATGATCACCGAGAGGTTCCACCACAGGCCGTCGTGCCCCGGAAGATTGCCGAGCAGGAGGTAACTGGCGAGAAACGTCACCAGCATGGAGACGACCGAGGTGATCCACACGAGATTGGTCAGCGGCGCCTCGAGATCGAAGTCGTTGTTCCGACCGTAAAGCGTCCGGCTCATGCCTTCGTTGAGCAGGTAGGAACCGAGCGAAGTGAGGATCATCAGGATGCGCATGGCGAACAGCCACACGATGAGCGTGCCGCACAGGACGGGGTCGTCCACGAGCGCGAGCGCGAGGAAGGCGATGAGCGCGACGCCGGTGACGCCGTACGTTTCGAAACCGTCGGCGGTGGGCCCGACCGAGTCGCCGGCGTTGTCGCCGGTGCAATCCGCGATCACCCCGGGGTTGCGCGGGTCGTCCTCCGGGAGTTGGAAAACGATCTTCATCAGGTCGGCGCCGATGTCGGCGATCTTGGTGAAGATGCCACCGCAAATGCGCAGCGCGCTGGCGCCGAGCGACTCGCCGATGGCGAAGCCCACGAAACAGGCGCCGGCCAGCGAGGGCGGCAGGAAAACGAGGATGGCGATCATGAAGAACAACTCGATCGAAACCAGGACCAGTCCGACGCTCATGCCGGAGCGCAGCGGGATGTGGAGCATGGCGAGCGAGTTGCCTTTCAGGGCGCTGAACGCGGTGCGCGAATTGGCCACGGTGTTGATGCGGATGCCGAACCACGCCACCCCGTAGCTGCCGAGGATGCCGAGAATCGAGCAAAGCAGGATGACCGCAACGTGGGCCGGCGACTCGCCGGCGAGGCCGGCGAAATAGTAGGCGATGCAGATGGCAATGAGGCCCCACAAGCCGATCAGGAACCGGCCCTGCTGTTGCAGGTAGGTCTTGCAGGTCTCCCAGATGATTTGGGAGACGTCGGCCATGGCGGGATGGACGGGCAGGCGGCGGGTTTGCAGGTATTTCCACCAACCGAAGAGCAGGCCCAGCGCGCAGACGCCCATGCCGGCCGAGAGCACGGCCAGACCGGACACGGTGCCGCCGGGCAACGGAAACGACACGGCATGAAGATCCGGGATTTGGATCTTGGTCTCGTCAGCGAACGCGTTCGACGAACAGGCGAGCACGGCAGCGGCGCGCAGGGCAGCCGATCCGGGAGAATAATTCCTCATGGTTGGGGGAAACGGGCGATTTGCTGGAGGGTATTTTCCGTGGGGAAAACATCCGCCTCGGCGCCGGTCGACGCCAATTCCGGCGAGGAAGCAGACGCGGAAGCTGATTTTGTATGCGCCAACAAAAGCCGAGTTGGCGCGAGTGCAACTCGCCGGCCCAGAACGTTTGCCGCACGATCTGCGCCGCGCCCCGCAGCCCGTCAGCGAAACCGCCGCGCCAGTTTCCACCCGGCCACGACGCCCGCCAGCGCGGCCACGCCGCTGAGGACGATCGCCGTGCCGATTCCGATGCGCATGCCCACAATCCAGCCTACATAGCTGCCGAGGGTCGCCCCACCGAACGTGAAAAGTTTGTTCATTTCCGGTTGCTGGTCCCCCCAGGCTAGATCGGTCCGGCCGAAAGAACCACGGCAAAATCGCCCGTCGGCTGGGGCGCCCGGGCACCTGAATCCAGCGCACCGCAGATTGACAACCGCGCTGAATCTCTGAAAAACTTCTGGTGCTACCGACTCAACTTCCGGCCCGGTGTGCCGAACGGAAAGCGATACTGACATGGCCTCACCTCCCCCTGCCGCTTCGGCCGCGAACGGAATGCCCGTTGCTGCGCTCACCATTGCCGACGTCCTGCGCCTTGGCCAGCGCCTCCCGTCGACCCCACAGGTGTTCAGCCGCATCGGCCGTCTGCTGGCCGACCCGAATTCCAGCATCCCTGAGATTGTAAAACTGGTGAACCTGGACGCGGCGCTGGCCCTGCGGGTGATGCAGTTGAGCACTGGGGCCTATTACGGCTTCAAG
>PLOH01000129.1 GCA_003142955.1 Opitutia bacterium | reverse complement strand
GGGTTTTTTGAATAGATACGACTGAGCCTGTCGAACGGGCCCGCGGGCTTCCTACACCGGCACATCGATCGGTTCACCAGGTCCGAGGAGAATTGCCGGCAATTGCGTGCATCCGGCAGCGGCGTCCGCCGTGGGATCAGGAACTCTTTTGATCAGGCCACCGGCCGACGGCGGTCAGAATGCCGTGCAGCAGGGCGTGGGGATTGGGTGGGCAGCCGGGTATATACACGTCGACCGGAATGACCGCGTCCACCGCGCCGCGGGTCGCGTAGTTCACGCCGAAGATTCCGCCGCTGCACCCGCACGCGCCCACGGCCACGACCAGGCGCGGCCCCGGCATCGCATCGTAGGTCTTCCGGAGCGCCTGCTCCATATTCCGCGTCACGGGTCCGGTGACGAGCAGCATGTCCGCATGACGCGGCGAGGCGACGAAATGCACGCCGAAGCGCTCCGCGTCGTAGATCGGGCTGTTCAGTCCCACAATCTCAATCTCACACCCGTTGCAGGAGCCGGCGTCCACCTCCCGGATATGCAGCGAGCGTCCCAGCAGCTTGTCGGTCCGGGCCTTCAGTTCCCGGCCGACGGCCTCAAGGAAGACAGGCGATTCCTGGCCAGGCACGGGCGGCGCGATCAGGCGGTCGTGCGCGCCGTCGGGTTTGAGCGCGTACGTCGCGTGGGTGACGAGCGCGGCGCGGCTGCGGGCGGCGCATTCGCAGATGGTCGTCATGTGAATCGCCGGATCGACGTCGGCGCACAGCCCGCAGAAAATGCACTTGGCCAGGTCGAGCGAGGCGGTCCGGCGGCCATCGGCGTCAATGCAGGCGATGGCGCCAGTCGGACAGACCGCCGCCGCCGGGCGCGCGTCCTTCCAGGCAGCCCAGTCGATCTCCGGGCGGCCGCGGGTGCGGGGCGAGACTTCGGCGGGCGTGGCGGGATACGACGTCGTCGCGACGCCCGTTTTCTGACTTTGGCGGAGAACGTTGAACATGGTCAGCGGTCCGTCCCGGAGTAGGACAGGTTGAAGCTTTTGTTTACGACCGGAAAATCCGGAATGATGTTGCCGAGAATCGCCTCGGTGATCGCCGGCCAGTTCTGGAGCGAGGGATCCTTGATCTTGCACCGGGCGAGCCGGTTGCCGGGCGCGGTCCGGATCCAATGGAAGATCTCGCCGCGCCAGCCCTCGACATAGCCCAGCGCAATCCGGTCCGGGGGCAGCTCGCCGAGGTTCGTCCGCACCGGACCATCCGGCAGTTTTGCCAGCACCTGTTCGAGGATGGCCGTCGACTGGTAGATCTCCTCGCGTCGCACCACCAGCCGCCGCTGCACATCGCCTTCGGTGAACACGGGGACGGTAAACTGCACCTGATCGTAGAAGGCATGCGGGAAATCGCGCCGCAGATCGCGGTCGAGACCGGAGGCGCGCCCGGCCAGCCCGACAACGCCAAAATCGCGGGCGACCTCGGGCTTGAGGATGCCGGTGGTTTCCAGCCGGTCGCGGGTGCCGGAGGAGTCGCGGATGAGCTCGACGAGCGCCTCGAATTCGGGTTTCAGCCAGTGCAACAACTGGACCAGCGCCGCCCGATGCGCGGCCGCGAAATCGTAGCGCACGCCGCCAAGACAGGCCATGCCGCGGAGGAGGCGGTTGCCGGTGAGCAGCTCGTTCACGCGCAGCACGCGCTCCTTGAGCCGCATGGCGTGCATGTTGGCGGTAGCGAACGCCACGTCGGTGCAGATGGCGCCGATATCGCCGATATGATTGTAGATGCGTTCCAACTCGAGGCAGACGGTGCGCAGCGCGCGGGCGCGCGGCGGCGCCTCGACTCCGGCAGTCCGCTCGACTGCATGGCAGAACGCCGTGGCGTGTGCGAAGCTCGAATCGCCGGAAATGCTCTCGGCCAGCCGCACGCCGTGCTCCACCGGCAGATGCTCGAACAGCTTTTCGGTGCCCTTATGCGCGTAGAACATCCGCAATTGCAGGTAAAGCACCGGCTCGCCTGCCACGCTGAAAAGAAAATGGCCGGGCTCGATGATGCCGGCATGCACCGGGCCGACCGGCACCTGGAAGACTCCCTCCCCTTCGACCTCACGGAACTTGTGGCGCACGCCCTTGAACGGCGGCAGCACAGTGTGAAGATCGAAATCCTTGCGCAGCGGATGAACGTCCGGCCAGTCGTCGTGCAGGGCACAACGGCGCGGATTAGGGTGGCCCAGCAGCTTCAGGCCAAACATGTCCTGCACTTCCCGCTCCTGCCAGTTGACGGCGTGGACGGCATCGGTGAGCGCGGTGAACTCGGGCTTGTCGGCCGCCACCGGCACGCGCAGCACGAAGAACCCGTGCGCGCCGTCGAGCGCGAACACGTAATACAGGTGAAACGCGTCCACGGCCGGACGCGGGTCGTCGGCAAACAGGCTGACCAGACGGGCGTTCCACTTGCGGTAGAGCTGCGCACAAAAGCCGGCGACCAACTCCATCGGGGCATCGAAATAGACTTCGTTGGGACGCGGCGCGTTCACCGCGGTAAACCGGCCGGAAAAACTGTCCTGCAGGTCGTTCAGGGCGGGGAGAAGTTCCGGCAGAATATTCATGACACACCTCCGATGATGCGGGCCGATTGCTGAATGAGCTGGTACAGTGGGCCCGGCAGCCAGAAACCGAGCAGGATCACCGCGGCCGCGACGAGCAGAATGGCCGTGAGTTTCCAGGGGCATTCCGCGGCGCGGGCGGGCGCCCCGGCTTCGGGCGTGCCCAGATTGAGCCGCGTCATGTGCACGAGGAAGCCGGCGAAGATCGTCACGACCCCGGCGAGAAAGAGGAACGCGGACCAGCCCTGGTGGGCCACCAGCGCCGCGCTCAACACCGTGAATTCGCTCTGGAAGAGGCTGAACGGCGGCGTGCCGGTCACCGCCAGGGCCGCCAGCAGGAACAAGCCGCCGGTCCACGGCAGCGTGCGAATCACCCCGCGGATCTTCAAAAAGAACGGCGTACCGTAGTGTTGCTGTACGTTGCCGGCACAGAAGAACAGCAGCGGCTTGGTCGCGGCGTGGAACAGCATGTGCAGCATCGCGCCGAGCGCGCCCAGCTTTCCGCCGAAGCCCAGCGCCGCCACCATGATGCCAGCGTGGTCGATGCTGGAATACGCCAGGAGGCGCCGGAAATTGCGCTGGGCGAGGATGAACGGCGCCGCGACCAGGATCGAAGCCAGGCCGAATCCCGCCAGCAGCTTGCCGGGGAAATCATGGCCCAGGCATTTTTCCGCCAAGACGTCGAAGCGGGCGATGCCGTAAAGGGCGCAGTTGATGAAGCCCGCTCCCAGCAACGCCGCGGTCGGCACCGGCGCCTCGGCATACGCATCTGGCTTCCAGGTATGCATCGGGACGAGTCCGGCCTTGGTGCCGTAACCCAGCAGCACCAGCACGAAGGCCAGGCGCATCGCCCGTGAGTCGAACTTGTCCGCGATGACCGCCAGCACCGACCAGTTCATCCCGTGCGCGGTGTCCGGACCGAGTACCCCGACCGCCGAGTAGTACGTGAGCACGGTGCCAAACAACGCCAGCGAAATGCCGACGCTGCCGATGATGATGTATTTCCAGCCCGCTTCAAACGAGGTCTTCTGGTTGTAGAAGGTCACGAGCAGGACCGAGGCCAGCGTGGCGCCCTCGGTGGCCACCCACATCACCCCGAGGTTGTCCGCCAGCGGCACCAGCAACATCACGCCGACAAACAGCGGCGTCAGCACATAATAGCGCCGTAGTTGCGGCACCGCGATGCGGCGGTCGCGCTGATCGCGCCGGAAATACCCGACGGCATAGATCGCCGTCACCAGCGCCACGAACGCGGTCAGCCCGACGACCAGCGCACTGAGGGCGTCCGCCCGGAGAAAGCCGCCCAGCGCCGTGACGGGACCGTTGGCCAGCACCGTGGCGCCCAGGTCCAGGGCGAGCAGGGCCAGCCCCGCGAACGCGAGCAGGTTCAACCGCTCCCAGGCGCGGGGGGAGTCCGTCGCAAGACACAGGAGGCCGGCCACCACCGGCAAGCCGAGAAGGGCGATCAACTCCATGGGGAAAGCCTGCTTGATCCCAGCTTGCTCTCCAATCGAGCATCCCGGGTGGAGCGCGTTGTCCCCAACGCGCCGGAACCGCTTGGGGACAAGCGGTACCACCCTATTTTTATTCCACGGGTTGGTCTCATACTGATATCAACCTCCACGCCCGCTTCATGGCTCACCTCCGATGATGCCGGCCGCCTGATGCAGGACATCGAGCACCGGTTGCGGCAGCCAGACACTGAACACCAGCAGTCCGCCGAGCAGCAGACCCATCGCCGGGACCCCGTCCATCCGGCGGCCATCGCCGTCGCTGCGCGGCTTCGGTTCGCCGGGCAGGATCCGCGTGAATTGCCGCAGCATGCCGCAGAAACACGCAATCAAAGCACCGAGCACGAGCACGCTGACGGTCATCTGTCCCGCGACGACTCCCCCGCTGATCACCGTCAGTTCACTGTAGAACAACCCGAACGGCGGCAGCCCGGTCGCCGCCACCGCGGCCAGGCCCAGGCACAGCACCGTGACCGGAAGCAGCTTCACCATGCCCGGACCGATGAGCCGCATCTCGAGCGTGTGGCAGGACTGGTGGAGGTTGCCGGCGGCGAAGAACAGCACCGGCTTGGTCAGGGCGTGATAGCCCATGTGCAGCAGGGCCCCGAAAATCGTCAGCGGCGTGCCCAGGCCGATCCCGACGCAGATCAGTCCGACGTGTTCGAGACTTGAATACGCCAGCATGCGCTTGAGATTCTCCTGCACCAGGATAAACGGCGCCGCCAGAAACATGGACAAGAGCCCAAAACCCAGCAGCAGATGGCAGCTGAACGCCGGGCCGAGACACGCGGCGGTCAGGATGTGAAAGCGCAGCAACGCATAGAGCGCGATCTTGAGGGACACGCCGGACAGCATGGCGCTGGTGGGCGACGGCGCCTCGCTGTGCGCGTCGGGCAGCCACGTGTGCATCGGCGCGAGGCCGGCCTTGGTGCCATAGCCGAGCAGCGCAAACACAAAGGCCAGCCGAACCAGCCGGGGATTCAGCTGCGGCGCCACCGTCAGCAAGTGGGACCAGTTGAAGCTCGGGAGCGGCCGGGAACTGTCCTGGCACGCCGCGGCATAGATGAAGACCGTGCCGAGGAGAGCCAGCGCCAGGCCCAGGCTGCCCAGGATGACGTATTTCCACGCCCCTTCCAGCGACGTCCGGCGGTTGTACAACGCCACGAGCAGCACCGACGAAAGGGCGGTGGCTTCGACGGCGGCCCACATCACGCCGAGACTGTTCGCCAGAACGACGAGGAACATGCCGCAGCCAAACAAGGGGGTGAGGATAAAAAACTCCTTCATCTGCCCAGGCGTCACTGCCCCCGCCGCAAGATCCCGCTGGAAGTACCGGCCGGCATAAACCGACGTCGCGAGCGAAACGACCGAGATCAGCACCACCATCCAGGCGCTCAGTGCGTCGGCCCGCAAAAACCCGGCCCACTCCGTCACTGCGCCGCCCGCCGCGACCCGGCGGAGCAGCGCGACGCCCCCGGCGAGCGTCAGGCCGAAAGCCAGCACGCCCAACGCCGCCATCATCCGCCGCGAACGCACGAGCGAGCACCCGAGGGCGGCGCCGGCCGGCACAAAAAGCAGCGGGGCGAGAAGGCTCATGTCGTTCAGGCGGTCCGTCGACGACCGTTCATCCCTTCAGCTGGCTCAGCTTGCTGGTATCCATTGAGGCAAACGTCTCGCGGATGCGGTAAACGAGAATCCCCAGGATCATCACCGCGACCAGCACGTCGAAGAAGATGCCCAGTTCGACCACCAGCGGCATGCCATAGGTGGTGAGCGCGACCGCGGCCAGCATCACGCCGTTCTCCACCGTGAGCAGCGCCAGCACCTGCGTGATCGCCTTGCGGCGGTTGATCATCAGGAAAAAGCCGGTCAGGACGAGCGTGATGGCGACCGCGAGAGTGTTGTTGCCCAGGCGCTCCAACGAGGTGAAAGGCCGCGCCACCAGGTAGCCGAGCAGCGTGAGGCCGCCGCAAATCAGCATGGACGTGGGGAAATTCACCAGCGGCTCGATCTCCTGGATGATCTTCATCCGCCGCACCTGCCGGTCCAGCAGCCAGGGGAGAAACGCCACCTTGCCGATCAGCGTCAGCGCCACGACGACATAAACGTGGAACGCGTTGTGCGAATACGCCACAACCGCGGCGATCCCCGCCAGAAACAACGATTGAATGGCGAACAGCCGGATGCTGGTCAGCAGCATGCGTTGGACAGCCAGCAGCAATTGCGCGACCAGCATCAGCGCGGCGAAGAGCGCGATCAGCTGTGCGGGGATTTCGGAGGTGGGCGCGGGGTGCATCAGGAGTTCATTGGAACAGGAACGTGGAAAGCAGAGCCAAACCGGCGAGGACAAAGGCGGCGCTGAGCAGGTCCGGCACGCGAAAGAGACGGAGCTTGGCGTTCGTGGTCTCGACGATCACCACGAATCCGGCCACGACCAGCAATTTGGCGCCATACGCCAGCAGGCTGAGACCCAGCCCGGCCGGAGCCGCGACCGCCAAACCGAACGGGAAAAACACATTCACGAGCAGCGTCATCAGCACCAACTGTTTGATCGAAGCGCCCCATTCCATGAGCGCCAGATAGCGTCCCGAGTATTCGAGCAGCATGGCTTCGTGGATCATCGTCAGCTCCAGATGCGTCGCCGGGTTGTCCACGGGGATCCGTCCGGTTTCGGCCAGGAGCACAATGAACAGGGCGGCGAAGGCCAGCACATGCATGGGACTCAGCAAGCTCCAGTCGGGTCCGAGGGTTGNNGCCGGCTCGGCAATCGCCGCGATGGTCATCTCGCGGCTGCTGCCCATGCCACCAAAAGTGCTGGCCGGATCCAGGCCGCCCAGCGCGAGAAAAAAACGCCCGAGGGCCAGCAACCCGACCAGGGCGAGCACGCCGCCGAACAGGCTCAACGGCGCCTGCACGGTCACCATCGGCACCAGCAGTCCGGCCAGCAACGCCGTAACGAACACGACGTAGGGCGCAAAGGAAAAGACCCACGAGGCGTGCTCGGAGATCACCATGTCCTTGCCAAGGAACTTCCGCAGGTCGAGGTACGGCTGCCAGACCGGCGGCCCGCGACGGTTCTGCAGCCGGGCCTTCCANNGCGGGGTCCGGCGACCCCGCCCTACATCCGAACGCCGCGTTAGGATTTCGGTCCGGTTCATAGCGCGAAGATCAGCAGCAACAGGAGCGTCACGAAGATGTAGATGAGATACGCCTGCAGGCTGCCGGCCTGCAGCGCCCGCATCCGCCGCGAGACCCGCCAGACGAGCCAGTTGAGCGGACGATAAATGCGCGTCAGGAAGACCTCCTCCACGTGGCTCTCAAACCGCAGGTTCGTGGCGAAATAGGGCGAGAAGTCGTATTCCCGCTGCACTTCGCGGCGCGGCCGGAAGAGCGCCTTGAAGATCATGCGGATGGGCTTCGAAAAACCGGTCGCGGTATATTCCATGCGGGGCGTGAGTCCCTGCAATCCACAATCCCACGTCGGCCCGCGGCGCACAGTTGTCCCCCGGGCAAAAACCCACCAGAGCGCCAGCGGCACCGGCAGGAGGCACACGGCCATGAGCGCGAGGCCCAGCGTGGACACGGTGCCGCCGGTGGCCGTCGCGCCGGCCAGCACAAAACCATTTGCCAGACCCAGCTGCGCGCTGAGCGCCGAACCGGCGAGCTGGCTGGTCACCGGATCGAGCAACCGCAAAAACTGCGTCGGGAACAAACCGAGGAAGACGCAAACCGCCGTGAGCAGAAACTGCCCGGCGACCTCGGGCCCCCCGGCTTCATGGGCGCAGGCCGCATGCTCGCTGCGCGGCTGGGCGAGGAACGTGATGCCATAAGCCTTGACGAAGCACGCGGCCGCGAGCGCGCCGGTGAGCGCCAGCATGGCGCCGCCCAGCGGAAACATCAGCCGGATCAGGCTCGGGGTCGTCCCAAATCCCTGGAGCAACGACTGGTACGTCAGCCATTCGCTCACAAAACCGTTCAGCGGCGGCAGCGCAGAAATCGCCACCGCGCCAACCAGAAAACAGAACGCGGTCCGCGGCATCCGCTTCACCAGGCCGCCCATCTCCTCCATGTTGCGAGTGTGGGTCGCGTGGACCACCGCGCCCGCCCCGAGGAACAGCAGGGCCTTAAAGACCGCGTGATTGATGGTATGATACAGTCCCGCGATAAGCGCCAGCGAGGCCAGCACCGGATGGCCCGTATGCAGGAACATCAACGCCGCACCGAGCCCCATTAGAATGATGCCGATATTCTCAATGCTGTGGTAGGCCAGGAGCCGTTTCAGGTCATGCTCCATCAGCGCATAAAGCACCCCGAGCACGGCCGAGATGGTGCCGATGGTCAGAATGGTGACGCCCCACCAATTCGGTGGTGGCCCCATGAAATCAAAGCAAACGCGGGTCAGGCCGTAGATCCCGGTCTTGATCAAGATCCCGGACATGAGGGCCGAGACGTTGCTCGGCGCGGCGGGATGGGCCACCGGCAGCCAGATGTGGAGCGGGACGATGCCTGCCTTCACGCCGAAGCCGACGAGGAAGAGGAGGAATGCCGCATTGCGCGGACCCGCCGCCATCGTGGCTCCGATCGCATGGAAGCCTTCAAAGCCGTAGCCGCCCGAGGTCTGGAACAGCAGCAGAAAGCCGAGGATCAGGCAGCCGGTGCCGATGTGCGACATCACGAAGAACAGCACGCCGGCGTTGCGCGACTCCTCTTTTTCGTGCTCGAAGCTCACGAGGAAGTACGCCGACAGCGCCATGATCTCCCAGGCGATCAGGAAGAAGAACGCATTGTCCGCCAGAAAAACCAACGTGGTCGCCAGCAGCACCGAATTGAAAAACGCCCCGAACACGCCAAGGTTCTTGCGTCCGAAGAATTGCCGGTTGTAGCCCAACGAATAAACGGCAATGGCGAGACCGACCAGGGAAACGAGCAACGTGAAGAACAGGCCCAGCGGATCGAGCCGGATGGAAAAGCGAAGGTACGGGATCAGCTCCGGAAGAATCTGCACCGACTCGTGCGCTGTGGCGGCGCCAGTGAGGAGGCCGATGACGCTGGCAACCACGCCGCTGAACGCCGCCAGCGCGGCGAGACCGCAGGCGAGAACGTTGGCCGCCTTCTCCGCGCGCAGGCAAAACAGGCTGGCCACCACCCCCGTCGCATACCCCAGCAGGGTCAGCAGCAACAAGGTTGGGGGTAATTGGTTCATCAGGACGGTATCAGTTCATGGATTGCGCGCGGTTTCGCAACTCTCCATCTGTTGAGATCTGCTGGTCATGCCTTGGGCGCGCCCGGGGTGTCGCCCGGGAACTTCAAGACCCCGTCGATGCGCTCGAGCGCGGTCGCCAGCTCCTGGCGGACCGTTTCGAGCTTCTGCTTTTCCTGACGCAGCGGATCGGTCGACGAGACCGGCGGCAGGCCGAGGATCACGCGGGAACGGGCCAGTGCCGCCTCAATGTGCGGGCAGACATTCTCCCGGCCGATGCGTTCCAGGAATCCGGCCTTTTCCATCAAGAACAACGGCTGCATATGCGGTCCGCTCAGGACCAGATGTTTCCCTTTGCGGTGCAGGCGTTCGTAAAGGTCTTCCAGCGCGTTGAGCCCGGTCGCGTCCATCGCGACGATCTTCCGCATGCGTAAGATCAGGACCGCAGGCTCCCGTTTCTCGCGCTTGAGGACACTTTCGAGCTTGTCGACGGCCCCGAAGAAAAACGCGCCAAAAATGCGGTACACCATCACCCCATCCGGAATCTCGCGGCCGACGAGCGAATGCTGCGAGCCCTCGGTTTCCGTGGTTTCGTCCACCGCGGTGATCTGGGTCGTTTCGGACACGCGCTTGATAAACAGCACGGCGGCGAGCACCAGGCCGATCTCCACGGCCACGGTCAGATCCACGACCACCGTCAGGATGAACGCGGAGAGAAACACGGCGGCGTCGCTGGCGGGCCACTTCGGGAGCCGCGCGAAATTATGCCATTCCCCCATGTGCAACGCCACGTTCACCAGCACGGCGCTCAGCGTGGCAAGCGGGATGTACTTGGCCAGGGGCGCGGCAACGAGGATGATGGCGAGCAAGGTCGCGGCATGCACGATACCGGCGACCGGCGTCCGGGCGCCGCTCTTCACGTTTGTCGCCGTGCGCGCGATGGCACCGGTGGCGGCGATGCCGCCGAAAAGCGGGCTAACTATATTGGCGATGCCTTGAGCCATCAGCTCCTGATTGGAATTGTGGCGGTCATCCACCATACCATCCGCGACGACCGCGCAGAGAAGGGATTCGATCGCAGCGAGCACGGCGATGGTCAAGGCGGGCTGGAGCAGCGACTGCAGGTTCCCCCACGCAATCGTTGGCAGGTGCGGGGACGGCAGCCCCTGGGGGATGCCGCCAAAACGGCTCCCGATCGTCTCCACCGGCAACGAGAAGATCGCCACCGCCGCCGTGCCGAGCACCAGGGCCACAATCGAGCCGGGCACGCGCCGTTGCAGGCGTTTTGGCCAGAAGAGAATGATCGCCAACGAAACGGCGGACACCACGAGGGTCAGCCATTGCGTGGTGCCCAGCCCGCCAATCAGCACCCGCATTTTTTCGATGAACTCCGACGGAACCTTCTCCACCTGCAAACCGAAGAAATCCTTGATCTGGGTCGAAAAGATCAGCACCGCGATGCCGCTGGTGAACCCCATGGTCACCGGATACGGAATGAACTTGATCATCGAGCCCAGTTTGACGGCGCCCATGACGAACAGGAACACCCCTGCCATGATCGTGCAGATAGCGAGATTCTCCGGCCCGTATTTTGCGCCGATCCCGTAGAGAATGACGATGAAAGCTCCGGTGGGGCCGCCGATCGAGACCTTCGAACCGCCCAGGGCGGAAATCAAAAAGCCGGCGATGACCGCGGTGAAAATACCCGCTTCAGGTTTGACACCCGAGGCGATGGCAAAGGCCATGGCCAGCGGCAGCGCCACGATTCCCACCGTCACCCCGGCGATGAGGTCGGCCGTGAACTCCCGGCGGGAATAACCCTTCAGCGTGTCGAGCAGTTTCGGTCGGAACGATAACGATACCATTGGGTTGGATGAAAATAATCTCGGTAGTTAACGCGACTCTGCCGGCGCCACGGTCAATGGGCCGTGGCTTCCGCGCAATTCGATCCCGCGGAAGGCGGTCAGGATTTCTTCCGGCTCGACCGCACGGCGGATGGCCTCCAACGCCGCGAGACTCGTGGAAAGCCGGGTCAGGCCTGAGACCAGGGGCAAATAGTCTTCAGCGGCGTTCGCCGGCACGGCCAGCAAAAACACCATGCGGATCGGCCGGGTAGTTCCCGGACCCCAGGCAAACGGCACATCGCTGCGCCCACAGGCAAACGAGAGTTCCCGCAAGCCGGCAAGCCGGGCGTGAGGAAAGGCCATGCCCTCCTCCATGTCGGTGCTCAGGAGAAACTCGCGGTTGAGCGCCTCATGATAGAACGGCAGCCAATCAGGGACGCAGCCCTCCCGCTGCAAGGCGAGGCTGAGTTCATGAATGGCGCTGGTCGCGTCCCGGCCGACCAAATGGGGAACAATCAGGCCAGCCCTGGTGAAATCCGCCAAAGTCATGGACACACTGGCCCGGATTGAACCGCGCGGCTCAAACCGCCACGGCCACCGGCTTTTTCCGCGTCTTGCGGACCGGGACCGACTGCGGTGCGAGCGGCTCCGCCGCAGGGACAATCTCGTCCAACGGCAGCAAGAGATAACGCCCGCAGTTATCGCACAGGTAGAGATCCTTGGGATGGATCAGGCTCGCCGCCGTGCCGGAAGGAACCCGGATGTGGCATTCGCGGCAAACGCCGTTGCGCACGAGCGCCACGCCTTTGCGGCCTTGCGCCATCAACCGGTCAAAATGGCCGAGAATTTGCGCGGGGATCTTCTCGCGCAGCAGCTTGATCATGGCTTCGCGCTCCGCTGAAACGGGGCCGGTCTGCAGTTGCAGTTGTTGCAGGGCATACAGATTCTCCACAGTCATTCGCATGGTTGGAGCGTTCTTTGCAAGGATCATGCCGAATACGCCAGCCATTTCATTAGTCATTGTAGTGCAATTTGTTACAATTCTGCTCCAATCTCACCGCGGAAGACCGGCACGGTGGTCTTGAAGGGTTTGTGCATTCCTTGCGCTTTTCCCGGGTCGTTCGTGCAATCTCCATGGAGTGAATCATCCGGGACCGGCTCCGGCCACGGGGGCCGGGGGAGCGGGCTCCGGGCGCTTCTGGGCGAAGAGGTATTTATCAATGTTGTTGGCCGCGATCACGCCATAATTGATGGTGCCGAGCCAGCCCGACATAATGATGCCGACCGAGCCGGCGTGGTGGAGCCCCGGGAGTTGGGACGGCAGATCCATCGACACTTTCAGGCCTTCGAACTTCGTGCCGAAGGAGGTGCCCTTCCAATGGCGCGTGTAGCGCTCGATCGTGCGCGGCGTGGCCGCCTCAGCCCAATCGATCTTCGCGCGCACATCCGGGACGAATCGCTCCAGGCAGGCGATCGATTCGTCGATGAGGCGCTGTTTTTCGCGCCGGTAGTCTTCATCCGCCAACTGGTTCCAGTCCTCATAGCGGGCGTTGAGCGAGCACACCACGGCATAGCGGCCCGAGCCAGGACGGGTCTCGGGATAATATACCGAGAACGTGCGGCTGGTCGTACGAAAATCGACCAGCTCGTCGCTGGTGAAGTGCGGCGAATCCGAGACAAAAATGAGATCGCCGATCGGCGGGATCGACTCGCCTTTGCGAATGCCCAGGTAGACCTGACAGGAACTCGTATTGATCCGCACGGCGTTGGCCCGCGCCACGAAATCCGGCGGGAACTGCTCCTCCCCGACCAACTTGAGGATCGTTCCCTTAAGGTTGGCATTCGACAACACGGCCTGGCAGCGGATCGTGCGGCCGTTGGCGATGACGCCGGTGACCCGTCTGGCGCCGTCGATCTCGGAGACGAGCACTTTCTCGACCGCCACATGCTTGCGCAGTTCGACCCCGTTGCGGACAAGCTCTTCGGACATCTTGCGAATGAGCAGATCGGTGCCACCGCGAAACGTGTACACCCCCTTGCTCATGAAGTTCGAGAACACGATGCCGTACGTGATCGCGGGATCGGCCAGCGTGGAGCCGTTGGCGTAGGTGATCGGCTCCATGAGAAAGCGCTTCACATCGTCTCGGCCCGGAAAATAGCGATCCAGCATTTCTCCGGTAGTCTCGGGATTGTGATCGTAGAAGTTCATCGCCCGCAGGTCGGTGAAGAACCGTTCGACGACCTCGACTGGCACGCGGAAATGCTCGATGAGCAGGCGGGTGAAATCGGCCCGGTCAAAGGTCGTCGTGAGGTTGAACTGCGGGTTGACGAAGCGGATCCCTTTAAGCTGGACGATCGAATCGGCAATCTCCTGCGACCAGTACTTGCGAGCCGATTTGATCATGCCGATCGGAAATCCGTGCAGCGAGATGTCAAAGATGTGCCCGCCCTTGCGCGTGAACCACGTGGCGAGACCGCCGAACTGATAATGATGCTCCAGCAGCAGGACCTTGCGGCCGCAACGCGCCAGGCAGTTGGCGCCGGTCAGGCCGGCGAGGCCGCTGCCGATAACGACGACGTCATAGGTGTCGTCGACTCCTTTGAGCCAGTCGTGAGCCATGAAGCGCTCGAATAAGCACCGCCGGCTGGTCCGGAGCAACTGGGAAGTTAGGGGATAGAAACCCCGCCACCGGGTCATTCTCAGCGATGATCTTGCTGGAGGGCGGTGCGCCGTCACCGCCAAAATCCCGAAACCCTGGCCCGGACGGCGCCGGGCCTTCCACCTCTGGCTGCGGCAGACGCCGCGCGAGGAAAGATTCAGGCCCCCCGGATTTCCGGCTGGAGGATATGCTGGTTGGCCATGGAGATGCCGCTGAGCATGGCGCCGACGATTCCCAGCAACCCCTGGTCGGTGCCGCACAGATAGAGGTTCTTCAGATGCGTGCGGCCGTCGGGCGTTTTTCCGGGCGCACCGTAGACCGCACCTTCAAGATGCCCCGTAAACCGGGTGATGGTGCGCGGCGTGAACAGATCGGTCGCAATAGTTTCCGCCGCCAGGGTCGCGTCGGAGATTTCCGGCAGAAAACGACGGGCGCTGCGCGTCGATTCATCCAGCCAGCGGAGCTTGTCCGCCCGATAGCGCTCCTCCGGCAGGCCAATCCACTGATCGTAATCCGCCAGACAGGTAACCCGCAACCAACCCTCCGGCAGCTCGGCGCCCCCGAAATCAAAGTTGTTTGGCAGACAAATCACGCCGCTGCGCAGATCCACCTGCTGCGCGGGCCGGGCATAATCGAATCGGTCCGAGTCATTGAAAAACACGATCGTGTCGCTCCCCCATCCAAGTTCGCCCGGCTGGTGCTTCAGGACGCGGATGCTCTCGACGAAGGACAGCCTTCTTCCAATCGTGGCACGGGCATCCTGCCCGTGTCTTTGCCCCAGAGCCGCTGACATGGGCAAGATGCCCATGCCACTGGGCGCGGATGCCACGGCAAGTCCGCCGCCGACCATCGGGTCGCACAGCGCCAGCGTTTCCGCCGCTCCGATCGACGAAATCACGTGATCCGCGGTGATTTCCGCTCCGCCGTCGAGGACCAGCGCCGCGGCACGCCCCTCGCGCTCCACGATGCGCGCCACCCCGCACCTCATCCGGCATTCCCCGCCGGCCGCTTGGTATTTTTCCAGCAACACCCTGATGACCAGGCGCACGCCTTCCAGAGGCCGCGCAAAGCCTTCCAAGAACAAGGCGCGGAACATGATCACGAATTGCGACAGATCCATATCGCGCTCCCGCGCGCTGCCGTAATACATCAGCGGACAGAACATCATGTCCTCAAGCAGAGGATCAGAGAAATATTCGCGGACCACCTGTCGTGCCGAGACCTGGGGAACGTCGAAGACCCGATCGCCGTAACTCCTCACCAGGTCGGCCAGCCGGCGGAACCCGTCGATTTGCGCGGGGAACTTCGCGGCGATCTCGGCTTCCAGGACTGAGAAATCGTTGGTGAACCGCAGTTCGGTCTTTCCGGTTGAACCGAAGACCACCCGCGACTGCTTCTGCGGGCAGAGCGCAAACTCCCCGCGCTCGATCCGGAGCTGGCGCAGCAGCTTGCCCAGCGGCGTGCCCCTGACACCCTCTGGCACAAAGTTTGTCATCGCGTGCAGCCCGACATCGAATTTACGTCCGTCCAGGCGATAGAAGCTGTTCAGCCCTCCGAGCTTGGAGTGGCGCTCCAAAATGCAGACCCGCCGGCCGAAATGGGCGAGCCGGATGCCGGCGGCGAGGCCAGACATTCCCGCGCCAATGATGGCGACGTCATAGTGGCTCGGTGAACTCATGGTTGTAGGGCGGGGTCGCCTGACCCCGCCGCGTTCAGCAAAGAGGCGGGATCCGGCGATCCCGCCCTACCTCCGATCGCGTCGTTACAGCTGCTCGCTTACCGCTTGCCTTCGAGGGCGTTGAACTTCGGGGTCAAATATTCCGCACAGCTTTCCAGCGACGCCAACTGGATATAATCAGCCTCCGGCACCTCGATGCCGTGGCGCTTGCGCAGCTCCATCACTATGTCGAGGAAGTCCATCGAATCGAGTTGCAGCTGGTCGCGGAGGCGCACGTCCGGCTTGAGATTGCTCAGATCCTCGTCCGGAGCGATGTCGGCGATGATTTCGGTCACCAGCTTCTTGCAGTCGTCTTTCGTCATGGAGATGGGAGGCAGCGTCAGGCCCGGTAACGGACGATGACGAGCGCGGAATTGATTCCAAGCATACCAAAGGAGTTGTTCAGAATTGCGTCAACCCGTTTTGCCTGGCGGGGCAGGTTCAGCACGAGACCGGGCAGTTCGCACTGCGGATCGAGGTCGTCGACGTTGATCGTCGGGTGCACCATCAGGTCGTCGAAGGACGGCAGATTGCCCGCGAGTTCGAGGGCACCGGCGGCCCCCATCGCATGCCCGATGAAGCTCTTGGTGTTGTTGATATTAACGTCAGCACAGCCGGCGAAAACCTCGCGGATCGCCAGGCATTCCTGGATGTCTCCCTGGGGCGTGGCCGTGGCGTGGGTGTTAACAATGTCGATGACGCCGGGAGTCAAGCCGGCGTGGGCGATGGCCCGCCGAATACACTCGGCCTGCCGGACTGCGTTCGGCAGGACATAATCGGTTGCATCGGAATTGACGCAATAGCCGCCGATCTCGCCGTAGATTTTCGCGCCCCGGGCCAAGGCGTCCTCGAGTCGCTCCATGGTGTAGATGCAGCCGCCCTCACTGACGACAATTCCGTTGCGTTTCTTGTCGAACGGCCGGCTCGCTTTGGTCGGATCCGGATGCGAGGCCAACGCACCCTGGCTCTTAAAAGCGGCAAAAATGCCGAACGTCCCGATGCTCTCACTCACCCCGCCGGCGAAAGCGATGTCAACCTCCCCGAGCCGCAACATTTGGGCGGCATGAATCAGGCCGAGGTTTCCGGCCGCGCAAGCCGCGCCGAGCGTGTAGGCCGGGCCGGTGATGCCGAGGTTGAGCGAAACCTCGCCCGCGGGATTGTTCGCGACCGTGCGCGGATTATGATGGTGCGACCAGAACTTGGTGTCGTGCTTGAAGAGCGAGACATTGTAGATCTCGTTCTCGGTCTCGACGTTGCCGTGTTCCGTGATTCCCAGATAGATGCCGGCGCGCGACTTGTCGAAGCCCTCCCACGCCAGACCGCTGTCCGCCAGCGCTTCGCGCGCACAAAGGATGCTGATGCTGCCGGCCCGCGTGCCGATGCGGACGTCCTTCTTCTTCTGGTACTTGAGGGGATCAAAATGGCAGACTCCAGCCGGCTGGGCTCCCATGTAACGCACCTCGATCAACTCCACCCCGGAGACGCCGGTCAGCAGATTCTGCCGGAATTCGGCCAGCGTATTGCCGTTGGGCGCGGTAAGGCCGAGGCCGGTAATGACGATGCGCGACTGCTTCATGAAGTGGTGTCGGATGATCCCAGACGCGCCTGGAGCAGCGCGCAAGAGAGTTTTGCCTAGCCATTGTGCAGGGAAAATCAATACAAGTCTCGTTTGATGAATGTACTCGTTGTAGGTGGGGCCGGTTACATAGGCAGTCACTGCGTGCGGCAACTCGCCGCCGCGGGGCACCGGCCCGTGGTGCTCGACAATCTTGTCTACGGACATCGGGCGGCAGTCGCGCCAGCGGTGCCGTTCTACGAGAGCGACCTCGGCGACGAAGCCGCCGTGCGGCGCGTCCTGACCAAAGAACAGATCGGCCTCGTGATGCATTTCGCGGCCTACTGTTACGTGGGCGAATCGGTCACCGATCCGCTGAAATACTACCTGAACAACGTCAGCGCCACCCTGCACCTGCTCAAGGCGATGCTGGCGGTTGACGTGAAACAGTTCGTTTTTTCATCCTCCTGCGCGACCTACGGCGTTCCCGACCGGCTGCCGATGACCGAGGACCTTCCGCAGGCGCCGATCAATCCGTACGGTCAAACCAAGCTCGATGTGGAAAACGTGCTGAAAGCGCTCGCCCGGGCCCACGGACTGAGCTTTGCGGCGTTCCGGTATTTCAACGCCGCCGGCGCCTCCGAGGACAGTTTGATCGGCGAGGACCACCACCCCGAGACGCATCTGATTCCGCTCGCGATCGACGCCGCGCTCGGCCGGCGCCCTCCCCTGCAGCTCTTTGGAACCGACTATCCCACTCCGGACGGCACCTGCCTGCGGGACTATGTGCACGTCGACGATCTCAGCCGGGCGCACATCGCCGTTTTCGATCGACTGGCGAAACCCGGCACCAAACTGTTCTACAACCTCGGCACCGGACGGCCTTCCTCCAACCGCGAGGTGATTCGCGCGGTGGAGAAACTGTCGGGAAAAACAGTGCCGCTGGTGGAGGCGCCCCGGCGCGCCGGCGATCCGCCGGCGTTGTACGCGGATTCCAGTCTGGCGAAACGCGAACTCGGCTGGCAGCCAAAGTTTGCCGACATCGAATCGACGGTCGCCACTGCTTGGAAATGGCATTCGACCCATCCGAAGGGTTACGACGATCGCAAGGGTTGAGGAAGGCCGGCGACACTGACCCTCGCGGTTCGCCGTTAGGTGGTGAATGTAGGAGCCTGCTTGCAGACGATCTTCCCTCTGAAATCGCCTGCAAGCAGGCTCCTACAACTGCAGAACCCAGGCTCAGCCCCGCCAGCGCTTGATCCTCACAGCCTCAAGCCGAACGCATCGATGCGTTTGCGCAGGGTGGTGCGGGTGATGCCAAGGCGTTCCGATGCCCGCACCAAATTGCCGTTCTCGTCCTTCAGCACCCGCGTGATCATCTCGCGCTCCAGCCGTTCCAGCACCGGTTCCTTATCCTCTTCCTTCAAACGGGAATAGACGAAGTCGAGCGCATCGTTGAGGCTGAGTGGCGACGGCGCCGGCGTTTCCCGGGCCGCCGCTGGCGACACCACGGGCGCCGGAGTGCTGGCGGGCGGCCATTCGGGCGCCGCCGCGGGGACCGCGGGCATCGGCACGGGGGAAGGAGCCGGCAACGATGAAATGGCGACCGGCGCAGCCGCATCGCGGATCTCGGGCGGCAGGTCCTTCAACAGGATCGTGTCGCCCTGGGCGATGACCGCACTGCGGTAAATGACGTTCTCCAATTCGCGCACATTGCCCGGCCACCGCTGGCGCAACAGAACGGCCAGCGCCTCGATGGAAACTTTTTTGACCCGGGTTTTCCTTTGTTTCTCCAGGGTCTGCAGCATGTAATCGACCACCTGAGGGATGTCCTCGAGCCGTTCCCGCAACGGGGGCATCCGGATGCGCACGACATTGAGACGGTAGTAAAGGTCTTCGCGGAAGGTCCGGGCCTTCACGATTTCTTCCAGATCCTTGTTGGTGGCGGCCAGAACGCGCACGTCTACCTTGATCGTCTCGGTGCCGCCAACGCGCTGGATCTCGCCCTCCTGCAGCACCCGCAGAATCTTGGTCTGCACGGCCAGCGCCATGTCGCCGATTTCGTCGAGAAAGATCGTCCCGCCATCGCAGAGTTCGAATTTCCCGATGCGCTGGGAGGTTGCGCCGGTGAAGGAGCCTTTCTCGTGTCCGAACAGTTCACTCTCGATCAGATTTTCGGGAATCGCAGCGCAGTTGACCGCAATGAAGGGTCGGGCGGCACGATGGCTGTGCTTATAAATGCCGCGCGCCACGAGTTCCTTGCCCGTGCCGCTTTCGCCGGTGATCATGACGGTGACATCGCTGGCGGTCACCTGACCGATGGTCTTGAAAACCTCCTGCATCGCCGCGGAACTTCCGACAATGCCCTCCTTGTAGTCTTCGGTGTTGATGGTCGGCTTGTAGCTGCCGGCGGCGCGCAAATCGGCATGGGTCTTCAGGGCGGTCTCCGCGAGGGTAAGCACCTTCTGCGGATCAAACGGCTTCATGATGTAGTCGAACGCGCCGTACTTCATGGCCTCGATGGCGGTCTGGGCGGTGCCAAACGCGGTCATGAGGATAACCAGCTGCCGGGGATTGATCGAACGGATGTGCTGCAACGTCTCGATCCCTCCCATTCCGCCCATGCGAATGTCCAGAAAGATGACGTCCGGCGCGGCGGACTTCACGGCGGCGACCGCTTCCTCGCCGCTCGCGGCGGCGGTGACGTTGTAATCGCGAGAGGACAGCACGCGCGAGAGCGAGTACCGGATCTCGGAGTCGTCGTCGACAACAAGGATCGTTGGCTTGGTGGCCGCCATAGACAAAAAACGGAGGAACAGCTCCGGGCGGCCATTATCAATTAGCAATCCGCCCGAAGGGGGCTTATCTAAGGCAAATGCTTGGATGGTCAATTAACTTGTTCCGGGTTTTCGGGATCCGCCTGGCGATGCATTTCTCGTTTCTCCTGCTGGTGGCCTATGCCGCCTGGGCCGGCTGGACCGAGAACCCGGCGGATCGCTGGATGGGGCTAACCCTCGATTTGCTGCTGATCCTGCTCCTCTTCACGTGCATCGTGCTGCACGAATTGGGGCATTCGCTGACCGCCCGCCGCTACGGCATCGGCGTATCCCGCATCCTGCTGCTGCCGATCGGCGGCATGGCTGAATTTGATTCGATTCCCCGGCAACCACGTCGCGAACTCCTGATTTCGCTGGCCGGCCCGGCCGTCAATTTCACCATTGCCCTTCTGCTTCTGCTCTTTCTGCCCTGGCCGAAAGACTGGCATGGCGATTCGGTGGAATTCAGCGCGCGCGGTTTGGGGGATCTACTGCTCCGGATCAATCTGGTCATGGGCGGATTCAACCTGCTGCCGGTGTTTCCGATGGATGGGGGGCGAATCTTCCGGGCGCTGCTGGCGACACGATGCTCGTATCTCCAGGCAACGTTTTGGGCCGCGACCGTTGGCAAGGTGCTCGCCGTCCTCGGCGCGGTCTGGTTTGGCCTGGTCGCAAAGAATCCCGTGGCGGTGGGCCTGTTCCTGTTCATCATGGTCGCCGGTGATATCGAGTATCGCGCCGTCAAACGCCGGGAGCGCCAGGAGGCCCAATGGAAAACACTCATCCGGAATCTCTACAAGCCCACGGAGGCCGGAGATGGCGCACCCGTTGACTTTCTACACGGGCCAAATTAGCCAAATCTGGGCCTCCCAGGGACACCGGAGAATCGACGCGCCCAGGTGACCGGATTTGACTTGGGGGCGAAGCGCATACTCTCTACGGTAGCCGGTTGTTCTGGTGCCTTGGCCGGTTCACGGGCACCGGCCGCGCGGCCAGCCGCCAAGACGACCGACTTTTAACCCGGAGGATCTCATGTCCGACACGATTGCCTTCAGACTCAACGGTCAACCTGTCCAGTTGAACGTTGACCAGGACCGCACGCTGTTGTGGGTGCTGCGAACCGATCTCGGCCTCACCGGAACCAAGTATGGCTGCGGTGAGAGTCACTGCGGGAGTTGCACCGTGCTGGTGAACGACCGGGCCATGCGCTCGTGCGCGCTCACCGTCAAGGAAGTCCAGGACAAAGAGGTGGTGACCATCGAGGGGCTGGCGAAGGACGGATCGCTTCACCCGCTGCAGCAGGCATTCATGGCGCACGACGCCCTGCAATGTGGATTCTGCACGCCCGGGATGATCCTTACCGCGGTGAGCCTGTTGCGGTCGAACCCGCAGCCATCCCGCGAACAGATCATTCGCGGCATGGAGGACAATTTCTGCCGGTGCGGCGCCCATACCCGCATCATCGATGCCGTGCAAACCGCGGCGGCAGCCATGAAAGGAGTCCGGTAACATGAGCCCGACCAGTTATCCGATGCTGAACCTCCAGCAAGGCACTGATTCCGTTGCATCCCCCGGCTCAAGCCGTCGCGATTTTCTCAAACGCCTCGGCGGCGGCTTGGTTGTTTTCGTGGTTCTCGGTGATTGGGCCGCCGCCCAGGAAGGCGCCCGCCCCCTGCCGGGCCGCCGCGAACTCCCCAATGATTTCAACGCCTTCGTGCGGATTGGCGAAGACGGCCGCGTGACCTGCTTCACGGGCAAGATCGAGATGGGCCAGGGTCCGATCACCTCCCTGCCCCAGATGGTGGCGGAGGAACTCGAGGTGCCGCTGGAGAGCGTCGATATCGTCATGGGCGACACTGATCTTTGTCCCTTCGACATGGGCACCTGGGGTTCGATGACGACCCGCGGGTTTGGCCCAGCCTTGCGCGCCGCGGCGGCCGAGGCAAAGGCCGTGCTCCTCGAACTCGCCTCCGAGACGCTGAAAGTTCCTGCCGACCAGCTCACGGCCGAAGCCGGGATGATCTTTGACCCGAAAGCACCCGCCCGGCGGATCAGCTACGGCGAGTTGACCAAAGGACAGAGGATCGAGCGCCATCTGACCGTCAAGCCGACGCTCAAGGATTTTGCCCAGTTCAAGGTGTCCGGAAAACCGGTGCTGCGGCGCGATGCGCGGGACAAGGTGACTGGGAAGGCGCACTATGCGGCCGACCTCCGCCAGCCGGGGATGTTATACGCAAAGGTCCTCCGGCCGCCGGCACATGGCGCGACGCTGAAGCGGGCCGATACGGCCGCCGCCAGGACGGTCGCCGGGGTCCAGGTGATCGAGGACGGCGAATTCATTGCGGTGCTCCACGAGTTGCCGGATGTAGCCGAGCAGGCATTGGCAAAGGTGAAAGCGGAGTTCGATGTTCCTCCGTCGATGGTGAATGACCGGACGATTTTCGACCACCTGGTGCACGTAGCGCCGCCGGTGAAAGTGGTAAGCCAGGATGGCGACCTGACGCAGGGCAAAGCCCAGGCAGCGCGGCGCTTCGCCGGGTCCTACTTGAACAGTTACGTCGCCCACTCGGCCATGGAGACGCATGCGGCGCTGGCGAAGATCGAGGGCGGGAAGGCGACGGTATGGGCATCCACGCAGAATCCGTTCGGCCTGCGCGACGAAGTCGCCCACGCGATCGGATTCGCGATCGAGGACGTGAGGGTGATCACGCCGTTTGTCGGCGGGGGATTCGGCGGCAAGACGTTCAATCTCCAGGCGGTGGAAGCGGCCCGGCTGGCAAAGGCGACCGGCCGGCCGGTGCAAGTGATGTGGAGCCGCGAAGAGGAATTCTTTAATGACACCTTCCGGCCCGCCGCCGTTGTGAAGATCGACGCCGGAATCGACTCTGCCGGGAAGATGGTTTTTTGGGACTACGAAGTGATCGGTGCCGGCGACCGGGGCGCGGCCCAGTTCTATACGATCCCGTTTCATCGGACAACGGCCTCCGGAAACTTCAATGGTCCGCCCGGACTGCACCCGTTTGGCGTGGGCGCCTGGCGCGCGCCTGGCAACAACACCAACACCTTCGCCCGTGAGTCGCACATCGATCTTCTGGCCGCGGCCGCGGGGATGGATCCCGTGGAATTCCGCCTCCGCCAGCTCGCCGATCCCCGGATGATTCGCGTTCTGAAAGCGGCGGCCGAACACTTCGGCTGGACGGCAGCGGCGGCGCCGAGTCGTCGCGGATACGGCGTGGCCTGCGGCACCGATGCCGGCAGCTATGTGGCGGCAATCGCGGAAGTGGCCGTTGATGCAAACAAGGGCAACGTGCAGGTGAAGCGGGTAGTTTGTGCGCAGGAAATGGGCATGGTCATCAACCCGGAAGGCGCGACAATCCAGATGGAAGGCTGCATTACGATGGGCCTGGGATATGCGCTGACCGAGGAGGTGCATTTCAACGGCGGCGCGATTCTCGACACGAATTTCGACACCTATCAGCTTCCCCGATTCTCCTGGGTGCCGAAGATCGAATCGGTGATTGTCGACGCGAACGACCTTCCGCCCCAGGGTGGCGGCGAACCGGCGATCATCCTGATGGGCGCAGTGGTCGCCAACGCGATCCACGATGCGACAGGCGCCCGACTGGTGCAGCTGCCGATGACCCCTGAGCGGATTAAAGCGGCGCTCGCACAGGCGAGGTCCGCACCCACACCGGGCTAGCCCGCATCGATTGCGATTCTCAACGACACGAGGGTCGAGAGCAGGAGAGTGACCGCAGCAACGACTGAAACGGTGAAATACGCCGGCTAGGCGCTGGCGCGGCGCGACGCCTGCTGGGCGATGAATTCACGGAAAACTTCCGCGCATTGAATGGCGTGCCGTTCTTCCTTAACCTCGTCGCCGGAACGTTGGCGGCTTCGCTCGTGCATCCGCCGGCGGACCTGCCGCAAGGCCAGGTCCTGCAGCTGGCGGATCCGCTCGCGGGTGATGTTGAATTTCCGTCCCACTTCCTCGAGCGTCAACGGATCGCCACCGCCCAAACCAAAGCGCAGCGTGAGAATCTCGGCTTCCCGCGGATCGAGCGAGCGGACGATCGCATGCAGGTCCTCGATGAGATTCTTCTCGCCAAGGTGTTCGTCCGGGCTGCTGGCGTTGTCGTCGCCCACGATGTCACCGAGCACCCGCGCATCGTCACTGTCGCCCAACGGGGCTTCGAGCGAAGCCGGGCGCACGCTGACGGTCTTGAGGAGCGCGATTTTGTTCACCGGGACCTGCAGCTCGCAGGCAATTTCCTCGTTGTCAGGCTCCCGGCCGAATTTCTCCAGATACCGGCTGATGATGTTCCGCATCCGGGCGATCCGGTCGACCAGGTGGACCGGTAGACGGATCGTTTTCGATTGATTCGCCACGGCGCGCTTCATCGATTGCTTGATCCACCACGCGGCATAGGTGCTCAGCTTCCCACCGCGGGTGGGGTCAAAACGTTCCACCGCCTTGATGAGGCCAAGATTGCCCTCGCTGATCAGATCCAGGATCGGCAGGCCCAGGTGGTTGTAGTCATAGGCGATTTTGACCACAAGGCGCAGATTGGCTTTGATCATGTGCTCCCGCGCCGCCTGGTCGCCGCGCCGGACGCGGACCGCCAGCTGGCCTTCTTCCGCTGCCGTGAGCAACGGTGTCCGCCGGATGTCATTCAAATAGAGCTGCAGCGTCGAGCGCTCGTCCCGGTGATCGACGCCGCCCGTCGCCCCCGTCTCCTGCTCCTGCCTCCCCCGGGCCGGCGGCGCGAGCAAGCCCGGGTCGTTGACCTCAGAATTCGTCCACCCGGGATTCCGGGGCCAGACAGCCCGGGTGGATGGCGGAAGCCCCGGAAGGGAAGAACCCATCATGATCGGGCGAGTGATTGCCGCACGGGCCTTGGGAAACTGGAATCGCTTGGTGGGAACGCTGGTTTGCATGGAAGGAAAAAGTGAACCCGTCGTCGCGTGATGACGCGGACAACAAGCGTGTGCTGGCGATCTTAGTCGGCGCGGCGACGGGGTTGCGGGAAGCCGCCCGGCTTATGCGGCCGCGGGCGGAAATGGGCTGAATCGATGGAGAAAGGGGGGATCGGACGGCCAACACCGGCGCTCGGGTAGTCGGACACTGAAATTCGGTTTACCCGGCACGACGCCGTCTGGGGTATCTGGCTCACGGGGAGGCACTATACGCTTCCGCGGGCGGCGATGATATACGGTGTTTTCCTACCCCGCGTGGCCGAGAATGCATCTGCATTGCCCACTGCTCCGGCAGTGAAAACTTCGCGATTGTCTCCGAACCGGACCGTTATAAACATGTAACGACCCCGTCCCTTCGCGCCGATGCCACGGCGTTACCCCATGAAGCTTCTCACCCTGTTGCTGGCTGAAGACCACACGGTCGTTCGCGAAGGATTGCGGGCTTTCCTCAGGACAGCGGACGATCTCGCGGTTGTGGGCGAGGCGACAAACGGCCGGGAGGCAGTAGAGTTAGCGGTAAAACTCCGCCCCGGGGTGATCGTGATGGATGTCGCCATGCCGAAGCTCAACGGTTGCGAAGCCACCCGGCAGATCCTTCTCGACAATCCCGACGCGAAGATCCTCGCGCTCTCCGCGCGCAGCGAGGACGAGTACGTCGCGCGCATGGTGGCGGCGGGCGCCATGGGGTTCGTGGAAAAACAAAGTTCAGGCCAGGTTTTGTTGCGCGCGATCCGGGAAATCGGCGCCGGGCAGACCTTTTTTAGTCCGGCGATCAGGAAACGCCTGCTCCAGATCGGCCGGAAGGCACGCGAAGAAGGTTCTCCCTCCGGGAAGCCGCAGCGCGCATTGACTCCACGGGAGGAGGAAGTGCTGCAGCTCGTGGCGGAAGGTGCGCCCAACAAGCGGATCGGCGCGGAACTCGGCATCACCGTCAAGACCGTCGACAAGCACCGCCAGCAGCTCATGAACAAACTCGGCATTCACGACACGGCCGGGCTCACCCGCTACGCGATCTCCTCCGGCTCCATCGAATGCAACGTGTAGGCACCGTGCGCCCGCAGCAAAAGAAGGATTTGCGCCAGGCCAACGATAAGCCGGAACAGCCGGTGGGTGGGCGCACCGCTTTGGGGCGGGAGGAATCGCGCTTCCTCGAGGCATTCTATGAACACTCGCTCGATCTGTTCGTGACGATCAGCCCCGAAGGCAAGATCACCGACGTGAACCAGGCCACGGAAACAGCCACCGGCCTTCCGTCAGCGCGATTGATCGGTACGAGTTTCTCCGACTATTTTATGGAGTGGGAGCGGGCGGACGCCGGCTATCAGCTCGTCATGCGGGCGGGGTTCGTCCGGGACTTCCCGCTCACGATCCGCCACGTCTCCGGCCGGACCATTGACGTGCTGTACAACGCCGTGGTGTACCGCAACGAGGCGGGCCGCGTGCAGGGCGTGTTCGCCGCCGCGCGCGCTGTCACCGAGCGCAACCGCGCGGAAACGGAGCTGGCGCGCTATCGCGACCACCTCGAGGATCTGATCCGCGCCCGAACGCACGAGCTCGAAACCGCGAACGCCGATCTGCAGGCGGACATCACGGAGCGCAAGAAACGGGAGGCGGAACTTGATCGCCTCAACCGGACGCTCAAGGCGCTCGGCGCGAGCAGTCAGGCCATGATGCGCGCCACCGACGAATCGGCGTACCTGAACGAAGTCTGCCAAATCATCGTCCGGGACGGTGGACACTCCATGGTGTGGATCGGTTTTGTCCGCGACGATCCCGAAAGAACCGTCCAACCGGTGGCGCAGGCGGGTTTCGACGAAGGCTATCTTAAGAGCCTGCAGGTCACCTGGGCGGACACCGAGCGGGGTCGCGGCCCCACCGGCACCGCGATTCGCACCGGGACACCAAGCGGTTGCCGGAACATGCAGACGGATCCTAATTTCGCCCCGTGGCGCGAGGAGGCGCTGCGGCGCGGTTACGTTTCCTCCATCGTGGTTCCGCTGATGGAGGGAAGACGAACCTTCGGTACGATTACCATCTATTCGGGCGAACCTGATTTCTTCACGCCAGAAGAGGTGGGTCTGCTATCGGAATTGGCCGATGACGTGAGATACGGCATCAGCGCCCTGCGGTTGCGCCGAGCCCACGCCCAGGCGGAGGAGGCGCTCCGGGACCGGGAACAGGAACTGGCCGCGATCTACGAAAACGCGCCGCTCATCATCCTGCTCGTGGACGGAGAACGGCGGGTGCACAAAGCCAACCGGCAGGCCGCGATGTTCGCCGGCGGCAGTGTCACCGACCTTTTTGGGCGCGCCGCGGGCGAGGCGTTGCGCTGTCTGCGCGCCACCGAAGACCGGCGGGGTTGCGGCTTCGGTCCGCAATGCGGCCACTGCGCATTGCGCCGTACCGTCGTCAGCACTCTCCAGACCGGGAGCGGTCAGCAGCAGGCGGAGGTCACCCTGCCTTTTTCTGCCGGCCGCGGGGTGGTGAATCTGACGTTCCTGGTCTCGACCCTCCGGCTCGATTTGCGCGGCGAACCGATGGCGCTGGTCACGATGCAGGACATCACCCAGCGAAAACACATGGAAGAGGCGCTGCAGGCGGCCCGCGCCGAACTGGAAGTACGCGTGGGCGAACGCACCGTCCAATTGCGCGCCCTCGCGGCGGAGCTAACCCAGTCCGAGGAGCGGGAGCGGCGGCGGATCGCGCAGATCCTCCATGACGACCTGCAGCAATTGCTGGTCGCGGCCCGGTTGCGCCTCGAAGCGGTGCGCGAGCGAAAGGAGGCTGGCGTGGTCGTTGACTACCTGCTCCAGATCGAGAAACTGATCGGAGAGTCGAACGAAATCGCGCGGGGGTTGAGCCACGAGCTCAGTCCGACGGTGTTGCATGAGCATGGCTTGCTGGCGGGCCTGCAATGGTTGGGCCGATGGATGCACGAAAAGCACGGGCTGATGGTGCGCGTCGGAACCGGGACGTCCGTCGAGGCGCTGGAGCACGACGTCAAAGTCTTGTTGTTCCAATCGGTGCGGGAACTGTTGTTCAACGTGATCAAGCATGCGGGCGTGAAGCGCGCCAGCGTCCGGATGAGCGCAGGGAAAGGCGGGGCGATCGAGATTCTGGTGAGCGACCGGGGCCGCGGGATCGATCCCGTGCAGGCCCGGGAGGGCCGCAACGCCAGCATGGGCTTCGGACTTTTCGGGATCCGGGAGCGCCTCGCCTTTGTGGGTGGACGGATGGAGGTGGAGAGCAAGCCCGGCGGCGGAGCTCGTTTCCGGCTGGTCGTGCCGTTGCCGGATGAACCGTCGACCGCGTTGTCGGCTGCCGACCGGCAAACCAACCGCCCGCCCGCCGCGCCGCGGCGCGAGCCGGCCGCCCGGCATGGTCCGCGTTCGGCCCGGCCTCAGGCTCGTTCCACGATCCGGGTGCTGCTGGCGGACGACCATAAGATCATGCGCGATGGCCTCGCCCTGATTCTCAACCAACGGCCCGGGATCGAGGTGGTCGGCATGGCGGCCGACGGGCAGGAGGCAGTGACCCTTGCGGAAATGCTCCAGCCCCAGGTCGTCATCATGGATGTGAGCATGCCCCGTCTCGACGGGATGGCCGCCACCAGGCAAATTGTGGCACGCTGGCCTCAGATCAAGGTGATCGGACTAACCATGCATTCGGAGGACGCCAGCCACAATGCGATGCGCGCGGCAGGCGCCGCCGCCTGCCTGGCGAAAAGCGGTCCCACCGAAACGCTGGTGAGCGCGATTTGCACGGCGATGAGGGGCACGACCATCCGCCGGCCGCCGCCCGCGAGGTGACATTGCAAACGGCGACGGAATCGCTGCCAAAGCCAATCGCTCGTTCCAGGACGGTCGCCTAGAGCGCTTTCAGAAAAAGTGTAGCCGCGAGCGNNGTTCAATTTAAACCGCTCTAGCCTTCCGGTCGGTACGGGATCTTCACATGTCCGCATCGTGAACCCTCGGCATGGTGGTGCGGCTGGCGGTAAAAATTGAATACGAAGGCGCTCAGCGATGACAGCCCGGCGCTCGACCAACTAAATATCCCACACCGGCCCTGGATCGCGGCGGATCGTCCCGGAATGCCGGCCATTCGCCACTCAGGCTCTTCAGTGCGGTTATCCGATGGTATATTCCGGCCGCGCTCCTCCACCACCTCCCGCCGGCAATCCCGCCCGCGGAGGTCATCTCATACATGAAATCCCCGTGTCTGTCTGTGTCGGTGCTGGCCGTGTGCGTTTTAACCGGTCCGCGCGCATTCGGCGACAACGCCGTCCTCTACTGGAATGACCAGGCGCTCGACGCCACCCGGCTGGCGCGGAATCCGCCTCCGCTCGCTTCTCACCATATCGCCACGTTTCACGCGGCGATCTTCGATGCCGTCAACGGCATCACGCACTCCCGCCATGGCTGGCTGGTCTACGAATCCGCTCCCGTCGGCGCCGACACGGATGCGGCCATCGCCAGCGCGGCGCACACCGTGCTCATCGCGCTGTGGGGCCAGGCCACGAACCCGCACAACCTCGAGGTCGCCTACGCAACGGCCCTGGCGGAAATCCCCGACGGGCCGGCGAAGGTCGATGGCGTGGCGTGGGGCAAACACGTCGCGGAGGGGATCCTCGTCGCCCGTGCCAAGAGCGGTTTCAACAAACCGATCCCCGGTCAGTATTCAAGTTCCGAACCGGGGAAATGGCGCGAAACGCCGCCGGGATTCCGGCCGCCGGTGCTGCCCCATTGGGGTCATGTCACTCCCTTTGTGATGACCTCGCCGAACCAGTTCCGCGCCCCACCACCGCCTGCGGTCGATTCGAAGCAGCAGGCCGAGGAGATCGCATTCATCGCCAAGGTCGGAGCGCGCGACGGCGCCGAACGCACGGAAGACGAGACCCTCACCACCGTATTCTGGTCCGACGATTTGGGCACGTGCACCCCGCCCGGACATTGGAACATCATCGCGGCTGATCTTGCCAGGCGCAACCACCTCTCCGTACCCGAAACCGCGCGGCTGTTCGCGCTCCTCAATTTCGCCGAGGCCGACGCCGCCATCGCGTGCTGGGACACGAAGTTTTTCTACCGCACTTGGCGGCCAGAAACGGCCATTCGGGAGCTCGATCCCAAGCTCAACCCCTATGCCAGGTCCAATCCCGATTTCATTCCCCTCATGGTCTCGCCGGCCTTCCCCGCCTATATCTCGGGTCACAGCATGTTTTCCGCCGCGGCCTCGCGGTTGCTCGAGCGTTTCTTCGGCACCGACGACATCGCATTCTCCGTGCGGTCCGACGGGCTGCCTGGCGCGGTCCGCAGTTATAAAAAGCTCTCCGATGCGCGCAACGAGATCGGGATGAGCCGCATTTGGGCCGGCATTCACGTGATGTCCGACAATCTTGAGGGCCAAAAAGTTGGCATCAAAATTGCCGACTGGGTTTTCGACCACGCCCTGAGCGCCCTGCCCTGACGTCTGGCGGGCCGTGGCCTCCGTCTCCCGGCTCCGCGGACGACCGCGAACGGTTCAGGCGACGTCAATGTCCGTGGGAGCCCAGGGCCCCGGCCTCGCGCGGAGCCTCCCCGCCACCACCCTTAATCCGACTCAACCGGGATCCACCATGTTCAAACTCAGTTTCGTAACCATCGCGTTTTGCGCGGCGGCGTTCGCCGCCGCTGCGCCCGCCTGGACGGCAAAGCCCTTGCTGCCCCGCCCCGCGTTGCCGGCCGGCGCGAAACCTTTCGAGATCCTTGATTCCGCCGCGATCGGCCTGACGGTGCCGAATATCTTCAGCGACGCCCGCATGTGGGGCGACCACTTCCGGGAGCTCACCCTGGGATCCGTGGAAACCGGCATCGCCGTGGCCGATTTCGACCGCGACGGACGTCCCGACATCTTCGTCGTCTCCAAGAACGGCCCCTGCGCGCTCTACCGGCAGGTCGCCCCGTTCAAGTTCGTGGACGTCGCGCATGCGGCGGGCGTGGCATGCGACGATGCGCCCACCAGCAACGTCGGCGCGACGGTCGTCGACATCAACCAGGACGGCTGGCCCGACCTCTATATCTGCCGCTACAACGCGCCGAATCTCCTCTTCGTGAACAACGGCGACGGCACGTTCACCGAGCGCGCCCACGAATACGGCCTCGATATCACGGACGCCTGCGTGCAGGCCGTGTTCGCCGATTATGACCGCGACGGCTACCTCGATTGCTACATCGTCACGAACATCCTCGATTTCTCCAAGAGCCCGCAGGGCCGCCCGGGATATCTGCTCCATAACAACGGCAACGGCACCTTCACCAATGTTTCCGCCCAGGCGGGCATCTGGGGGCTGACCCAGGGGCACACCGCGATCTGGGTCGATGTCAACCACGACGGCTGGCCCGACCTGTACGTGGCGAACGACTTCGAAACGCCGGACCGCCTCTATCTTAACAAAGGCGACGGAACCTTCGTGGATGTGATCGACGAGCGCCTGCCGCACGCTACCTATTTCTCCATGGGCGCCGACGCCGGCGACCTGAACAACGACGGCCTCATCGATTTCCTGATCACCGACATGCGCGACCGCAACCACGCGGAGTTCATGGCCGGCATGGAGGAGGTCGGCCGGGGTCTGTGGGAAAACGAGCGCGTGCCCGATCTCATTCCGCAGTACATGTGGAACGCGGTCTACCTGAACACCGGCACGGACCATTTTGCGGAGGCGGCCCACCTCACCGGCATGGATGCGACCGGCTGGACGTGGTCGGCGCGCTTCGGCGATCTCGACAACGCCGGCCGGCTCGACGTCTTCTTCACCTGCGGGATGATCCGCAACTTCATCGACGCCGACCTCGTCGACCGGCAGAATGTCGCGCCCAACCTCACCGCGCGCGCCAGCGTCTGGAAGAACTCGCCCCCCCGGCGCGAAACCACCCTAGCCTACCGCAACCTCGGCGACCTGAAGTTCGCGGACGTATCCAAGGAGTGGGGACTCGACCACCCGGGCGTCAGCTTCGGCTGCACCCTCGCCGATCTCGCGGGCGACGGCAATCTCGACCTCATCTTCACCAACTACAACGCCCCGCCGACCATCATCCGCAACCGCAATCCCACCGGCCATCGCGTCGAGATCAAGCTCGCCGGCCGGACGCCCAACCGCGACGGCATCGGCGCCGAACTGCGCCTCGAATCCGCTTCCGGCCTCCAGATGCGGCAGCTTTACACCGAGCGCGGGATCGCCTCGAGCGAGTTGCCGCTGGTGCATTTCGGCCTGGGCCCCGACCCGGTGATCAAGCGACTCACGGTCCGCTGGCCGCGCGGCGAAGTCCAGGTGCTGGAGAACCTGCCGGCCGACCAGCTGCTCACGATCGCCGAGCCGCCGCTGGCCGATGGCGCGAAGCCCGTCCTGTCGCCCGCGGTTTTCCACACGCCACCGGCCGCCGATGCTCTTTTCACCGAGACGGCGGCCGCGCGCGGCCTCCAACACGCCAACACGCTGCGCCCGGTCGACGAATTCACCCGCCAGCGGCTCCTCCCCCGTCGCCTCAACGGCCTCGGGCCGGCGCTCGCTGTCGCCGACGTGAACGGCGACGGCCTCGACGATGTCTTTGTCTCGGGCACGGCCGGACAGGCCGGAGAACTCTTTCTCGGCCAACCGGACGGTAACTTCGTGCCGGCGACCGACCAACCTTGGGCGTCCGCCACCGCGGCCGACGACAACGGCGCGGTGTTCCTCGATGTCACGGGTCACGGCCATCCGGACCTGCTGATCGCCGCGGGCGGCGTCGCGCAACCGGCCGGAGACCCGCAGCTCAACGACCGCCTTTACCTCAACGACGGTCACGGCCGCTTCACCCTTGCGCCTGAAGGAACCCTGCCGGCGGATGGCGAAAGCACCGGGGCCGTGGCGGCGGCGGATTTTGACGGCAATGGCCGGATCGGCGTCTTTGTCGGCGGCCGGGTCGTGCCTGGCCGTTATCCGGAGACGCCCCGCAGCTTCCTCTATCGCAATGTCGGGGGGAAATTTGTGGACGTAACCGACGAGCTGGCGCCCGGCCTGCGGCACATCGGCATGGTCACCGCCGCCGTTTGGGCTGACGTCGATCACGATGGGCGCCCGGACCTGCTGCTCGCACTGGAATGGGGTCCGATCGCCTATTTCCACAATACCGGCCACGGGTTTGAGAACCTCACCGAAAAGTCCGGCCTCGGCGCGTCGACCGGCTGGTGGAGCGCCCTTGCGGTCGCCGATGTCAACGGGGACGGCCGCCTCGACATCGTCGCCGGCAATGTCGGCCTCAATACCAAGTACCACGCCACGCCGGCCGAGCCCACGGTCCTTTACGCCGGCGATCTCGACGGCAGTGGCCGCGACCAGTTGATCGAGGCCCAATATGAGAATGGCCGGCTCTATCCGGTGCGCGGGCGCAGCAAGCTCGCGTATTGCTACCCGTGGCTCCCGAAAAAATTCCCGACCTACAAAGCCTTCGCCCAAGCCACCATCGGCGACATCTTCCCGCCCGACCGGCTCGCTGCGGTTCGCTGCCTGAAGGCTAACGAACTCGCCAGCGGCATCTTCCTGCAACAGGCCGACGGCACGTTCAAGTTCCAGCCCTTGCCGCGCCTGGCGCAGATCGCGCCGATCAATTCGATGGTGGCGCGCGACCTCGACGGCGACGGCCTGCTCGACCTCTTTTGCGTCGGCAACAACTTCGGTCCGGAGCCCTCCACCGGCCGTTTCGACGGTGGAATCGGGCTATTCTTGAAAGGTGACGGTCATGGCGGTTTCACCCCGTTGTTGCCGGCGCAGTCCGGAATCAGCGTGGTTGGTGAAGCTCGGGCCGCTGCAGCCGTCAACCTCCCAGGTTCCCGACGGCCAGCGCTCGTCGTCAGCCGCACCGAGGGCCCTCTGCTCCTTTTCACGCCAGCAAAATGAACCGACCCACCATGCGAATCACCAAAACTGCTAGGATCTTGCTGTTCTCATTTTCGGCCGCCTCGGCTTGCGCCCAATACATTCCTCCCTCGCCTGCGGGTCCCGTGCCAGGCGAGATCGACGGCTATCTCGCGGCCATCGACCCCGGGCTCAAGGCCTGGGACATCGGGGTCAACGAGCGTCTGCGGTACGAGGACAAGGAAGGGTCCGGCACTACCCATGCCGGTTCTAATTTCGATTTCGACTCGACGCCGCCAACCAGGAACAGCAACGAATACTGGCTCACCCGTCTGATGCCCCGGATCGGCTACACGGGCGACTGGGTCTCCGCGCTCGTCGAGGCGCGGTCGAGCTATTCGCTGGGCGACGACCGGTACGCTGCGACCGCGCCCGGGAAGAACCTCGCTGAAAACGACGGTCCACTGCAGCTTCAATTGGCCCAGATCACGATCGGCAACCTCAAGGATTTTCCGCTCACCGTCAAAGTGGGCCGGCAGGAGCTGAACTTCGGCGACCAGCGGCTCGTGGGCGCCGCCTTGTGGCTGAACATTCCGCACACCTTTGATGCGATCAAAGTGAGATACCAGGATTCGTTCTTTGGCGTCGATCTGTTCGCCGCCGATCTGGTGGACGTCCGAGGAGGTCATTTCGAAGAGTCCAATTCGCAGGACCGGTTGTCCGGCGCCTATGCCGACTTTCCGGGCTTGTCGAAGAACGACGTGGTGGAATTCTATTTTTTGGCCCGCAACGTCGCCCGGGGCATCGTCAGCGATGACTGGTCGCTGGTCCCCGCCCCCTTCCGGATGACAGCGCCGCAGGACATCTACACGCTTGGGTACCACGCGAAATCAAAGGCAGGCGCGTATGGTCCCTGGGACTACGGGATCGAGGCGATGTACCAGTTCGGCGACCGGACGGCAGTGTTCCCCGCTACCCCCGTGGCGGTGGCCCAAAGCGCCCCTCGATTGGATCAGCGCGCCTGGGCTTTCATCCTCCAGGGCGGCTACACGTGGAAGGAGCTTCCGTGGACTCCCCGCCTGGCGTGGATCGTCAGCCGCGCCTCGGGAGATCGTAATTCCACCGACACGAGCAGTCGGACCTTCATGAATCTGCTTCCCTCCAATCACGGGCTTTACGGCGCCATGGACCTCTCAAGCCTGCAAAACATCGCAGACTATCGCCTGTCCTTCACCAGCAAGCCCAGCGCCACCACAAGGCTGGCACTCGACTTCCACCAGCAGTATCTTGAGAACACCCACGACTACTGGTACAATGTTGCGGGCGTGCCTCGCAACACCCCCGGCGCCATTCCCGGAAGCGGCCGGGGGTTCGGCATCAACCCGGGATACAGCTCCAACCTCGGCCAGGAAATCGACGTGATCGGAGGATGGACCGTCACCAAAGGGCTCTTGCTCGAATCCGGCATCGGTCACTTCTTTCGGGGAGATTACGTCAAGGAGTCGTTGCGCGTCGTGGGGTCGAAGGACGCAAATTACTGTTACGTCCAGGCCACGATGAATTTTTGAGCCGGCCCGGCGGTACCCATGCAAATTGTAGGAGGCGAACTTCCGCCTTCGCTGGAAGCTCCGGCGGACAGGTGCTCGCGACCTGTCCTCCGCAGGCCTGGCGAAGGAGGATTCCGAGATCAGGATCGCCTGCAAGCAGGCTTCCTACCCCAGGCAAGCGGCTTCCTTGGGATTTGGCGGTTGGAATCTGGAGATTCCCCGCATCGTTCGCCGGTGCGTCCTACTCCCAGCGAAGCACCGCGGTCAACAGGCCGGACTTGCCGGCGCGCAGCGCGGCGTAGACTGTCTGGGCATCGCCGGGCGCGCAGACTTCACTGATCAGATCGCGGATCTTCAAGCGCCCGCTAGCGAGAAAGCGCAGCACCGCCTGCACATCACGCGCCTGGTTGTCGCGCGGAAAATGCACGGCAAGTTCGCGGATGAACGCCTGTTGGTAATCGAAGACCACATTCTCTGGGTAACTGCCCTGGACGATCAGACGCGTCGGCTCAGTCAGCGCGTTGTCCCAAGGCTTTAATTTCGCCAGCAGGATTGATTGCTGCAGCACCGGCGCGGCACCCGTCGCGTCCACCACGACGTCCGCCCCCTGGGGTTGCAGGGATGCCAATGCCGCGACGATCCCTTGTTTCGCCACGACCGCCTCGATTCCCGCCGCCTTGGCCAGGACCACCCGTTCCGGGACCACGTCGACGGCAACGACCCGGGCACCGGTCAGCCCGTGCAGGCGGGCGGCCAGCTGACCAATGGGGCCGAGCCCAACCACCGCCACCTCCTCGTGCGGACGGGTGCCGGCCGCACGCACTCCCCGATAAGCGATCGCGCCAAGCTTGCTCAGCGCCGCCTCGAGCAGATCCACGCCGGCAGGCAGCGGGAAAACGCTGCCTTCGCCGCAGAGCGCATGGGCGATGTGCGCGCCCCAAGCCAGGGGACGGTCAGCCTTTTGCGTTCCCTGGCAGAACACCCAGGCTCCTTCCGCAACCACGACGCCCGGCCCTCGGGCAGCGATCTGTCCGACCATCGAATAGCCCGGAATAAACGGAAACGTGACGCCCGCCTGCCGGCCGGCCAGGCAACGCATTTCCGTGCCGGGGCTGATGGCAGTAAAGACGGCCTTGACGATGACCTGGCCGGACTCCGGCTCAGGAATTGTCGCCTCGACCAGTTCGACCCGATCGACCGCCGTGGCGAGAAGCGCAGTGGTTTTCATAAGGGCATCACGGCAAGATTTGGATAACCTGAACGTTCCATTCTCGTTTCTCCAGAAGACGCAATCAAGCGCACGATTCAAAAAGACGGCTTTGCTTTTGGCTGTATCACCTGCAGGCTCACGATCGAATCTAGAGCGAAGGCCTGTGCGATGAACGATCAATCAGAGGAAAAAGAACCGGGCGAAGACCAGAACATCCCTTCCGGTTTGAAACGCCTGCGGCGATGGAGCGATTGGTGGAGAGCCTTCGACTTGCGCGACCGTTGGTGGCGCCTGCTCGATCTCCTGGAAACCCGCCGGGCTTTGCGCTGGACGCTTTATGGTCTGCTGGCGGCAGCGGTGTCCTTCGTGGCGTTGCGGGTGTGGGTTTACCCGTGGTGGACCAAGCGAAACGCGATCAGCATGGCCCGCCAGTGGATCAGCGCCGGCCGACTGGACTTGGCGGCGGATGCTGTCCGGAGCGCGGTGAACACCGCGCCGGAACAGCCCGAGACCTGGCAACTGGCCGCCGAGCTGGCGCGATCACGCGGACGAAAGGCCGAAGCGGTGGAGCATGCCCGCCATGCCGCCATGCTCGGCGCCATAGATCCACACT
>PLOH01000046.1 GCA_003142955.1 Opitutia bacterium | reverse complement strand
ACCAACGTCATCTCCATCACCGACGGCCAAATCTACCTCGAGACCGATCTCTTTAACCAGGGTGTGCGCCCGGCCGTTTCCGTCGGTCTTTCCGTGTCACGCGTCGGTTCCACCGCGCAGCTCAAGATGACCAAGCAGGTCGCCGGCAAGCTCAAAGGCGAGCTCGCCCAGTTCCGCGAACTCGCCGCGTTCGCGCAGTTCGGCTCCGATCTCGACGCGCGCACCAAGGCGCAGCTCGACCGCGGTTCGCGCATCGTCGAGCTCTTCAAGCAGCCCGCGTTCAATCCGCTGCCGATCGAGATGCAGGCGGCGGTCCTCTGGGCGATGCAGAATAACTACTTTGATGCCGTGGACGTGAAGAAGATCGTCGACGCCGCCAACCACCTGAAAGAATTCCTCAACACCCGCAAAAGCGCGCTGCTCGACACCCTGCGCCAGAAAGCCGTCGTCGACGATACGATCACTGCCGAACTGAAGAAAGCGCTTGAGGAATGGAAATCCACTTACGCCTCCAGCTGAATCCCGTAGCCAGAATCGAGTAGCGACTAGCGAGCATGGCCAATCCCGTACCGATTCAGTAATCTTCGCCTACCCACTACTCGCTACCCACTGCTCGCTACTCGCTACTCACTACTAGTCAATGCCCTCGACCCGCGACATCCGCCGACGAATCAAGTCGGTCAAGAACACCCGCCAGATCACCAAGGCGATGGAGTTGGTGGCGGCGTCGAAGATGAAGAAGGCGCAGCAGGCCGCCCTGGCCGGCCGCCCCTATGCCCAACTCCTGTCCGAGCTGCTCGCCACGGTGGCCACCCGGGTCGACGAATCGTTCCATCCGTTTCTCGTGCAGCGTCCGGTGAAGACGCGGGGAATCATCCTCGTCACCAGTGACAAAGGCCTCTGCGGCCCCCTCAATGGCAATTTGTTTAAGCTGGTGATGGAGATCAAGGAACCGGCGAAGTTCGCCGTCATCGGGCGCAAAGGCGCGCAATTCCTCGCGCGCACACGGCGCGATCTTCTCGCCGACTTTCAGGTGAAGGATCGGGTGCCGTTTGCGGACGTCAAGGCGGTCGCCGAATTCATGGTCAAGCAGTTCCTCGATGGCGTCGTCGACACTGTTGAGATCATCTGGCCCCGGTTTCGGAACACGCTGATTCAGGAGCCGTCGCTGCTGCCGTTGCTTCCGCTGAACAACCTGAAAGAGGCGGTGGCGAGCCTGCGCGCGCGCGCCGGCGCGACCGCGGTGAAGCCGGACGATCGGCAGATGCTCTTCGAGCCGAATCCGGCGGCGGTTTTCTCCGCGCTGCTCCCGCTCTATATCAACCGGGAGGTCTATCACCAGGTGCTCGATGCGAAGGCATCCGAACACAGCGCGCGCATGGTCGCGATGAAGACCGCCAAGGACAACGCCACCAAGCTCATCGACGAGCTTACCCTCGAATACAACAAGGCCCGCCAGGCCTCCATCACGCAGGAAATCCTCGAAATCGCCGCCGCGCAGTACGCGCAATGAACAAAAGCTGAAAGACTGAATGAACGAAGGGCTGAAATGTTTCACGAACACGGAAATCTCCGCAAGCGCACCCAGGAGTTTGCGCGCCGGGTTGCCCGTGCCTACCAGGCGCTCCCGGCCCGCGATCGGGTGGCGCAAGTGTGGGGTGAACAGCTTCTTCGCGCGGGAAGTTCTGTCGGTGCTAACTATCGCGAGGCACAGCGGGGCCGCTCGGTCGCCGAATACCGCTCGAAAATCGGGGATTGTCTTCGCGAAGCTGACGAAGCGCTCTACTGGATGGAGCTGCTCGAGCTCGATGGGTATTTCAATTCTACGGTCATCGCTTCGCTCAAGCAGGAAGCGGGGGAACTCATCGCTATATTCGTCAGCCTTCTCAGGAGCCGCCCGACATACAGCTAAGGCTTCAGCCATTCAGTCCTTCCGTCCTTCAGTTTTTCCTTCCAAATGAACATCGGCAAGATCGTCCAAATCATCGGCCCCGTGGTCGACGTCCAGTTCTCGGTGGAGAATATGCCCTCCATTTATCAGGCGCTCACCGTCGAGTTCAGCGCGGCCGGCCGGGCGGAGAAGCTCACGCTCGAAGTGCAACAGCATTTGGGCGAAGGGGTCGTTCGCACCATTGCGATGTCGACCACCGAGGGGCTCGTCCGCGGCATGGCGATTACCGACACCGGCGCCCCGATCACCGTGCCAGTCGGCGAGGGCGTGCTCGGCCGCATTATCAACGTCACCGGCGATCCCGTGGACGACAAGGGCCCCGTGCCGCATCAGAAGCGCTATCCGATCCACCGCCTGTCTCCGCTGCTCATCGACCAGGACGTTAAATCCACGATCCTCGAGACCGGCATCAAAGTCATCGATCTGATTTGTCCCTTTGTCCGCGGCGGCAAGGTCGGCGCCTTCGGCGGCGCGGGCGTCGGCAAGACGGTCGTCATCATGGAGCTCATCCACAACATCGCCCACGCCCACGGCGGTTACTCCGTGTTCGCCGGGGTGGGCGAGCGCTCCCGCGAAGGCAACGACCTCTACCACGAAATGTCGCAGTCGAAGGTCATCAATCAGGATGATATTTCCAAATCGAAGGTCGCCCTCGTCTACGGCCAGATGAACGAGCCGCCCGGCGCCCGTCTGCGCGTCGGCCTCTCCGCCCTCTCCGTCGCCGAATACTTCCGCGACGAAAAGCACCAGGATGTCCTGCTCTTCATCGATAACATCTTCCGCTTCTCCCAGGCCGGCTCCGAAGTGTCCGCGCTGCTCGGCCGCTCGCCTTCGGCCGTCGGTTACCAACCGACCCTGGCCAATGAAATGGGCGTTCTCCAGGAGCGAATCACCTCAACGAAGCAGGGATCCGTCACCTCCTTCCAGGCCATCTACGTGCCGGCGGACGATCTCACCGACCCTGCTCCGGCCAACACGTTCGCCCACCTTGACTCCACCATCGTGCTCGATCGCGCGATCTCCGAACTGGGCATCTATCCGGCGGTCGATCCGCTCGGCTCCACCTCCAAGGCGCTCTCGGCCGACATCGTCGGCGCCGAGCATTACGAAGTGGCCCGCGGCGTGCAACGCGTGCTCCAGCGCTACAAGGATCTGCAGGATATCATCGCCATTCTCGGTCTGGATGAGCTTTCCCCCGAGGACAAACAGGCCGTCTATCGCGCCCGCAAGATCCAGAAGTTCCTCTCGCAACCGTTCTCGGTCGCCGAGGTCTTCACCGGCTTCGAAGGCAAATTGGTTCCGGTCAAAGACACCGTGCGCGGCTTCAAGATGATCCTCGACGGCCAGCTCGATGATGTCTCCGAAGGCGATTTCTATATGAAGGGCGGCATTGAAGACGTGCTCGCCGCTTCAAAGAAAGGCTGAAAAACTGTGGGCCTGAAAAGCTGAAACAACCTGCCACCTGCCTCGACTATTTTATCGTTATAACCTTCGCCTTTCAGCTTTCCATCCTTCGCTTTCCCGGTTTTCAGCTTTCAGCCTTTTAGCCTTTCTTCCCAATGCCTCTGACCCTCGAAATCGTCACTCCTGAGGACCGTGTTTACACCGACACGGTGGACACGGTGGTCATTCCGACCGTCGAGGGAGAGATCGGCATCCTGCCGGGCCACATTCCGCTGCTCACCCAGGTCGCCGACGGCGAACTGCGGGTGTCCAAAGGTGTGGAAACAAAGAATCTGGTGATTGGCGGGGGCTTTGCCCAGATCGAAGGAGATCGCGTCAAGGTGCTCGCGGAATTCGCGATCAACGAAGCCCAGATCGACGAGAACGCCGCCGAAAAAGCCATGCAGCGTGCGGAGGAGGCGCTCAAGGGCAAACAAGAGCTGGATCCCGCCGAGGTCGAGCGGCTCGAAGCCGTAGTCCGGTTCTCCGTCGCGCAACTCAGCGTCAAGCGCCGCCGTCGGTAACGCCCTCCGGAAGCTCTGGTAGCTGTGAGCGCCAGCGAGCGGCATTAAGAACGCTTCGCCACTGCAAGTCGTATCTTGTTTGTCGCTGAGAGCGGACGGTTGACTCCAGATCCACTCGCTGGCGCTCGCGGCCACAGCGGAAGTGTCATTCCCCCTCCACTCGATTCTTACTACTCGCTGCCCGATGCTTCTCGAGCCGCGATCCGCGCATCGATCTCCCGCAGCACCGTCAGCGCCGTCCCTGCCAGAACGACGGCATTCGGCGGGCCGGCAACGTCCTCTGGGTTAATGCGGATCAGCGGTACCCGCCCTGCCGCCGCCATCCGCTCCGAAGCCGTACGCACGGTCGACACGCGGGTTCCGGCGCCGAGTTCAATCACCACAAACCGGCCGCGCGCCAATGAACGCAACCAGGTCTGGAACCGCACCTGCTGGGTGGACGTGCGTCCCGGACTCCAGCTCTCATCATCGAACATGAGCACATTCGGCCGCGCCAGCCCGCCGCAGCTCCGGCAAAGAGGCAGTTCGCCCGTCGCCCGCATCGTCACCGAATCAACCGTGAAAGGAAGCTCCGCCGGCGCCGGCCAGGTCGCCGCACAACACGGCTTGACGCACTGGAAATGCAGCAGCGAACCATGACATTCGATCACGCGCTCCTCGGCAAAACCCGCTTTCTGGAATTGTCCATCGACGTTGGACGTGAACACAAAATGGCCATGGGGCCTTGCTTGCGCCCAGCGGCGCAGCCAGGAGAATCCTTCGTGGGGCGTGGTCCGCCGGTACCGCTCCAAGCGGTGTCCGTAAAAGCCCCAGGCCAGCGCCGGGTCGCGCTCGAACCAACCAGGGGTCGCCAGCTGTTCGAACGATAGGCCCAGTTTCGCAAAGGGCGGATAATCCCGCCAGAATCCCTCGGGCCCGCGAAAATCGGGAAGGCCGGAGTCTACTCCCATTCCAGCGCCGGCCGTGATGACCATGGCTTCCGCCGAGCCAATCGTGCGCGCGGCATATTCCAACATCTCCGGGTCGGGGTGCATTCGGAAAATCGTTTAGCAATGCGACGCTCGCGGCAATCCCAGGATTACAGCGATTCGATCCGATTTTGGGCGCGGTTCCGATTCCCGCTCCTTGCCGTCGGACGGGCGCCTGTCACACTGTCCCGCATGGCTGCCTCCGCTTTTCCCCAGGCCATCATCGCCCGCAAGCGCGACGGCCATGTTCTCACGCCGGATGAAATCGCTGCCTTCATCCACGGCGTGACTCACGGGGAATGGGCGGACTACCAGGCCGCCGCGTTGCTGATGGCCATCTTCCTCCGCGGCATGACCGCGGACGAGACGTCCTGCCTGACCGACGCCATGATGCGCTCCGGCGCCATCGCGGACCTGGCCGGCGTTCCCGGCATCAAGGTCGACAAGCATTCTACCGGCGGAGTCGGCGACAAGGTTTCGCTGGTCCTGGCTCCGCTGGTTGCCGCCTGCGGGGTGCCGGTACCGATGATCAGCGGACGCGGTTTGGGCCACACCGGCGGCACCCTCGACAAACTCGAATCGATTCCCGGCTTCCAAGTCGGACTTTCGCTCGAGGCCTACGCCGCCCAGATCCGGCGCATCGGCGTGTCCATGATCGGCCAGACCGCTGAAATCGCTCCCGCCGATCGCAAGCTCTACGCGTTGCGCGACGTCACTGCCACCGTCGAGTCGATCCCCCTCATCTGCGCGAGCATCATGTCAAAGAAACTTGCCGAGGGCATTAACGCCCTGGTGCTCAATGTAACCTTCGGTCGCGGCGCGTTCATGAAAGAGAAGGCCCGCGCGCGGGAACTCGCGACCGCCATGGTGGCGATCGGCCACGCCATGGGCAAACCGACGCGGGCATTGCTCACCGCGATGGATCAGCCGCTCGGCCGGGCGGTCGGCAATGCGGTTGAAGTGATCGAATCCATCGAGGCGCTCAAGGGTCGCGGGCCGGCCGATCTCATGGGGGTTACCTTTGCGCTCGGCGGGCAAATGCTCCTGCTCGGCCAGGCCGCGAGCAGTCTCTCCGAGGCCCGCGCGCGACTTGAGAACGCCATCGCCGACGGCTCCGCGCTGGCGAAGTTCCGCGACCTCGTGACCGCCCAGGGCGGCGACCCGGCCGTGATCGACGACTCCACGCGCCTGCCTCGCGCCAGATTCACCCGGGAAGTCGGCGCAGGAAATGCCGGTTATGTCGTCGACGTTGACCCGATGGCCATCGCCCAGGCGGCCTTGCTGCTCGGTGCGGGCCGGGCGAATGTCTCTGCCGTCGTCGACCCCGCGGTTGGCCTCACCGACCTGGTGAAGGTCGGCGAGCGAGTCCCTTGTGGCGGCCGCCTCTGCACGATCCATGCGAATGACGAACCGCTTCTGGCCGCGGCGTTGCCGCAGATCCGGGCGGCCTTTGCGATCGGCGAGCGCCCCGTTGCCCCGGCGATTTTGATCGATGAGCTGATCGAATAAGTAGACCCGGTCGTTCTGATAGGATTCTCCCACCGCCAGGAGAAACTTCATAACGCTCGCCGAGGCCCGAAAAGTCGTTAGCCTGGATCGTATATGTACTCCCTCGGTAACCGCATTGCCTGGCTGCAAGGTCCCGGCGCGAATTGCGCAAAAACCAACCCGGTCGCCCCGCGCCCGTGGCATCTCGTGTTGCTTGGCCCGCCCGGCGTGGGCAAGGGGACGCAGGCCGAAAAGATCGTGGCCGAGTTTGGCGCCTGCCATCTCTCAACCGGCGATGTGTTCCGCCACGCCGCCCGGAATAGCGGCGGCACCGCGCCCTCGCCGGCCATGGCCACCGCCCTGGCCGCCATGAAACGCGGCGAGCTGGTGTCCGACGCCACCGTCGTCGAACTCGTGCGCGAGCGCGCCGATTGCCTCTCCTGCCAGTACGGCTTCCTGCTCGACGGCTTCCCCCGCACCATCGACCAGGCGCGGGCGCTGGACGGCATTCTCGGCAACGTCAAACGCAAGCTCGACGCGGCCGTCAATTATTTCGCTCCCGAGACCCTGATCATTGAACGCCTCTCCGGCCGCCGCGTCTGCAAGCAATGCCGCGCGGGTTACCATGTCGCCAACAAGCCGCCGCGCCAGGCCGGCCGCTGCGATGCCTGCGGGGGAGAACTCATTCAACGCGACGACGACAAACCCGAGGCCATCCGCACCCGCCTGCACGCCTACGCCGCGACCTGCAACCCGGTCCTGGAGTATTACCGCAAACAAGGTCTGCTTCGGGAAATCGACGCCTCGGGCGACCCGGACTCGGTCTTCGCACAGACCCGCGCGATCATTCAGAAGCTGGTCTGACGAGAAGCTGTCCAAAAACGCCGTTGCACCGTGCGGTGGAGGGCGCTGCGCCGTCAGCGCCGCTCGGGAATCAAGCGGCGACTGGCGCGCAGAACGGCAGCGCCAGCAGGATGACGAGCAACAGATAGGCCCGGCCGTGGAGAACCTGCACGACTTCGCCGAGCGTTATCGCCTGTTCCACAAAACGCTCCTGCAGGGCGGCCAGTTCTTCGGACAACCGCGGCTGCTTTCCCGGCGCGCCCAAAGGGTTCGGCTCAGGCGCCCCGGGTATTTCCATACAGCTCGATCTGCAGCCGGTGGGCATACCGGAAGCCGCGTTGCTTGCACAATTCGCTCAGCCAAGGCGCACGCGCGCGCAACGCCCCAGCGGTCGTGCCTTCGGGCATTAATAGCACCTTGTGCCGCGGCACGTCGCGCCGCAACTGGGCCAGCATCCCCTCGATCTCCTCTACATCCTCCGGCTGCGCGACCACGAATTTCAACTGCCAGGGACCGGCATCCAGCCATGCCCGCACCACCTCAGGCTGCCAGCGCAGCGCCTCGTGCTTCCGACGCCACGCCGTATGCTGGAGCGGATCCGGCGCCGAATTCAGCAGCTTGGGCGACAACGAGGCCAGGTCGCAGGCAACGCCAGCCGGGGCGACAGTGGCGGCGGTTTCAATCGTCACATGGCGGCCCAGCAGTTTCAGCCCGGCCGCCAGGTCGGCGATCCCCGGCGCCACCATCGGCTCGCCCCCGGTCAGGACGACGTGCAGCGACGGATACCGGAGGACCTCGCCGATGATCGCGTCGATGGTCCACGGTTTCCCTTCGGGCTGCCAGGAGGCGTAGGGCGTGTCGCACCAGGCGCAGCGCAGATTGCAGCCAGACGTCCGAACGAAGACCGACGGCACGCCCGTGAGCTCGCCCTCACCCTGGATCGAATGGAATATTTCCGAGATCAGCATTCAGCGAGGCTTCCTTGGAAACAGCGTTTGAATTGTGGCCGCGAGCGCCAGCGAGTGGTTCCGAAATTGACTGTCGGCTCGCTGGCGTTCGCCGCTACCCAGCATCTGACGTTTCGTCCGGTCCGTTCAATCTCTTCGTGTCCTCCGTTGCCCGCAATAGAATGGTATTTGAGTCGCGCCGGGGGCATCGCGTCTCGATGAGATCGTCTGTTCATCCTAAATTCCGCAGTTTCGGCGTTTGCTCCCCCTTCAAAGTTCCTTGGGATTTGGGATTTGGAATTTGGAATTTGGCCCGCCCCGCGGCCTGGGCGGCAGCGGGCCGGTCGATGCATAAACCGTGGGATCGGGCAGCCCTGCCACCTGAAACGCCTCGCGCCGTTCCACGCAGGTGCCGCACCGCCCGCAGTGGATCTCGCCGCCCTTGTAGCAGGACCACGTCCGTGCGAAATCCACGCCGAGCCGCGCGCCTTCCGCGGCGACTTGCGCCTTGTTCAGGGCGATGAATGGCCGCAGCAGCTCCACCCCGGCGTACGTGCCCTGGCGCATCGCCTCGCCCATCGCGTGCATGAACGCTTCGCGGCAGTCAGGATAAATGGCGTGGTCACCGCTGTGCGCGGCGATGACCAGACCCTTGGCGCCGCTGCTTTCCGCCACTCCGGTGGCGATCGAAAGCATGATGGCATTGCGAAAGGGGACCACCGTCTGCTTCATCGTCGCCGCCTCGTAGTGTCCGTCGGGAATTTCGCCCCCCGACTGCAGCAGCGCGGAGGCAAAGAACCGGTTGACGAAATCGAGCTTGATCACCTGGTGCGGCCGCCCGAGCAGGCGGGCGTGTTCGGCGGCAAACGGGATTTCGCAGTGATTGTGCTTCGCGCCATAATCGAAACTCAACACCGCCGCGACTTCCTCCCGCCGGCAGGCCCAATGGAGCGCGGTCACCGAATCCATGCCGCCGGAACAAAGCACCACGACTTTCATCGGCCGGAAGTCTGGCTTGATCAGGCATGAAAGAAAAGCCTTTGCCCGGGCTTTTTAAAGAAGCGCTCGCCTCCCCGCGGCTTGTGCGTTGTCCTGTTTTTCCATGGCCTGCCCGCTGTTCATCGCCCACCGCGGCGCCTCCGCCGAAGCGCCGGAGAATACCCTGGCCGCTTTCCGCCGGGCGCTGGCGCTCGGAGTCGATGGCATCGAGCTCGACGTGCAGGTGACCCGGGACGGGGTGCCCATGGTCTTCCACGACACCTCTCTGGTCCGCCTCACCGGCCGGCGCGGGCGCATCGCGCAATTCACCCGCCGTGAGCTGCGCGAAATCCACGTCCGGGGCGAGGCCATCCCCGCGCTCACTGAGGTACTCGCCTTGACCCGCGATTGCTGCGTGGTCCAGGTGGAACTCAAGCGCGCCACGCCGGTGGCGCCCGTCGTGGAAGCGATCCGCCGGTCCCGGGCAGGAGACGCCGTCATTCTGGCGTCGTTCGAACCGAAACTGGTGGCCGAGGCGCGCGTTCGGGCGCCGCATCTTCCGCGCATGCTAATTCACGAGGGTGGGGGACGCGGACAAACCGCACCCCGGGCGCGCGTCCATCGCCTGACCTCGGTCCTCGCCACTCTCGGAGCCGCCGGCGTCAGCCTGAATTATCAGGCAATCCCTTCAGTCAAATTTGTCGCGGCCTTGAAACGCCACGGATTCTGCGTCTGGTGCTGGACGGTGAACCAACCGCGCGTCATGCTCCGACTCGCCCGCTGGGGTGCCGATGCCCTTCTTTCCGATGATCCGGCGTTGTTAAAATCGACCTTGTCGCCTTCGGCCTCACCCAAAGCCGTCTCTCGTCAATGACCCCCACCCTCACTCGTGGACAACCCTGTCATCAGGTGATCGGTGTACGAGCCTGCTGGTCCGTTCGGCAGGCTCAGGATGACCCTGAGCGGAGTCGAATGGGTCAGGGCCCCGGGCCGGTCGGGGGACAGGCGATTCCAACCATGGGATCGCGAGCAAGCTCGCTCCGACAATTTGCATAGATCCGGCTAAAATCGCCCCACTCTCTGACCACGCCTCGCCTGATGATCATTGTCCACGATCCCCAGTGTGCCGACTACGGCTCTCCCCGGCGCCCAGAACAGCCGAGCCGGGTCATTCAGAGCGCGGCGCATCTCCATGCCACCCATCCGACATGGGAATGGCGCATCCCCGCCATCGCGACCGAGGACATGTTGCTCACGGTGCACACGGCGGCTCTCCTAAAACGCCTGCAGGTCCCGCCCGATTTCGACGAGGACACGCCGTACATCGAAGGCATCTACGACCATGCCCGGCGCGCGGTCGGCGCGGCGCTGTGCGCCATGAACCTCGCGCTTGTGCAGCATGAAAAAGCGTTCGCCCTGATGCGTCCCCCGGGCCACCACGCCACCGCGGGGCAGGCGATGGGCTTTTGTTACCTCAATCAGATCGCGCTCGCGGCCGTCGCCGCCCGCACCCGCGGGGCCCAACGGGTCGCGGTCTGGGATTTCGACGCTCATCATGGGAATGGCACCGAAGCCATCCTCGATGGCCGGGAAGGCTTCCTTTTCTGTTCGATCCACCAGTTCCCCGGATATCCGGGCACCGGTACGCGCAACAGCTCCAATTGTCGCAACTATCCCATCGCCCCGTATACGCCGCGCGCCGATCACATGGCGGAACTCGCCCGCTCGTGGGACGCTATCGTGGGCTACAAGCCCGACCTCGTACTGGTGTCGGCCGGATTCGACGCTTACGCGCACGACCCGGTCACGACTATGACGTTGGAAGTCGAGGACTTCGCCGAGCTCGGCCGCTGGCTGCATCAGGCCGATTTCCCTGTCGCCGGCATACTGGAAGGAGGCTACAGCGCCGAGTTGCCGCAACTGCTCGACGCCTTTCTCAGCGCCTGGGCAAGCCCCTGAAGATGGCCTCACGCAGTTGACGTAGGGTCGCCGCTCGTCGGCGGACCATATCCCCCATGGACAATTGGCCCGGCGACAAGCGCCGGCCCTACGCACCATTTGATGCCGGCTATCGTCGTTTGAGAAGCGTCGGTCAACGGCATGATTTCGGCTAAATCGGGAGACACGACGGTTTTCCTGCGCGCAAATGGCGCCAGTCATTCGCCCACCCGTCTGCCGGGCCTCGTCCCGGCAGACTGCCGCACTTTCGCCTGTTCAATTCCGCCCCGCTGGGGCATGCTGAAAGGCTCATCACCCTTGCCGCAGCTTTGAACGCGATCCCCGCCTATACTTTTATCGACCAGCCTGCGTTGTTTACGCCGTTGTTTGACGCCTTGGACCGGGTGCAGGAGGTCGCGATCGATACCGAGGCCGATAATCTTTTCCGCTACCGGACGCGGGTGTGCCTTCTGCAGATCATGGCGGGGGATAAGATTTTCCTGGTCGATCTGCTCCCGCCGCTGCCGCTTGACGGACTTTGGAGCCGCCTCGCCACCAAGCACCTGATCATGCATGGCAGCGACTTCGACCTTCGGCTGCTTTACGACTTCTGCGAGTTCAACGCGCACAGCCTCTTTGACACGATGATGGCGGCCCAGCTTCTCAACATGCCGCGCTTTGGGCTCGCGTCATTGCTCGAACACCATTTCGGCGTGGTGCTCGCGAAAGAAGGCCAGAAGGCCAACTGGTCCAAGCGCCCGTTGCCACAGAAATTGTTGGATTACGCGGCGCTGGATGTTTTCCACCTGCCTGCCTTGCGCAACATCCTGCGCGACGAGCTGCAGCAGCGCGGCCGACTCGCCTGGCAGGAGCAACGCTGCCGGTGGCAGATCGACTGCGCCCGTTCGGGTTTCCCCAGAAATGACGAACATGCGTGGCGCATCGGCCGGTCCGAGCGCCTCGGCCCGCGCGGCCAGTGCGCGCTCTGGGCGGTGTGGCACTGGCGTGAGGAGACTGCGCTCCGCCTCGACCAGCCGCCGTTCAAGATCACGAGCAACGATTTTCTGATCGAGATCGCCTCGCGCGCCGACGCCGGACTGCCGGAGGAGGCCATCCTCGCGTTGGATCTGGGCCGCCGCCATCCCCGCCTCATCGCCAGCCTGACCGAGGCCGTTCGCACCGGCCTCGCCAAAAATCCGTCCACGCTCCCGCGCCGTCATCGCGGTGGCCGCGAGCCGGGCTTTCAACCCCTCAATGCCAGCGAACTGGCGCTGCAGGACCGCCTTAAGTCCGATCGCGACCGCATCGCGCAACAGCTCAATCTCGATCCCACGCTGATCGCCAACCGCTCCCAGCTCGCCCAAATCGCGCGCGATCCGGACCGACTGGACGAAATCCTGCTGCCCTGGCAGGCCGATCTGCTCCGGAGCGAACCAGCGCTCAAGAACGCCGGCAGTGATTTGGAGTAAGTGCTGGGGGGGCGCCATCAGCGGCGAGTTTGCAGCTGCGCGATCAGGGAGCGTGCCGGCTCAAGATCGGGCTTCAGGCGCAAGGCAATTTCGAGATGAACGACTGCTTCGGAAGTGGTGTCTGGAGAGTTTGCCAGGAGAGCCCCGAGATTGAACTGGGCCTCCCAATAATCGGGCCTGGCCTTGATCGCGGCCCGATATTCGGAGATCGCGTCGGCGGTGCGGCCCGGAATTCGGACCAGCGCGTTGCCGAGGTTGTTGTGGGCCTCCGCGAACCCGGGCTGGGCCTGCACGGCCGCTTCATACTCCGCGACGGCCTCGGACAACCTGCCTGGCATTTCCGCCAGAACGAGCCCGAGATTGCAGCGTACTCCGACCCAGTCGGGCCGAAGTCTCAAAACAGTCCGGTATTCGGCCACGGCGTCCGGCCGGCGCCCGGGCAATTGGGCGAAAGCCTCGGCCAGATTGTAGTGCGCGCCTGAGTCATCGGGCTTAAGGCGCAGCGTTGCCTGAAACTCGGCCATGGCTTCGGGCAGGTGACCCGGGAGCTGCGCCAGAGCGGTTCCCAGGCGGTTATGGCACTCCGCATAATCGGGGTAGATCTGGAGCGTCGCCCGGAATTCGGAGATGGCCTCGCGCAAACGGTCCGGCTGTCGCGCCAGCGCCAGCGCCAGGTTGTAATGCGTCTCGATCGATTCCGGCCTGAGTCGCACGGCGGTCTCATACTCGGCAATCGCGGCGGCGGCACCTTCGGAGGTCGTTGCCAGGGCGGTTCCGAGATTCATATGCGCGTCCGCGTTTTCCGGATCGAGGCGCACCGCCGCCCTGAACTCGGCCATGCCTTCGGCCAGGCGTCCGGGCGTTTCGGCAAGGATTTTGCCCAGGGCGTTATGCACGCCGGTGGAATTTGGCGCGATTCGCACGGCCTCCTGACATTCAACGAGCGCTTCGGCCATGCTCCCGGGAGAGAGGGCGAGCACGTCCGCCAGACAGCAATGGGCGGTGATGTTGTTCTCGGTCACCGCCAGTGCGTGGCGAAAGAGCGTCTCGCTATTCTTCCAGAAACCAAGCTGCCGCCAGGTCAACGCCGTGCACCCCGCCAGAATGACACCCGCCACCGGCCCAAGAACATAAGCCCGGCGGGTCCAGCCGGCCGTCGCGTCGGCCACGCCCCATACCACCATGATAAACACGCCGGTGAGCGGCAAATAACTGTACCGGTCCGCCATCGACTGGCCGCCGACCTGCACCAAACCGATCACCGGCACCAGCAGACCCAGAAACCACAGCCAGCCCACCACAAGATACGGCCGCCTCTGCCGCCACAAGAACGCCACGATCGAGATGCCGGCTAGCAGCGCTGCCGCCAGCAGGGTCCGGCGAGCCGGATAGTCGAAGGCGAAGGGATACCCGACGGCCAGTCTGGTCGGAAACAGCCCCTTTCCCAGATACCGGCAATATGCGGTCAAGGCATTGGCCACGCGGGTGCTCCAGGGAAAGGCCTGCCAGGTTCCCACCGCACCCACACCAGACTGCGCCAGGTAGGTAACAACGCTGGACGCCGCCGCGAGGACGAAGAAGGGGATCTTCTCCCTGATCACCGGCCACCAACTCGCAACCGGGCCATCGAACCGGTGCCCCGGCCAATAATCCAACAAGAGCAGCAGACACGGCAATGTGACCAACATTGGCTTGCTCATCAACCCAAGCGCAAAGAACGCCAGCGCCATTCCGTAGAAGGCAAATGCCCGGGATTTGCGCGTGGCGGCGCATTCCACCCAGATGCCGTAGGCCCAGATTGTCAGGAGACCAAAGGCGGTGCTGAGCACGTCCTTGCGCTCCGCCACCCAGGCTACGGACTCGACGTGGAGCGGATGCAGGGCGAAAAGCGCCGCCACCAGCAGGCTCCGCCAATAAGCTCCGGTCATCCGGTAAAGAACGACCAGCATGAGCAACGTATTCACTACGTGTAACACCACGCTGGTCAGATGATGCCCCCATGGCTGCACGCCGAACAGCTGGACATCGACCATGTGCGAACACCAGGTTAGGGGATGCCAGTTCGCCATCTCCGTGCTGTGAAACGCCCAGCCAAGATTCCGCCAGGTGAGACCGCTCAGCACATGCTGGTTTTCCGCCACATAACCCCGGTCATCCAGGCTGATGAAGTCGTGATGAATCGAGGGCAGGAAACACGCCAGAACGACGAGGGCGAGCAAGAGGCCCGGCCCGCCGACGCCGCATCGTCGCATCAATGCCCGCCGCGCGGGCGCCGATGACGTCCGCTCCTCTGAGGCTCCGTTCGTTCTCCTCCGATCTTTCTTTGCCGGGTCGGTAGGCATGTACTTACCACCCAAATCGGCCGGCAGACCGCGTCGCAACTTCTTTCTGGCCCTCTGATTCCCGATCTCGTGGAACAACCTTGCGCGGCCAGGGATTTGGGCGAGCCTGAACCGCGTGACCGCCGACTCCGCCAACATCGCGCGCCACCTGCCCCTGATGGCCGCGCGCCAGCCCGGCCGGCCCGCCGTGAAAGTTCCCCGCGGCCGGACGTCCACGGGCCACATCGATTACCTGACTTTGACCTTCGCCGAACTCGATGGGGAGGTCGACGCTTGGTGCGCNNCCTTCGCGTTGTTCAAGCTCGGCGCCATTCCAGTTGTAATTGATCCGGGCATGGGCCTGCGCAGTTTCCTCGCCTGCGTGGCCCGGTCGCGCCCTCGCGTCCTGCTCGGCATCCCGTTTGCCCAGTTCGTCAGCCGCGTTTTTCGCCCGTCATTTCGCAGCGTCCAGGTACGGGTTTGCGCCAGCGGATCGATGATTGCGCGCCGCGCCGATGCCAAATCGAAGAGCGAAGAGCGAAGATTGGAAATCGCGCCGAGTGCGCCCAGCGCCCTTGCGGCGATCCTTTTCACCAGCGGTTCGACCGGCGCACCCAAGGGGGTCTGCTACGAACACGGCATGTTTGACGCCCAAGTGCGGCTGGTGCGTGAAACCTACGCCATCGAGCCGGGTGAAATCGACCTGCCGCTCCTCCCGCTTTTCGCGCTCTTTGGCCCGGCGCTCGGCCTGACTACGATCGTGCCCGAGATTGATCCCAGCCGGCCTGCCATGGTCGATCCGGAAAAAATCGTTTCGGCCATCCGCCAGGAAGGTGTCACCAACTCGTTCGGTTCACCCACGCTCTGGCGGAAGGTGGCGGACTATTGCCTGGCGCGAAATATTACGTTGCCAAGCCTGCGCCGCGTATTGTGCGCCGGAGCGCCGGTGCCGGCATCGCTTTGGACGGATGCGCCGCGGCTTCTCACCGGGGGCAGGCTGCACAGCCCCTACGGCGCCACCGAGGTCCTGCCGGTCAGTTCCATCGCGGCCGACGAGATCGATATCGCTTCCGTCCGCGGCGCCTGCGTCGGCCGCCCCCTGCCGGAGAATCGCGTCAAGATCATCGCCATGGCCGACGGCCCTCTCGCCTCTCTGGCGGAAGCGCGCGAACTCCCGGCGGGTGGCATCGGCGAAATCATTGTCGCCGGTCCGACCGTGACCCGCGAATACGACCAGCTGCCAGAAGCAACGAGGCGGGCAAAAATCCAAATCCCAAACTCCAAATCCCAAGGAAACCCGCAGTCACTGGACTTCCTTGGAACCTGGGATTTGGAGCTTGGAACTTCCGCGCCAGCCGGCGCGGTCTGGCATCGGATGGGAGATGCCGGTTATCTTGACGCCAATGGCTGCCTCTGGTTCTGCGGGCGCGTCGCCGAACGCCTGGAGACAACCGGCGGACCGATGTTCACCGAGCCATGCGAACAGGTTTTCCGCGTTCATCCGCAGGTGGCCCGCTGTGCGCTGATCGGTCTCGGCGATCGGGGCCGGCAGATCCCCGCCATCGTCGTCGAGACCAAGCCCGGTGTTCATCTGCGCTCCGACGCCAGCCGGCAGGAGCTGGCCAAGGCCCTCCACCAACTCGCGCTCCAACATCCGCACACGGCGGCGATCCGCCGCTTTTACTTCCACCGGCACATCCCGGTCGACGTGCGCCACAACGCCAAGATCCATCGACTGGCGCTGGCGCGCTGGGCCGCGGCCCGAAACGCGATCGCGTTTCGGGAGTGACTCGTGAAAGTGAAAGGTGAGAGTGATGGTCTCGTCCCGCTGCCGTGCCCGCCACCGTCACTCCTCACCCTCACTCGCCACTTGGTCCTGCCCTGGTCACCGGTGGCACCGGTTTCCTCGGTCGTCATTTGGTGGACGGTCTCCTCGCCCAAGGCCGGACCGTCACCGTTCTCGCGCGGCGGCCGGCACCTGACCTGACCGCCCGGGGAGTCCGCGTGATCACGGCCGATCTCGCCAGCCACGAGGCGGTGCGTTCGGCTTGTCGCGGGATCGAGACCGTTTTCCACGTTGCCGCCAAGGTCGGCGTCTGGGGACGTTATCGCGATTTTCATCAAGCCAACGTGCTCGGGACGCGCGCCGTTCTCGCCGGCTGCCGCGCCCACGGGGTGCCACGGCTGGTCTGCACCAGCACACCCAGTGTCGTGTACACCGGACGCGATCTGGCCGGCGCCGACGAATCACTGCCGCTCAGCTCGCGCTGCCCGGCCGCCTATCCGCTCACCAAGGCGGTCGCCGAGCGCGAAGTGCTGGCGGCCAATTGTCCCGAACTTGCCACCGTCGCCTTGCGTCCACACCTGATCTGGGGGGTGGACGATCCGCACCTCGTGCCGCGCATCATCGCCCAAGCCCGCGCCGGCCGCCTCCGCATCATTGGCAGCGGCCGCAACCGCGTCGACCTGGTCCACGTCCACAACGCCGTCGACGCGCATCTCCTGGCCGAGCTGGCGCTCAGCAAGTTCCAGGTTCCAAGTTCCAAGTTCCAAGACTCCCTGACTGCCGATCGCCTTTGTCATTTAATAGATGACAAAATGAATCCCCCGCCGGACCCCGCCGGACCAAGTAACGTGTTATGTGACAATGGAAATTCCGCGCAGCCGGTCGCGGGCCGGGCGTATTTCATCACCAACGGCGAGCCGGTCGTGCTGTGGGACTGGATCAACGATCTGCTGCGCGCGCTGGGGATTCCGCCGGTGACCAAACGCCTGCCCCTCGGCGCCGCCACGGTGATCGGCGGGATTTGCGAAGCATTGTGGCGACTGCTGCCTTTGCCGGGCGAACCCCCGCTGACGCGTTTCGTCGCCACGGAACTCGCCACGGACCACTGGTTCGACCTCCGCGCGGCGCGACGCGACCTCGGCTATGCGCCGCGGGTTTCGATGGCGGAAGGAACGGCGGAGCTGATTGCGCATCTGCGCAGGACCGCCGCGAGGTAGGGCGGGTTTGCCGAGCCCCGCCACGAATCTTATCTGGCGAAAAGCTCGCTCAGAACGTCGAGCACGACATCAGCGGCTGCGGTGTTCAGTTGCCCCAGCCGTTTCACGAGCCGCGTCTTGTCCACAGTGCGAAGCTGGTCGAGCACAACTTGACCGGATTTTCCTTCAAACAGGCACGGACGCGTTTTCTGGATTCCCCGACCAACCGTCGGATCCAGCGTCACCAACCACACGTCAAACCGCTGGACTACGATTGCCATTCCTCCGCATCAAACTTGGTGGCGGTGGGCGCATCCTCATGCACCAGGTTGTCGTCTCCCGCCGCGTTCATCCGGCTGAAGGCGCCGGCCCAACCGGTTCGCGTCGCCTTGACCAGCCGCAGAACCAACGCGCCCCCTTTGGCCTGCAGCTCAACCTCCTCCCCGAAGCCGCAATGTTTGAGCATCGCCTTGGGAAAGTCAGCAGCGCCTTTGCCTGACCGCTTCGAACAGCGTGATGACCGTGGCCATTGCCACGTTGAGCGAATCCGCCTGGCCCGCCATTGGGATGCGCACCACCAGGTCGCTCTCCTTCAGCCAGAACTCACTCAGGCCGTATTGCTCGCTGCCCATGATGAGGGCGAGCGGCCCGCGCAGATCGGAGTCGGTGTAGAGAGCCTGGGCCCCCGGGGCCGTCGCCACCGTTCGGATACGGCGAGCGCCCAGCCAGGCGCGCACTTCCGGACTGCCCGCCACCACGACTGGCATCGAAAACAACACGCCGGTCGAGGACCTCACGACATTCGGGTTGAAGAGGTCCGTCACCGGATCGCAGACAATGACCGCGCCGATTCCCGCCGCATCCGCGCTGCGCAGAATCGTGCCGAGATTGCCCGGCTTCTCGATCGCCTCGATCACCAGGAGAAAAGGGTCCCGGCGGCGAACCGGGGATTGGGCGGCTGGCCCTGGCGCCGGGTCCGCCGCCCCCGGCCAACCGGCCTCGCCGAGGCCGGCGACAACCTGATCGAGGTCCGGGAGCGTTCGCTTCCACTGCCGAGCCACGGCGAGCAATCCGTCCGGGCGGTCCCGGTAGGAAATCTTCGCGAACGCCTCCTTGGACAGATCGAACACCGGCGCGCCAGAACGCTGCGCCTCCTCGATGAGCGCGGGCTCATTGACGCCGAGAAACCAATCCGCCCCGCAGTACAGTTCCACCGGTTTCACCCCCGCCGCCAGGGCCCGCTTTACTTCGCGATAACCTTCGATGAGGAACAATCCCGCTTCATCGCGCGGACGCCGATCGCGCAGCTTCACGAGCTGTTTCAGGCGTGGATTCTGCAGGCTGGTGATCTTTTCCACCGACATGAGCGGAAGCTCACCACAAAACCGACGAAACACACGAATGAAAAATCGCTTCGTGTTCAGCGAGGCGCAGCCTCAAACCATCCAAAGCCTTGAGGCGATCAGAAACGCGGGCCTGACAAACGTTCGAGTATGAACAGCGCCTCGCTGTGGCGTCCGCTGCGCGGACGCGTCGATCCACGAAACGATCCCTCCCTGAGAATTGGACCCGATCACAACATGTTTCGCAGTTCGAGGACTCTAGCCGCGCAAATTTGGCTGAAGGGAAAGGAGGCATCTCCACGTTTGATTGCGGCAGACGCCGCGTTAGGCATTCTGTGTTCCGTGGGCAGAAAGAAATTCAACGACCATCCGTTTGCTTATCACCAGGAGATCGAACTGGAGATTTCCACGCTCACTAACCACGGTGTCGGACTCGGCCGTGTCCAGCTGCCTGAACCCTTGCGCCTTGGATCATGCGACATGGACCTTCCGGCGGCGACAGGCGCCGGGTGGGTGATCATGGTTCCTTTCTCGCTTCCCGGCGAGCGGGTCCGCGTCCGGATTTACCGAAACCACCAGAACTATTCCGAGGCCGACCTCCTCGCGGTGTTGACGCCCTCGCCGCACCGCGTTTCGGCACCGCGTTGTCCGCTCTTTGGCCGGTGCGGCGGCTGCCAGTACCAGCACCTGGTCTACGCCGAACAATTGGCGTGGAAGCGGCGCCAGGTGGCCGAGCTGTTGCGCCATCTGGCCGGCGTTGAATTCGCGGTCGCCCCCGTCGTGGGCTCGCCCCGCCAATTCGGGTATCGTTCGAAGATCACACCGCACTTTGCCGCGCCGAACCGCGGCGTCGCGGCGGAAATCCCAAACGCCAAGTTCCAAATCCCAAACGAAGACCGAGCAGATCCCGCAACCCAGCAATCGGCCTCCTGCGCCCGGGACTCAGGACTTAGAACCCAACCGTCCGCTGCCGCGGCGGACTGCCCCATCGGTTTCCTGAAACAAGGCTCCCGGTATGAGATCGTCGACGTGGCGCGATGCGAGATTGCGACGGACGCGATCAACACCCGGCTGACGGAGGTGCGCGCCAACGTGCGGGCGCGATTGCTCGCCGGCGAGTTCACTCGCGGGGCAACGCTGCTCCTCCGCGATACCGGCGGCACGGTGACCAGCGAATACGACGCCGTGATCACTGAAGAGATCCTTGTCGCCGGCCGAGGAGTCTGGCCAATTCGAGCCACGCCAGTCGGAGACTGGCGCCACGGATCGGAGGAAGCCCTGAGTAGCGCCGGTCTGCGACCGGCGGCTGAGGACCCCGCCCAGCGAGCCTCCTCAGGGTCAACGACCACGGAGCCAATCGGAGCCTTGCCGGCGGTGCCGCCTTTGCGGCTGAGGTTTCTCGCACGCGATTTTTTCCAAAACAATCCATTTATCCTACCGTCTTTTGCCGGTTACGTCCGCGATCAGGCGGCGGCCACCAACGCGCGCTTCCTCATCGATGCCTATTGCGGCAGCGGATTGTTTGCCCTCGCGGCAGCGGCAAAGTTCCAGCGCGTAGCCGGTGTCGAGGTCAGCGAGACATCCGTGGCGTTTGCCCGGGAGAACGCCACGGCCAATGGCATCACGAACGCCTCTTTTCTGGCCGGCGACGCCGCCGCGATCTTTGCCGGCGTCGACTTCCAGGCGGCGGATACCGTGGTGGTGATCGATCCACCGCGCAAGGGCTGCGACGAGCCGTTCCTCCGGCAGCTATTCTCCTTCGGTCCGCGGGCCGTGGTGTATGTCTCGTGCGACCCGGCCACCCAGATGCGCGACCTGGGCTATTTTCTCAAGGCCGGCTATGTCCTGACCGCCGTCCAGCCCTTCGACCTGTTCCCCCAGACGCGCCACCTTGAGTGCGTGATCACGCTGCGGAAGGCCGGATGAGGCGTAAAGATGCAGTCGGATGGGCGATCGGTCCGGCCGCAAGGGCCGACCCTACACGCCATTCGGTGATCGACGACGATGGTCGGAGCAACTTACCCCAAGGCGCGTTCATTCTCGATTTGCTCCAGCGACTTGCCGGAGGTATCGGGCATGAAGAAGAACCCGACCACGCCGCTGATGGCGAGAAAGAGGGTCAGGAGTCCGGCGACCGGGCGGATCCCCGCGTGGGCAAGCACCGGCACAAAGAAGCTCCAGATACCGAGGATGGTCCGAGCGATGCCAAACGTGAAGCCCTGCGCGGTCCCGCGCAGCATGGTGGGGAAGAGTTCCTGGCTAAAGACCTTGTAGAAGGCCTCGCCGGAGAGGGCGGCGCTGATCGCAAAAAGCACGATACTCGCAATGATCACGGAAATGGTGAACGGCAGGACGAGGTAGATTGCGTAGGCGGCGACCTGCATGACGGCGCCAACCCCCCACAATAGCTTGCGTGTCCGGTAGTTGCGGTCGGAGAACTTCATGAACACCGTGATAGTAACGATCATCGTGATGATGAAATTCGCGCTGGATAGGCCGACGCTGACTGCCTGGCTGCCGGCATGGAGCGTGCTGATGATGTAGGGATTGAAAATGCCGGCCGTACCCGCGGCCAGGTTCCAGAAGAGGTAGATGGTCGCGGTCCACACCAGCGCCCTGAGATTCGCACCGGAGAAGAGTGCACGTACCTGATGGCGGGCCGCCGGAGCTGATTTTGCCGCCGCCGTCCAGCGGGCCGACTCGGCCAGGCCCCGCCGCAGCGCCCAAGTGACGAGGCTGACCACGAACAGTTGCAGGAAGACGATCCGGATGCCCAGCAGCCCGAGCGGCGCCAGCGCCATGGCCATCAATAATACGATCACCGGTCCGAGACACCAAGCGACCTGGGTAAAGCCGAGCAGCTTGCCGCGCGCCTTCGAGGGCGCAAACTCTCCCACGAGCGCGAGTGAGGTGGGCACGTCCGCGCCGACCGCGAGGCCGACCACAAACGTCCCGAGGAACAGCATTTCCCGGTTCACCGCCAGTCCGCTGCACAAAATGCCCGCCGCATAGACGAGCAGGTCGTACTGGTAGATTCGTTTGCGGCCGAGTTTGTCACCGAGCCATCCGCCAGCAAGCGCGCCGATGGCACAACCGAGGGCATTCGGTCCGATCGCGGCGAGCACGCCCACCGCCCCGTCGCTGAGACCAAACTTTGCTTTGAACAAGGCCAGTCCTGCGCCGAGCGCGACGATCGAGCCGGCGTCCAGGTAGGACGCCATGCCGGCGAGCGCAGACCAATTCCATTGCTGGCGGGTGACGGAACCGGTGTCTTCGGCAGGGGCGCCGCCGGGCACTTCGTTGCCGGCAGAGTGGAGGGGAGTGTTCGACATGTTGGCGGGGGGGTCGCGGGAGATCAGACGGCGTCGCGCCGCCAGAGTTTTTGAAACTTTTGTTGAACGCAGAACGGTCTGGCGAGCCGCTTTAACTCAGTCGCGTTTGCTCAGAACCTTGCGCGTAACGTCAGACTGGGCTACCGGTAATCGATCCATTCCGGCGCCGAGTATTGTTCCGTCAAACCGGTCAGTTCGTCTTCGTTCAGGTCCGGCCAGGGAGCGGCTCGCGCCGGAACACCTGCGGCCCCGGCCAGCGCGATGGCAAAGCGCGCGCCAAAGTTCTCCCAGTCGCGAAGGACCACCGCCGGCTTCCAGATTGATCCCTGGAAAAGCAGCCCCTGTTTATTGCGCTTCTGCGCCGCCCCCGCAATCTTTTCGCCCGTGCGCTCGTGAATGACATCATAGAGTTCCGCGCGCTGAAAACACACGCCTGGCTCCAGCGAGGCGGTCAGCATCTGGCCCAAACCGCCAGGACCGGTCGCTTCAGCCGATTCAATCGGTTTCTTGACGATGGCCGGCTGGCCGAGTTCGCGCAGCACCTGGGCGAGGCAGTCATGGACGATGCGATAGGTTGCCGCCACCCGCTCCTCCCATAACTCATGCTCGCGCGGAATGACGAGCATGTAGGTCCAGTCCTGCCGATGATCCACGATGCCGCCACCCGTCGGCCGCCGGCAAATGTCGAATTGCTCATCGGGCGGGAGCTGCTCGCGCACCCAAGCGACTTTCTGCCCGAAACCAAAGGTAAACGCCGGATTGCGCCACTCGTAATGGCGGAAGCGGATCGCCGTTGGAGCCGGGCTGCGTCGGAGCAGCAGGAAATCGACCGCCATGTTCTCAGCGGCGGCACCCGTGCGCATGGGTAGAACGTGGAACTCCATGCGCGGAGGGTAGGCCGGCGGCAGACGTTTGCCAATGCCGGAGCGCGCCTTCTGGGAGTAGGAAGGTCGCTTGCGACCGATGATCGCCCGCCAGCGGGCTTCCTACACCGGCACGGATTCCCCATTGTGTTGGCCTGAAAAGCGGAAATTGTCTCCGGCGTACGTCCACTGTCTGATGCCGTTCTTCCACCAACTTCAACCGTGGGCATATCCGCTGCTCTTCGCCGCAGGATTCAGCGCCGGATTGGTCGATTCCATCGCCGGCGGCGGGGGCATCATCTCTCTCCCGGTCCTCCTCAACCTCGGCCTGCCGCCGCAGCTCGCACTGGGCACCAATAAATTCCAGTCGTCGTTCGGCAGCGTGGCTGCATCCTGGCAGTATGCGCGCCGCGGGTTGGTCGCTCTCCGCGAATGTCGCGTGGGCATTCTTTTCACCCTGATCGGCGCGTTGCTGGGCGCCCTGACGGTGCAGCATGTGGCTCCGACGGTGCTGGGGAAGGTCATTCCCCTGCTGCTTGCCGTCATCGTGGGCTACCTGATCGTCCAGCCCCAGATCGGGCTCCATGATGGTCTGCCGCGCATCGGAGCGACGGTTTTTTCCGTGTGTTTTGGTCTCGGCCTGGGATTCTACGACGGGGTTTTTGGCCCGGGCGTCGGGTCGTTCTGGGCGATCGCCTTCGTGTTGCTTCGCGGACACAATCTGACCCGGGCAACCGCCCACACCAAAGTGATGAACGCCACCAGCAATCTCGCTTCGCTGGCGATATTCGCCGGAGCTGGCCTGGTGGATCTTGGGGCCGGCCTGGTCATGGCCGTCGGTCAGGTCCTCGGAGCCAGGCTGGGAGCCGGATTGGTGGTTCGCCGCGGTTCCCGCTTCGTGCGGCCGGCTTTCCTCGTCATGGCCGCACTCACGATCCTGCGACTTCTCTGGATCAACCTCCCCGGCCGGCCCTGACGCGCCGGGATTCGAACGGTGGAGTGCGTGTCTGATGTCGCCCCGCCGTGGTGGGGCTCGGTAGTCCCCAACGCGCCAAAAGCGTCTTGAGGACAAGCCGCACCACCGCAAACAAACCGAGGCGCCGCCTCGCCGGGCTTGTGCCAGCGCCGGTAAACGTGTTTCCTCAGGCTCATGACGCCGTTTCAGTATCTTGACCGCCACTCCGCCGATCTCGTTGCCCTGCTCCAGCGGCTGGTCCGCGTTCCGACGGTTAATCCACCGGGCGATCATTATGAGGCCATTACGGCGCTGCTGACGCGCGAATTGCGCGGCGCTGGACTGCAAGCGCGCCGCCTGCCTATCCCCCATGCCGTGGCACGGAAGGGTCCAGGGCCGGACTGGCGCACTCATCCGCGATACAATGTCATCGGATTTCGCGCAACGGGCGCTCCCAAGACCCTTCATTTCAACGCTCACTACGACGTGGTGCCCGCCGGCGGACGCTGGCGTCACGGGAGTCCCTTTGAGCCGGCGGTCGAGGACGGCTGGATCTACGGCCGCGGCACCGCCGACATGAAAGGCTCGATTGCCAGCCTCGTGCTGGCGCTGCGCGCCTTGCAGGCCACCGCGGCGTCGCCGCGCTGCAATATCGAGGTCTCGTTCACGGCGGACGAGGAGACGGACAGCTTTCTTGGCGCCAGCTGGGTGGTGGATCACGTGCCGCTGCGAGCCGACTACGTTGTGGTGATGGAGGGTGGGGAAGGGCGCCATATCGGCTGCGGTCACAATGGCGTCGTCTGGCTCAACGTCGTCGTCCATGGCCGGCCGGCGCATGGTTCAACCCCTGAGCAGGGCGTCAACGCGTTCGAAAAGATGGCGGGGCTGGTGCTGGCGTTGGAGGACTACAAGCGCCGGCTCACCCGGCGCAAATTCCGCACGCCGGACGGCCGGGAAATGCATCCCACCATCAACGTCGGCGGAGTGTTTGCCGCCGGCGCCGGCGGCAAGATCAACACGGTGCCAGCCGAGGCGAGCTTCAGCATCGACCGCCGCGTCATCGCCACCGAGACCGTTGCGGACGCCGAACACGAACTGCGGGCGTTTCTGACCGCCGCCGCCCGCCGCATTCCCCACTGTCACATCACGATTGAGAAAGTGTCGGAGAACCATCCGTGCTTCCGCGATCCTGTGACGCCCTTCTTCGCAGCGGTCGCGGCCAGTGTGAAGCGCGTACGCGGCGGGCGGCCGGTTTTCTACGTTTCCACGGGCTTCAACGACATGCATTTCTTCGCCGAACACCTCCGGGTGCCCACGGTCGGCTACGGCCCGATCGGGAGCAATCCCCACGCCGTCGATGAGCGGGCCCGCGTGGCGGACCTGGTGACTGCCGCGAAGATCTACGCCGACTTGCTGACCACCTTCAGTGGCTGAACTCTCAGTGGCCCCAGCCGCGGCGGATCATGGCGATCGCGATGGCCGCGAGCAGCATGGCGATGATCTTGGAAATCGCGCGCAGCCCCATCTCGCCGATCTTGTCCCCCAGCCATTCGCTGCCGACGAATGCGAGTACCACGATTCCCAGGTTGAGCGCCAGCGCCACCACGGTCACCGGCATGCCCTGGGTCTCCACGAGGATCAGCAAGGTGGTGATCAACGCCGGACCCGCAATCAGCGGCATGCCGAGCGGCACAATGCCGAAATCCTCCGGCAGCTTGGCCGGCACGCCCTCCGGTTGGGTCAGCTCGCGCGCCGCCAGAATGAAAAGGATCAGCCCGCCCGCGATTTGGAAGTCGCTCACCGAAACACCCACCGCGGCAAAGACGCTCTTGCCGAGAAACAGGAAACCGACAGCGACCGCGCCCCCCGTCACCGTGGCCTGCCAGGCAATGCGATGCCGGACGGGCGGCGCCACATCGCGGCCGAGTGCGAGGAAGACCGCCGCCAGTCCCACCGGATCAATGGCCACGAACAACGGGATGAACGCCTGCAGAAATTTAGTCGCTAGTTCCGGCATGGGGGCAGGGTAGAATAAACCTGCTTCGGGGTCGAGACCGACTTGTCGGGCTTGCCTTCTCCCACGGCCTGGCGCCAAGAATAATCCCATGCACTACCGCGTCCTCGACCGCACCGGCCTCAAAATCTCCGCCATCGGCATCGGCACCTGGCAGTTCAGCGGGGAGTGGGGCAAGGATTTCACTACGGTCATTCCCGGCTGCAAGTCCCCCGAGCAGGTGCGCGACAACGCGGCCGCCGCGGAGCTGGTCGGGGGTGCGGCCGGCTGATACGGGATCATGTGTCGGAGCCTGCTTGCAGGCGATGATTGGCGCCACGAACGGCCACCGGATCGCCTGCAAGCAGGCTCCTACAGCTTGAGGCCGCAAGCGCGGCCAACGTTCGTTTGCATTGAGTGCGGCTCAGCCGGAACGACTGAGTCGGATGTAGGGCGCGAGCGGCGGGGTTCGGCGACCCCGCCCTACCATGCTGCAGGGGACAGTCCGTTGAGCCGCGTGCGAGAATCTCCCCGTCCGGCTCAATGCCCCAACCGCGAGAGCATCGCGTAGACAATGAGCACGAGCAGGACGAGCCCGGTGCCGAAGAAAAGGAAGCCGAATCCCTTGGCGATTTTCTTGCGGCCTTCCCAGTCGTCCTTCACGCGGTAGCTGTCGAGCCGGCCGGCCGCCACCAGGCGGTCGTACCAGCGCCTCCGCTCATGCAGCATCTCCGTCTTCGAGATGCGACCGGAGAAGATCACCGTGTCCATCGGGAACTTCTCGATGCGGAAATGCGTGTTGAAGAAATGGAAGGTGAAGATGAAGCCCGCCGCGAGCAGCGCCTCGTCGGAGTGCACCACCAGCGCGATGTTGATGATCCAGCCGGGCAGGAAGCCGGTGAAGAACTTCGGGAACCACATGATCAGGCCGGAAACGCCGATCGCGAAGATGCCCCAGAAGACCGCGAAGTAGTCGAAGCGCTCCCAGTAGGTCCAACGGTCGAATGGCGGGCGCGGACCCTTGCCGAAGAACCATTTCTGGTGGGCGATGAAATCGCGCCAGTCCTGGAATGACGGCACCATCGAGTCCGGTCCGAACACCACCGACCACGCGCGGCGCAGTTCGAGGCGGCCGGTGGCGGCGTTGCGCAGAGAGGCGCGCCGACTCCACAGCGTGGTCACAAGTTCGCCGAGGTGGAGCACGAAGTAGGCGAACGTGACGATCGCCCCGAAATGGTGCAGTGAGCGAGCCACCTCGGCGCCGCCCAGCAGACTGAAGATCGTCTTCGCCCAATCCGTGTAGTAGAATTTCAGCGGCATGCCGGTAATGACGAGCAGCAGGAAGCTCGTAACGACCATGAGATGCAGGAAACGCTCGAACGGCGTGAAGCGGGTGAACTGCTCGTCATCCGCATGCACCTGGACCTTGGCCTCGCGGAAGGTCTTCGAGTCGTGCAGGAACAGGTAGACCGAACGGAACAGCCAGAATAGTGTGTGCAGGCCAAAGACGCCAAACGTGCCAATCAACAGGACGGTCATGAAGAGGAACACCTTGTTGAGCAGCGGGTAGTTGGCCTTGTCGAGCGGGTTGGCATGCGGCTGATAAGTGGTGAACCGGGCGCTGACGCCGGGATGACACTGCTGGCAAGTGCCGAGGATATGTTCCTTGGACAGGTGCGAGCGGGGGTCGCTGACCGGGAACACATCGTGGTGTCCGTGGCAGTCGTAGCAGGCAGCGACGTCGGAGGCTACATTCGGCCGGCCGAGGGCCATGGCCTTGCCGTGATAAGTCTCCCGGTAATGGGCGAGCCGGTCCTCATGGCAACGGCCGCAGCGTTGGTCGCTGAGGGACTTGAAGTGCGCGCTGGCCGGCTTTTCGATCTCGTGCGCCGAGTGGCAGTCCGAGCAAACCGGGCCGCGCCGGTCGTGTTTCGCCAGCAGCTGACCGTGGACGCTTTGGTTGTAGACCTCCTCGATGCCGACATGGCACTGCCCGCAGGTCTTGGCGATGTTGGCGTGGTTGGTGCGCGAGTCCTGGTCGACACTGCGCTTGATGTCGTGCACGCCGTGGCAGTTGTTGCAGGACGGCGCCACGATTAATCCCATCTGCAGCAGGGCCCGGCCATGGATGCTGTCGAGATATTGCGCGGCGGCATGGGAATTGGTGATCCGGTACTCGTCGGTCAGGCTCTTGTTGCTGTGGCAGTTGGCGCAGGTCTGCGGAAGGTTCAGCTTGAACACGGGCGAATCGATCTGCTTCACCGGCACGATCTCATGCGCGCCATGGCAGCTGGTGCAGGTGGCTGCGCCCGAGGCGCCCATGGCGTGGCTCATCCCGTGAATGCTAGTGGCGTAGAGCTTGGCCTCCTTTTCGTGGCAGGAACCGCAATCGACGGCCGTCACGGGCTTCTGGTGGGGCATGCTGTTCCCATCAAAACCCTCATGGCAATCGGTGCAGTCGAGCGAACGGTGCACAGATTTTGCGAACGCCGCCTGATGGACGAACAGCGGCACCACGCGTCCGGCCTTTTTCATCGTCAGCTTCTCGTCGGTGTGGCACTCGAGACAGGCGGCGCTCGCGTTCGCCACCGGCACGGCTGGCGCCACTGGAGCCGCCCGCAACGATCCTGCCACCGCCAGGCAGGCGAGGCCCAGCCCAAGCGCTGCGTTCCACCGGATCAGGCGAATCCGGTGCCACAGGAACGGGGCAATCATCATGGGGAACAAGGACAGAACGGCCGCCATCCTACCGGCAACCGCGGAAACCAGCACCGCATGGGTTGACAGATCATGGGCATATTTTGCGCAGCCATGGGCGTCTTTTGTTATGATCACGATTAAGTCCTGTTCATTCTGCCGGGGCGGCGGCAGGTTTGCTTTACCGGGAGTCCCCGCCGGCCGTAGTATTCGAAATGATGATGCGGTGGGAAAACCCTCCGAGGATGGCGCCTCCGGGACGCGCCCCTGATTCCAGGAACCGGGCGGTCCGCGCGGGGCTGGCGGCCACGCGGCTGCTCATCGTGCTCGGCTGCCTGAGCCTGAGGCTGGCCTCGGCGGCCGACGCGCTGGTCGAGAAAACCAAGAACTCCGCTGCCAACTCCACCGCCGCCTGCCTCGAATGCCACAACGATCCGAAGCTTGGCATGAAAAAGGCCGGTCACAGCATGGCGCTGTTCGCCGATCCGGCCGTCCTCGGCAAATCCGCCCACAGCTCCCTGGATTGCGTCGACTGCCATGAGGGTTTCAGTGCCGAAAGCCTTCCGCACCGGCGGCCGATGACTCCCGTCAACTGCGCCTCCTGTCATGACGACGTCGGCCGCCGCCACCCCTTTCACGAGCGACTGGGCCGGTCACCGGCTGCCATCGGCGAGGACACCGCTTGTACTACCTGCCACGGCACTCACGCCGTCGCACCGGTGAAATCGGCCGAATTCCCGTTCGCCCGCGCCCGGCAGATTGACTCGTGTGGCCGCTGCCATCGACCCGCCCACGACCAATTCCTGGCCTCGGCTCACGGTCATGCACTCGCCGCCGGATTGGCCGAAGCGCCGGCCTGCCTTGACTGTCACCGTCTGCCGGTGGCCGGCGGTCCCGAAGACAAGCTGCCGATCGCCCGCAAACTGGCCCAGACGAATCTCTGCGAATCCTGCCACGTCAAGAAATCCGAGGTCGGCGCCCGGACGCTCATGGGCGCGAAATTTGTGTCTTCGTTCGACAAGAGCGTGCACGGCGCCGCCTTGCAGCGGGGCCTGGTGGAGGCCGCCAATTGCGTGGATTGTCACGGCAGCCACGAAATGAACCAGGCGATGGTCGCCGGTTCGCGCGTCAGCAAACAACGGATTCCCGAGACCTGCGCGCGCTGCCACAAGAGCCAGACGGCCGAGTATAACTTCAGCATCCATGCCGTGGCCTTGCGCCAGGGCAACCTCGATTCGCCGGTGTGCACCGATTGCCACGGAGAGCACGACATTCTCGCTCACACCAACCCGTCATCACCGGTTTACTCACGCAACATGTCCCAGGAGGTCTGCGCCTCGTGCCACGCCTCGGGCCACGTCGCGAGGAAATACGGCATGGCCACCGACGCGGTCGAGACGTTCGCCGACAGCTACCACGGCCAGGCGGCGCGCGGCGGCGGCGCCGAGGTGGTCAACTGCGCCAGCTGCCACAGTGCGCACGCGATCAAATCTCCCCTCGACCCCACGTCTTCGGTCAACAAGGCCAATCTGATCGTCACCTGCGGGCAGTGCCACCCTGGCGCCAACCAGCGGTTCACGGTCGGCCGCGTTCACGTCAGCGCGGCCCAGCGCAAGGAGAGCCCGATCCTCTACTGGATCGCCAATTTCTACGTCGGGCTGATCTTCCTCGTGATCGGTGGGATGACCCTCCACAACCTCTCCGATTTCATCCGCAAACTGTTGCACAAGCTGGCGCTGTCCAAAGGCAAGATCCCCGAAGAACCACTGCCGCACCGTTTGCATCTCCGCATGACCGCCCATGAGCGCCTGCAGCATGCGGCGCTGGCCCTCAGTTTCATCATGCTGGTGCTGACTGGCTTCATGTTGCATTATCCTGATGCCTGGTGGGTGGTCGCGATTCGCGGAGTCAGCAGCCGCGCCTTCGTCGCCCGGGGGCTCCTGCACCGGCTGGCCGGGATGGTGCTCATCGCCGCCGGGCTGTGGCACGCAGGCTATCTCGGCCTGACGCCGAAAGGCCGCCGGCTGTTCCTCGACCTGCTCCCGCGCTGGCGCGATGTGACGGATCCGTGGAAGGTCCTGCGCTATAATCTCGGCTTCGCGCCGGAGAAGCCGAAGTTCGGCCGTTTTAGTTACGTGGAGAAGGCTGAGTATTGGGCTCTCATCTGGGGCACGATGCTGATGGGCGTCACCGGCGTGATCCTCTGGTTNNGAACCTCGCGTGGCTGACGGGGCGCGTGTCGGAACGCGAGATGCAGGAAGACCACCCGCTCGAACTCGAGCGCCTGAAGAAAGAGGGCACTCTCCCACCGACGGCGACGCCGCCGGTGGCTCCGCCGCCCAAACCAGGCGATCCCGACGACGGGCCGGAGATTTGAGCCGGGGGGACGGCGCCTCCTGGCCCCGAATTATGCGGATTGTAGGAGCCTGCTCGCAGGCGATTCATTTTCCGATGGAACGTGGGGTTCCTTCCTGTAGGGGCGCAGCTTGACTGCGCCCGTCGGGACCCCGCGCGGGCGCGCACAAGGCGCGCCCCTACAAGGAGCGACACCTGTCGCCGCGGTCGAGAATTGACCAGCCCTGCCGCCGGGGCACTGCAGGCAACTCCGATGCTTGAACTGCACCGGTTTCGTCGCACCCTCTTGGGCCAACCATGGCCGGCCCGCTGTCCAGTTTTCACGACTACACCCGCGCTGAACTCACCGCGCTCATCGCGTCGTGGGGCTTCAGCCCGGTGCATGCGGCCCGAATCTGGAGTTGCGTCTATCACGACGGATTGACGGGCTTCGCCGACCTGCCAGAGGTACCGGTCCGACTGCGCCGCCGGTTGGAACAAGAGGTTTCACTCGCCCGGCCGACCGTCGTCTCCGAACTGCACAGTACCGATGGCTTTACCCGCAAATACCTGCTGGCGCTGGCCGACGGCAGGCGAATCGAGACCGTCCTGATGCGTTTCACCGGACGCGTCACCGCCTGCGTCAGCAGCCAGGCCGGCTGCGCCATGGGCTGCGGATTTTGCGCGACCGGGCAGATGGGTTTTGCGCGCCAGCTCACGCCCGGCGAAATCGTCGCCCAGGTGCTGCACGTCCGCCGCTCGCTGGGATCGACTGTAGCCGGGGTCGCCGACCCCGGGCCGGCCTCACCGCGGCCGGCTACAACCCACCGCGAACGCCACCCCGGCACGGCCACCACCGGCCCGGAACGCCTGCGCAATGTCGTGCTCATGGGGATGGGCGAGCCGTTGCATAATTACGACGCGGTGATGAGGGCGGTGGACATCCTGCGCGACCAAAACGGCCCGGCGATCGGCGTCCGACGGATCACGCTCAGCACGGTGGGGGTGATCCCGGGCATCGTGCGCCTGGCCGACGAGCCCAACCCGCCGCACCTCGCGGTCAGCCTGCATGCCGCCACCCAGGCGGAACGCGCGGCGCTGGTCCCGGTGGCGGCGCGCTGGCCGCTCGACGCCCTGATGGCGGCCTGCCGCCACTATTCGGAGAAGCAACAACGGCGCATCTTCTTCGAATGGACCCTCATCGCCGGCCGCAATGACACGCCGGAGCAGGCCCACGCCGTCGGCCGCCTCCTGCGCGCCCTGCCGGCGCAGGTGAATCTGATCCCCCTGAATCCAACCAGCGGATACGACGGCCTTCCCTCGGACCGCACCGCCGCGCGGCGGTTTCAGGACATTCTCGCCGGCTACGGCCTGCCCAGCACCGTCCGCCAACGCCGCGGGATCGACATCGCCGCCGGCTGTGGGCAACTGGCCACCGCGGCGGCGGGGTCGCCGCGGTAAAGGCCAAAGGCCCATCGCCGAATCCCCAAGGATCGGAATACGACGCTCAGCCGCACTCATGCAGTTGCCCTTGCTTATTGAATGATCGTGCCGACATCGAATGGTTGTAGGGCGGGGGTCGCCTGACCCCGCCGTGCCTCCGAAGACGAGGCGGGGTCAGGCGACCCCGCCCTACAGGTTCAACGGCATGAACCCTGCTCAGTCACCGATCTTCACCAGCCCGCGGCTGGACCAGTCATTGTGGCCGCAGTCCACTTCGTGATAGGTCGCCCGGGGCAGCGCCTGCGCGAGCTGCCGCGCATGATGAACCGGGATGATCGTGTCCTGCAGTGCGCCGTAAATATCAACCCGGCCCGCGTAGCCCGCCAGTGCCGCGACATTGTCCCATTTGTCGCGCAGCAGCAGGCCGACCGGCAGGAAGGGGAAATGCTCGCCGGCGACCGCCGCCAGGTTGTCGAAGGGCACGATCAACACAGCCCGTGCCGGCGGGTCGGGCAAGGAGCACAGATAGGAGGCCGGCCCGCTGCCCAACGATTCGCCGATCACGCCAATCGGGACTTCGGGATAGAGCGTCCGCAAGAGCGCATAGGCCTCCACTGCCGCTGCATTGATCGAGTCCATCGACGGCGAACCTTTCCTCCGCCCATATCCCGGGTATTCCGCAATAAACAAGGCATCGGTGTTCCTCAGACTGCCCCTGACATAGCCGCGGTCGCTCGCCTGTCCGGCATTCCCGTGAAACATCAGCCAGACCATTCTGGGCGAAGCCACCGGGGACAAATAGCCGATCAGCTTTCCGCCCGCGCGCCACTCCTGCAGGTCAGTTCCCGCTTCGGAATGGGTCGGAAAATAGAGGAAGGTGCTCTCCAGCATGGCCGGCGCCCGATTCACGACGATCCCGAGGAGAAACACCACCAAAACGAATCGGCTCCTTCGGAAGCCTCCCGGACGCCGGGTCATGCCGGCCCGGACAACGCCGCCGATGAGCTCCGTGAGCCGCATGGTCCGGTTCATGAGGCGGAGCGCAGTTCGCGCAGCGCGTCGGCGGCGATCCAGCGGGCGGAGGGCGAGTCAAGCTTCTGGATTCTCTTGGCTTCGGCGATCGCGGCGCGGCGCAGGCGCGGGTTGCGCTTGCCGATCTGCCGCAGCGCCCAATTGACTGCTTTCGGATCGTCCGCCAGCACAGCGATGATGCGCGCTTCGTGCACACCGGTCGCCCACAGCTCCAGGGCCAGCGCGTGATTGCGCCGATGCGCCCGCGCAATCTCGCGCATGGCCGGCGCCCGGATGCCCAGCAACTCGCCTCGGGGAGCGATGCCGAAACGGCGCTGGCCCTCGGCGTCGCGCGGGCTGGCCAGCGTGCGCAGGGACGAGACAATTTCCGCTGCGGTGATCATAACCGCGCGCGCCGCGCCCGGACCGCCGAGGCCAGATCGGCGAGCACGGGGATCGTTTTCTCCAGCGAGAGGCAGGCATCGGTGACGCTCCGGCCGTAAACCAGCGGCCGTTGGCGGTAATCCTGCGCGCCACCCAGCAGATTGCTTTCGATCATCACCCCGCAGATGGCTCGCTCGCCTGCCGCCAGTTGCGCCGCGATCTCCGCGGCCACGGCGGGTTGCGCCTCGGCGTCCTTGCCGCTGTTCGCGTGGCTGCAGTCGATCACCAGGTGCGGCGGCAGCTCGGCGGCCCGCAGAAGATCGGCCGCGGCGCGAACGGATTCCGCACCGAAATTCGGCCCGCTCGTGCCGCCGCGCAACACGAGATGACCGCTGTCGTTGCCCGCCGTGCCGAGCACCGCCGGCGCGCCGTCCTTGGTGAGCGACGGAAACCAGTGCGGGTGCCGCGCGGTGCGGATGGCATCGATCGCGACCTGCACATCGCCGTCCCGGCGGTTTTTGAAGCCGACCGGCATGGAGAGCCCCGAGGCAAGTTCACGATGCACCTGGCTCTCAACGGTCCGGGCGCCGATCCCTCCCCAGCTTACCAGTTCCGCGTAATACTGGCCGAGGGTGGTGTCGAGAAACTCGGTGGCAACGGGGAGTCGCCGCGCGGTCAGATCGATCATCAATCTCCGGGCCAGCCGCAATCCCTGGTTGATCTGGAAACTACCGTCGAGGCCAGGATCGTTGATCAATCCCTTCCAGCCGACGACCGTGCGCGGCTTCTCAAAGTAGACCCGCATGACCACGAACAACTCCGCGGCACGGAGCGCAGCCAGCTCCCGCAGGCGTTCTCCATACTCGCACGCCGCCGCCGGATCGTGGATGGAACAGGGTCCCACCACGGCCAGCAGCCGGTCGTCGCGCCCCGCCAGGATGTCCTCCACCGCCCGACGGCTCTGGGCCACAAAATCCGCCCCGGCGTCGTCGAGCGGCAATTCATCGGCGAGCACCGCGGGGGATACGAGGGACCGAACGGCGCGAATCCGCAGGTCGGCAGTGGGCAGATGGGACATGGATTGATGGGGCGGTTGATGGCGGACTCTTAAGCCAGGCTCATTCGATTGAATCTGTAGGGCGGAGTCGCCGAACCCCGCCTCGATTTCGGAACAATGGCGGGGTACGGCGACCCCGCCCTACAAAAAGGACTGCCAAGAGCGCATGGTTTCGCTCACACCGCCCACACCTGCCGCGCCTGTTCCACCACCGGCGAGGCGGCGAGAACCGGGAGCGTTTCAAATCCTGACAAAGCAAGGCGTTGGGCCCGGGCATGAAGACTCAGCGCCAGCAGCGACGCAATGTCCGATCGCGCCGCACCGGCGCCCAAGCGTCCAGCCAGCTCGGCTGGCAAGACCGCTTGCGTGGACGGGAGGACCTGTTTCTCGACAAGGAAGAGGGTGAGACCAGCGCCGAGTGCCTCGATGTAGTCCCGGACATTCGGCGGAGACGAATAAACCAGGCCCTGGCCGGCCGGGCAGGCGGCGAACTCCATGAAGGTGCACCACTGGGTGTGGAACTCCGCCAATACCTGGTCGGCGGTCGCCGGCGTCCACCGGACCGTGAACGTCTTGCGTTCACGGAATTTCTTCACTTCCCAGAGTCGCAGGACCAGCTCGTAATCCGCGTTTTTCTGCCGCAAGGCGCCGGTGAACACGTAATCGATCCCGCCTTCCGTGTTATCCACCAACTGGCGGATATGTTCGGGCGCCCAATCAGCGTTGAACAAGCCGTAATGTTCACGCTTCAGTGTGGCAATCGCAGTGGAGCTGCTCCAGTTGGAGCTGAAGAGGAGCGTTTCGGCCAGCCAGAGCGGAATCCCACGCGAGAGCCGGCCCAGCTCATCCTCGGGCCGCTTCATCACCCCGGCAGAATCCTCGAGCCCGAGCACGGCCAGCTGCCCAAACGACACGCGGCGGAGTTTGCCCTCCTTCGGGGGAAGCAAACCGCCCATGTTTTCCAGTCCGTAATACCAAATCGGCTTGCTGATGGTCGCGAGGTCGATTCTCCGGCCCTGGCCCCCATCGGGCGCGTCGCCGGTTGCCGTGCCCTCGACCGGTGGCGCCGCCGCTGCCATTCCATCGGTATCGAGCAACATCATGTCGGCAATCACGTTCGAGAATCCGAGGAGCCGTTGCTGCAACTCCGGCCGGTTGAGGGCGAAGAGCAGGTCGAGCACGTGTTGCGCCGCCTCCGGATCGCGGAGGGCGAGATAGGCCTGCAGCAGGTTGATTCCCGTCGCCGGACCATGGCGCTCGGCGTCGTACCGCGGTGCGACCAGGTCGACGATCTCGCGGGTGTGTCCCTTGACGCCGAGATCGCCGGAAATGCTCACCAGGACATCCGCACGATCGCCGGCGACAGCGAGGACCTCCTCATAGATGGCCAGGGCGCCGGCGCGGTCCTTGAGGGCGAGCGCCTCACGCGCGTCCTTCAGTCGCGTCAACACGCCGCCAGCGCTGGGCGCAACCGGGACCGCGGGCGCGGCGGGTGGCGTGGTTTCCGGCGCCGGAATCTGGACCGGGACTCCCGCCACCGGAGCCGGTTCAGAGCGGGAATGCTCCTCCGGCAGGCGGGGGCTCGGCGCCGGAGTCGGGCGGGCAGGCGTCTTCGGAAGGAACCGGTCGAGTAAACCCATGGATCAATGATGAAAAGCAAGCGCCGCCCGCACGCGAAGCAAAATTTCACCAAGGAAACCCTCGGCACTTCGCACCGTCGGATTCCTAGCAATGTTCAATCAGCTCGTTGTTGGGAAATCGCACCTTCTTCGCGTCGGCATATTTGTCGTCATCGGCCCGGTAACCAAGCGCACAGACATTCGTGGTCCCATAGCCTTTGGCGGCCAGCCCAAGGATTTCGTCGTATTTGGCGGGATCAAGCCCCTCCATCGGACAGGCATCGACGCCGAGCAACGCCGCGGAGGTCAGAAGATTACCCAAGGCGATATACGTCTGGCGGGCGGTCCATTCCTCGATCCAGGCGCTCCGCGGGCCTTTCACGAGATCGCCCACCATCATGTCGTAGTATCCCTGGAGTGAGCCGCGGGCGGACCCGCGCGTCTCCGCGATCAAGCCGACGAATCTCTCCACGTCCGCTTCCGTCATGGCGAGCTTGCGCGCAAAAACGACGAAGTGCGAGGCATCGGTTACCTGCGGCTGGTCCCACGAGACCGCCCGGAGCTTCTTCCGCAACTCCGGATCGGCGATCACGACAAAACGATACGGCTGCAGGCCATAGGAGGAAGGCGACAGAACGAGCGCCTCCTCGAGCGCTGACCAGATGCTTGAGTGAATCTTCTTGGCCGCGTCGAACTTCTTGGTCGCGTAACGCCATTTGAGCCGGACCAGGAGCGTGTTGGTCGATAGTGTTTCCATGATAGTTCCTTTTATGGACCGATTGGGCGAAAACGCAAATGGCCGTGACGAAACAGCCCCGCCGGCGAGGGCCATGCCGCCTACGAGCCCGGCCGGCGTTTGCTCACGCCCGGGACGGTAATAGGCCGTGGGGGAGCGGAAACCGGCCTCGACGCTGCGGGCGAAAGCGAAGCCGGCGGTGGCGACGGACTCGGAGGAGGGGAGTTGTCGGCGGAAAGGGCCGCGACGACCACCACGATCACCACCAGCAGCGCCACCGCGCCGGCGGGAACATAGCGGACCCACGGCGGCCGAGAAAGCCACAACTCGATCGACGCGATCATCCTTTTCGCCTCGGCATGCCGGGGTTCGCGATCGAGCAGCCGCCGCCACAGGCGCAACGCCCGCGGATAATCACCTTCGCTCGTGACCAGGGCCGCCAACGCATGGAGTTCGACCAGATTCTCCGGCGCGGACCCCTCGGCTCCCAGCAACGCCTGGGCCGCCCGCATTTTTCCGCGCCGCGCGAGATTCATCGCTTTCAGCAGACGCAGGCTCGTCAAGATCGGTGCCTGGGGAGATTCATTCATTGCAGCCTGTCTCGCAATTCAAGGACTTTAGGCTCCCAGCCCAGACCCGTATCCTCGCCGGGCCTGTTCCGCCACCTTCGCCGGCAGCATGTTCTGGAGTTGGAAAACGACGTTCTTCAGTCCGGTCAGGTCGTTGGCCGCGACCAGCGCGCTCCCCTCCTGGAGCAACGCGTTGGCCTTGGCCTGATCGGGCATCAGCAAACGGCTCCTTCCCAGGATTTCGAAATACTCGATCCAAAAGGCCGGCCGCCGGTAGAGAGTCGTGGAATACACGTCGGAGATTTCTTCGATTTTCTTTTTGAGGCGATCCTCCTTTTGCTCCACGACGATGGCCCGCACCTGCTCGTGCAACATCTGCGCCCGGGCTTTTTCCTCACCCGTGCCGTCCTGCCCGACAAGCCGGTCGAGATCCGTCAGCCAATTCTCCACCTCCCGGACGCAAGCCGGCCAGGCCACCTTCGCGGCCATCTCATCGAGGGCAACCTTGAATTCGATCAATTCCCGATCGACCTTCAGCAAAGCGTCGAAATCCGCGCCATCGCCGGTTGATCGCCGTTCCAGATCCCGCGTCATACCGGAGTCCTCGAGCTGACGCAAGATCTCGACCGCCTGAGGTTCGCCCGCCTCTTCGAGAACCTGCTTGAGATCCGCCAGCCGCGCCAATTCCCGGTTCCACTCCTGCCGCAGCACCTTGATGTCCGGCTGGCGCAATTTCCCCCCCAGTTCAATCTTCGCCGGAAACTCCTCATCCAACAGCGGTACGTAGGCGACCACCGTGAGCAGGCGGGAGGTGTCCATGCGAAGGGTTACCTCGACCTCACTTCCGCCAGGAAGGTCGCGATCGATTTTGTCGGGCGTGATCTCCAGCGTGCCGATAAGAATATTGCGGTCCGCGAGCTCACGGTTGCCTTCCACGATCGGAATCTTCACGACGCTGCCCGACTCGCCCTGCCGCAGCCCCACGGTCGTCCGGTAGGAACGCGTAAACTTGGCCGGCAGGCCCTGTCCTTTGGTGAAATGGATGCCGACCTTGTTGTCTGACATCGCGACCCCCATGTTGTTGATGATCGGCTGTTCCTCCACGATCACTCCGATCGTGTAGCTGAACTGGTCCGGCACCGTGAGGCAGAGGCTGCCCGTCGGGTCGCGGACCTCGATCCAAAAGGTGTTCCGAATCTCCCGTTCCGCCCGGACGGCGAATTGGAAGGCGCCGTTCTCCTTGAGCGCGACCTTGCCGCTGCACCATTTTGAATGCAGGTTGACCACTTCAATCGTGTAACCGGTGATCACTGCCCCCGACGGCGCCAGAACCTTCCCACCGATCAGCGGCTCGGGATCCGCGCCGATGGGTTTGTAGATCAGGTCGACGGAGAGCTGGACCCGGGTCGAAGGCGCGGAGAATCCTCTTGGCGCCATCCGCTGGCTTCCGGCAAAGATCGCCGCTCCGCGGGCCACCACGGTCAACGGGTCAACCCCGGCATCGAACGGGATCTGGAGGCATTCCCTCACCAATTCACGGGTATAGGGTGCGAGTGTCGGACCGCCGACGAAGACCATTTTTTCCACCGCCGAGGGGGCGAGGCCCTTTTCCGACAGGACCCGCCGCGCGATGTTGACCGCCTTCATCACGCTGGGCTCGGCAATCCGCGCGACTTCCTGGCGCGTGAGTTGCGTCTCGAACAACACCGGGGCATCGGCGCCGAGGCGCAGCATGGCTTCGAGCACCGTCGACTCCTGGTACGACAGCTCGATCTTCGCCGTTTCCGCGGCTGCCTTGAGGCGCAGCAGGTCGTATTTGAACGCGGCCGACCCGCGCTCCAGATCGCGCAACCCGAACTGCGCCTTCAACCGCGGGATGAGCAATTGCTCGACGATCGTCCAATCGATATCGGAACCGCCCAGCAGATTGTCGCCGCCATGGTTGGCCACCACCATCGTGCCGTCCTCGGAGCGGATTAGCGCCGCGTCAAACGTGCCTCCGCCAAAATCGAACACCATCCAGTACGCCCTGGCCTCCAGTTTCTGGTGTCCGTAGGCGAGCGCCGCCGCCACGGGTTCCTGCAGCAACGACGACGTGCAGAAACCGGCCAGTTCCGCCGCCCGCTTGGTCGCATCGCATTGGTGAAGCTCGAACGCCGCCGGCACGGTGAGGACCGCCGCCGAGATCTCCTCGCCCCTTTTCAAGGCCACATCGCTCCGCAGCGACTTCAGGACCTCCGCGGACAATTGTTCCGGGCTCATCCGCCGTCCGCTGGCCCGGAACGTGTACTCGAAGCCGGTCCCCATGCGCCGTTTGAATTCGAGAAACACGTCGTCTTCGGCGCGCTCATCGGTGATCTTCGACCGAGCGTTCTGACCGACCCAGAGATTGCCTTCCCGGCTGATGTAGACCGCCGACGGCGTGATGTCCGACTCCAGATTGTTCTTGATGACCTCCGTCGACGTTCCCGTCACCACCGCGATGGTGCTGTTGGTCGTTCCCAAATCGATGCCGTAGTCGATGGTGGTGCTGCTCATGGGATCTTCTCCCCGGAATCGACTGGCGTGCCCACGACAACTTCCCCCAATTGCACCAGCCGATTTTTCCACATCACCGTCGGTCGCACGGTTTCAAGAATGGTGTCACGCACCACCCCCGGCGCGGGCTGGAAGGTCAACACCTTCACCGGCAATCCGGCGTCGTAGGGCTGGTTCACCCAGTCGTTAATGGTCAGCCCCATCTGTTTGAGCACGTCGAGCGCGCCTTCAATGTGGCGATGAACCCGCCTCATCTCCTCCCGCGGTTGACCCGTCGCCGGATCGACCGTCTTGCCGTAGGCCCGCCAGACCTGGGTGGCCAGTCCCCCGAATGCGGCGGCCAATCCTTCGGTGTCATCCGCCGACGGTCCCGCTGGGGCCGGCGGCTGGGCCGGCAGCTCGCGCAACGACGCCTCCAACCGGCGCAGCGCGGTCAAGGCTTCCTCCACCGGCGGTTCAGGAAAACGGACCTGTTTCCGCGGATCACGGGCGAGGATTTGCGCGAGGAGCGTGAAACTCATGGCTTATTCGCGTTGCACCGCTTCCACGAGCTGCCGGAAGATCACCGCATTCCACGTATCGGCGACCACCCAGGAGTCGGAGAGCCACGGGTTGAGTTTGCTGGACAGGACCAACTGACCGCTCTCGCTCTTGAATTCGAGCGAGTCATAGGACACGAGTTCGTCCCGGGCGCCGAAGCGCGCGAGGGACGCGAGCGACACTCCCCGGCGCGTGATGGGCGTTTCCCCGACCAGCACCGCTTCGCCGCGGCGGACGGCCGCCGCCAGCCGGTCGATCAGATCCGGGACGAAGAAATAATAAAAGGTGTCGAGAATGCGTGCATAGTCCTGGCTGGAGTGGTCCGACGGGGCGAGCAGATTGGTGCCGTTCAGCTCGAGTTCCTCCCCGCCGGCAGTCCGCCACGCAATGACGTAGGACGCTTCCGCGGTTCCGCCCGTCGCCCCGGTTTTAATCCCATGCCGCAGGCCCGCAAGATCGGTCGCCGCCATCCATCGGCCGTCGAGGTCGATGCCATGCCGGTTGATCTCGAGGAGGCTCGTGGCGTTTTGCAGCCGCAACTCCTTCTCCTTTCGCTGCTCGAATTCGCGCCGCAGCTGCGCCCGGTCAGCGTCCAGGCCCGCGCGGGTGTCGTCGTCGCAGGCCAGCTCCAGCGCGGCGGCAAAAGCATTCATCGCCAGCGCCCGATTGTCGTTTTCGCGAAAGGCGGCAAATGCGAGATTCTTGAGCATGACCCCGATTCGCGTGGAATCCACTGCGCGCGAACTCTTGCCCAATTCGAGCGATGACAAACCCGGGATGACGTGATCCCTAAGCAACCGGAAATCCTTCTCGTAGTCCGAGAGTTCAGATTCGTCCGCCAACGGGCCCATCCGTTTCTCTGGCACGTCGCGGTGTTGTCCTGACAACGCATTGCCGTGGACAATCTTGTAGGTATCCACCAGTCGGAGCTTCAACTCCGGCGTCGCCTCCAGGCCCAACAGGTGGATAAGCACCGCCAGACAACCGCAGTCATCCCCGGTCTGGCGTTGATAAGCCACCAGACGATTGAGCACCGTATCCGCCACGCTCTGCGAGACCTCGCGGTAATACTCAGACGTGCGTCCGCAAAGGATTTCGATCAGGTGCAAATCCTCGTCATTGGCGTGAGTGAGCGCCCTGGCCTCCGCCAAACCTCGGGTGCCTTCCGGCCCCGCCCGGTTCCGGGTTTCTTTGACGCGGGCATCAATCCGCCGGGCCACGGGAGCGGCGCGGGTTTCAAGCGCCCTTCGTGCGTCGGTATTGTCCCCATGGATATGCATGACCATCGCGGCCTGCAGAGCTCCGCGGGGTCCGCGCCCCTGTTCACCGTGACTCAACGCGAGCGCCGTGCAGATCCTGGCCAGCGCCTCCGGCACCGTCTTCCGCATCGGTCCGATGAGTTCCACCGGCACGCGGGCGTCCGCCAGCCCGTCGACCCGCGCGCGCAACCGCATCCAGATCACATCGTCCCCGCGAACCCGGTCCCACGAACGAATCGCCTTCATCCAAAGCTCGGCCAGATCCTGTTCGGCGGGAGCTTCGAGGCGCTCCAATTCCAGCGCCTGCTGGTGATAGTAAACCGCCAGGTTGTGCACGGCCGCCGGCCCGTCGGCCCGCGCAGGGTTTTCCCAATGCTCGACCGCCCGCAGGGTCTCGCCCTGCGCCAGAAAATCGATCGCCGGGTCGGCCGGTGAATCCTCGGGGTAGGTCTCGGGCCAGAACCAGAACAACTCATGGACCAGCCGCTCCGCCGGCTCCTTTAAAATCTGCGCCACCTCCCGGATCTGATCGACCGTCAACACCTGCTCCGGCGCGAACGACCAGTGCTCCGGGCCGGTGTCCAATTCCGCCGACATGATCAACTGATCAATCCGCTTCGCCACGTCGCGCGCACTGGCCAGGACTTTCAGGCCGGTTTTCCGAAAAGGATTCTCCCGATAAAGCTGCGGCGTTGCAACGTTCAGCAGCGCCGCGCACAACGGAGGATAGAACGGCTGGACGGTCAGTCCGGAGGCGGTGCGAGGTGGTTCAGACATAGCGGGGAGATCTCTCTCCTCTCAGGGAAAACGGACGGGACCAAGGTAAAATGGGTTGCTTGCCAATGTCCATCGGACAATGCGGCCGACCGGAAAGCCGGCGGAAGGACTTGTTTCCCGTTTGACCCACGGGCGCGGGTGGGTACTTAGCTGCGTTCCCCCGACTGCTCGCCCCCCATCGGAACGGTGAGCAACAGGAGGATTTTCGCAATGACCAAGACGATGAGAATGCCGGTTCACTTCAGTGCGGCGAACGACGGTTTTCCCGCCCGAGTCAAGACGGTGAAACCGCCCCGTAGCGCCAGTCTTCGACTGGCGAGCCCGCCGGTCGGAGACCGGCGCCACCGTTGGTCGCGGTCCCGGCGGGATTGGCGCCACGAAGCATGAATCGGGTCTTCATCAAAACCTACGGCTGCCAGATGAACGAACGCGACAGCGAGGCGGTCGCCGCCCTGCTGTGCGCGCGGGGCTATCGCATCGTGGACCGGGAGGACGATTGCGACATCCTGCTGCTCAACACCTGCAGTGTGCGGGATCTCGCCGAGCAAAAGGCCATCGGCAAGGCCGGCCATGTGGCCGCGCAGAGACGGCACGACCCGCGCTTCGTGCTCGGGATTCTGGGCTGCATGGCCCAGAACCGCGGCGCCGCCTTGCTCGACCAGTTGCCCGATGTCGACCTGATTGTCGGCACCCAGAAATTTCACCAGGTTCCCGATTACCTCGACAACCTGCGGGCGGCCCGCGAGGCCGGCCTCCCCGTTGGCGACACCATCGTCGATGTGGCCGAGGAAGCCGGTTCGCAGAACACCCTCCGCGACCATGTGCTCGGCGAACGGCCGGTCACCGCGTTCGTTTCCATCCAGCAGGGCTGCGACATGGCATGCACCTTTTGCATCGTGCCCAAGACGCGCGGGGACGAGCGCTCGCGTCCGATGGACGACATTGTGGCCGAATGCCGCGGCCTGGTCGAACGCGGCGTGCGCGAAATCACGCTCCTCGGCCAGATTGTCACCAGCTATGGCCGGCGCGACCATGGAGCGACCGGCGGGGTCATGCCGTTCGTGCAATTGCTCGAGCGGGTGCAGGCGATTGCGGGTCTCGCCCGCATTCGTTTTACGTCGCCGCATCCGCTGGGATTCAAGTGCGATCTGGTCGAGGCGTACGGCCGGCTATCCAAACTGTGCGGCTACGTGCACCTGCCGCTGCAGTCGGGCAGCAATCGCATCCTGCGGGCCATGCACCGCCCCTATACCCGGGAACGCTACCAGGAGATCGTTGAGGATCTGCGACGGGTCCGTCCGGACATGCATTTTTCGACTGATGTCATCGTCGGTTTTCCCGGCGAAACCGAGGAGGATTTCGCACAGACCCGCGAGCTTTTCGACGCGGTGAACTACGACATGGCCTACATTTTCAAGTATTCCATCCGCACGGGCACGCCCGCGGCCGCCCTGGCCGGCCAGGTGCCGGAGGAGACCAAGGAGGCGCGCAACCAGGTCCTGCTTGGTTTGCTGGAGAAGAACTCCCGGCGTCGAAATCAGCTGCTCGTACGCACCGTCCAGGAGGTCCTGGTCGAGGGCCCGGACAAGAAGGGGTTGCGCTTCATGGGCCGCACCGGCGGAAACCGCACAGTGCATTTCGACGGCAGCCCGCGCCTGACCGGCGAATTGGTGCCGGTCCGGATCGATCGCGCCACGACCAGCGCGTTGTACGGCACGGTGACCTGAGACATTTGTTTTGGTTGCGACGATCGCCAGCGGACGTTTCTGTCGGTGCAACCCAAGCCTTGCATGTCACTTTTCCTCGCCACGCTGCTCCCGGGTCTTTTCCTCGCCACCCTTGGCTCCCTGCTGTTGCCCGACCTTCCGCTGATCGCCGCCACGCTCAAAGGCCTGCCGCGGTCATCGGTCGCCTCTTTCGTACTGTTCGGCGGCGGCGTGGTCTGGTTTCTGGTGTTGGTGGCGAACATGGCGGAGGCGGATCGCATTTTTGGCAGTTCCAACGTGCCCTGGGTCATCGGATTCGCGGCGCTGGGCGTGCTCGCGATGAAATATGTCCCCGACTTCCTGGCGGTGCGCGGGCTCAGCATTCTCGTCCTGCTGGCCGCGTGGCCCTTGCTCCACGCCGCCTTCATGGAATACGCCGTCCCGCAACGTCTTTTCATGGTGACTTTTGTTTTTGTCGCCATCGTCGCCGCCTTGTATCTGGCGGCGGTGCCTTATCGGTTGCGCGATTTCTTCCAGTGGTTGTTCGCCCGGCCGGCCCGGGCGCGCGCCTTGGGCGGAGGATTGCTCGCCTACGGATTGTTGCTCATCGTGGTGGCGTTCTCCTATTGATCCACCCCGTCCGCCATGATCCCCCTGCCGAAAGAATTTCGCGGCTTGTTGCTGATCGTCTGCGGGCCCACCGGCACCGGCAAAAGCACCGTGAGCGAACGCCTGGTCGCCAGCCACCCGGAGATCGAGCGCATTGTCACCTGCACAACCCGTTCCCCCCGGGAGCGGGAGCGGGACGGCGTGGATTATTTCTTCCTGAGCAATCCGGAATTCAATGAGGCGCTGGCGCAGGACGAGTTTCTCGAGTGGGCGCAGGTGCATGCCTGGCGCTACGGCACCAAGAAAAGCGTGGTCTTCGACCGCCTGGCCCACGGCACTGATCTGGTGGTCAATGTCGACGTTCAGGGGGCCCAGGCCTATCGCCGAGCGTTCGCCGGCCCTCCAGCCATGCACGGACGGCTGGTCACCGTGTTCATCATGCCGCCAGATCTGCAAACGATCCGTGCCCGCCTCGTGGCGCGGGGCCAGGACTCGCCGGAACAGATTGAGCGACGCCTGCAGACCGCACAATCCGAGATCGAGCAGTGGGTGAATTTCGACTACTGCCTCGTCACCGGGTCAAAAGACCGGGACTATGCCCGCCTCGAAGGGATCTGGACCGCAGAGAAATGCCGGGTCAGCCGCCTCGCTCCGTCGACCTGAGCGCGGCGAGATTTATCGTCACCGTCGGTTCTTCAGGAAGGATTCGACCTCATCATGCGTCCCGCAAAGATGGAACATGAAGGCTTGTCCCTCGCGTTGGAAGACGAGCCTTAAATCGAGTCCGCAGCGACATTCCATAAACGGCCGGATGCGCCTAAGCCCTAGCCCAGCGTGCAGGTGGGGTTGTCCATAGGCCACCTCCACCGCCTTCATCGCCGCAAATACATCGTCACGACGATCGACCGGGATGCTTCGAAGAAAGCGCGGCGTCGCCAGCAATTTCATGGGGCGAGGTCGGCCGGCGCGGCGATCTCGCGCAATTTGCCAGTGCGACGAGCGCGTGCTGTCTCCCTCCGCATGGTAGCGCCTGCCTCGACGCTTTGCGCGGAAGTAAGGCCGTATTCTGATGCAAAGTAGCTCTCGTCCGACTCGGTGACCGCAAAGGGAAGTCCGCGACGATGGACGAGCTGCGTCAACGCCATCGAGACAAACGATCCCATATCGAGCCCAAGTCCTTTGAGGACCGCGTCGCTCTCATTCTTCAGGTCACGGTCGATCCGAGTTCGCAGTTGGATGGTTGCCATGACTCAAAAGTGCTCACATTGGCTCAATCCGTCAAGCGGTTGGTGGAGGGCGAAGCCGACGGTGGGAACGGATGAGCCAGGGCATCGGGCTGGCGCGCGGGCTGCGCAGCAACCGGAGGGACCGTCGTGGCCGTTGTCCGTGCTGGCTGGTTCGCCTCTCCTCTATAAACAAAGCCGTCATCCGCGACGGCCTATTTCGCCAGGTCGTTGATTTCCTGGTTTTCGAGGAAGCGGTTTGGTTGTCCGCTTCTACTTTCCCCGGGGCTGCGACTCCGCCGGCTTGGTCAAGTCGATGACCTGATGTTGCGCGGGATCCATGTACTCCAACACCTTGAGGTCCCCGAACTCGACATGGCCTTGCCGTCCTTCCGCTGTGTCCACCCAGATCGGTTGGGCGGTTTCGCGGCCAATACTTGGACCGGCGGTCACAATCGCGACGGGCAGCGAAGTGTCCATCGCAAGGCCGGACGAGGGGAGACTGATTCTGGTTTCCCACAGTTGTTTCAGTTTCTTCTCCGTGGCCGCCTGAAAATCATACGAACGGATCAACGCCACATAGAGGTCGCTGCCGGCCGCACTAAAGATCTCGTCCGCAACCAAGCTTCCCTTGCTCACCATCATGCGCTTGAAATCCCAAAGGCCGCCGTCGAGATCGTGGGCGTACTCCATGAGGTGATTTACTTTCTCGCCACCAAGGAATCTGAGCACGCTTCTTGAGGGTCCAAAGGAGTTGCCGGGACCTCCGATCCGGAGCGTACCCCAGGCGAAAGCCAGGAACTGCGTCGCCGGGTGCTGGTCGCTTGCGCGGAGGTAACCTTGCTTGGCCAGGGTCTTCACGATCAACGCCAGCATCAGGTCGTTCTTCGGAGGCTGTTCACCCGCCATTGACCGGCCAAGCTCGCGAAAACCCAGGCTGCAGGCCTCATAATAGACCGGCGATCTCGGAGTCGGCACCGGCAGGAGGGAGCCGTCAGGAGTGAAGTCGGTCACAGTAATGACGTCCTCGTTGCGCGGAGGCAAAAACGAAACGCCATCGGCGAAGAGATCGCCTTGGGAAAACAGAACCATTCCGAGCAAAGCCAACAGCGGCTTGAATAATCGCTGGCTCGACCACGTCTGGAAGTTGGTTGAAGTGTTCATCGTTTCTCAAGCTGCTTCGTGGGACAACTTAACCACTTATACACAGGTTTTTGCTCAGCAGATGCAAAGGGCGGAGAGATTCGGCACCGCGGCCATGGCGACGCCCGCCGTGTCTGGTGTGAATTATTCAGCAACAAAGCCCGCCATGGGGCTACGCGTCCCGTTGCGGCCGGTCCGGATCAGGCCAATCGAGATGAAAAAACTTTCCTCGGGGTTGATCGACCCGTTCGTACGTGTGAGCGCCAAAATAGTCGCGCTGGGCCTGCAGGAGGTTGGCCGGCAGCCGGGCCGCCCGGTAGCCGTCGTAATAACTCAAGCCCGAGCTGAAGGTCGGCGCCGGAATGCCGTGCAGTGCGGCCAGAGCCACGACCTTGCGCCAGTTCGCCTGCGCCTTCCTGACGGTCTGGTTGAAGTAGGGATCGAGCAGAAGGTTGGCCAGCCGGGGATTGCGCCCATAGGCCTCGGTGATCTTCTGGAGGAAGGCTGCACGGATGATGCATCCGCCCCGCCAGATTTGCGCAATCGACCCGAAGTTGAGCGTCCAATGGTATTCCTTCTGCGCTTCCCGCATGAGCTGGAAGCCTTGGGCGTACGAACAGATCTTCGAACAATAGAGGGCATCGTGGATGGCCTGGATGAGCGCCTTCTTTCCACCGGCATATTTCCTGGCTCCAGGACCTTTGAGAATCCTGGATGCCGCCACCCGTTCCTCCTTGATCGCGGAAAGGCAACGCGCAAATACGGCCTCCGCCACCGTCGGAGCGGGAACGCCCATATCGAGCGCGTTCACACTGGTCCATTTGCCGGTGCCCTTCTGGCCGGCGGTATCGAGCACGACGTCCACCAGGGCCTTTCTTTTCGTGACCGGGTCTTTCTGCCGCAGGATGTCGGCTGTGATCTCGATGAGGTAGGAGTCCAGTGAACCCTGGTTCCATTCCGCAAACACCGCACCGATTTCTGCGGCTTTCAGGCCCAGCAGTCCACGGATCAGATCGTAGGCTTCGCAGATCATCTGCATGTCACCATATTCGATCCCATTGTGGATCATCTTCACATAATGGCCGGCTCCATCAGGGCCGATGTAGGTGGCGCATGGCACGCCACCCACCACCGGCTCGCCTGGCTTGCCTCCCGGGAGCGGCCGGCCGGTCCGGGCATCCACTTTCGCGGCGATCGCATTCCACACCGGCTCCAATTCCTTGTAGGCGTCGGCATCGCCTCCCGGCATCAACGCCGGACCAAACCGGGCGCCCGTCTCGCCGCCCGACACCCCCGAGCCGATGAACCGCAGCCCCTTCTCCCGGAGGGCCTTTTCGCGGCGGATCGTGTCGGTCCATTTCGCATTGCCGCCGTCGATGATAATGTCTCCCGCCGCGAGTAACGGCACGAGGCTGTCGATCACCGCATCGGTCGATGCGCCGGCCTGAACCAGCAGGACGATTTTGCGGGGCGTGGAGAGCGATTGCACCAATTCCTGCGGCGTCGTTGTGCCGACGAGTCCCCCCGGAGTGTTGGGATTTTCCGCGACAAACTTTGTGGTTTTTTCGGTGGTCCGGTTGTAGACGGAGATCTGAAATCCGTGGTCCGCGATATTGAGGGCCAGATTCTGCCCCATCACAGCCAGACCGATGAGTCCGATATCGGAGTGAGGTTTTGGCATAAACGATAGAGTATCTGACCGCCGCACCGGTCAAATCCCAATCCGAATTACCCGAATGAAACGGTCCGGGTTTCCCAACGACCGGACCCGCCTGGCTAGTAAGCCGTCGACCGGATGGTGGTGGTCGGCACGGTCGCTGCGGCTTTCTTCGCCGCCGCCGGATCGCCCGCATCCGGCCGTTTGGAAAGCGGAGGAGGGGTGGAGGGGAAGAACGGGGCGATCAGGTCGACCACCGGGCTGAGGAACTTCGGCTCATTGCGCTGATAAACCCAGGTCAGGGTGACCACGACCATGATCGTCCCGCTGATGATGACAAAAATGATCCGGTTCATCTTCGCGACATGCTTGATCAAAAAGATCGCGACAATCAGGACCAGAATTGCCATCCCGAGATAGCCCAGATTCTTCGGCGGCACATTCCGCAGTTTTTCCCAGACCCCAGCAGCGAAGACCAGCATGCCCTTGAAGTCTAAGCGGGCGCGGGGGAGTTACGAGCCGAATTCCGCTCCCGGAAGGTTTTACGCTTTCTTGCCACTCGGGGCTTTGCTACCCCGGGTATCTCCGGGCGCAATCCATTCCGCCGCACCGCGCGCGTAGTGTTCCTTCTTCCAGATGGGAACCCGGGCTTTCAGTTCGTCGATGATGTACCGGCAAGCGTCAAAGGCCGCCGCCCGGTGGTCCGCCAGCACCCCAACCCACACCGCCGCCTCTCCGGCGGGGAGCAGGCCAATCCGGTGCACGCACACAGCCGCCTTCAACCCGAACTTCTTTTTCGCCGCCGCCACCACGCGCCCGCCTTCTTTTTCGGCCAGCCGGTCGTAAGCCTCGTACTCGAGGAGGCGCACGGTGCGCCCGCGATTGCGATCGCGCACCCGGCCTTCGAAACAGACGCAGGCACCCGCGCCTTCTCCGGGGAGGCGGCGTCTCAGGGTGTCCGGCTTGAGCGGCGCGCGGGAAAGGCGGAACATGATCACGATCTACCCTCCGGCAAAAGGCGGCAGGAAGACCACCGTGGCGCCATCCGCCAGCGGCGCGCTCCAGCCCGAAAAATCGTCATTGATGGCAACGCTCAAGCGTTCGGCGGGAAACGTAAAGCCATGGCTCCGCTGGAGCTCCGCGTAAAGCACCGCCAGCGTGGCCGCCGTCGTCGCAAGCGTTTCTTCGCGGCAGCCCGCCTGCTCCCGCAACGCGGCGAAATACTGGACTCGCACGGTTTTCACGGCGCCCGGTAATCCGTCTTGCCGCCGGTCTTTTCCCGGAGGGATATTTCCTTGATCACGATTCCAGGTGAGATTGCCTTGACCATGTCGTAAATCGTCAGCGCCGCCACGCTCGCACCGGTCAACGCTTCCATTTCCACGCCGGTTTTCGCATGGGTCCGAACGCGGCAATGAACCGTGGCGTCCTGTCCGCCGGGCGGAAGCTCGATTTCAATCTGGCAGTCCTCGAGCGGCATCGGGTGGCAGAGCGGAATGAGTTCGCTGGTCTTCTTGGCCCCCATCACGCCGGCCAGGATCGCCGTCGCAAAGACCGGCCCCTTGGCGGTGGCCAGATCACCCGCCTTGAGCTGGCGCGTCAATTCCGCGGGCAAGGACACGATCGCCACGGCATGCGCCGCACGTTCCGTCACTGCCTTGTCACCGACATCGACCATGCTTGGCCGGTTCTGGGCGTCCACATGGGAAAGCATGCGGGCCAATGTTGCCCAAAACCGGCCGGGAGCAAAATGATTCTAGGAGCGCGGAGGACGCAAGTCCGACGGGCTCCTAG
>PLOH01000026.1:3784-4276 GCA_003142955.1 Opitutia bacterium | reverse complement strand
TATGACGACTACCCGGAACTTTACACCCGCTGGTTCGAATACGGCTCCTTTCTGCCCATCTTCCGCGCCCACGGCAGCCGCTTGCACAACGAGGTCTGGTCCTATGGCAAGGCAGCCGAACCGATTCTGGAGAAGTATCTGAAGCTGCGCTACCAGCTCATGCCTTACATCTACTCGCTGGCATATCGGACGCACGAATCCGGCGCTCCGTATATGCGCGCGCTCTTCATGGATTTCCCCGACGATCCGAAGGTGGCCGGCCTGGGCGACGAGTACATGTTCGGACCCGCGTTTCTGGTGGCCCCAGTCACCGAACAGGGAGCCACCAGCCGAACGGTTTACCTGCCGGCCGGCGCGGATTGGTACAACTACTGGACCAACCAGCGTGTCCGCGGCGGGCAGACGATCGAGGTTGACGCCCCCATCGACACCCTGCCGCTGTTCGTTCGGGCCGGCTCCATTCTGCCTCTGGGAGAACCCGTCGAGAGCACC
>PLOH01000026.1:0-3766 GCA_003142955.1 Opitutia bacterium | reverse complement strand
AATTCTGGAGATCGTGCGGTAATGAGGCGGGCCGGCGAGCCCGAACTGGGGCAGCCCGGAATGTCTTACTATATGAGCAAGGAAGTATGAGTAAACGCGAACTCATCGCTCGGGAGTTGGACCGCCTGCCGGAACAGGACCTCGACAGGCTCATGGCATTCCTGTCCGCGCTCAAGGAAGCGCACGCTGATGCCGCGTTGCCGATGTTGGCCGCCGAATCCGCACTGGCCAAAGACTGGCTCACGCCTGAGGAGGATGCGGCCTGGGCCAATTTGTAAGGGGCGACGTCGTAGTCCTGAATTTCCCGTTCTCCGACCTCAGCCAGACGAAGCGGCGCCCGGCCCTGGTGCTCGCGGAGGTCAAGGGTGATGACGTTATTCTCTGCCAGATCACCAGCCAGTCGAAATCCGACCCGTACTCCATCCCCCTTGAAGGTGCCGATTTCACTTCGCGCGGACTCAACCAGAGCAGCAGAATTCGCCCGAACCGGCTATTCACGGCGGACGAAGGAATCGTCCGCTATCGCGCCGGGCATGTTTCCGATGCAAAGCTGAATGAGGTCGTTGACCGTCTCATCGCCATCCTGAAGCAACCGTAGGCGGCGGGCAGTCGCCAAAACCGATCTCGCGCGAAATCGCGGTGCGGGCCTGAGAGCGGCCGCGCTNNGGGAGTGATCCGGTTGTTGGACGGAAGGGCTGGTTTCGCGATCTGTTGCTGCTTGTTGCCGCCAGACTGCGCGACTTGCGCATCGTCAATGTGTTCTCATGGGCCATCCCTTTGATAGCAAATGGGCAGTCCCAGGGCGCGAACCTGGAAGCGAACCTGATTCCGGCCGGGCAGACGCGATGCGCAGCAATCATTTTTTTGAGATACTAAACCTTTGTCCTCCCCCGCCGATATGCTAGGACGAGGCATGAACCGCGACAACATCAAGGGCCGCCGGTCCGTAACGGCAAGAAGCGGCCTTCTCTTTCCTGAGATGTCCGAAAATCCGTGGGAAGTGCGCCGTGGCGGAAAGACCCATGACCGCAAGTCCAGCGGGATAGCCACCCTCGAACTATGCGCTGGCGCCGGCGGTCAAGCTCTCGGGCTCGAATGGGCGGGGATCGGTCACGCTGGCCTTGTGGAACTTAACAAGCATGCCTGCAATACACTGCGGCTAAACCGTCCAGAATGGAACGTCATCGAACACGACCTGAACACCTTCGACGGATCGGCGTTCACAGGGATTGACATCATCTCGGGTGGCCTCCCTTGTCCGCCGTTTTCCGTGGCGGGAAAACAGCTCGGAGACAACGATGAGCGCAACCTGTTCCCGGCGATGATTCGGCTTGTCGATCAGCTTCGTCCCAAGGCGGTCATCATCGAGAACGTCCGGGGCATCATGGACGCCGTTTTTCAGGATTACAGATACTACATTGCCGGCCAGCTCAAGAAGTTCGGATATCAAACCGGCTGGAATCTGATGAACGCCTCCGATTTTGGCGTGCCCCAACTGCGGCCTCGTGTTGTATTCGTCGCGCTTCGCAGCCAGTTCTCCGAACATTTCGCGTGGCCCGACCTTGCCCGCATTCCACCGGTCACAGTTGGGGAGGCGCTTTACGACTTGATGGCATCGCGCGGATGGAAAGGTGCGAAGTCGTGGCGCAACCAGGCGGATGAGATTGCTCCTACTATCGTAGGCGGTTCTCTCAAGCATGGTGGCCCCGATCTCGGTCCCACTAGAGCCCGCCGGGCATGGGCGGTCCTCGGCGTCGACGGCCTCGGCGTCGCGGGCGAACCGCCGGATCGTGATTTCGTTGGAACACCGCGCCTGACTGTCCGTATGGTTGCACGCCTGCAAGGATTTCCAGATGAATGGCAGTTTGCCGGCAGCAAGACAGCGGCATACCGGCAGGTTGGGAACGCCTTCCCCCCGCCATTCGCGAAGGCAATTGCCGAATCGGTAGCTTCGTGTCTTGCGCATCCCCGTCTCGTGCGAGTGCCCGGATGAAGCGGAACCAACCGGAAGAGTCAGTTAGAAAGGCGCTCGGATCTCGAGCAAGGCTTAGGGCCTACATACTGGCCAACGTAGGCCGGGTGCTGGACTCTGTCGAACTCAGAAAGGCATCCGGAGATGCGAGCGAATGGGGCCGACGGGTCCGCGAGTTGCGCACCGAAGAAGGCTACCAAATTCTTACCCACAACGACCGTAGCGATCTGAAGCCAGGCGAGTATCTCCTGCTCGATCCGAAACCCATTCCAGCATTCGCCCGCGGCATCTCCAAAGAGACAAGAGCCTACGTTCTCGATCGGAACGGATTTACCTGCCAGATGTGCGGAGCCGAGGCTGGCCAGCCGCACCCCGCCGATAGCTCGCGCATAACCCGGCTGCACATCGGCCACATCATAGACAAGTCGATGGGCGGGACCGACGATCCAGGCAATCTTAGGGCGGTTTGCTCGATTTGCAATGAAGGCGCCAAGAATCTCACGTTGGACCGGCCTTCTCTGATGAAGCTGCTGATTCAGATACGGCGCGCCACCGGAGCCGATCAGCTTGCAGTGCTCAAATGGCTCTTGGCGAAATACCCGGCGCAATCAGCGAAGCTCCTTTCCAACGCGGAGAAATAGGGCATGGACACGCTCACCCCAGAGCGGCGCTCCGAAAACATGCGGATGATCCGGTCAAAGGACACATCGCCGGAGTTGACCGTTCGTCGGCTGGTCCATGGGATGGGCTACCGCTACCGGCTCCATGTTGCCTCGCTGCCGGGCAAGCCCGACCTCGTTTTTCCACGGCTCAAGAAGATAGTCGAAATTCGAGGATGCTTCTGGCACCAACACCCTGGCTGCATCGATTCGCATATTCCGAAGTCCCGGGCCGACTATTGGAAGCCGAAACTGGCCTGCAACCAAAGCCGGGATGCGGCGAACGAACGGCATCTTCGTTCCGAAGGTTGGACCACGCTCGTCCTTTGGGAATGCGAGATAACACATCGGCATCTACTCACCAAGCGCATCCGGCGATTTCTTCGTTAGTTCGGGCGTGTGAAGCGCGTGCGAAAGCATGTCGGCAGGTTCGCCATCGGGCAGCACATTCGTGTGCCACCAGCGATAGGCCTGCGCTCGTAGTCAATCTGTTGCTCCGCCGGGTCTAATATGTTGGGAGATCCCCCGGCTCTGCCGGGTCGGCACTCTGCCGAGGAAGCAGTAGGAGTTTGACAGATCCGGGAGTATGCTCTTCCCCCGAGATCTGAAACACAACCGGGAAGATCTGCACTGCGCGGTGCCGGGGTTTTGCTTTTGATCAGTTGAGATCAGGCCCCTTTGAAGGGCCAGCAACCGGAAAGCCTCCGGCCCTGCCGGAGGATCGTTACTGGATCATTGTCCAGGGATCACTCCCGTGAAGTCCCCGTCACGTCAACTGGTCCGGAAACGCCTGACCCTCAGAAATGGAGCCAAAGGCCCTCGAAGTCCCGTTTCGGGAAACTACGCTCCAATCAGAGAGCCTGCGAAAATGCTTGTCGTGGGGGTATTTTAACGCCCAGGCCCTGAGGGGTAGTGCCCTAAACCCTGAAAGGCGCGCGCCGCGGGCAATGGCGGCTGGGTGTACACTGAATAGGAGCCGGAAGTCCGAAACAGAGATTCCGGATCACGGAGGAACTCATGCGCTGTCTTGCAATGGTGTCGCTGTGCGCTTTTCTCATACTGGGTGCGGCCTGCACCAGCCGCAAGCCCGGAGTGGAAGTGGATTCCGCCAGGCTGGGAATCTTCAAGGCGCTGC
>PLOH01000024.1 GCA_003142955.1 Opitutia bacterium | reverse complement strand
GAGAGGATATTCATTCCTTCGCTGGTGTACGACGAACTGCGCCACCCGTCTGCGCCTGCAGCCGTGCGGGCGTGGACGAACTCATTGCCCGCCTGGCTAGAGGTATTGCCGGTTACCATGAGCGACGATCCGGCGTTTCAGGCTTTGGACGACGGCGAAAAGTCGGCCCTTACGCTGGGAATGACTCTTGGGGCCGACCTCATTCTCATCGATGACCGCAAAGGCGCCGCGGTGGCCTTGCAGAAGGGATTCCAGATCACCGGAACCCTGGGTCTTCTTACGCGCTCGGCGCAGCGCGGCATCCTCGACCTTGCCGATGCGCTGGCGCGCCTGAAGCGCACGAATTTCCACTACCGTCAGGAACTGTTCGATGACCTTCTGAAAAAATACGCGGAGAGCGGCAATGGCTAAAACCGCCCTCGCGGCCGCCCCCAGCGCCGGACGGCTCCCGCGTTGATCGCCGGAGCACGGGACTGATGCACTCGGGCGCGTCGCCGTGCTTCCGATGCTAGAATTGAAACCGCGATAGGCTGCCGCGCCCTCCGCGCAACCGGGATTACGGATTACCTCGCGAGCGGCGACCGTATCGAAATCGCGCAGCGCATGGCCGGGCGCTCGAACGCGAGAACCACGGACCTATGTGACGGGCGCAACGATGATATAAGTGTGGGGGAAGCCGAGAGGATCGGGATTTAAAGTTAATGGCAAGGAAATACTGGCAGATCGCGGCAGAGAGCAAGGGGCGAGAGTACGCCGACGAGTTTATCCTGTTCGGGATGGCCTTCGTCGGCGGGAATGACCAATGCGCCACAATGGCGACGGTGGATGCGGGCGACGTGATCCTTCTCAAGCGAGGGTTGTCTAAGGTTGTCGCCGTGGGTGAAGTGGTTGAAAGGAATGGCAAACATGGCGGTGACGGCGATAAGCAATGGTTGCGAGATTTTGATGGGTGGGATCTACGTAGCTACTGCTACGTTGACTGGAGGGTCCCCGAAAATCCTGTTAGGACGGAAGGGCTCACCCGCGCCACCATCCAGCAAATCCTTCAATCTGAGCACAAGGCTATCGGTGATCAGCTTCTTCAACTGCCTGTCAAGCCGTTCTCTCCCGAACCGCCGCAAGCAGAGGCCGTCACAGATGACGAAATCTTGCGTTTCCTTATCGCCGAAGGCCTCCGCCCGTCGGCTGCCGATGATCTCACCGATACCTTTAGGCGAATTCGGCTCCTGGCGAAGTATTACTACGATGAATGTGAAGATAAATGGGATGAGATCCGCGAGCACGAGACGAGGACGTTTCTAATCGTTCCGCTGCTCTTGGCGTTGGGCTGGGCTGAACAGCAACTGAAAATCGAATTCCCGGCAGGCGGTGGCCGAGGCCGGGTAGACACCGTCTGCTTTTCGCGTCCATTTCATCGAAAAGACAAGGAGTGCGTCGCCTTAATCGAGGCCAAGGCATTTTCGTCAGGCCTCTACTATGCGGTGGACCAAGCAAAACGCTACGCCCAGGATTTCCCCTCGTGCACGGCACTTGTCGTCTCCAACGGTTACTGCTACAGGGCGTATCGCCGAACAGAGGCGGGCATTTTTAGCGAGAGGCTTTCAGCGTACCTTAATATTCTGAGTCCAACGAAGGCGTACCACCTCGACCCAGTGAACGTAGGGGGAGCGCTGGACGTACTGCGGCTGCTGATGCCGATCTCATTACGCTAGGTCCCCCAACCTCGGCGACCCTAAAACAACCGTGACGCCCTCCTGGAATCGGCCCACCAACCCTTAACTTAATCGACCTGACGCCCATGGGGCCGGGGTCCGTGGCTCTGCCTCTATACTCAAGGAATGGCCNNTGCGAGGACACGCGGCACACACGCACGCTGCTGGATCACTACGACATCCGGACCCCTACCATCAGCTACCACGAGCATAATGAGGTGGAGCGGGCGGCGGAACTGGCGGAGCGCCTCTGCGCCGGGGCGGCGATTGCGCTGGTGTCCGACGCGGGGATGCCATTGGTATCCGACCCGGGGTATCGGCTGGTGCGGGCGGCCATCGAAAGCGGCGTTCCGGTGCAGCCGGTGCCGGGGGCTTCGGCGGCTCTGGCGGCGCTGGCCGCTTCGGGGCTGCCCACCGAGACGTTCCGGTTCTGCGGGTTTCTACCGTCCAAACCCGGACAGCGGGCCAAGGCGCTGGAAGCGTTGGCGGAGGAGCACGCCACGCTCGTCTTTTATGAGGCGCCGCATCGCATTCTGGTAGCATTGGAGGCCATCGAGACGGCCCTGGGGCCGCGGCCCGTGGTGGTGGCGCGCGAGCTGACCAAGATTCACGAAGAGTTTCTGCGCGGCACGGCGGCCCAGATTCGCGAGCAACTGGCGGAGCGCGACGCGGTGAAGGGCGAGATGACGGTGCTCATCGGGCGGGCCGCGGCGCCGCTGCACGACGACACGCCGGTGGATGAAGCCGTGGACGCGCTGCTGCGGGCGGGAACGCCGCGCATGGACGCNNGTCTATGAGAAGTTGTTGCGGGATAGGTCCTAGCACCGCGACCGCGTGGTTTCTTTCTCAGTGGCGGGGGGCACGCGGTGCGAGGCGGGCGAGGCATGCCTCGCCCCTACGAGGGTGCGGTGTAGGGGCCGGGCATGCCCGGCCCAAGGCGCTGAGGAACAAATCGGACGGTCGCGGTACTAGCGCGCTTCGGGTTCTGATTGGCCTCCTCCTGGCCGCGGCGGTTTTGCCGGCGCAGGATTATGTCGACCGGGTGGTGGAACGGGCGCGGAAGGAATTCGACGTCCCCGGCATCGCCGTGGCCATTGTCAAAGACGGCAACGTGGTCCTCGCCAGAGGGTACGGAGTGCGAAAGCTGGGCGAGCCGGCGCCGGTGAC
>PLOH01000138.1 GCA_003142955.1 Opitutia bacterium | reverse complement strand
CGCGCAGACTCACTACTCAGCGCAAGCGTTGAAACCACGCTCCGTGAACTCGAAGAAGACGATGAGGTCAGGTTTGACAGCTATTGGGACCGCTGCAACCTGCGCGACAAGCTGATGCAGAAGATCCGCCCGACAATCGTTGCGGCCATCATTCGGAATCCTGCCATTACCGATGCGCAGATTAGGAGGCGCATCGGTAATCTGGTAGACCGGCGCTACAAAGAGTTTTGCGACGAGTGAGGCGAATGGTACTCCCCCATGCCATAGCCGCGCTGATTGACCTCCTAGGCCAAGCCGCAGATCGGGAGGCCCTCTCGGACGATGCCCGGCAGGACGTGGTTTCGGCGGTTCGCCGCGCGATCGTGCACAGGCGAAAGGCCGGAAGGAAGAGCGACGAAAGGCTTGACCGGGCATACGCCGACTTCCGAACCGGAACACGCGGGCTCGAACTGTACCGCAAGCATATCCCGAACTTCCGCAGGCTGAGCCTATGGCGGCGGCGCGTTGAACAGGACAGGCTCCTCAAGGCCCTCAACAAGCGCGCCGAGCGCGAAAAGAAGCGCCAAGCTCCACCGACAAATTCAGCGGGGGAATTGTCGCTCCGACAATCCGTTCCTGGTAATTGTCGCCTCGACAATTCGCCATAGCGATCTGTCGCCGCCGATCCGCTGCATGATCGAGATCGAAGGAGAAAGTTTCGTATGCCGACACTACAAGAATTGCAGGCCCAGATCGACGATCAGCAGGAGACCATTAACCAGGCCCAGGCCATCCTCGAAGACGCGTACACGCCCGAGGCCAGCCGCGCGGATTTGGTGTCCGCGGTGAGCGAAGCCATCGACGTGCTTGCCGGTGAAGAGGAGGAAGAGGAAGAGGAGGAGGACGAACAGGACTGACCCGGCCCCCACGGGCCAAGGTTAATTCAAATGCCGCAGTGGGTTCTTGACTATCTCGGGGCCGTCCGCCGCATGTTGCAAGAGGCGGACCAGAGCGCCGACCCGCGAGTGAAAATGGCCGCGCTTCGGATTCTCGAACGCCAAGCGGCAACGATTCGGGAATTGGAGTGTGAGCACTGGTTGGAATCGCTTGCGGGTTTCTGAACCGAACGCAAAAAGAGGAACGGCGCCGGGTTGGACCGGCGCCGCTTTGAGTCAGAAAGGTTTACCCGATGCCGAGAACATCGGACAGTCTGAGTGTACCAGACCGCAATCCGGGCCGCAATGCAGACGGGGAATCGGCGACCAAAGAGCCGGAGTACCTCTCCGAATGCAGTCCGAAAGACAAACCTTGGGACCGACATCGGGCGCAGGCGGACCAAGTTGCGACGATTTACCTGAACGCGGATGACTCCCGTTGGTTTTCTCGTCTCGGCGAGCGCGTCGGGGCGTGCTCCCAGGTTCTCGCGTTCGCCTGGTGTCCTGAACAGGACGGCTCCGGCGTGCTCACATTGAAGATGCGATCCGCTCAGTTTTGCAGGGTACGGCACTGTCCCGTATGCCAGTGGCGGCGGTCGCTGATGTGGATGGCGCGGTTTCTTCAAGCGGCCCCGCGCCTGCTGGCGCGACACCCGGAAGCGCGGCCGCTTTTCCTTACGCTCACTCAAAAGAACGTTCCAATTACCGAACTCCGAGCCACGCTGGGGCGAATGAGCAAAGCTTGGGAGCGCCTTACGAAACGGAAGAAGTTTGCTGCGGTCCTCGGCTGGATTCGGACGGCTGAGGTAACGCACGCAAGGGACGGCTCGGCGCATCCGCATTTCCACGCGCTTCTGATCGTGCCACCGGAGTACTTTCGGCGGCGGGGGAGGTATGTCACCCAGGCCGAATGGACGGCGATCTGGCGGGATTCGCTTCGGGTTGATTACGACCCCATCCTGCATGTGACAGCAGTCAAATCGCGCGCGGCTGGGCGGAACGGCGCGCCGTCTGCCTCCCTGGTGGACGCCGCGAGAGAAACCCTCAAGTACGCGGTCAAGCCTGCGGACATGACGACCGATTCCGGGTGGTTCCTGGAATTGACTCGCCAGTTGCACAAGCTCCGATTCATCGCCTCGGGTGGAATTTTGAAGGATGTGCTGCGCGAGAACGACGAGACCAATGACGACTTGCTTGTGCTTGGCGAAGGCGAGACCGCCGAAGGCTCCAAGCTCTATTTCGATTGGTGGCGCCCCGTGCGGCGCTACAAACGGAGGCCCTGGTCTACCGAATGACGAGCGATGCCCAGGCGACCGCGTACGGCGCGTCCCGCGCCATGCTGGACGCATTCTCGAGCGTGGGGGCGAAGACGTTTGATCTTACCTTCACAACACGTGCGGGCGTGAAGGTTCGCTTTCGTAGGGGTGTGCCGCTTGGGGAGTTGCGCCGCATCATGCCTGTCGAACTTGGCATGGCAGCCAGGCGGCAGCACAACGTCATCCTGCGGCCCCGTGGCCCCGCTGTGGTGTTCATCCAACTAGACGATCTCAACGCAGAGGCCATGCGGCGCGTGCTCCCCGTCTCGTTTCTGGCGCTGGAGACCAGCCCCAGGAATTATCAGGCTTGGATCGCTACGCCGGAGGCGACCGAGGACTTTATCCGCCAGCTTCGACACGCTACGGGCGCCGATCCGACCGCAAGCGGCGCTACGCGAGCGGCGGGCAGCCTCAATTTCAAGAACAAGTATGCGCCCCGGTTCCCGCGCGTCGAAATCGCGCACGGCTCGCCCGGACGGATCGCCCGCAAGGAAACACTCGCTCAGCTTGGGCTACTCACCGACGACACACCCCAGCGACCACAGGCCCCGTGCGCCTGGGCGAAGCCGAGAGCAAGCGTCAGGAGCTGGCCGAGCTACCAACGTTGCATCGCGGGCGCGCCGCTGACGCGCGACAATACCCGCCCCGACATCAGCCGTGCAGATTTCACATGGTGCATAATCGCGATTGATTGGGGATGGGGCACCGAGGATACCGCCGCCCGGCTCATGGAAGTGAGCACCAAGGCTCGGGAGAATGGGGAGCGTTACGCCTTGCGGACCGCCCAGCGCGCTGCAGCAGCCGTAGACCGCAGATCGGCAAAGCCTCCCAAGGCCTTCATTGTGGATTAGGAGAAAGCTTCGCGATGTCAGATCTGCCTTGCTCTGGATCGACCAATGTGCACGGGAGTTTCGGACGTCCGACCCACATCCCAGCCGTCTCGGCAAACGAGCACATCACGAAGTACTCGCGGCCGGCCGACAGGTTCACCGTGACTCCGTTCTTAATATCTCCCCCTGCGCGGAATACGTGCCGACCCGGCTCAAGCTCCGCGAGAATGTACTGGTTCTTGCGAAGCTTTCCAATGAGGGTCTGATCCGAGTAGACCTTGTTGTTAAAACCGTTGTTCCCAGGATAGAAATATACCTTGATCTTGCCGATGTCAGAGGCACCAGCATCGGGCTTTTGGGCGCTCGCTGAAAGCGCAACGAGCAAAAGTATCGACCATCGGGCTGCTACGCGCATGTCGCCCATTATAGGCTCTTGCAGGAACCGGCGGAAACCGGATGGCAAATATAGCGCCGCGCGACATTTGGCCCCCCCCGTGTTTCTGATCGTCCCTCGCGGTTCGACCCCCAAGTGTACATGGCCCGAGAATGGCGGCCCCGTGCCCGCCACTGCATCAGCGGGCCATCGGGCGAAGTAATGCCGCCCTGTTCTCGGCGCGAGCCACGGCCCGAAAACGGCTCGCCGCTATCTTCTCTTGATACTTAAGGGATAACTCGCGGATCGTTTTGACAGCCAGTTTGACAGCCAC
>PLOH01000053.1 GCA_003142955.1 Opitutia bacterium | reverse complement strand
TTCGAATCCCCGTGGGGACGCCAGCCTTCTCGTTTATCTCGAATGAGATACACAGACCCGACAACCGATTTGCCAGTTGACGTGGCAAATCGGGCATGAATCCAAACAGTTCGTTCGTCATCTCACATTTCACGAATCCCTCTGGGGAGGTCGTTTTCCGGGTCTCCGGTTGGCTCGACGGCAAGCGCATCCGCAAGAATTTCCCGACGCGTGCGGAAGCCGATGCGGAACGGCAAATCCTCGAGGTGCAGCAGCTCCAGGGCGACACCGGCACGCGCACGGCTATTAGCCGATGATCCCGGTGCTGGTAAGACGATCATGACCGGGCTTCTTATCAAGGAGCTCATCATCCGTGGCGATGTGGCCAAATGTCTGATCGTCGCTCCTGGGAGTCTGGTCGAACAGTGGCAGGATGAACTCGATCAGAAGTTCAATCTGGCCTTCGACATCATGACCAACGACGCCATTCAGGCGTCACGCACTGGCAATTGGTTTCTCGAACACAATCTCTGCATCTGCCGGCTCGACAAACTCAGCCGTAGCGAGGAACTCCAAGAGAGGCTCAAGCAGATCGATTGGGACCTCGTTGTCGTGGATGAGGCGCACAAGATGTCGGCCTCGTTCTTTTCGTCGGAGGTGCGGTACACGAAGCGCTTCCGCCTCGGACAACTGCTTTCCGAGCACACCCGGCAGTTTTTGCTTCTCACAGCAACGCCGCACAACGGCAAGGAAGAGGATTTCCAACTCTTCATGTCCCTGATCGATGGCGACCGCTTCGAAGGCCGATATCGCGACGGAGTCCACACCGCCGATTGCTCTGACCTAATGCGTCGCATGGTGAAGGAGAACCTCGTCACGATGGAGGGGAAGCCGCTCTTCCCTGAACGGTTCGCCTACACAGTGTCGTTTCCTCTCTCTCCCGAAGAGGCGGCGCTCTACGCCAAGGTCACCAATTACGTACGCGAAGAGTTCAATCGCGCCGACCGTTTGGATAGCGAACGCCGTCGAGGTATGGTCGGATTTGCTCTCACAATCCTGCAGCGTCGTTTGGCCTCTTCGCCGGAAGCCATTTTCCAGTCATTGCGGCGCCGGCGAGAGCGGCTAGAGGAACGGCTTCGCGAAGAGAAGCTCTTGCGTCGTGGACGGGTCGCCGCGAAGCAGGAGATCGATATTCAGACCGACATCGACGTCGAGGACATGGAGGACTTGGAAGACGCTCCGGAGCAGGAGATCGAGCAGGCCGAGGAGCAGGTCGTCGATCTGGCGACCGCTGCCCGGACCATCGCCGAACTCGAAGCTGAAATCCAAATTCTCAAGGACCTGGAGTCCGATGCCGGGAAGCTGCGTCGGTCACGCAAAGACACCAAATGGACAAAGCTCTCCGAGACTCTCCAGAACAATCCGGAGATGTTCGACGCGTCTGGCAACCGCCGGAAGCTCGTCATATTTACGGAGCAGCGGGATACGCTGAATTACCTGGTCGATCAGGCGCATCAGCCGCTGGATCCGCTTGCGATTGACGCCATAGCCCTGGCGCCGAAACCAGCGGGCCATCTGCCGTGAGCGTACCAGGCAGATGTCATGGGATTTGATCCAGGCTGCAGAAATTCCCCTCACGAGGCCAAAAGCCCTTGGCAGCAAGAGCACGTCATGAGGGGGCCAGGGGTAAAGCGAAACGCCGTGCTCACAGTTTGGTGGCATGAAGATCTGGAGCCGATCATCTAAATTGACCTTTTTCTTGGATGCGCCTACTCGTGCTAAAAGGCATATCACTCAACCCTACTTGGGAGAGTATGACGTTTGAACCCCTCTGAACAATTGTCCGCCGCCGAAAAAACCCAGTGGTTAGCCGAAGAGGTGCAGCCACTCGAGCGGCCACTGCGTGCCTATCTTGGGCGCTCGCTGCCATCGCAGGCCGACGTGGATGACTTGGTCCAGGATACCTATGTTCGCCTGCTGAAAGCCAAGGAGAAAGGCTCGATCCGGCATGCCAAAGGCCTGTTCTTCGCTATTGCGCGCAACGCGGTACGCGATTTTTTGCGCCAGAGAAACAATGCTGACATAGTTCCGATCACGGAAGATGCCGCCATTCCCGTCTTAAGTGATGGCGGGAATTTGGTCGAACTTGTCTGTCGTCGTGAGGAACTGGCGCTTCTGACTGATGCCATCAATTCCCTCCCTGAACGTTGTCGCGAAGTGATCCTTCTCCGGAAAATCAAGGGCCTTTCCCAGCGCGAGATCGCCGAACTACTCGGCATTGCGGAGCATACGGTCGAGTCGCTCGTCACAAAGGGAGTGCGCCGCTGCGCCGACTACCTGCGCACTCGCAGCGATCGCCAGCAATCCAGCCATGCCTCGGGAACCTGAATTTGACGGCTCCGGCCGAGCTCGGTCCACGGATTCTGTCGCCCAAGCTGCGGCGGAGTGGGTGGCGCGGCGGGATCGTGGTTTGACTCCGCAGGACGTGGCGACTCTTGCGGAATGGCTGGGCGCGGATCAACGGCATGCTGCGGAATACACGCGGATCAGCCACGGCTGGCAGAAACTCGACATCCTGGGTGCTGCGCCGGAGTTGGTCGCCATGGCTAATGCGGTCGAGGCACGCGTTAGGACCCGGCGGGCGCGACGGCCGATTTGGGCTGTGGCGGCAGGCATTGCGGCGGTCGCGGCGGTTGTGGGTGCCTTCGCCCTGTGGGGAATTCCGCGAGTCATGCGTTCTCCCGGTTCAATGGGACCGTCAACGGAGAGTTACCTCGTGCTTCCCAGCGCCGCGCGGCATATGGCGCTGCCAGACGGTTCCGTGGCGGAACTGAACGGTGACAGTCGCATCGAGACGGACTTCACTCCAGCCGAACGCCGGATCAGGCTCGTGCAAGGCGAGGCCTATTTTAGCGTGGCGAAGAATCCCGCCCGTCCGTTCATCGTGTCGGCCGGGCCGGTGACGGTGCGCGCCACCGGCACTGCCTTCGATGTGCGTCTAGCGGCGAATTGTGTCGAGGTCCTCGTGACCGAGGGCAAGGTGCAACTGGGAGAATCGACACCTACTTCCGAGCAGCGGCCCCGACCTGATGGGCCCGTCGACCTCGCCTCCGCCGGGCAGGCGTTGGGGGCAGGCGAACGCGCGGTCGTAGAGACGGACGCCGCTGCCGAGATTCCCGTCACGCTCGACGTGCCTTCACGGGGGGAGGTCGCCCAAATGCTGGCATGGGAAGGCACGCAGCTTGTTTTTGACCGCACACCGCTTGACCAGGTGGTAGTCGCATTCAACCACCACAATTCCCGCCAATTGGTACTGGCAAATCCCGCCTTGCGCAACCGCACCCTGTCGGGCGTTTTTCGCGCGGACAACCTCGACGGGTTTATCCACCTGTTAGGTCCCAGCGTGGATGTGATTGCCGAACCCCAAGGCGACGATCGGATCCTCCTGCGAGCCGCGCCGTAAGCGTGCCTCAGTCGGCCAGGAGAAGCGTGGAGGAGGTCCGGACTTGCCGCTTGGATATTTTCCGTATCTAACTGTAACGGAAAACTGGAAATCCCAAGTCTTATGAGGTGTAAGGCGTGTTCTTTCTGACGCCTGACATCCAAGATGTCCGAGAATGTTCCCCAAATTTCGTGGTTCCCGGTCGCGATGGCTGCGCCAATTGCTCGGTATCGCCATTGTCCTGACCAGAGCCGCTTGGGGGGCGCCGACACCGACGGCCACCGAAAGCGCCAACCGCGTTTTCGATATCCCCGCCGAGACTGCCGAAACCGCCCTGCGCTGCTTTTCAGAGCAAGCCGGTACGCAGTTCGTCTATTCTGCGGATAAGGTGAAAGGGGTTAGCACGAATGCGCTGCGAGGTAACTATATGCCCCGAGAGGCGCTCGACCGTCTGGTATCTGGCACGGAATTATTCGTCGTGCAGGACGACAGGACGGGCGCGCTCACGGTGGATCGGAATCGCTCCCTCGCGATTTCTCAGAAATCCCCAACACCAAATAACGAAGCCAATATGAAACCCCACAAGACTCTGCTCCGCTGGCTAAACGTGCTATTCATCTCCGCCGGCGTGACGAATCTTCCTGCCCGCGCTCAGACCGTTTCCTCGCCGCAACCGGTTGCTCCCACCTCCACCGAACCGGCCGAAGAAATCGTGCAACTGCCTCCGTTTGTTGTCGACGCGTCGATGGATAAGGGCTACGTCGCGACGAACACCCTGGCCGGTACCCGCCTGCGGATGGATCTGGCCGATGTCGGCTCATCCATCACGGTAGTGACCAAGGAACTGATGGACGACCTCGGTGCGGTCGACAACCGGACGCTGCTCAGCTACACGGTGAATACCGAAGTCGGTGGACCGCGCGGCAATTATTCCGGCGGTGTCAAGCAGGCCACCTATCAGGAACAGGATTTGTTCAAGAATCCGAACGGCGACAACCGCGTGCGCGGCCTTACCAGCGCTGACAACACCCGCAACTATTTCCTTTCGGATATCCCGTGGGATGGATATGCGGTGGATCGTGTGGATATGCTGCGCGGCCCCAACGCCATTCTCTTCGGCTTGGGCAGCCCGGCCGGCGTCATCAACGCATCCACGAAGGAGGCGATCTTGAAGAACCAGGGCAGCCTCGAATTCATGTTCGACAAGTACGGCACCCAGCGCGCGGTGCTCGACTATAACCGGGAGATCTTGCCTGGCGAGCTGGCGTTTCGGGTGGTGGCGTTGCGGAACCACCAGCTATTCCAACAAGATCCGGCCTTCAAGAATGACGATCGAATCTACGCGGCCGTCAAATATCAGCCCAAGGTGCTGAATAAAAACGGCAATACGTTCACGATCAATGTGAATTACGAGAACGGCAACATCCAGTCGAACCAGCCGCGCACGGTGACTCCGGGCGACAATATCACGCGCTTTTGGCAGCCCGTCAGCCAGGGTGGTTTCGGCGGGAACCTGCTGGATAATTCAAAGGAGACCACCGGCTACTTTGTTTCAGGCGGGGCCAATAACGATCCGTATTATGCTTCCGAAGGTGGCGCGCCGCTGGGCTACGCCATGAACAAGATCAATTCTAACTATGGATATGGGTGGTCCGTTCCGAGTGCAAACTTCACCTACGGCTCGCTGCACTGGGACGGCACCAAGGTGCTGGCTCCGGGCGACCAGAATGGCGCCGGCGTCTGGGCCGCCAACAACATCTATTCGGTCAACAACAACTCCAGTTGGGCCAGCAGGTACATTTATGGGCCGAGCAATGCGAACTTGCCCTTCTACAATTTCGGCTCTTATCAGAATTACACGTTGTCGGATCCCTCGATCTTCGACTTCTACCACAAGCTGATCGATGGACCAAACAAGCATGAGTGGGAAGATTGGAATGCGCTCAACGCCGATATCAGCGCGACGTTTCTGAACGGTGATATCGGCTTCGCTCTCACGGGCTTCCAGCAGAATCTCAATAACGGCCAATGGGGCGCTCTGGGCTGGCTCGATGAGCCGGTCGCGATCAACGTCGACGTGAACAAGTACACCTTTGACGGGCAGCCGAATCCGGATGCCGGCCGGGCGTATGTAACGGCGGAGAACCGCGATGGCGGCAACAACACCGGCGTCTCCAATCGCCAGGCATATCGCGCGCAGTTGTTCGCGAAACACGACTTCTCAAAATCGAAGAGTCTGCTCGGGCGCATCATCGGCGAGCACGACTTACAGGCCGTGTTCAGCTCCGAGAAGCAAAAGACGGACAACCGCAACATGCGGTCTCAGGATCTTTCGCCCCAAGATGGCGCAAACCTTTACCCGGGCTATTATCCGACCGACGGAAGCCAGGCGTATGTCGGCGGTGGTTACTTGGAGAATAACGGCCCCGGCATCAGCACCGGGGTGCAGTACTTCCTGAGCGGAAATCTGGCGACGCCGACCCGCACGTCAGCCGCCGGGATTGACGCCTCCAATATGGCCCAGCCTTTCTTCATGGGCAGTTCAGGGCCGATCAGCGTGCGGCATTTCGACGCGACTTGGGATGCGCCGGCGAGCGTCAACCCTGGTGCCTTCTGGCAGAACCCCGCCGATCCTGTGCCGACCGATCCAGTGACGGGTCTGCCGACAGGCAAGAGCCTGAACGGCAATACCGGCGCCTACGGAGGGCCGGGCTACTACACCCAGTCTTGGAATCCGGCCAACTACGTTGGCTGGGTACAGACCCCGATGACCCTCGTCACGATGAACAGCAACCAAACGATCAACGGCGTCTCGGCACGGGACTATCTGACGGTTGATGCACAGAAGACCGAGTACGACGTGAATTCGAAGGTCTTCACTTGGCAGGGCTATCTGTGGGATCGAGCCATCGTGGGGATGTTTGGCTATCGGGATGACCGGACCTATTCCTATCTGTTAGACGCGGCGCCGCGCTCAAACACCGCCACCGGCGATGACATTCCGCCCGGCACCGGCATTGCCCCGTTTTCTTATGGCAGCGCCAACGTGAGTCCCGGGTTCTATAATTACAACAATCCACTGGGCACCGTCCTCCACCAGGAGGTCTATTCCCATAACTGGTCGGCCGTGGCCCACCTGAATAAGTTCCTGGGCAAGGAACACGACTTCCTGCCGATCAACATCTCGCTCGCCTACAACCGCGGTATGAACTACCAGCCCTTGGCGGGCCGGATCGATGCGTTCGCCCATGCGCTGCCCGATCCCGCAGGCCAGACGAACGAGCAAAGCCTGGTCCTCGCGACCAAGGACAACAAATACATCCTGCGTCTGACCCATTATGATACGAAGATCCAGAACGGCAATTCGACGGGTGCGATTAATGATATGTGGGCCCTCCAACAGACCATGGGCTTCACAGCCACCATGGCGCGTACGTTCCGTGGAGCGGAAGCCACCCAGCTTGCGGATGGCCTGGACTACACGAGCGCTGGACCGTACATAGATTACGGCGACGCGGCCGGTGGGCACAACACCGCGGCGGGTCTGGCGGCGGAGAAGAATTTGCACGACGTCATCTTGCCGGCCTGGTTCCAGTTCGAGCAGGGTGTGGAGACGCAATTCCCCGACTACGTCAAGGCGTGGATGGGGAAGGGCACCGCATGGGCTATGGCCAGTAATCAAGGGGTGAATGCACAGGCCCCGGCGGGCTTTGTCTTCACCGAGGATTCGGAGTCCAAGGGCGAAGAACTCGAGTTCACGGCCAATCCGACCCAGAACTGGCGTTTGACGATTAACGCATCGAAGACGACCGCTGCCCGTTCCAACGTGCCCGGCACGGCCTTCAGGTCGATTGCTGACTTCGTCGATAATGCCATGGAGAATACCAATGTCGGTCTGGCTCCAGTTTGGTGGGATGGCAATATCTATGGCGGTCGCAATGTCGGCCCGTACACGACTTTCCGACCGGATTGGCTCCTGCTGAATGCGTTGAACGGCCAATCGGATCCCGAGGTGCGCCAGTACCATGCGAACATGGTCACCAACTACGATTTCACCAAGGGCTATCTGAAGGGTGTCGGCGTTGGCGCCGCTTATCGCTGGCAAGACAAGGCGACCATCGGCTATGCGCCCATGCAGGTCATCTCTCCCACGACCGGTGTGGCGACCTCCGAGATCAACCTGAACGCCCCGGTGTATGCGCCGAGCCAAGGGTTCCTCGATCTCTGGGTCTCCTATCACCGGAAACTGACGGACAAGGTGGGTTGGAGCATCCAGCTTAACGCCTATAACGTGGGTGGGGACAACAAGCTGGTACCGATTGCGGCGACCATTGACGAAGTCGCGATCCAGAAGATGTATCCGAACGGCTTGCCGACGGACAAGCCGACCGGGTACATCCCAATGAAGCCGTGCGCCTTCCGGATTCAGGAGGGCATGACCTGGCAGATCACGACCACGTTCTCGTTCTAATCCTCGAATCGGACATTCCGATCCAGGGCGGGGAGGGACCCAAGCTCCCTCCCCGCCCTCTTTATTAGTTCTTGTTTTTCCTGTTCCCCTTTCTGGCCGCCGGCCGAATTGTTTCTTTCCGACGATCCCAAAATGAATTTGGTTCACAGATATCTTTCAATCGCGCTGGTCTGGGCATCCGCGAGCCTAGCCGTAGCGGCCGATGCCAACTTGGCTGCCCTGCAATCGCTGACGAATGCAATAGCCAGCGGCGATTCGCTCTCGTTTGCGACCGGTCCCAACCACGTTCAAGTGCAGATCTGCCTGCCGAATTTGGTGAAAGTGATCGTCTCGAAAGACGGGCACAAAGGCACGGACACGCCAAGCATCTGGAAGAAGAGTTGGTCCGGTGTGCACGCTGCGTTCGATCTCCAATCGGATCCGCTGGTGGTGACGACCGAGAAGATGGTGATCAAGGTAAGCCGGGCTACCGGCCGGGTCGCCTTCTACGATCTCAGTGGCAATCTTCTGATCAAAGAGCACGAGGAAGAGGGCGTGTATCAGGGCTGGCAGAGGGGCGTGCGGTTCGCGACCCGGCCCGGTTCGCATTTCTATGGCATCAAGGGCTGGGAGTATCTGGACGATTCCCGCGGCCAGATGGAGCTGCGGCCGAGCGCGCAGCCGTATCCCATCCGGGCGGGTGCCGAAGGGCAGACCTCGGGGCCGTTCTTCTGGAGCAATCGGGGCTATGGCGTGTTTGTGAACACAGAAGCCGGGTTCTGCCAAATCCGCAGCGAGACGGACGTGCGCTTCTATGATCTCACCGGGAGCAACGTCGCCTATTACGTCGCAGTCGGCTCGGCGTATGAGGTGCAACAGGCGATCGCCGCGCTCACGGGCAAACCGCCAATGTTTCCGAAGTGGGCGTTGGGTTTTTCGAACAGCGAGTTCACCGACATGAATGAGGCGCTTTGTGCGAAGAACGTGGAAGGCTACCGATCGCGGGGGATCCCGATCGATTTGTACACCTTCGATTTTCAGTGGAAGGCGTGGGGGGAAGACCACTACGGAGAATGGCGCTGGAACAAGACGAACTTTCCGAACGGACCATCGGGCGAGTTTGCGCGGCTGATGAAGGCCCTGGGCATCAAGCTCGCCGGAATCATGAAACCTCGGATTCATCTCGACTCGGAGCAGGGACGCTATGCGACGGCGCACGATTTCTGGGTGAAGGGGCGGGCACCCTACAACGACTACTTCTCGGGGAAGCCCACAAACGATTTGGACTTCTCGATTCCGGAGTGCCGGCAGTGGTTTTGGGAGCATGCCATCCCTTCATTCGATTCCGGGATTGTGGGCTGGTGGAACGATGAGGCGGACGCCTGGGGATCGACCTGGGAGGGCATGTACATGGCGCGGGCGATGTACGATGGACAGCGGGCCCACACCAAAGACCAAGTGCGAGTTTGGACAAACAATCGGAACTTCTTCAGCGGTGCCCAACGCTACGCCTACGCGACCTGGTCCGGAGATATCGAATCCGGATTCGAGGTCATGCAACAGCAACGGGAACGACTCCTCTGCTCGGTCAATGTCGGCCAGGCGCGGTGGGGAATGGATACGGGCGGCTTCAACAATAGTTCCCATATTGCCGGAGAGGAACTGAACGAAGCCTTTGCCCGGTGGATGGAATTCGCCGCTTTCGTCCCCATCTTTCGCACGCACGGCACTTCCTACCGTCAACCCTGGCTCTACGGGCCGAAAGCCGAAGCCGCGGCGAAGCGCGCTGCCCGGCTTAGGTATTCCCTGATTCCCTACATGTACTCGTTCGAGCGGGAGCTGACCGAGACCGGCATCGGGTTGGTGCGGCCGTTGGTTTGGAATTATCCGGACGATCCGCATTTAACCAACTGCGTCGATGCCTGGATGTTCGGTGACTATCTGCTCATTGCGCCGGTCGTGGAACGAGGCCAGACGGCCAAGGACATCTACCTGCCGGCCGGTGAGTGGATCGACTATTTCCGTGGCGACCGCCGGCAGGGTGGACAGGTGATCCACTACCATATCGATGCGGCGAGCTGGTTGGACATCCCTCTGTTCGTGAAAAAGGGGGCGATCATCCCCACGATGGAAGTCCAAGACTACGTCGGGGAGCGCCCAGTGAAGAGTGTGACGGTGGACGTTTTCCCGGATTCGTCGCCGTCTACGTTCGTCTACTATGACGACGATGGCGCGACCTACGATTGCGAAAAGGCGGGCTACTTTAAGCAGGAGATCCGGGCTTCGGCGGATGCGACCGGCTCTTCGCTGGTCCTCGGCCCAAGGACGGGCGAATATTCACCGGCCCTGAAGTGGTATACTTTCAAGATCCACGGCCAGGCTTGCGACTCACTTACCGTCGATGCCAAACCAGCCCGGCAACTGAGCGCCCTTCAGGAGCTGGAGAACTCTGACGACGAAGGCTGGGCGACAGCGGCTGATGTCTATGGACCCGTTACGTACGTGAAGGTGCGTGCGGGCTTCACTTGCAAGATCGCGGCTGCAAGGGGCGGCTCCTGATTTACGCGAGCTTTCCACTTGGGATGAAGCCGACCCATTCTTCGAGTTCTTCATAGAATGGCTGAGATCCACAGCTTCAACTCCGGCCTGTCTCGCTTCGTTGCTCAGTCGCTTATCCGCCATCGTTTGGTGACTCGTCCAGGTGATTAGGGTCTACAATGAACCGGCTGATTTTCCAACCATTCCCTGCTCTGGCCTCTTGGCGGCCCTGATCTTTGTCTTCAAATGCAAAACCTCAAATTCTCCTTTTGTATGGGCCTCCTGCTAGCCCTGACAATGTTCGCATCAGCCCAGGACCAGCCGGCTCTCGTTACTGCCAGCGTCGAGCAGCGCGTCGACGCGCTCATGGGCAAGCTTCCCCTCGATCAGAAAATTGACCTGATCGGGGGCGTCGACGATTTCTTTATCCGCGGCTATTCCGAGCTGGGCTGGCCCCGGCTGAAGATGGCGGATGGTCCCATGGGTGTGCGCAACTGGGGACTGTCCACCGCGTACCCGGCAGGAATCGGGCTGGCGGCAACATGGGATCCCGAGATGGCGCGAAGCATTGGTGCGGGTCTGGGTCGCGATGAACGCGCCAAGGGCGTGCATTTTCTCCTTGGCCCAGGAGTGAATATCTACCGTGCGCCGATGAACGGGCGGAACTTCGAATACTTCGGGGAAGATCCCTACCTCGGGGCGCGCATCGCCGTCGACTATATCGAGGGCGTACAGAGCCAGGGTGTAATCGCCACGATCAAGCACTACATGGGAAACAACTCTGAGTTTGATCGGATGAACGTCAACTCGGCGATAGACGAACGCGCACAGCGGGAGATCTACCTGCCAATCTTCGAGGCTGCGGTGAAGGAAGCGAAAGTGGGCGCGATCATGGATTCCTACAATCTGGTCAATGGCGAACACATGACCCAAAACGGCACGCTCAACACTGACGTCGCCAAGAAGGACTGGGGATTCCGCGGCATCATCATGTCCGACTGGGCGCCGCCCACGACGCCGGGGCCGCCGCCAACGGCGGGCTCGATCTGGAAATGCCCAGCGGCCAGTTTATGAACCGCGCGAACCTGCTGTCGGCCCTGCAATCAGGGAAGGTTTCAGTCGCCACCATCGACGATAAGGTCCGTCGCATCGTGCGCACGGCCACTGAATTTGGTTTTCTCGATCGCAATCAATCCGAGCCGGGCATTCCCTGCTACAGCGAGGAGGACCGCGAGGTTGCGCTGCAGGGCGCGGAGGAGGCCGTCGTGCTCCTGAAGAATGACGGCTCGCTGCTGCCATTGGACAAGACGAAGATCAAGACGGTCGCCGTGTTGGGTCCCAATGCCTATCCGGCCGTGCCGGTGGGAGGCGGCAGTGCGGGTGTCGAGCCGTTCCATGCCATCAGCTACTTGGAGGGAATCGGCGACTTCCTCGGGGTCAACGGCAAGGTGCTTTACAGCCGGGGTATCATTTCCTCCGAAGAAGCATGTGAGCGTACACGCTTCACCGTGGACGAAAAAGGCACAGCCCCGGGTCTGCGCGGAGAGTATTTCACGAACCCAGATTTTGCCGGTATTCCGGAGGTGCGTACCGATGCCCATGTCGATTTTGAATGGTCGGGCGGACCGATTGGGTCCAATGACGGCGCCGGCCGGTCTGTCCGTTGGACAGCCTACTTCACACCGAACAAGACAGGGCGTTACCGCTGGCTTGTGAACGCGGACGCCTCCGATGCCTATCGACTCTTCATGGGCGGGAAGCTGGCCGGAGAGTGCAAGGCTTGGTCGGACCGGCCGGCGGGTGCAGAGTTGACGATGGAAGCGGGCAAGGCCCAAGCGGTGAAGCTTGAGATCATGGTCGGTCACGCCTTTGTTCCGCACGTGATCGGCCTCGGGGCCATCGTGCCGGGGGATATGGTCACACCGGAGGCTAAGCAGCTGGCGGCGCTGGCGGATGCGGTGGTGGTGTGCGTCGGATTCAATCCGGGCACTGAGAGCGAGGGGAGCGACCGGTCCTTCCGTCTTGTTCTTGGGCAGGACGAGCTGGTGCAAGCGGCTAGGGCAGCCAACCCGAGAACAATCGTTGTGCTCACGGCCGGTGGCTCCGTCGATGCCACGTCCTGGATCGACCGCGTTCCGGCTTTTCTGTACGCCGAGTATTCGGGCCAGGAGTGCGGACGCGCGCTGCCAAAGATTCTGTTCGGCGAGTTCAATCCCTCGGGAAGGCTGCCCTTCAGCTGGGAACGCCGCTGGGAAGATAATCCCGTGCACGACAGTTACTATGTGAACGCGCCCGCAAACACGGTGATCTACAAGGAAGGAGTTTTTGTTGGATACCGCGGTTACGAACACAATGGCGTTAAGCCGCTGTTCCCCTTTGGCCATGGCCTGAGCTATACGACGTTCGAGTTCAAGAACCTAGCCATAACGCCTGCGACGCCCAGGGCCGGCGAGAACGTAACAGTGGCGTTTGACGTGACGAACAGCGGTCCACGCCAGGGCGCCGAGGTGGCGCAGCTCTACTTGGGCAATCCCACAGCCAGCGTGTCGCGGCCGCTGAAAGAGCTCAAGGGCTTCGCCCGGGTTGAATTGAAGCCTGCGGAATCCCGGCGCGTGACGCTGACGCTCGACCCGCGAGCCATGTCGTTCTTCGATGCGCAGAGTCATACGTGGAAACAGGAGCCGGGCAGGTTCACGGTCTTCGTCGGCCACTCCTCGGCGGAAATCAACTTGCAGGGCGAATACAATGTCGTGCCGTGATACGCTCAGACCCGTTTTCTGTGGGAATCCCATCCGGTCTTCTTCCTCCGTCGCACAATGAAAACAAGGCTTGTGGTTTCCTTGATCGTTCTGACGTCCTGCCAATGGACTGATGCCGGGCGAGCGGATGCGCCGCTCGTGCCGGAACCCTCGGCGGGCGCATATTTCCCCAAGAAGGAATACCGTCCGGCACCGTTGCCGAGTTTCGCGAGTCTGCGGGATCAGCTTCCGGCGCCAGTCTACGATGAGAAGCCGGAATGGATCGCGATGTATTGGAAGTCGTGGGAGCTGGCCTTTCGTAACTTTCACGAGCCGGCTCGGGAAAGTCATTTTGTCTCCCAATTCATCGACGCGGCGTTCAACCAGAACATTTTTCTGTGGGATACGTGTTACATGACCATGTTCTGTAACGTGGCGTATCCGCTCGTTCCGGGCATTGCGTCGCTGGATAACTTTTACGCGAAGCAGCACGAGGACGGGGAGATCTGCAGGGAAATCAACCGCGCCACCGGGATGGATTACGGACCATGGGTGAATCGGGAAGGAAGACCGCTATTCAGCCGCAACGGCTGGGTGCCGCCCCAAGATCCCGAAGCGCCGGTAATCTACCGGGGTCGGGATGCTCCCCAGCCTGCTCCGCTTCTCACCCTCGAAGCGCTGGACAATCCTCTCCCGGCGTGGGCCGAGCTGGAGAGCCTCCGGGTCACCGGCGACCGGGCGCGGATCGACCTGGTTTACGCTCCGCTGGAACACTATTACCGGTCGCTGCAGAAATACCTGCGGCAGGGCAACGGCCTCTACGTAACCGACTGGGCCAGCATGGATAATTCGCCGCGCAACCGGTTTATCGCCAATGGCGGCACCGCTGTGGACACCTCCTGCCAGATGGTGCTCTTTGCCCGCGAACTGTCGGCGATGGCGGAGTTGTTGGGGAAAGCGGCGGAAGCGCGCGCTTTTGCCGCGGAAGCCGATGAACTCAGCCGGACCATCAACGAGTTGATGTGGGACCGGGAGAGGCGGTTCTATTTCGATCTGACGCTCGACGGGCAGCGCGCGCCGGTCAAGACCGTGGCGGCATTCTGGGCGCTGCTGGGCCGGGTTGCTTCAGCGGAGCAGGCGGCGGATCTACTGGCCGAATTGCGCAATCCCCAGACCTTCGGCCGCCCGAACCGCGTGCCGACCCTGGCGGCCGACGAACCGGGTTACGATCCGGCCGGGGGCTATTGCCGAGGTGCTGTCTGGACGCCCACCACGATGATGGTCATCCGCGGCCTGGAGTTCTACGGTTATGATGACGAGGCCCGAGCCATCGCGCTGAACAACCTCGACCTGATGGGCCGTGTCTATCGGCGGACCGGCACGATCTGGGAGAACTACGCTCCGGAAACGACCAGCCCGGGCGAACCCGCCAAACGTGATTTTGTCGGCTGGTGCGGTCTGGGCCCGATCGAGTGGCTGCTCGAGTTTGCGATCGGCCTGAAACCCGATGCACCGCGGAATGAATTGGTGTGGGCATTGCGATCGACGCAACGGCAGGGATGCGAACGATACCGCTTCAACGGCCACGTTGCATCGCTGCTTGCCGAACCCGACCGGGCCGCTGACGGGGGATTCACAATCACGATTAGGTCGGACGGCGACTTTGCGCTGCAAATCCGGAAGGGATCACAACACCGGAGCGTGGAAGTGCATCCGGGCGAACAAATCGTCGCGTTCTGACGGAGCTTCCCGCGACCGGCCGAATCGGCCCGGTATGACCACCATTGCCATGAAACGCACCATCCTAGTCCTTTTGAGCGCCCTGATGCTCGGCTCCAGTTTCGGCCCTGCGGCTAGAGCAGAGCCGGTGTCGCCCGCTTCCGCGCGCGAACGCCTCACCCCGGCGGAATCGCCTTTTCCGCGCATTAATGGGGCACAAGTCTTTGGTGCCCGCCCGGGATCGCCATTCCTTTTTACCATCGCTGCGAGTGGCGAGCGCCCCATGCATTTCGCGGCCAGGGATTTGCCCGCAGGCTTGATCCTCGACTCTGAAACGGGGTGCCTCACTGGAACTCTTGCGATTCCGGGAGAGCATCGGGTTCTCGTCCAAGCCACCAATACCCGCGGCTCCGCTGAACGCACGCTGAGGATTGTCATCGGCGAGCAGATCGCCCTCACGCCCCCACTGGGGTGGAACTCTTGGAACTGTTGGGGCGACATTGCGAGCCAGGACAAGGTGCTCAGCGCGGCCCGCGCCATGGTGGACAAGGGCCTGCGCGATCACGGTTGGACTTACATCAACATCGACGATGGCTGGCAAGGGGTACGCGGCGGCGCTTTCAACGCCATCCAACCCAATTCCAGATTCCCCAACCTCAAGGCGCTCATCGACTCGGTCCACGCCATGGGCCTCAAGTTCGGCATCTACTCAACCCCGTGGCGCGGCTCTTACGCCGGGTACGTCGGTTCCTCCTGCGACCAGCGCGATGGCTCCTACGACTGGATTAAAGCCGGCCGACATAATGAGTTTTTCCGCATCGGTACGAGCGAGAAGGATTGGTCCGATGTTCGCGCACAACACTGGCGTCGCGGGCAGTTTCCTTTCATCTCCGCCGATGTTCACCAGTGGGCTGTCTGGGGGGTCGATTATCTTAAGTACGACTGGTATCCCAATGACAGCCCGCAGGTGAACGAAATAGCCACTGCCCTCCGAACTTCAGGGCGCGACATCGTGCTCAGTCCCTCGAACAAAGCGCCCTATGGCCAGGCCGCAGAATGGGCGCGCCTCGCCAACACCTGGCGCACCACCTGGGATATTTCCGACAGCTGGGAGAGCCTTCGTTGGATCGGATTTCGTCAGGACCGATGGGCGCCGTATGCCGGCCCAGGCCATTGGAACGACCCCGACATGCTCGCCGTGGGTCGCGTGATGCGGGTCCAGCCCACACCTTACCAACCTGACCGCCGACGAACAATACACGCACATCAGTCTCTGGTCCCTGCTGGCAGCACCGTTGCTTATCGGTTGCGATCTCGCCCAACTCGATGATTTCACCCTGGGCCTTTTGACCAACGACGAAGTGATCGACGTGGATCAAGATCCGCTCGGTCTACAGGCGACGCAGATCACCGTCGACGGCGCGAAGATCATCTATGCCAAGGAACTCGCCGATGGGTCCTTCGCCGTGGGTCTCTTCAACGTAGGAGAAACGCCGTCGACGATAGTTCTTAAATGGAAGGACTACGGCGAGTCGAGGCGACTGTATGGAGTCCTAGCCGTGGTGTGTCTTCGAGTCTGTCGCGTATGGATTCCTGTCAGAAATATTTGCCACGGATTTGCCAGCGGCGTGTTTTTAGATTGATCTCGTTAGCACTCGTTCTATTTTGTTTATATTCTAAGTTATTCGTAACAACTCAAAAGCACGATCAATGAAGCTTTTAGGTTGTTGGGCCTGAGAGGTTCGAATCCCCGTGGGGACGCCAAATTTCTAAAGGCCCGCTTCTCAAACGAGTTGCGGGCTTTTTGTTTCAGGCCAAACCGCTGACTGGCAACAGGGCTGGCAACAGTTCAACAAGATCGAAGAAGGCAGCAGATCTGACAACAAATCGACGACACTCTGGGGGCAGACGGCAAGACAGCTGGGTATCAAGCGGCTGGCTTCTGTTTGTCCTTCGCCCGGATCGCTTCGAAGAATCTGCGCAAACTCCCGTCGCCGTCACGAACGAGCAACTCCAGGTTTTCCAGATGAAAGATGACCCCGGAGCAGCCCCGCTTTTCTCGGGCCCGCGCAACCATGCTGGACAAATACTCCCGCAACCGGCCATTGGTGAGTTCACCGACTTTCACGCTTGAGGATGAGGTTTTGCCAAAACCTCCGCCGGTGCCGATCACCGTGACATTGGCGCTGAACCCGCTCGTCTGTTCCACGCGAACGCCGGTGATGGCCGTGACCTCCTGCAGGAGGACGTCGCTTTTGAATTCCTTGCTGCCCATATCCAGACGAAGGCGTGACAAAAGAGAGTTGAGCAGACTCAGGAGGAAATCGCGTTCGGTCCAGTTCTCCTGCACCGAGATCTCGGTGGCCGGGGAGAGGAGTTCCTTTCTCCACTGATGTCGGTGGAAATTGACAAAGGTCGTCTTGCCGACTCCCGGCTCGCCTTCTACGACAACGCGTCCGCCGCCCGGACTTCGCAGGAAGTTGGTCAGCACGGATGCCGCGTTCGAGGAACCGCTCCGGGCGACGTAGGTATCCATCAACTTCGCGGCGTTGCTGAGCGACAGGGCCCCCGTATCGAAGGGGTTGTCGGAGAAGCCGTAGCGCTCCCAAAGATTTTGCGTCCAGGCCATGGGGTAGGTCTCAAGTCAATCGATTCTAGTTTACCATGGTTTACGGTCTTGGAAAATGGTAAACGCTTCTCGGTTTACCAATGTTTACCGAGCGACAGTCGTCACGCGGCGGTCTTCCGCACGTCAATCTTGCCGGTGACGGCGGCGGTGATGAGGGCGGTGCGGTATCTTCTGGCTGCGCTGGGCACGGGCTTTCGGGCAATCGCTCGACACTCGGCCGTCATTTGGCGCTGCGTTCACCGCCATTGTCCTCGCCAAAGCCCCGGCCGCTGGGATTGAGGTGCACTCCTCGACTGAAGGGGAGTGGGTGATTCCGTGGGCGGATTTCGTCGGCGCGCGGCTTTTCGGGGGTTCCGACGGCGACCGGATCGTCCTGCGAATTGGAGCGGGTCGCTCCAATTCGCGGTAGGTGCGATTGATCATCTGATTAGCTGGAAGGGGCGCTTGGACGACGGGGCGCGCGGTGTCAGCCGATCGGTGTTTTGACTCGCGCTTTTAAGATAAAACGTTACGTAACGATTAAACATATATGCCATACAAACCACTTACCAAAGCTGACATCCTGCGCGCTCTCAACCGATTGGGAGAGCTTGCCCAGGCGAAGGGACTGACCCTCGAGGTGGCGCTTTATGGAGGAGCCGTCTTCACCGTCGTTTATGGATCGCGCGATTCCACCAAGGATGTCGACGCGATAGTGCGGCCGAGCGAACCAGCTCGTCGGCTTGCCCTGCAGGTTGCCCACGAGCAGGATTTGCCAGAGGATTGGATCAACGACGATGTGCGCCAGTTTCTCGCCGCCTCGGAGGCGAAACGCCGACTCGCTTCGGAGGAATTCGGGCCGGGCCTCACGGTGTCGGTGCCGACTACAGCCTACCTGCTGGCCATGAAGGTCAACGCCTGCCGGGCTCCGCTGCCTGGCTACGCCGGCGATCAGGAGGACATTCTCTTTTTGGTACGCAAGATGGAGCTGAAGACCTTTGCCCAAGTGGAGGAAGTCTACCACCGATTCTTCCCCCGCGATCAAATTCCCGAGCAGAGCCGCCTCTCCATTGAGGGGGTCCTGGAAAAGGCCCGCTCGCCATGAGCACGCGCCCGCAGACTCTGCAGGATGTGGGGACCGGCGTGAACTCGCTCGCGGATTTTGGCCGGAGCTTTCGCGACTGGCTCCACACCCTGCGCGGGTTCTCGTCCCGGGCGCAGGTCGTACGATCGATTCAGGAGGAGCCGCCCCGATTGGCGGAGCGTTTCACCGAAGGCTTGATTGCCGATGCGTGGCTAGCGGCCTACGCCGAACTCCTGGCTGGAACGACGCGGCAGCCCGTGCCGGAATGGGCGTTTGGTCCAGGGCGCGTGGCCCTGTCGCCGTGGTTTGCCGACGACACGCCTGGCTTGCGGGCGCTGGCCCTGATCCGATCGCCGCTGCCCTTCGCACGGCGCAATTTGTTCACGCCATCGGTGGAGTTGCCCTTGAGGCTGCGGGCGGGGCGGCCGGTCAAGTCCTGGGACGAAAAGCGCCGCGCGAACGCCGAGCGCCAGCGCCGGTTTCGCAAACGGCGGCAGCGCGAGCTGGCCGAACTCCGTTCGCTGATGCGATCGGCGGGGCACAAGTCCACGCGCAGTTGATCTCATCGCACCCGCGGGAGATCGGCAGAGCCGGCCAGTCCCGTTTTGTACGGCGCGACGCCATTTGAGGTGAAATCATGCTGAATTCGGCCGGCCAACCGGCCTCCCGCCAGAGAGCTGGGAACAGGGGCCAAGCGCAGAGCTGGACAGCCGGCGGCTATGAGGTGCGCCGGCGAAAGTGCCACCAACCCGCGAACAAAGTGCTCAACCCGAGCATTAGGGCGCCGTAGGTCGCGGACTCCGGGACCGGCGTAATCTCGCTGTCGAAGGACTGCCAGTTGGTAGCATCGCCAGTAAAGCCGGTGAAGGTAATCTGGCCGAGTGTCGTCGCGCCCGGATTCTTGATGCTGTAAAAATAGTCTATTCCGTTGACCCAGTCGTTGATGGTCAGGATCGCGCCGGCGCCGATCACTACGGCGTTGAGGATATCGAGGACCGAGCCGCTGGCACCGTTGAAATCGATAACAGAGCTCGCATTGACGTCGAGGATTCCAAAGGTGCTCTTGTAGCCTCCGAGGTTGAGCGTTCCACCGTTGAGTTCGAGGGTGGCGTTGGGGGCATTCATGCCCGCACCAAAAGTGAGGGTGCCAGTGCCGCTTTTCTCGAAGGTAACCCACCAGCCGGAGGACAACCAACACACCCAGAGTTCCGACGAGTCCGATGCCTGCGGCGGCGCCTAGCCAGTAAGCGGCGGCCCGACCCCAGAACGTCCGCACGTCCTTGGTGTCCACCGAACAGCGGAATCCGGACGGTGTATCGACCAGCAGGGGACAGACGCGGCGGAAGCGGACGGGGGCGCTCCAATTGTGCGCAGCATCGCAGGCCGTCTCCAGTGCCCGGCCGGAATCGCTAGGGTTCTGGCAGGGGCAACGTGCGCGGTTGCCCCTCAAGCGGAAAAAGCTCTTACGTGCATTCCAGTAGAGCAGTCCCCACCAAAATCGCATGATATCACCAAGCCGCTCAATCACGTAGGCATGTTATTGGGACCGCCGCTTCCCGCCAAGCCAAAGCAGTTAGCCGAGCTGGGGGCGGTGTGACGATTCAGGCACTCGCCACCGGAAAAAAGTAGCTCCCCGGAGGCGAACGCCTCTACACAAAACTCTACACAATCCGACGGATTTCGCATGTTCGCAGAATTCGCGCTCCTCTGAGAAGACGCCCGGAAACGCCGCTGGTCATTTCCCCGTGGGGACGCCAAACGGTGCGCCTTTTGGCGACGTCTGCAACGGCACGAGGCCGGCTCAGACGTATTCCCGGTAATTCGGCACGAACATGCGGGCGCGGATGTCGGCCTCGAGATCGGTCGGACGCGGCCGGCGGGCCAGGCCGGCCCGGTGCGCCTCATCCGCCACCGCCGTTGCGATCTGGACGGAGACGTCGCGGATCTTGGAGAGCGCCGGATAGACGCGGCCGAGGGCGAGATCGTCGTCGCCCACCTGCGCGGCGAGGGTGCGGGCGGCGGTCAGGAACATGCCGTCCGTGATTTTGGCCGCTTCACAAACCAGCGCCCCCAGACCGACGCCAGGGAAAATATAGACGTTGTTGCCCTGGCCCGGGACATAGGTGCGGCCGGCGAGCGTCACGGGCGGGAACGGGCTGCCGCTCGCAAAGACGGCGCGCCCGTCCGACCATTGATAGGCTTGTTCCGCGGTGCATTCCGCTTTCGAGGTGGGATTGGAGAGGGCGAAGATGACCGGACGGGGATTAAGCGCGGCCATCCGGGCGACGATCTCGCGGGTAAATCCCTGCGCCTGGCCCGAGACTCCGATCAGCGCCGTGGGACGATGGGCTTCGAGTGCCTCGGCCAGCGTGGCGAGGGGAAGATGATCCTGCGCATAAGGCTCCTTATGCTCGGCGAGCCGGCCCGGCCGGTGGCGCACCACCAGACCCTGCGAATCGACGAACCAGCAGCGGCTCCGGGCCTCGGCCAGGCTGAGACCCTCCTGCAGCAAAGCGGACACGAGCAGATCGGCGATGCCGGTGCCGGCTTCACCGGCGCCCAGGAAAAGCAGTTTCTGGTCGCGCAAATGACCGCCGGTCAGGCGCAACCCCGCGATGATGCCGGCCAAGGCTACTGACGCCGTGCCCTGGATGTCGTCGTTGAAACTGCAAATCTGGTCCCGGTACTGGCGGAGCAGACGAAAGGCGTTGGTGTTGCCAAAGTCCTCCCACTGCAGCAACGCCTTGGGGTAGGCCTGCTGGACGGCGGCCACGAACTCGGCGATAAACGCGTCGTACTCGGCGCCCCGGGCGCGCTTTTGATTGATCCCGATGTACAGCGGATCCTCATGCAGTTTCGTGTTGTCGGTGCCGACATCGAGCGTGATGGGGAGGCAGTAGTACGGATGCAGGCCGGCGCAGGCGGTGTAGAGGGACAGCTTGCCGACCGGGATGCCCATGCCGAGCGCGCCGAGGTCGCCCAGGCCGAGGATGCGCTCGCCGTCGGTGACGACGATCATGCGCACGTCCAGATCCGGCCAATGTCGCAGGATTTCCGCGACGCGGCCGCGTTCGCGGATGCTGATGAACAATCCGCGCGAGCGCCGGAAGATCGCACCATACTCGAGGCAGGCCTGGCCGACCGTGGGCGTATAGATGATGGGAATCATCTCCTCCGCATGCTCCTCCACCAGCCGGTAGAAGAGCGTCTCGTTGCGATTTTGGAGGGTCGTCAGGAAGATATACTTCTCGAGCGCATCCGATTTGCGCCGGAAGTTGCCATACACGCGCCCCAGTTGCTCCTCGATCGTGAAGACCCGCGGCGGCAGCAGGCCGCGGAGGCCGAGCATGTCGCGCTCCCGCTCGCTGAAGGCGGTGCCTTTGTTGAGCAGGGAATTGGTCAGGATGGCGGACCCCGTGGGGAGCAGGAGTCCCCCGTGCGGGCGGAGGCCGTCATCTGGATCGTGGGCGGTCATGGCGGGTATTCAACGGATCCGGGCAGATGAGGCGATGAAAAAGGCGCGCGCGGCGGGGTCCGCGGAACCACCGGTTTCCGGTATCCATTTTTCCGTGGCATCAGGCGCGGAGGCGTCTGTGTCGCAGAGAAACAACTACGCGCCGTCTCCGGCCGGGGGGGCCGGCGCCGGCACCGGCGCGGCGGGCGGCGGAAGGCGGGCCGGTTTCACTCTGGGAATCCCCGGATCTCCCTCTAGAATTTCGTTGCATTGAGAGGGAAGGGCACTATGACGAACTTCACTATGGCAAAGAAACCCGCCCGCACTCCGAATGCTAAGTTCATGGCCCCGGTCACTCCGGACGCCGTCCTTTCCGCCGTCGTTGGCAGCAAGCCGCTGCCCCGCACCGAGCTCACCAAGAAACTCTGGGATTACATCAAGAAGAACGGTCTCCAAGACAAGAAGGTGAGGACCCAGATCAATGGCGATGACAAGCTGAAGGCCGTGTTTAACGGCAAAGCCAAGGTCAGCATGTTCGAAATGACCAAGCTGGTCTCCGGGCACGTTTCGAAATAAGCATTCCTTTTTTCTTTTGGACGCCGTCCGGGAATTTGCCCGGGCGGCGTTTTTTTTGGCGCCAGGGAGCCGGAACGATGCCGCCCCATCCGCGAAACGGGCATTGCGCCGGACGAGGGAGAGACCTGTCGCCGGGGTCGCCGACCCCGGGGCGGCCCACCGAGGCCGGCCCCACTAGAGCGGTTTCAGAAAAGGTGTAGCCGCGAGCGCCAGCCCCTCGACCTCGCTCGGGGCCCTGAGCTTGGACCATCCGTTCGCTGGCGCTCGCAGCTACGTTCGTGTTCTCGGCTACAGTTCAATTTAAACCGCTCTACAAGCGCGATTGACGCTTGACATGAAAGATATTGAAGTGATATCACAATAATATCTTCGATGAACCGGCTCCAAAAATTCTCCAGGCGAGGTGAGGCGCTGACGGTTTTTCTATCGCTGATTGTTTTGGTTGTGGAGCTCATCGCCGGTGTTGGTCTGGCGTGCGCGAACGGGAGTGCGGGCGGCGCTCCCGGGTGCTTGTCCGCCCTGCCGGACTGGCCGGCGCTGGCAATGCCGGGCATGCCATTGACCGTCTTTTTCTTCCCTAATCTTCTACCATGAATACTTCAGAACCTGCAGTTGATACCCGCAACCACGAGTTGCCGGTACGCGCGGCCAATGGCTGGCTGTCGCTCTTGATCGTCCTGGCGCTTTTCGTTGCCGGCCTTTGGGCCTTTGTCGCGGGCATTGTCGCCGCCACGAATTCCCACGAAAACGCGGGCTGGCTGCTCGGGACCTCCGCCATCTTTCTCCTCCTGGCGATCACCGGGAGCTGTGGTTTTTTCACGCTGCAGCCCAACGAGGCCGCCGTGTTGATCTTGTTCGGGGCTTACAGAGGCACAGTGCGCGCCAGTGGTTTCTTCTGGACCAATCCACTCAATAAACGGCTCAGGATTTCGCTGCGGGCGCGCAACCTCAACGGCGACAAGCTTAAGGTGAACGACAAGCGTGGCAATCCCGTTGAGATCGCCGCGGTGGTAGTCTGGCGGGTCCAGGATACCGCCCAGGCGTCATTCGACGTCGATAATTACGAGAACTATGTCGCGGTGCAGAGCGAATCGGCGGTCCGCCACCTCGCCAGCGGCTACGCCTACGATGACGGCGAGCAAAACGAGATTACCTTGCGCGGCGGCAGTGATGAGGTATCCGCCGCGCTCCGTGAGGAATTGAATCAACGGCTGACCAAGGCGGGCGTCCACGTCGAAGAGGCAAGGATCACCCATCTGGCCTACGCCCCCGAAATCGCCCAGGCGATGCTTCGCCGCCAGCAGGCCGAAGCGGTGATCGCCGCCCGCCAGAAAATCGTTCACGGCGCGGTCAGCATGGTCGAAATGGCGCTCAAGGAGCTCGCCGAGAAACACGTCGTCAATCTCGATGAGGAGCGCAAGGCCGCCATGGTCAGCAACCTGCTCGTGGTGTTGTGCGGTGAGGCCGAGGTGCACCCGGTCGTCAATACGGGGACGCTCTATAATTAGCCGGCAGCCGGATTCGCCGATTCCAACGCCAAACCTGTTTCCATCATGCAATACCAGGTCATTTCGGTTCCCCGAGTGTTCGTGTTCTCTACCAGAGGAGCGCTCGAAAAACTCAGCAAGGAAGTCAACGAGGCCATCGCCCTGGGATGGGAGCCGCTGGGAGGCGTGGCCGTCTACGGGAATGCCTTCTATCAGGCGATGCTCAAGCGGCGCTAATTCCATTTAGCTTTCCAGATGCGACTAATGCGTGAAACGAAGCGAGGTGGCACCGCTTGTCCCCAAGCGGTTTCAGCGCATTAGGGACAACGCGCTCCACCTCATAGGCTCAACTTGAGCGCAAGCTAGAATAGGTGATGCGAAGATGCCTGAAGCCCAGTACATTCCTGACGCCTCATTCGCGCCCGCCCCCGCCGGGTTCCGCGTGCGCCTGGCGATCCTGTTGTCCGCCGTGATCGCGGTGCTGGCGGGCGTCGTCCTGGCGGTCATGGTGCTCCGGGATCCGCACGCACCGCGCGCGATGGTCGCTGCCGGCGGGGTCACTCCGATCGCGCTGGCAGCGGTCCTGTGGGCCGCCCGCATCCGCCGCTACCGCCTGGCCGGGGACGAACTCCAGATCGAACTCCGGTTCCGCACCGTGCGGTTTCCGCTGGCCGGGCTGGTCAGTGCAGCCGCCGACCGCGAGGCCATGCGCCATGCCTGGAAGATGTATGGAAACGGTGGCCTCGGCGCGTATTCCGGGCGATTCAGGAGCCGGCGCCTCGGTCCCTTCCGGGCGTATCTGACCGACGCGGAACGCGCCGTCGTGCTGCGCTGGCCCGGCCGCTGTTTGGTTATCTCGCCCGATCAACCTACCTATTTTCTCGAAGCCGTGCGCAAGCGCGCCGGTCTGTCCCGCTGACTCCGATGGCATCCGAAGATCGCAAAGCGTTTCTCCTGCGGATCGACGCCAAGCTCTGGGCGGAAATCGAGGCCTTGGCGGGGGATGAGCTGCGCAGTGTGAACGGCCAGATCGAGTTTCTGCTCCGTCAGGCGGTGCAGCAGCGCCGTCGGCGACGGCCGGACGGGGACACCGGAGAGCGGAAACCGGACGCCGGATAGCAGAGCAGACGTTTCGAGGAGCCCACGGGCTTTTGTTTTTGAACGAGTCTCGTCTGACATGGGCAGACGTCCATGCCACGTGGCACGGGCGTCTCGCCCGTGGGATCGCGCGACGGCTCCTCAAAACAAACACAATGGCGAGGAGCCTGCCAGCGTCGGTGATTGGCTTGAGCTTTCACCCGACCAATGGCTGGCTGGACGTTTTCCGCCATGCCCGCGCCTGCTGTTCCCTCCCGACATCTTCCAGCCGTGCTCATGCTGGTGCTCGCCAACCTGTTTTGGGGGCTGAGTTTTCCGCTCATCAAGGCGATGGCGTTCGAGCATCAGCATCTGCTGCCCGCCAGCAGCAGTTGGTTCATTACTGCCTGCATGCTGGCGCCGCGCTTTGTGCTGGCGGCAGCGATCATTGCGGTGTGGCAGCGGGGCGCATTGCGCGGCGTGACCCGGTTGGAAGTCCGGCAGGGCGTGGGTCTGGCGCTATTCGCGGTGTGCGGGATGGTATTTCAAAACGATGGCCTCCAGTACACCTCGGCGTCCACCTCCGCGTTTCTGACCCAGATCTACGCCATCCTGATCCCCCTTTGGCTGGCGCTGCGCCGTCGGCGGCTGCCGCCGGTGACGGTGTGGATCAGTTGCTCGCTGGTGCTGGCCGGCGTGGCGGTCCTGGCCCGGCTTGACTTGCGCGACCTGCATCTCGGCCGCGGTGAGATCGAGACCCTGGTGAGTTCCCTGTTCTTCATGGGGCAGATTTTGCTGCTGGATCGCCCCGAGTTCCTCGCCAACCGGCCGGTCCAGATGACCTTTGTGATGTTCGTCGTGGAGGCGGTCGCTTCGCTCCTCTTTCTCGGATTGACCGCGCCGAAATGGGCAGAGGTGCCGATGTTGTTTACGTCGATGCCCTGGCTCGGCTTCACCGTTGCGTTGACCCTCTTTTGCACTTTGGGGGCGTTCACCATCATGAATACCTGGCAGCCGAGGATCACCGCGACGGAAGCCGGGCTGATCTACTGCCTTGAGCCGCTGTTCGCCTCCTGCCTGGCGCTGTTCCTGCCCGCCCTCTTTGCCCGCTGGGCCGGATTCGCTTATCCGAACGAAACCCTGACGGCGAACCTCCTGCTCGGCGGCGGACTCATCACCGCGGCCAATCTGCTCATCCAGCTCAAGCCGCTGCCGAGGGCCTGACCGAGAGCGATTGCTGGCAATTCTCCCCGTGCCCTGGCTAACCGATCGGTGTGCCAGTGTAGGAAGCCCGCTGGCGGGCGATCTCTCCCCGCCATCGCGCGCAAGCGCGCTTCCTACTGCATGATTCCGTATTGGGATTTCAGGAACGTAGGGCCGGACCTCGCGTCCGGGCCATGATCCGACCCCGAACGAGGTCCGCGCACAAGGCGCGACCCTACGGGGAAACGGTCCGCAAGCCATGCACCATCCGCGCTGTCACGGCAGAAAGCACGATGACTCCGCCGACCAGCGAGAGCGGCCCAGGGCGCTCACCCAACGCCAGCAGCACCCAGATTGGGTTGAGGATGGGCTCAATGACCGGGATCAGCACCGCTTCGAGCGCGGTGATGTGGCGGATGGCGCGGGCGTACAGGAGGTAGGAAATCCCGAGCTGCACGATGCCCAGAAGGACGAGCGCGATCCAGCCGCGCACGCTGGGGAAGGTCCGGGCGGAAAACATGAACGGAAGTCCCACCACGCCGGCCAGCAGGTTGCCGAGAAAGATCGATTCTTCGGCCGACGTATCCTTCTGCTTGCGCAGCAACAGTGTCATCGCAGCGAACGCCACCCCGCTGGCGAGCGCGATGAGGTTGCCCGCAAAGCCCGCGAGGCGCAGATCGTCGCAGAAAAACAGGCCCATGCCGCCAAACACGATCGCGATGGTCAGCCAATCGCGGCGCGTCGCCCGCTCGCCGAGAAACCATGCCCCGAACAACGCGATCCAGACGGGCGCCGTATACTGAAGCAGGATGGCGTTCGCCGCTGTCGTCAATTTGGTCGCGGTGACGAAAAGAATCGTGGTGGCGGCATAAGCGACCGCCCCGCCGATCTGGGCGGCCGACCAGGTGAAGCGAAAGCGCGGCGCAAACACCGCCAGAAAGGCGGCCGCGATGAAGCCGCGCCCGCCCGCGACGGCCAGCGGAGGCCAGGCCACCGACTTGATCAACAAGCCGCCCAGACTCCAGCAAAGCGCCGCGGCAGCCATCAGACCGACCGCGCGCGCGTGCTCCGCATTTCTCATGGTGCGCATGAAACATCCCGGCCGGCGCGACGCACGACTAAACCGCGCAGCGAAGGGGCTGATGAATCAGGAGCGAAGAGCGAAGAACAAAGACCGGGCAAGCGACCCAGGCGCGGCGACGGCTCAATAAGAGCCTGACTTGCTGATTTCCACATGCTTTTGAGCCTCCTGTTGCCATGGAAATGCCAATGATCTGACCGTTTCCACAGGAGCTCGCAGCGGGCGCAGAGGCGCGTCAAGGCTGCCAGCTTGCAACCACCGTCCACCCGACTAGATTAATCAATTTCCCATGCCCGCCTTCACGATCCGCCGAATTGCCTGTCTGTTCTTGCCCGCGCTTTTTGTCCTCACCGCGGCGAAAGCCGAACCGGTTTCCCGCCGGGAGGTTTTGGCTGCGATCGCCGTCCTCGAAAAGGATGTCACCAGTACCGAGGCGGTCGGCGCAGCCACGATCGTCACGCGGTTCGGCAAGGAGAGCGACACCGTGCTCATCAACGTGGGCGCCGAGACGCTTCCCTGGGTGCAGACCGACACGCCGGAGGCCGAGGCCAGAGTGCGGGCGTTGCTGATGGCGGCGTACTTTGCCGGAGACATCAAATCCCAGCTGGAAAAGCGCCGTCCGGTCGACGATCCCTACAGCGGTTGGATGGCAGCGATCAAAGCCTACCACCAGATCCTCCACAAGCAGCCCGACATGGTTATTCCGGAAATAGAGGATCTGATCAACAAGGAGAAGGCGGGCGAGCTCAAGTCCGACGCGGAGAGACTGCGCCAGGAGCAGGAGAAGGAGCAGCGGGGCAGCACACCCAGGAACGAGGTCTAGCCCTTTGGAAGGTCGCAGAGTCCGCCCGGCGGTTCGCGCGCGAGCACTATGGCCGTGTGGTGCAAGAGCGGTTTAAGTTGAACTGTGGCCGAGAACGCGAACGTAGCTGCGAGCGCCAGCGAGCGGATGGTTCGTCCACTCGCTGGCGCTCGCGGCTACACTTTTCCTGAAACCGCGCTAACCTACGGCGGGCCTAGCCCGCAAATTTCACAGTCTTCGCCATCGCGACGATCATTCGTCTGCTAACGGTTCCAATGGTGGCGATCGTCAAGGGATATGCGGGCTAATGCAAAACCGCCCCTCCGAAAAGAAACCATGTGACCGCGCCGACTGAGAAAAGACAGCCGGCCCAGGAAAGGCTCAGAATCTTGCCGGTCTCCCTGCGGAGGGTTCCGGGGGGCGGTTTTGCCGGTAGCCCGGATGTGCCGGCCGGCAGGCTGGGCGGGGGATCATCTACAGTCTGCACGCAGGCTATCGAGCGGAGTGTGAAACATCCGGGCTAGGTGCTCCGCCTGACGCACCCAAGTTCCGTGCTGGCGAATGCCTCCAGTCCGGGTAAGATCGTTCGATGCGTGCAGGGTTGCTATCCCCGTTGGCCGGCATCGTTTTCGCGGGCCTTCCCGCTCTCGCCATGAGCGCTCCCTCCCGGTTCGATGTCACTGCCTTCGGCCAGTTCCGTGGCAACGTCGCGGCGGACACGGCCCTTGTCCAGCGAGCCATTGACGCTTGTGCCGGCGCCGGCGGCGGCTCGGTGATCGTGCCGGGCGGCACGAAGGTGACCGTCGGGTCGATCCGGCTCCGCTCGCACGTGGCGCTCCACCTCGAGCGGGGCGCAGTCCTGCAGGCCAGCCCGCGCCATGAAGATTTCGGAATCACCTTGCCCTATCCGGTGACCACGCATCCCGGCGAGGCTGCCCGGCCCGACCAGTTCCCGGCGCGGTTGGTCCGTTGACCGGTTGCATTATGAAAACTCTTCCCAGATTTTGCCTGCGCGAGGGATTGACCACGCGGCGCCACGTGCGGCCCCGGGTGCGCCCCCTAACGATCATCGTCACCCTGGTGCTCTGGGCGGGCGGAATCGCGGCCGGCCCGCGGACGGAGGCGTCCGAACCATCGGTGCGGCCAGAAAGCCCGCTAGCCGCGTTGCGCCGCGACGGACTGCCGCGCAAGGTTCTGCTCGGCACGGTGATCAGCGGATATGGGGTTTTCTCACAGCCGTTGGAGAAACGACTCCAGCGGATGGACGAACTGATCGAAGCGATGGCCGCCCGCGCGCGGGGTGATTATCCCGCCAAACGGCTGGACCTGGCCGTGCTGCCGGAGACTTTTCTGACCCGGCCGGGCGATTCGCTGGCGAAGCAGGCGGTGCGCCTGGAGGAGGTGCTCCCACGAATCGCGGCGTGCGCCCGACGGCAGGGATGCTATCTGATCGTGCCGTTGCTCCTGCAGGAAACAGCTCCGCCTTTGCGCATCAGCAATGCCGCGGTGCTGGTGGACCGCGAGGGGAACGTGGTGGGAATCTATCGGAAAGTGCATCCGGTCGCCCCCCAAGGCAGCGACGTGGTGGAAAACGGGACGACGCCGGGCCGGGAGTTTCCTGTCTTTGAGTGCGATTTCGGGCGCGTCGGGATCCAAATCTGCTTCGACCTGCTTTATGCCGACGGCTGGGAGGCGCTGGCCAGACAAGGGGCCGAGATTGTGGCGCTGCCCTCGGCTTCGCCCGAGACGGTTCATCCCTCACTCTACGCGCTGCAACATCGGTACTACATCGTGAGCGCCGCGCCAAGGGATCATGCCGCGGTCTACAGCCCGCTCGGCGTAATCGAAGCCGAGGTCACCAAGGAGGACGTGCTGGTTCACCAGATTGACCTGTCGTATGCGCTGCTGCACTGGGAAGCCGTCCTGGAGGAAGGCGAGGGGCTCCGGCGCAAGTTTGGGGACAAGGTGGGCTTCCACTACTACCGCCCGGAGGACGCAGGAATATTCTGGTCCAACGATCCGGGAGCGCCGATTGCGCAGATGATCGCAAGCCTGGGGCTGTCCGAGTCAGACGCAAACGTGGAACGGGTGCGCCGGTTGCAGGACTTGGCACGGGGCGGCCCGCCCGTAACGCCGTAAGGAATGGCGGTGGGGGTGTGCGGGCGTTGAGCCGGCCGATTTCAAGCGGCTGACTGTTTACCTCGGCGGCCGGCCGTGGCGGGTATTACTGAACGTTACTGAATGAAGGGACAGTTGTTAGCGTGGCGTAGTGCGGTGCGTTAGCCCGCCCGCCCGAACGAAGAGGGCGCAGGCTGAAGCTCTGCGCTACGGGGAAGCCCGTCACTGCAAGGGGTAATCCTCAGTCGTTTGTTGTGGGGCGGGACCCAGCGTTGCGGCGACGACCGGGGTCGCATCCTACGGCCGGATGCCCTCCGGCCGGTTGGTGGCGCGAAACTGCTGGGGGCACATCCCCATCTCCCGTTTGAAGGCGGTGCTAAAGGCGAAACCGTCACCGTAACCGATTCGCGCCGCGATGGACGATATCTTCTCCTGGGAATGGCAGAGGAGGTCCGCGGCGGCGAGCATCCGGAGACGGGTGAGATGGGCCATCGGGGATCGGTGCACGTGGCGATGGCAGAGGCGCCGCAGGTTCTCTTCGCTCATCCCCACCCGTCGCGCCATCCGCCGCAGATCCCACGCCCCGGCGACGTCCTCCCGCACCGCGAGCCAAAGCTGGTTCAGCCGCGGCTCCTCCATTTCCGATTCGAGGATCCGCCAGACCATGCGGTCGACCAGGGCGGCCCAGTATTTCATGACCCCCGGATCCGCCTTGCCGGCGTTCTCATCGCACAGCCCTTCCACCGCGAGGCGGAAGCCCGTCCCGTCGACCGGAATCAGCCGCGGCTTGCGCCCCGGTTCGACCGTGGGCAGCCGGGCGGATTCCTCATAGATCACCCAGTGAAGTCTCCACCGGCTTCCCGGCGCGATGTGATAGGCGTTCAACGCGCGGGGCGCCGTGACATAGGCGTAGCCCGCGGGGAAACGCTGCCAGGCGCCGTCGACCAAGGCGCGCCCTTCCCCGCGCTCGGTGATCAGGATGACGCTGAAGGTGGGGGAGAATCGCACAAACTCATAGCCGGCGCGCGCCTCGGAGAATCCGGCAATCCGGGTGTGCGTGGCGCCGAATCCGGGCACCTGCCGGCTGCTGACCATCCATTCCCGGGTCTTGGGACCGAGGGAGTGGGTTTCACGAAGCTCTTTTGGGGTTCCACCCATGGAATTTTGCGCGATTGTAGGGTATAAAAAATGCCTGCCCTCCTTCGGCGGGCGAGCTTAATCCCATGAAAATCTCCTCTCATACCCTGCTCCGGATAGTCTCGGCCCTGGCGGTGGGGCTGATCGCGAATGCGCTTCTCGCCGCCGAGTCCGGTTCGCGCGAACGGCTCCTGATGGACTTCGGCTGGAAATTCCACCTCGGCAATGAATGGGGCATCGGCCAGAATCTGGCGAAGGCCGGCACGGGCATGGGCCCGGCCAGTGCGGCGTTCTGCGATGCCAGCTGGCGGCGGGTGGATCTGCCGCACGACTGGGCCATCGAACTGCCGTTCGACGCCAAGGCCGACATCGCGCACGGCTGCAAGGCGATCGGCGAGGGCTTTCCGCAAAACAGTATTGGGTGGTATCGGCGCACGTTCGAGCTGCCGGCGGCGGATTCCGGCCAACGCCTGTGGCTTGAATTTGACGGCGTGTTTCGCGACTGCACGGTCTTTGTCAACGGCTGGTTCGTCGGCCACCACGAGAGCGGCTACACCGGCGCTCGCTACGACATCACGGACGTGGCCAACTGCGGCGGAAAGAACGTGGTCGCCGTGCGGGTGGACGCTTCGCAATTCGAAGGCTGGTTTTACGAAGGCGCGGGCATCTACCGCCACGTCTGGCTGGTAAAGACCGCGCCGCTGGCGTTCGCGCCCGACGGGGTGTTTGTCTTCAGCCACTTCAAGGACAACCTTCCGGAAGGGCCGGCTGAGATCCACCTGCAGGCGCAGCTGGCCAACGCCCGGAACGCGCCGGCCGACGCCACGGTTACCTGGGCGATCGCCGGCCCCGACGGCAAGGAACTCGCCACCACTTCGCAAACCGGGCGCATCGCCGCCTCGGCGACGGGCGAGATCGAACAGACGGCGACGATCGCGTCGCCGGAGCTCTGGTCGCCGGAGACGCCGACGCTTTACCGGCTGGTCACCACCGTTGCGAGCGGCGGTCAGACCGTCGACCGGATCGCGACCGAGTTCGGCGTCCGCACCGTGGCGTTTGACGCGAACCGGGGGTTCCTGCTCAACGGCAAACCCTATCTGCTCAAGGGCACCTGCAACCATCAGGACCACGCCGGCGTGGGCGCGGCGCTGCCGGACCGCCTGCAGTATTTTCGGATCGCGAAGTTGAAGGAGATGGGCGTCAACGCCTATCGCACTTCGCATAATTCCCCGACCCCGGAGCTGCTCGAAGCCTGCGACCGGCTCGGCATGCTGGTCATGGACGAGAACCGGCTGCTCGGCAGCGACGCGCTGCATCTGACCTGGTTCGAGGAACAGATCCGGCGCGACCGCAACCATCCCAGCGTGGCCATCTGGTCGCTGGCGAACGAGGAATTCACCACGCAGGGCACGCCGGCCGGCGGTCGGGTCGCGGCGACGATGCAGGCGCTGGTCAGGCGGCTCGATCCGACGCGGCCGGTGACCTACAACGCCCCGGTGGGAAACGAGTTCCCGGGCATCAACGAAGTCATCGAGGTGCGCGGGTGGAGTTACCATATCGGGAAGGACAACATGGACGCCTACCACGCGGCCCATCCGCAGCAGCCGAATGTCGGCAGCGAACAGGGCAGCACCGTTGGCACGCGCGGCATTTATGCGGACGACAAGGAGCGCGGTTATGTTTCTGCCTACGATGACCACGGGCAGAGCTGGTCGAACACCTCCGAGGAGTGGCTGGGCTTTTTCGATACCCGCCCGTGGCTTTCCGGCGGCTTCGTCTGGACCGGCTTCGACTATCGCGGCGAGCCGACACCCTATGGCTGGCCGTGCATCAACTCCCACTTCGGTATTCTCGATACCTGCGGATTCCCCAAGGACAACTACTGGTATTACCAATCGTGGTGGGTGGCCAAGCCGGTGCTCCACCTGCTGCCCCATTGGAACTGGGCCGGCAAGGAAGGTCAGGAGATTGACGTGCGCGCCTTGAGCAACTGCGACGAGGTCGAGGTGTTCCTCAATGGCCGGAGCTTGGGCCGCCAGACAATGAAGCGCGCCTCCTCGCTGAAATGGAAGGTGCCGTATGCGCCGGGCACGCTCTCGGCGAAAGGCTTCAAGGGTGGACAGCTGGTGGCCGAGACCAAGGTCGAGACCACGAGCGCGCCGGCGTCGGTGCAGCTCACGCCGGATCGGACGGCGATCGACGCGAACGGCGAAGACGTCGCCGTCTTCACGGTCGCGGTCGCGGATGGCCAGGGGCGGGTCGTCCCGGTGGCGGACAATGCCATCAGTTTCGAACTCGAAGGCCCGGGCCGGATCATCGGAGTCGGCAATGGCGACCCGAGTTGCCACGAGCCGGACGTGTTTGTGGCCGCGACGCCCCTGCGCAGCGTGCCGATCAGCGGCTGGCGGTGGAAGAAGATCGCCGACACCTATGCCCAGAATCTGCCGGAAACGGGGGCGTCCCTGGATGACTCGGCCTGGGCCAAGGCCGACGTGACGACGGAGAGCGGCCCGCTGGGCTTGCACGAACAGGGCGTGTTCCGCACCCGGTTCACGGTGTCGGCCCAGGATCTGGCCGCGCCCGCCGTGGAACTCTTCTTCGGGAAGATCGAAGGCGACGGCAAGGTGTTCGTGAACGGCCAGCTGGCCGGGTCAGCGGGCGACGCGCGCGCGGCCTCGAGCTACGATGTCAAAACGTTGCTGCACGCCGGCGAAAATACGATTGCGGTGGCGGTCGCGAATTACGGGCCGGCTGCGGGCGTGAACAAGGGCGTGTGGTTGCGGATGCCGGAGCCCCCGCCGCCGGTCGAGTGGCGGCGCAGCGTTTTCAACGGGTTCGCCCAGATCATCGTCCAAGCCTCCAAGGAAAGCAGCCCCCTCCGGCTCACCGCCCGCTCCACGGGGCTGCAGCCGGCGACGTTCTTGCTCCAGACAAGGCCGGTGGTTTTGCGGCCTGCTCTGCCCTGACCGCTGGTCGGATTCCTCATCCTCCACGCAGTCAAAATCCACTGGCCGGTGCCACTGGCTGGACCCATGAGCTTTTTGCCCATGGAATTCGGTTCTGCGAAACCAAGGGCGAGAACCAGCCCTTGATGGAGCCTTCTGCCGTCATGCGCCACCCGGCGCATGACGGAAAGGTTACAGCCCCGCTGG
>PLOH01000016.1 GCA_003142955.1 Opitutia bacterium | reverse complement strand
AGAACCTCCCGGCGACTGAAGGCGGTGACGAACAGCACCTGCTCGAATTTGCCGCCACTATTTTGGCCAGCACCGATCTTCCCCCCGACGTGCGATTCGGCCAACCCCGCTGGCGAGTATCGCAGATCTCGCAACGCGACGGCGATCGATTCATCTACTTTATTGTCAATGGCGATGCGGAGGCCTCCGTGAGTGTCCTGGCCTCATTCCCCGGCGCAATCGGTCGACCCTACCTGTGGAATCCGCAGACTGGCGACAGAAGCCCCCTCCGCTTCGGACCGCAAAACCAGGTTCAACTCGAGCTGGATCCTGCGGGTTCGGCCCTGATCGTTTTTGACCCCAGTGAAAAGGCCGGCACCAGCCTGACCAATCCGGCAACCGTCGCCGACAGTGAGCTCCTGATTTTGCGCGGCCCGTGGAAACTCCAACTGGCGCCGGCGGGCTCGGACCTGAGAATCCAGCGTGAGCTGCCAAGCCTCGTGGATTTCAGTCAGCAGGAGAACGATGAGCAATTGAGGTACTTTGGCGGCGTGGCCACCTACGACATTGATTTTGATGGCGCCAATCTGCGTGACGCCATCCTCGATCTGGGCGAAGTTCACGACCTGTCCGAAGTGACGCTTAACGGTCTTGCACTCGGTTCCCACTGGTGGGGCCGCCACCGCTATGCTCTCACGGGCGCGATCCGGCCGGGCCGCAACCATCTGCAGATCAAAGTGGCCACCATGCTGGTTAATCTCATGCAGCACAAAAAAGAAGATGCCGCCGCCCAGCGCTGGGCGGGCTGGGCTCCACCCATTCCAGCCGGACTCGTGGGCCCCGTGCGTCTGCTCGAAGCGCCGCAAAATCCGGAGAAATGACCCGGGGCGCCAGGCTGTGTTGTGGAGGCGCGCCACCTTCGTTGCGTATTCGAGAGATTGGTCCCGTCTCCAGTTGCAACAACGCGCTGGCGAGACGCAGCCTCGGGCCCGATCCACTCTTGCCCACGGGCGCGCATGGTGCTGCTCTTGCTTTTGCGTCCTTGTGTTTGCCCCATGAAAGAAGCCGCTGCCCGAATCAGAATCAACAGACTGCTCGAGGCCGCGGGCTGGCGGTTCTTCGCGGACGGCAAAGGCCCGGCCAACATCCAGCTCGAACGTAGCGTCACCCTCAAGACGCAGGACATCGATTCTCTTGGCGACGACTTCGAGAAGGTCACCAAGGGATTCATCGATTTTTTCCTGCTCAACGAAAAGGGTTTTCCGTTCATCGTCCTTGAAGCCAAAGCCGAAGGTAAAAATCCGCTTGTCGGCAAAGAGCAGGCCCGAAAATACGCCAAATCGGAGAACTGCCGCTTCGTCATCCTTTCCAACGGCAACCTGCACTACTTCTGGGATCTGGAGCGCGGCAACCCATACATCGTCACTTCGTTTCCGACACCGGGATCAGCCACCGGCTACCAGAAATCTGTCCCCAATCCCGGGCGCCTGATCGAAGAGAACGTTGACGATGACTACATTGTCCTCACCCAGCGCCCAAACTATGCCTCTGAGGCGGCCTGGAAAAACGAGGCCGAACGCCCCCGATTCATCGATGCGAACTGCCTTCGCTTTCTCCGCGTCTACCAGAAGAAAGCCATCTCCGCGCTCCAGCGCGCCATCAAGGACGGCAAGGACCGGTTTCTTTTCGAGATGGCCACAGGCACGGGGAAGACCCTGACCGCGGCCGCCGTCATCAAACTCTTCCTGCGCACCGGCAATGCCCATCGTGTCCTGTTCCTGGTCGACCGGCTGGAACTCGAAGACCAGGCGCTGAAAACCTTCAAGAGGGTTCTCGCAAACGACTTCAAGACCGTCATCTACAAGGAGAATCGCGACGACTGGAGCAAGGCGGAGATCGTCGTCACCACCGTCCAGTCGCTGCTCTTCAACAACAAATACCAGCGGCTCTTCTCGCCGACCGACTTCGACCTCGTCATTTCCGACGAAGCCCACCGCTCCATCGGCGGTAACGCCCGCGCCGTCTTCGATTACTTCATCGGTTACAAGCTCGGCCTCACCGCCACGCCGCGCGATTACCTTAAGAAGTTCTCCAAGACTAATCCCACGACGAAGGACCCGCGCGAGTTCGAGCGCCGGCTCCTGCTCGACACCTATCGCACCTTCGGTTGCGCGGATGGGCAGCCCACGTACCGCTACTCGCTCCTCGACGGCGTGAAAGACGGGTTTCTGGTCAACCCGACCGTGGTCGACGCCCGCACCGGAATCACGACCGAGCTCCTCTCCGAACAGGGCTTCGTCGTGGCGTTCAAGGATGACAACGGCGATGATCAGACTGAGGCGTTCAAGCAACGGGAGTTTGAAAAGCGCTTCTTCTCCGACGCCACAAACAAACTATTTTGCCGGACCTTTCTCGAAAACGCGCTCCGTGACCCCGTCAGCGGCGAGATCGGCAAGTCCATCGTCTTCGCTGTCAGCCAGGACCATGCCGCCAAGCTCACGCAGATCTTCAACCTCATCGCGGACAAGATGTATCCCGGCAAGTATCAGTCGGACTTCGCCGTCCAGGTCACCTCGCGGATCACCGATGCCCAGCAGTTCGCGATCAACTTCACCAACAACAATCTGCTCGGCTCCGCCAACTTCGTCCCGTCCTACAAGACCAGCAAGGCCCGGGTATGCGTCACCGTCGGCATGATGACCACCGGCTATGATTGTCCTGACATTCTCAACCTCGGCCTTTTCCGGCCGATCTTCTCTCCCACCGATTTCATCCAGATTAAGGGGCGCGGCACCCGGCGCCATATGTTTACGGACCAGCTCTTCGACGATGCCCTGAAAGCGGCGGTCAAGGAGCCGCGCAAGACCGCCTTCAAGCTCTTCGACTTCTTTGCCAACTGCGAATACTTCGAGGAGTGCTACAATTACGACCAGGTCCTGATACTCCCCAAACCGAGATCCCAGGGTGGAGGCGGAGGGGGCGGCGGGGAAGGTCCGACGGTTTACGCCGAGACCTACGAACACCTCGGGGAGGATATCCTTGCTTCCGTCAAGGAGGAGAAGATCGGTTACGAGGGGATGAAGATCGACCGCATGTTCTTCGAGAGGTTCGAGGACACCGTGCGCCAGAATGACTTCATCGCCGCCAGCGTTGAGGCCGGAAAGTGGGACCGCGTCATCGACTACGTCAACCGCGAGGTCTTCGACAAACCGGCCGAGTACTACTCCCTCGACAAACTCCGCCACGCCGCCGCAGTTGATCGTCGCCTCACGCTCCGCGAGATCCTTGAGAAAATCTTCGGCCTCATCCCGGGATTCAAGTCCAAGGACGAGCTGCTTGAGGAGGAGTTCGCCAAGTTCGTGGCCGATTACAAACCCACCGAGGCCGAGGCCATCCCTGCGCTCAAGACCTACTTCAAGGCCTACGTCTCCAGCGACCAGGTCCGGCACATCATCGAATCTGGCCAGTTGACCGACCTCGCCACCAATCCGTCCTTCTCCACCCGCGATTTCAAGGCCGTGCCCGCCAAGTACCGGAAGCTGATCCCGGAGTATGTCAAGGACTACGTCTCGTTGAACCAATTCGTCGCTTGAGTCTCGCCTGACGAGAAAAATTACTTGCCGTTACCATGCCAGACGTGTTTACTCTGCTCATCAAACCTGCCGCGCCTCTGCTTGCATGCGTAATTCGGTGGGCTTTTTTTTGCCCGGATGAGACGGCGAGGCCGAGAGTGGGGGCGGTATGATCTACCCCAAGAACGCCCTTACCGTTGAGCAGCAAGCGGACCAACTCATTGCCCGTGGACTGGTGGCAGACCGGAAGGAACTGATGGGGCGGCTAACGGTGGTGAACTACTACCGATTCAGCGGCTACCTCTACCCATTCCGATTGCGAGATGCTGACGGTAAGCCCACGGAGGCGTTTGTAACTGGTACTACGTTGGAAACGGTCTGGCGACGCTACAGTTTTGACCGACGGCTGCGCATCATCTTGCTTGATGCCATTGAGCGGATCGAAGTGGCCGTGCGGACCCGACTTGTCTATCACTTCGTACAGGCTCACGGGCCATTCGGCTACTTGGAGGAGAGGAATCTGCCGGGATTCAAGAAACGGCCGCTGTTCACGAAATGTTGGCGCAATCTGAGTGCGCTGGTGAAGCTGAAGGGATTGGAGCGCTCAGACTATCGGATCTGGCTGGCCAAGCTGCAGAATGAGAAAAACCGGGCAAGCGATGCTTTCGTAAAGCATTTCAAAGCGACCTACGGGGACCAACACGACTATCTGCCGCTCTGGATGGCCTGTGAACTCATGACCTGTGAGACCGCTTTACAGTTCACATACGGTATGGACCGGGTAGTGATCAAGCAGGTCGCGGCAGATTTCGGGTTTCCCGATGAACAACTGCTTTCCTGGACCAAGACCATCTTCACCCTCAGGAACTCCTGTGCCCACCATGCGCGTATTTGGAACCGCGTTTTTGGCGTGAAGCCTTCAGTGCCGGGCAAAAACAAGAATCCGAAGTGGCACACCACCCCGCGCTTTGCCAATGACCGGGTTGGACTAATGCTCACGGTTTGTCATCATTGGCTCGGCAAGGTCAGCCCAACCACGCAGTGGAAGGCACGGCTGTTCGCCCTGTTCGACGAGTATCCCGAAATCCCGCTTGCCGAAATGGGGCTTCCGCCCAATTGGCGGACCCACCAACTCTGGCTCTGAGACAGTCCTGCACGCCTCGCCGAATTTTCTGTCCTCCATGCTCGA
>PLOH01000079.1 GCA_003142955.1 Opitutia bacterium | reverse complement strand
CCCCAGGGCCGGACCTGCCGGTAGAACTTCATGAGGATTTCGTCCCCTTCGGGCTTGGTCAGCAGCGTCCCCAGCACGCATCCAACCGTCGAGAGGACGAGGATGACCGGGAACGAATACAGCGGATAAAGATTGGCCACAATCTCCGGATACAGCCAGAGGTACAGGAACGGGAACTTGGAGAGGATCAGCGTGGCCGCGATCCCGGTGATCATGCCCCAGAAATAGCCGTAGCCATTGAAGCGCCACCAGTACCACTTCAGAATGTTGGCCGCGGTGTATCCACCCCACAACGCCGAGACGATCCATTGAGTGATCTGGTTGATGTCCCTGGTGTGCAGCCCGAAAAGGATGCCGACCCCGACGAACGCCAGGGACACGACGTAACTCATGACGACCAGCGTGCGGCGGCTGGCGTTGGGATTGATGTAGCGCTTGTAGATGTCGTTCACCACATAGGCCGGCGCCGCGTTGACCGTGGCGGCAAAATTCGACATGTAGGCGGCGAGCAATCCGGCCAGCACCAGGCCAAGCACACCGACCGGCATGAAGTTGCTCAACGTGTCCGGCAGGATCTGCTCGAAATCGATGTTGGCTCCCATGGCCTTGATCTGGGGGCTGAAAAACACCAGCGCCATCACCGTGAACCCGGAGATCATGAGGTAGCGGGGGAAAAAGAGGCAGCACGAGACAAACCAGTTCATCTTGGACGCCTCGGCCGGGCTGCGCGTCGCCAGGATCCGCTGCATGTCATAGTTCGGCGCCGGTCCCGCCAGGCTGACGAGCACTCCCTTGAACAGCGTCATCATGAAGAAAATCGTGAAGAGCGAATATCCGTCCTCGGCGATCTTCGTGTTGACCGACTGGATCAAGCCCGACCAGTCGAGGTTCAGATGCCAGCCGAAAAAAAGGTTCTTCCAACCGGCGGGCACTGCCGCCGAAATGGCTTCGGGCGAGATCTTGACCATCGCCACGATGGCCACGGCGACGGAGGAGATGGTCAGGACGGTGAACTGGAGCAGTTCCGTAATCACGACGCTGTACATTCCGCCCGCCACCACGTAGACGGCCGTCATCAGCATCAAGGCGATGGCATAGGTATTCGGCGAAAAACCCCACGGGAGGAACGGTGCGAGGAACTTGCCGATGCCCGCGAAGCCGTAGGCCAGGAAGCCGATCACGCTGACCAGGGCAAAGGTCACGACGCTGAGGTGGGCCAATACCCCTCCCCGGCCCGACCCGAACCGGGTGCTGATCCACTCGGCCCCCGTCATGACGTTGGATCGCCGCATCCACTTCGACATGTAGACCATGAGGAAAATCTGGTTGAACACCGGCCAGAGCCAGGGCAGCCAGATCGACTTGAGGCCGTAGACGAACACGATGTACACCAGCCACATGGTCCCGGTGATATCAAACATGCCCCCCGCGTCGGATACGCCGAGGATCCAGAACGGGAGCTTCTTGTCGGCCATGAAGTAGGAATTGAGGCCTTTCGCTGCCCGCTTCGTCAGAATGAAGCCGATGATGACGGTCAGGACCAGATACCCGACGATGATGCCAGTGTCGAACGATCCAAGTTTCATGAAGGAAGACGAAGCCGGATTTCGGGGGTTTGATTGGGCGAGGGGTTTCTGATGGAAAACCGTCGTGGCGAACGGGCGGCGCGGCTGTCGAATAGATAGCCGCGCCTTCCTGCGCAAGATATTTTCCCTGCAATACCTTGCGTGATTACCCGGACCGGAGGACTTGCTCCTAGCTTGCGGAACGCGCCGGTTTGTGCGGTGATCACGGGCTACACATGGCGTCTCGATTTGGATTGCGAATAGTGGCGGGCTTTGAAGCGGCGAAAGGCCTGATCGTGCTGGCTGCCGGACTGGGTATTTTCCACCTCGTGCATCGGGATGCGGAGGAAGCCGCCGAGCGTCTGGTGCGCAATCTGCACCTTGACGTGGACAGCCATTATCCGCGCATTTTCATCGATGTCGCGGCGCGACTGGACGATTCGCATCTGCGCATGCTGGCGGCGGTGGCCTTGGTTTACTCCCTGGTGCGCTTTGTCGAGGGCTACGGATTGTGGCGGGACCGCCGCTGGGCAGAATGGTTCGGCGCAGTCTCTGGCGCGGTCTACCTGCCGCTGGAACTCTACAAGCTGTGGGAGGGCATCACCTGGCTGCGCGTCGTGATCCTGGTGAGCAACTGCCTCGTCGTGTTTTACCTCACGCAGCTCCTGGTGCGCAGACAGGCCTGCCCGCCTGCTGCCGCCAACTCGCCTGTGGCGCCGGTCGGACCATGAAGCTCGCAGCCCTTGGGGACTCGGCGGTGATCGTGACGCTGGGGGAGACTCTGGATGCTGCGACGGTGGGCGCAGGGTGCGCTCTGGCCGCCGCGTTGGAGGCAAAACCCCTGCCGGGATTGATTGAATGTGCGCAGGCCAATGCCACCGTCACCGTGTTTTATGATCCCGCACGTGTCCCGAAGCGGGGTGGAACGTCACCCTTTGAACGTGTCTGCCGGTGGATCGTGGATCGCGCCCCGGCGACGGGGCAGGTTGGCCTGCCGTCTGGACGCCAGGTGATCCTGCCGGTCTGTTACGGTGGTGAGTTCGGATTGGATCTGGAGATGGTGGGAGCCGCCCGCGGGCTGACGGCAGACGAAGTCATCTCGCTGCACAGCGGGGCCGAGTATTTCGTCAGCGCGATCGGGTTTCTGCCCGGCTTTCCTTATCTTCGCGGGCTGCCGGAACGTCTCCACACGCCGCGGCGCAAGACCCCGCGCACCCGGGTGCCAGCCGGATCGGTGGCAATCGGAGGCCCGCAAACCGGCATTTACCCCTTCGAAACGCCGGGCGGGTGGAACCTGATCGGATGCACCCCCTGGCGGCTCTTCAACGCCTATGCCCAGGCGCCGTCGCTCTTGCAGGTCGGCGACCGGGTGCGCTTCCGACCGATCACCTCCGAGGAATACGGGGCCTCGCGATCGTCATGAGCCGGATCCACGTTCTGAAACCCGGGTTGATGACGACCGTGCAGGACCTCGGCCGGCCGGGGTGGCAGCGTTATGGCGTGACCCCCGGGGGCGCGACTGACGCGTGCGCGCTGCGGCTCGGCAATCTGCTGGCGGGAAATTCCGAGGGCGCGGCGGCACTGGAGATCACGGCGGTCGGACCGACCCTGCGGTTCGCCGAGGAGACATTGGTGGCAATCACGGGAGCGGATTTCGAGACATCCGTCCAAGGGATCCGTCTGCCGGCGTGGCGTCCGGTGCGGCTGGGCGCGGGGGCGGAGTTGACGATCGGTGCGGCGCGGACCGGTTTCCGGTGCTACCTTGCCGTCGCCGGCGGCCTGGCGGTGCCGCGCGTTCTGGGCGGACGGGGCACGCATCTGGCCGCCGGTTTTGGCGGATTTGATGGGCGCGCCCTCCGGTCCGGAGACGTCTTGAAAATCGGGCCGCCCACGGCGTGGGCCAAGCGATTCACCCTGACCCTGGCTGGCACCGCTTCATTGGCGGCCGCGCGCTGGGAGGTCGGGGTAGCCGTGCGGCCAAGGTACACGACCTCGCCGGTCGTTCGGGTGGTGCGGGGTCCGCAATGGGAACTATTCAACCCGGAGGCGCAACAGCGGTTTCTCGGCGAGCGATTCACGGTGGATGCGCGCTCCGATCGCATGGGGTTGCGGCTCAACGCGGCCGGCCGGGGCCTCCTGGGAGAGCCCTTGCGGGATATTGTGTCAGAGGGGGTCGCGGCTGGCTCCGTGCAGGTGCCGCCTGACGGCCAACCGATTGTTCTCCTGGCCGAACGCCAGACGGTTGGCGGTTATCCCAAGATTGCCACGGTGGCGAGCGTTGATCTGCCGCTGCTGGCCCAGCTGCGCGCGGGCGACACGGTGGCGTTTGCGGAGATCTCGGTTGCCGAGGCCCAAGAGCTTTGGCTGGCCAGCGAGCAGTTCCTTGCGACCGTGAAGCAGGGCATTGCGCTGCATGCCACGTAAAGGTGAAATGGAGACGTCATCCGGTCCCCGCCTCTCGGGCGTTTGGGTTTGTTTTGGGGCCGCGAGCGCCAGCCCCTCGGCTCCGCTCGGGGCCCTGACCCATTCGACTCCGCTCAGGGTCATCCTGAGCCTGCCGAACGGATGAGCCTTTCGAACGGGCGAGTGGATTCATGCGTTGCATCGATTTGAATTGTGATCTCGGCGAGGGAGCGGCGCATGACGCGGAGCTCATGCCGCTCATCACGTCGGCAAACATCGCGTGCGGGGGACACGCGGGAGGAGCGGAGACCATGCGAACGGCCGTCGAATTGGCGCTGCGACATGGCGTGGCGGTCGGCGCGCATCCCGGGTTTGAAGACCGGGGGTTTTTTGGCCGGCGAGAACTTCCCCTGACGCCCACCGAGGCGCACGCCTTGGTGCGTCGCCAGATTGCAGCGCTTGATCGGGTGGTGCGCTCCTGTGGCGGGCGCCTCGCGCACGTGAAACCCCACGGGGCGCTCTATCATCTTTCCGCCCGCGACGCGGCGCTGGCCCTGGCCGTGGCGACGGCCGTGCGCGAATCGGATCCCCGGCTGATCCTCGTCGGTCTGGCGGGCAGCGAGCTGCTCCCTGCCGGGCGGGGGTGTGGTTTGCGGATCGCCTCCGAGGTTTTCGCCGATCGCACGTACCAGCCGGATGGTTCGCTGACACCGCGCTCGCGGCCGGATGCGCTGATCGCGGATGAGACTGCCGCGGTGGCCCAGGTGCTGCGCCTGGTCCGGGAGGGCGCGGTGATCGCGACCGACGGGACGCGGGTGATGATGACTGGCGACACTGTTTGTGTGCATGGCGATGGTCCGCACGCCGTGGAGTTCGCCCGGCGGTTGCGGAGGGAGCTTGGCACCGCGGGAGTCGAGGTGCAGGCGCCCCATCCGGATTAACCGCGGTGACAATCCGCGAGGTGACCACCGCCGAGGCTTTCGCTGCAGCCCGTCGCGACGCCGCCGCCTTTGAGCAAAGGTACGGACGGGCCGACGCGATCTATGAGCCGAAGGTATACTGTACCATCGCCGACTCGGGCGTGATGTTCACCCTGCTGGCGGTCACGGAATACAGCGCCAAAGCCACGATGCGCGACCGGCTGCATTGGCGCATTCTCAATGACTTCGCGCGCGACCCGCGGCTGCAGTTTGCCTACCCGACCCACCGGAAAATCTTTTCGCGCGATCTTGCCGGCCACCCGGCGGTGGAGCCGGACAGCGACGGCCCCGGGACGCCGCCCATCCCGTCGCGCCGCGCCGTCTGGCCGGGCACGGCCAACTGACGGCGGCATGCGATGAGCCGGCGGAAAACGTGGAAGCGACGCGGGATTGCACTGCGCCGGGAGCGTCCCCACGTTCGCGGGCTTCATGGCGCTGTTCAACCTCAACGACCTTTCGCACGCCTTCGGCGGCGCGCCGGTGCTCGACCACATCAACTTCCAGGTCGATCCCGGCGAGCGCGTCTGCCTGGTCGGGCGCAATGGCGCGGGCAAATCTACCCTGATGCGGATTATTGCCGGCGAGCTGGCGCCCGATTCCGGGATCGTTAGCCGGCAGCCAGGCGCGCATTTCGCCCGGCTGAGCCAGGAGGTTTCCGCGGATCTCGCCGGCCCCGTGCATGACCTCGTCGCCGCGGGCGTGCGACCGGAAGCGGCGGGGGGACCGCACGAAGAGGACTGGCAACGGGAGATGAGGATCGAGCAACTGATGGAGCGGATGCAGTTGCCGGCGCGGGCAGAGTTTGCGTCCCTTTCCGGCGGCCTCGCCCGGCGCACGCTCATCGCCCGGGCGCTGGCCGGGCAGCCCGATCTGCTGCTGCTCGACGAGCCGACCAACCATCTCGATCTGGCGAGCGTGCTCTGGCTCGAGCAGTTCCTCCTCAGCGAGAAGGTGGCGCTCTTCTTCGTTACCCATGACCGCGCCTTCCTGCGCCGGCTGGCCACGCGGATCGTCGAGCTCGACCGCGGCGTGTTGACCAACTGGGACTGCTCCTACGAGACCTACCTGGTGCGGCGGGAGGAGCGGCTCGAAGCCGAGGAGCGGCAGCAGGCGGCTTTCGACAAGAAGCTCGCCCAGGAGGAGGCGTGGATCCGCCAGGGCGTCCGCGCGCAGCGCAAACGCGCCGGGGCGCGCATCGAGGCGTTGCAGGCGATGCGGGCCGAGCGCCGCGCCCGCCGGGAGCGGCTGGGCAGCGTCAACCTCCGCCTGGCCGGGGCGTCGCGGACCGGCGTGAAGGTTATCGAGGCCGAGAACCTGTCGTTCGCCTGGCCTGGCGCCGGCTGCGCGATCGTGCGCGACTTCTCCACGACCATCCTGCGCGGTGACAAGATCGGCCTCGTCGGTCCCAACGGATCGGGCAAGACCACACTCATGCAGCTGCTGCTCGGACGGATCGCCCCCACGGCTGGCGTGGTCACGCACGGCGCCAGTCTCGAGATCGTCTACTACGACCAGCTCCGCGCGCAGATCGACGACCACCGCAGCGTGGCCGACAACATCGCCAATGGCGCCGAGACCATCTCGATCGACGGCCGTTCGCGGCATGTGATCACCTACCTGCAAGATTTCCTCTTCGCTCCCGAGCGCTCGCGCACTCCGGCGCGCGTCCTCTCCGGCGGCGAACGCAACCGTCTGCTGCTGGCGCGGCTCTTCACGAAACCCGCCAATGTCCTGGTGCTCGACGAGCCGACCAACGACCTCGACGCCGAGACGCTCGAACTCCTCGAGAACCTGCTGGTGGAGTTCTCCGGCACGCTGTTGCTCGTCAGCCACGACCGCGAGTTCCTCGATAACGTCGTCACCAGCACGCTCGTGTTCGAGGGCGACGGCCGCATCGGCGAGTACATTGGGGGCTGCAGCGACTGGCTGGCGCTGGACGCCGCCCGCGCCGCCGCGGCCGCGTGGGCGCAGCCCGCGCGCGAGGAACCGGCGACGGTCCCGCGGCCGGCGCGGCCGCGCAAGCTCACGCCCAAGGAGCAACGCGAACTGGAGGCGCTGCCTCCGCAGATTGAGCAGCTTGAGGCCGAGCAGGCGGACCTGGCGGCGAAGCTCGCCGACCCCGGTTTCTACCAGCGTGAGCCGGGCGCCGGGCGGACGGTGAAGGTGCGACTGGCAGCGATCGAGCACGAGGTCGCGGCAACGTTCGCCCGCTGGGAGGAGCTCGAAGCGCTCCGCGCAGGAGTCTGTCGGACTACCGTCCTTCCAGACTCCTTTTGAAAAACGGCCCGGGTCGTTTTTCCCCTCCGACCGCTGGCATGATGCAGCCTCGCCGGGAGAATCCATGGAGATGCGACGCCCTCGTCGCGTTTTCTGCGGGCGTACGCAACGAGGGCGTCGCGTCTCCAAATTCCACTCTGCCTTCCCACCGGGCACTTCTCAGTGTGGAAGATCCTGCCTCGGGTTCTCGTGGCGGCGAGCGCCAGCGAATGGTTCAGCCGTTTATATCCAATGACCTCGGTCTGCGCTCCTGGACAACAATGTCATCAGGTGACCGGTGTAGGAGCCTGCTTGCAGGCGATTCTAACCTAAAAATCGCGCAAGCAAGCTTAGCTGAGTCTTTGATCCCCTGCCTTTGCTCGCTTCACCGGATGGCGCGATGCGCACGTATGGCGAGATTCAAGAGAATATCGAGACCGGCCTTGGTCTCTTTCGACCCGAACCGAGGGGTCCAGCCGGAATCACTCAAAACATCGCTGATCGAAAAAACCGCTGCTGCCTGGGCTCCTCGATAACTCGCGACGGCAAATAACGCGGCGGCCTCCATCTTAACGGTCGCCACACCCAAAGAACGGTAGTGACGCACTTCCTGGCGGGTCTCGCGGTAAAGGGAGTCCGTTGTCCATGTGGCTCCTTCAGAATATCGCGTTGCACAACCTCGCTAGTTTGCGTTTGATTATCAGTGCTCCTCGTTTGAGCTAGCCACTCCCATTTCGACCTAACAGCCTCATCGCTGATGCTTTACTTCGCATACGGCTCGAATATGGACTGGGAACGCATCACAGACCGCGACCGCGCTCCATCCGCGCAATTCCTGCTGAGAGCGACGCTTCCTGACTACAAATTGGCTTTCGCCCGATGGTCACAGAAGCAGCAGACGGGAACCGCTGATGTGGTGATGTGCCCCGGCGGGATTGTTTGGGGCGTCGTTTTCGACATCGATCCAGCAGAGAAGCTCAAGTTGGATGCAGCCGAAGGCGTCAATTCCCAGGCCTACCGCCCAGAACCGGTTATTGTCCTAGCCGAGAACGATGCGACTCGACCATTGCGCGTGCTGACCTACGTCGTCTGCCAGAAGGCGGAGGCGCATCAACCGCCCGCGTCGTGGTATCTCAACCACATCGTAAAGGGTGCCATTCGTTGGGAGCTGCCCGCTGAATACTGCGCCGAAATCGAACGCATCGAAACGTTATGAGGTTTCAGCCCCACAACACCATGCCCCCCGATAAAACTGAACTCTCTTCCAAGAAGACAATTGGCCATTGGAAGGATATTCAGCCCAAGCTGATCGCAGGAGCAGATCCCGGGATTTGGGACGACGTCTTGCGGGACTATTACTACGACCGATTGAAGACGCGATATCTCGATCCAATTGATGCCATCAAGAACCTAAACTTATGCAAGGGTGAGGGCTTCGCCATCGTGGCGATTCAATGCTCGCTCATCGAGTTTTTGGAGAGCTGTTATCAGGGCACCAACTACAATTCTGACGACGCCATTCACTGCCCGTTCCCCGAGTGGCTAAAGAGCTTTCTTCCGGGCGCTGACTCCAAAAACACCACTCGGCAGTACACATACAAGAATAGTCGTAAAATATTTATTTCCTTTCTAACCAAGCGCGAACCATTCAAGCAACGCTTCGACGGCCCTCTAGCCAAGGATTTTTACAAATCCGTGCGCTGCGGAGTGCTCCACGAAGCCCGCACCAAGGGAACGTGGCTCATACATGCCAAGAGTGAGTCGTCACTCATCGTCGATCGCAATGGGCCTGACGGGCCGATTTTGTATCGTGACGATTTTCAGGAGGGTATCAGCACGTTCATAAAAAATTACTGCGTCGCTGTTCCGCAGAACATTCCATTACAGCAGGCATTCATCCGTAAGTTCGAACATCTATGCATTTAAGGTGCGGCGATGAGCAACGAGCCAAAACACCCGATACCTCCTGCCGATGCCACCCGGCTGGCCGGAGGGGCTTATCGGACCCAAATCGTGCCGAACCGCACCCGGGTGGCTGGTGCTGGTTATCAATCAATCTTGGCCACGCAATTCGGAGTACCTTCCTTTGCCGGACGGACCGAGCGCTACAAAATCGGTGACCGGATCGGCGGGCAATACGAGGTGCTGGCCATCCACCACGGCTCGATGGGCGTGGTTTACGGCACCTTCGACCACAAGGAGCAATTGCCGCGTGCGCTCAAGACCTTGCAGGAGCGCTTCGCTTCAAAGCCGAAAATGCGCGATCTCTTTGCCGAGGAAGCCGCCACCTGGGTGCGGCTCGAAAAACATCCCTTTATCGTCCGGGCCTACCTGGTGGAGAAATATGATAGTCAGCCGTACGTCATCACCGAGTATGTCCGCGGTGAGGAGGGCATGGGTGTGGACCTCCAGGCCTGGCTGGGACATCCGCGGCTGACGTTGAAGCTGGCGGTCGAGGTGGCGCTCCAGATCGCGCAAGGGATGCAACACGCCGTGCGAAAGATTCCTGGGCTGGTGCACCGCGACCTCAAACCCGCGAACATTCTGGTGGACAATCGCGCCCGCGCGATGGTGACGGATTTCGGTCTGGTGTGCGCCACAGAGGTCGAAGCCGGGACGCCGGCCTACATGGCGCCCGAACAGTGGCGCGGCGAGTCGCTCGATCCGCGAACAGATATCTACGCTTACGGGTGCATCCTCTACGAGATGTTTACCGGCCACCGGATTTTTGCCGCCGAGGCGGTCGAACAGTGGAAGTCCGAGCATCTCACCCGGATGCCGGTGGCTCCAAGAATGCTGCAGCCGGATTTGCCTGACGAGATGGAAGCCATGGTAATGAGGTGCCTCGCCAAGGTTCCCGGGTGCCGCCCGCAAAATTGGGATGAATTGGTGAGCGAGCTCGCGGCACAATTTCACCGGCTGACCGGCCAACCCGCGGTGCTCGACTTCTCCGCGTACGAACTCGACGTGTGGAGCTATGCAACGCCAGCTATTCGCTGCTGCAATTGAAGAAGTATGATGAGATGCTCTCAACAAGCGAACGCGCGCTGGAAATCGATCCCACCTACGCCGATGCTTGGTGCAAAAAGGGCGTCGCGCTAGACGAACTCAAGCGCTATGAGGAGGCGATTGCGTGTTACGACCATGCGTTGGGAATCAATCCCAACGACGCCAAGGCCTGGAACAACAAGGGCAACGCGCTAGCCGAGCTCAAGCGCTACGAGGAGGCATTCGCGTGTTTCGACCACGCGCTGGAGATCGACCCAAACGACGCCGTTGCCTGGTACAACAAGGGCCGCCCGCTAGACAACCTAAAGCGCTATGAGGAGGCGATTGCGTGTGACGACCGCGCGCTGGCAATCGATGCAAACTACGCCCATGCCTGGGGCAACAAGGGAAGGGTGTTATCTGAACTCAAACGCTACGAGGAGGCGATTACGTGTTTCGACCGCGCGCTGGCAATCGATCCCAATTACACCTATGCTTGGAACCTTAAGGGTAACGCGCTGCGCGGCCTGACTCGCTACGACGAGGTGATTGCGTGTTACGACCGCACGTTGAATATCGATCCCGGCTACGCCTATGCCTGGAACAACAAGGGCATCACATTGGACAAGCTCAAGCGCTACGAGGAGGCACTTACGTGCTGCGACCGCGCGCTGGAAATTAACCCCACCTTCGCCTTGGCCTGGTTCAACAAGGGCCTCGTGTTAGACGATCTCAGACGCTGCGAGGAGGCAATTGGGTATTACGATCGCGCGCTGGGAATAGACGCCAACGACGCCATGACTTGGAACAACAAGGGCGCCTCGTTAGACAAGCTCAAGCGCTACGAGGAGGCGATGAAATGTTACGACCGTGCCCTGGGAATCAATCCCGATTATGCCAAGGCTTGGGGCAACAAGGGCCGCGCGTTATCCGGCCTCAAGCGTTACGAGAAGGCGAATGCGTGTTGCGACGGTGCCCTGGAAATCGATCCCTTCGATGCCGATGCATTGTGGAACAAAAGCTTCGCGCTGTCCGGCCTCAAGCGCTACGAGGAGGCGATTGCGTGTTACGACCGCGCGCTGGAGATCAATCCCGACGACGCCATCGCTTGGAACAACAAGGGCGACGCGTTACACATGCTCAAACGCTACGAGGAGGCGATTGCGTGTTGCGACCGTGCGCTGGAGATCAATTCCGACGACGCCGACCCTTGGATCAACAAGGGCGGTGCTTTATTCATTCTCGGCCGCTCCAAAGAGGCGATTGCGTGTTACGACCGCGCGCTGGAAATCGACCGTAACCGTACGAGTGCCTGGAACAGCAAAGGCCTCGCGTTGGACGAGCTCGGGCGCTATGAGGAGGCGATTGCCTGTTACGACCGTGCGCTGGAAATCAATCCCAAAAGCGAACTCGCTAGGGAAAAGAGGAATGCCGCTCAACAGATGTGCAATCAATTGAAAGCGGCCAAGAAACCGACAAACCCATAACCGACAAAACAAAGGGGTCTAAATTCGCCCTCGCCTGCCGGGGAGCCTTTGAGAGACAACAGATCATGAGCGATGGCCGTGCAACTTGGGAATACTGGAGAAAGCGTTGTGCTTTATTGGATGCCGCCGCTGACGAAGCGCGGCGGTTGCGGCATCTCCACTTGGGCGTGGAGCATGTGTTCATCGCACTAACGCGCGGAAAGGCAGCGGGCGCGTTTCGTGCCGCCGGTCTCGACGCCGCCGAGATCCGCGAGCGCCTCCGGCGCGAGATTGGCCTCGGGCTGCTGTCGCCATCCGAGCCCCTCGTGTTGACTCCGCGATTGATTTCGATCCTCGGTGCGGCGGATCGGCAAGCGTTGGGGAGCATCATGATTTCGGATGATGCCTTGCTGCGAGCCATCATCGAGGAAGGCGAAAGCCTCCCCCTGCGTTTCCTGTCTTCGCTCGGGCATGGGTCTGAGAAGCTGCTCAGCGCGCTCGATCGGGAAGGCGAGGACGTCAACCCGGGAGCGACGCGACTGGCCGGGGCTGGTCCTGCCACTGAGCGCAACCAAGCCACCGTGAATCGACCGGTCACTCCCACGACGACTCCAGCGGCAAACGCCCCGGCGGCAGCTCCGGGACCGGCGATAACGCCCCTACAACACGTGCCAGTTACCCTTCCTACACCGACTTTGGACCAACAGGGTCGCGATCTCACGAAGCTTGCGCGCCTGGGAAAACTGGCCGACGCAATCGGACGGGAAGCGGAGATCGAACAGATCATCACCATTCTCGCGCGGACCCAAAAATCCAATCCGCTCTTGCTGGGCGACGCGGGCGTCGGGAAAACCGCGATCGTCGAAGGGCTGGCTTGGCGGATCGAACGGGGGTTGGTTCCCGCGACTTTGCGGGGAAAAAGGATAATCGAACTCGAAATGGGCAGTTTGACGGCTGGCACCCAGTATCGCGGACAGTTCGAAGAACGGATGAAGAAGGTCGTGCAGGAAGCGACCGATGCCTCCGAAGTCATTCTCTTTATCGATGAGATTCATACCCTAATGGGCGCGGGGGGAACAAAAGATGCGGCGCTTGATGCCGCCCAGATGTTCAAGCCGGCGCTGGCACGGGGCGATCTTTCCTGCATTGGGGCAACAACTCAGGAAGAGTATGCCCGGTATATCCGGAAGGATTCGGCGCTTGAGCGGCGTTTCTCCCCGGTGCTTATCAAAGAGCTGGCGCCCGAAATGACCCTGGCGGTCCTGCAGAAAGTGGTCCCCCGCATTCTCGAAAAGCAGGCTGCGAAAGGACACAGGATGGTTATCGCCGAAGATGCGTTGAACGCGGCAGTGACCCTGACAGACAAATACGTCAAGGATCGCAACCAACCCGACAAGGCGATCGATGCCATCGACATTGCCTGCGCCCGTGCGGTAGTCAGAGCAGCCGCCCGTGTGACCGCCGAAGACATAGCGTCCGTTGTTGCGGAATGGACGGGTATTCCGGCCGGGCGGCTTGCGGCGGATGATCAGCAGCGGTACGCAGAAATGGAAAAATCTCTGGCGGCGCGTGTCATTGGTCAAGACCGGGCGGTCGCGACCGTGAGCCGCTGCCTACGCTCTGCCTTGGCTGGACTCAAGGCGCCGAACCGGCCCATCGGCGTTTTCCTGTTCATGGGGCCGTCAGGCGTGGGCAAGACCAAACTCGCAAAGGAACTGGCGCGCTTCTTGTTTGGCACGGATGAGGCCCTGGTCCGTTTCGACATGAACGAGTACCAGGAGAAGCAAGCCATTAGCAATTTGGTGGGATCGCCACGGGGCTATGTGGGTAGCGAGCAGCCGGGCCTTTTCAGCGAGGCGCTCCGGCGGCGGCCCTACGGCGTCGTGTTGCTGGACGAGATCGAGAAGGCGCATCCCGATATCTTCAACTTGTTCCTGTCGGTGTTCGACGAAGGCCGGACGACAGACAATCAGGGCCGGACGGTGGATTGCTCAAATGCGATTTTCATCCTGACCTCAAACATGGGCGTGGAGAAGCGGATCGGGTTTGCTGGCGAGACCGGAGAAGACCTCCGTGCGGTGGCGCTGAAGTTTTTCCGACCAGAGCTGGTGAATCGCCTCACTGAAGCGGTGCAATTTTTGCCGCTTGGGCGTATGGAATTAGCATTAATTCTGGACCAAATACTCGCGGAGAAGACGGCAGCGTTTCAGTCCGCGCAGGGCATCACGGTGTCCCTAGGAGACGAGGCCAAAGACTTCATCCTTGGCCGCGATTTTGACCCCCGTATGGGGGCGCGTCCGCTGGAGCGAGCCGTGGATCAGTTGGTGGTGCAACCGCTGGTCGATGCCGTATTCTCTAAGCAGGTCGGCAGGGGGAGAATACGCATCACCGCGAAGGGCGGTAAACTGATTTTCGAATCTTAAGAGGAGGGGGAAAATGCAGTTGTTAATCATCACCCATATGAGCGGTCCTCGCGATGGCGGCGTCATGATGATCGAAGTGGCGGAATCGCCACCCGAAGTCACCTTTGGGCGGCAGCCAACATGCATCGTTTCCTTGCCGGATGATCTCGACGTATCGCGCCGACATGCCCGCCTCATCTGGCGGGACAGGGGTTGGTGGCTGGAGGACCTGGGCAGCAAGAACGGGACGTTTGTGAACGAATTCGCGAAGCAACAAAAGATCACGGGGGCAATCAGGATTGAGGCAGGATCTGTCTTCAGGGTGGGTCTAAGCCGCTTTCGCATTGAGTCTCCAGATGCGTTAGGGAAGCCCCGTATGTTGAAGGTGGAACAGGCCGGATGAAGCTAGCCGCAAGCGGAATCCACTTTAGGCCACTATGCGTGACAACCCCCGGCATGGCTGACCCCGTCCTCTCCCCCGCGCCAGTGAAGCCGCGTTTCGGCAGCGTCTTCTGGGCGCTCAACTCCATCGAAATGTGGGAGCGCCTGGCGTTCTATAATTTGCGGGTCATGGCGCCCATCTATATCATGCAGGCGGACAACCCGGGCGGCCTGCATCTCACAGCTTTGGACAAGGGCACGATCTACGCGTGGTGGGCGGTCTTCCAGTCGCTGCTTCCCATCGTGACCGGTGGCCTCGCGGACCGCTTCGGCTACAAGCGCACCCTGGTGTTTGCCATCAGTCTCATGATGACCGGCTACCTCATGATCGGCTTTCTGCGCGATCTGGCCTGGCTGAGCAATTACTGGGCGCTGTTTGCCGGCATCATGACGCTGGCGACCGGCACGGCGTTCTTCAAACCCAGCATCCAGGGTTCGCTCGCGCATCAGTTGACCAAGGAGAGCTCGTCGGTGGGCTGGGGCATCTTCTATTGGGTGGTCAACGTCGGCGCGTTCATCGGTCACTACCTGCCGTCGATCCTCCTGACGCTCAGCGCGGTGCTGCCCGGCCCGCTCCATGTGGTGGCCAATTCAAAGGAGGCCTGGCGCAACCTGTTTCTGGCCTCGGCCGTATTCTCATCGTTCAACCTGGTGCTCTTGCTGACGTTCACCGACGTGCCGTCGGGCGCCTCGAAGACGGAATCGACTTGGCAGGTGCTGAAGCGGACGATCACCAACATCATGGAGCCGCGGTTGCTCACGTGGGTGGCGATCATGTCCTGCTTCTGGCTGATGATGTACCAACTCTGGGATCTGCAGCCGAACTTCATCGCGGACTGGGTCAACAGCGGGCCGCTGGCGGCAAAACTGGGCTGGCTTCCCGCCATGGCGCAGAAGGCCCTGATCGAACCAACGTCGCGCGGGCCGATGATCCCGCAGCAGGTGCTGCTGAGCTTCAATTCGTTTTTCATCATCCTCGGGGTCGTGGGCGCGGCGTGGCTGACGCGGCGGATGCGGACGCTGTCAGCCCTGCTTCTCGGGATGGGCTTTGCCGTGGTCGGCGTGCTGGTGGCTGGCTGGACGCAATCGGGATGGTTGCTGGTGGTGGGTATCCTGTTCTTTTCGCTCGGGGAAATGATGACCGGGCCCAAGACCAACGAATACCTCGCGCTGATTGCGCCGCCGGGAAAGAAGGGGCTCTATCTCGGTTATGCCAATATCCCGATTGGCGTGGGGGTTTACGTCGGATCGACCATCGCGGGCTATGTCTACGGCCATTACGGGGAGAAGGCAGTGCTGGCCCTCCGCTATCTCGCGGAGAAGACGCCCCGGGGCCAGGGCGCGCGCTGGGACGGCAACGTGGGCACTTTGGAAACCGTGCTGGGCATCAGCCGGACCGGTGCCATGGCAAAGCTGCAGGAGGTCACCGGGCTCGATCCGGTCGCTGCCACCAGGCTGTTGTGGGACACCTATCATCCGCATGCGGTCTGGATTCCCTTTGCGCTGATCGGAATCGTCGCTGGCATCGGTCTCTGGATCTTTGGCCGGATGGCGCGCCGCTGGAGCGACATGAACGCGTAGCAGCCCGTCGGCCCGAGCGCGCTCCGGGCTGCTATTGGAAAATGGCTGCGCCATTTCCGGGGGCGTCGTTTCGCCGGGTAGAATCCAGGGAGACGCGAGCGTGCGAATGATCTTGCGCGACGATGCCCATGCCACGTCGGAACATGGGCGAGACGCCCATGCCACGCGGAGAAATCCGCTCCGTTCCCTTCGTTACCTCCTGTAAAAAAAGTTGTTGATCGGGTGCCCATGCCACGCAGGGACCGGCCTCAGCGAGGCCGGCTACAACTTGGCCGCGATCGGGAGCAGCGCGAGTTCAATGATGTCGGCGTTGCCGGCGCGGAGGCGCTCGAGCAACTCCGCGGTCGGGGCGCGATCCAGATTGATATGCGCGACAGCCGCCTGCGCGCCATCGAAGATCACATTCTCCATCTCCTGAACGTTGATCTCGGCGGTCCGCAGCGTGTCGAGCACCCCGGCGAGCACCCCCGGGCGATCCAGGTGGCGCACGACGAGGCGATGCGTGGCCGGCGTGCGCTGCGCCAGATTCACCGCATTGGGCACGGTGCCCGTTTCTTTGAAGATTCGGACGATGCGCACGGTCTCCGCGGCGATGGCCTCCTGCGCCTGCTCGGTCGAGGCGCCGATGTGGTGCGTGCCGTAAACCTGGACGTCCTGCCCCAGCGGATCAGCAAACGGACCCGTGCCGCCGGCCGGTTCGCCGGCATAGACGTCGAGTCCCACCCGCAGTTTGCGGTCGGTGATGGCCTGCTGGAGGGCCGGCTGATCGACCAGGTCGGCGCGCGCGGTGTTGATGAAACAGGCGCCCTCGCGCATCGCGGCGAAAAAGCGGGCGCCGAGCAGGCCCTTGGTGCCCGCATTCAAGGCCAGGTGAACACTGATAATATCGGCGGACGCGGCGACTGCTTCCGGGCTCGCCTTGGATTCGATTCCCAGGCTCTTGGCTCGGTCCGATGTCAGGCTGCGGCTCCACGCGACGACGGGAAGACCGAAGCCCCGCGCCCTCGGCAGCATTTCCAGACCGATCTGGCCGAGGCCGATCAAGCCGAGCGTGCGACCGAACAACCCGCGGGCCTTGGAAAAAAGCTCCTTGTTCCACTCCCCGCGGCGCAGGCTGATCACGTTGTCGGCCAGCCGCCGGTCGAGCGCGAGAATCAGCGCGAAGGCCAGTTCCGCCACCGCGATGGAATTTTTGCCCGGGCAATTGGAGACATAGATGCCCCGCTGCGAGGCGGCCGCGACATCGATGGTGTTGTAACCGGCGCCGGCGCGCACGACGAGTTTGAGCGTGCCGGTCCCCAGCATCGGGCCGGTGACCTTGGCCGAGCGCACCACCAATACGTCGGGCGCGGATTGGGCGATCGCCCGGACCAACGCCTCGTCCTTCGTGCCGGGTTGGTAGATAACCTCGCAACCGAGAGCCGCCAGTTGCTCGCGGCCGGACTGTTCGAATTTGTCAGCGATGAATACACGCATGGATGGCCTCCGTGGAAGTGAACTGGAGTGGTGGCCGGTGCCGGCTGGCTTCAACCGTGGGCCGGATCTGGCGGCGCGGCGACGAGAATCATCCGGGAGGTGGCCGGCGGCTCCGGGCCGACGTGGAAGCGGAAGACCCGGTCACGGATCGCGCGGTCGGCCATCGTGAAGCGCTCGATCCGCCGCAGGTTCTCCACCCAGGATTCCACGATGAACGATTCGATGAAATGCGCCGGGTCGTAGGGATCCTGATACAATGCCCAGCGGATCGCGCCGTCGCGGCGACGCACGGTCCGCAGCGCGTACGCGGCGGCGACGAAATCCGCGGTTCGCGCCGGGTCGATCCAGAACTCGATCCGGACCTGCACGGGGACATCCTCGGGCTGCAGCTCGATCACGATTTGCGGCGCGGAACGATTCAATGCCCGGGTCAGGTTGCCGGGCGAATGATCCAGCGTGATGCCGGCGACGAGCGAGAACCGGCGGGCTAGCGGCAGGCTGAGGATCAGGCTGCCGGCGGCGCAGCCCAGGGCCAGCGGCGTGCTGGTCCGTTCGGCAATGGCGCCCCAGAAGGCGCTCCCCAACGCCATGCCGCCCTGGAAGATCATCTGATAGATGCCCAGCGAGCGCGCCTGCACCCACGCCGGCACGGACAACTGGATGGCGATGTTCATGGACGCCGCCATGCTGGTCCACGCGGCGCCGCCGAGAATGAGGGCCAGCATCAGTGACAGCCATTGATGCACCCACGCCATCACCAGCAGCACACCGGTAAAAACGAGGGCGGTGGTGTTGACGATGGCGTCGGCGGAAAGACGCCGACGGAGGCGCGGCAGCAACAGGGCGCCGAGGACGGCGCCCAGTCCGATACAGCCGTTGAGAATGCCGTAGCCCATCGCCCCCTGGTGGAGATCTTGCTGCGCGACGACGGCGAGGAGCGCCCACATTCCGCTGACGCAGAATGTCTGGAGGAAGGCGCGGAGGAGAATGGCGCGCAACGGCGGCGCGTGCCGGACGTACCGCAGACCGGAACGCATGGAGCCCAACATTCGCTCGGCGGGCAGCGCGCTGGTGAAGAAGGGGGTCCGTTTCCAGCGGTAGATCACGACCAGCACCGCGATGAACGAGAGCGCGTTAACCAGGAACACCACTCCGGAGCCGATCATGACTGACACAAATGCGGCGACCAACAGCCCGCCCGCGGCGGGGCCGATGGCCCGGGCGAGGTTGTACGCGGCGCTGTTCAACGCAATGGCGTTGGGGAGCTCATAGCGCGGGACGAGTTCCGGCACGATCGCCTGCCAGGTCGGCCCGTTCATCGCGGTCCCGATGCAGAGAGCGAACGTCAATCCCAGGAGCCACCAGGGGCCGATGACACCGGTGAACGCCAGCACGCTGAGCAGCACCGCGGCGAGCAGCATCCAGCCGGCCCAAAACAGAAGCAGACGGCGGCGATCGAGAATGTCGGCGGTCGCGCCAGCGGGAAGTCCCAGGAGAAGGACCGGCAGGGCGGCGGCCGTCTGCATCAAGGCGATCAGCAAAGGCGACGACGTCAGCGACGTCATCAGCCAGGTGCCCGCGGTGTCCTGCATCCAGGAGCCGGTGTTGGAGATGACAGACGCCAGCAGCCGGTTACGGAACAGCGGACGCCGCAGCGGCGCCCAGGCGGAGAGCGGAGCCGGGGAAGATTCAGGTGCGCCACCCGGAGCCGTCACCGGGGCAGCCCCAGGCTCGCGGCTGCCAAACTCGGTCGGAAGGCGGCCGGGCGGATTTTCGTTATGCGGCGGGTTGGGCGACATTCCAATCTGGGTGACGAGCACACATTAACCGGAAGACCCGGATGACACCACGGATTTCACGGATGGCTCGGATTTTCAATCCGTTCCGTACCCTCCGATCACGGTCTTTTGTTTTTGAACGAGTCTCGTCTGACATGGGCGTCTCGCCCGTGCGATCGCGCGACGGCTGGATGCAAGGGAGGCATGGCAGAGGGCCTCAAGAGACCGAAACGTCCCGGACCCGCGCCAACTGTCCGGAGGGCACCTCAGACGTTGAAGCGGAAGAGGACGACGTCGCCGTCGCGGATGACATAGTCGCGCCCCTCCAGACGGTAGTGCCCGACTTCGCGCGCCTGGTGCACGCTGCCAAGTTTCACCAGTTCGTCGGTGGAAATCACTTCCGCTTTGATGAAACCCTTCTCGAAATCGGTGTGGATCACCCCCGCGGCCTGCGGCGCCTTCGTTCCCTGGCGGACCGTCCACGCCCGCACTTCCTTCTCATTATGCGTGAAGAAGGTGATGAGCCCGAGCAGGGAATAAGTCGCGCGGATCAGATCGGCGCCGCCGGAATCCGCGACCCCGAGATCCTTGAGGAATTCCTTGGCGTCTTCCACCGGGAGGTCGGCGAGCTCGGCCTCGATCTTCGCGCTGGTGACCACCAGGGCCGCGCCATGGTGGGTGCGGACGTAGTCGGCGATCTGCTGCACGAACGGATTCCCGGCGGCGGTGGCGAGATCACTTTCCGCGACATTCGCCGCGTAGATCACAGGCCGGGCGGTGAGGAGCTGGAAGAGCCGGAGCAGCCGCGGCTCGTCTTCGTGCACTTCGAGCGTGCTGGCTGGCCGGGCGGCGTTGAGATGGGGGACGAGCCGCTCGAGCAGTGCGAGCTCGGCGCGCGCGTCTTTCTCACCGCTCTTCTCGCGCTTGTGCGCTTTTTCCATGCGCTTCTTGACGGCGTCGAGATCCGAGAGTGCCAGCTCGGTCGTCACGATCTCGATATCGCGCACCGGATCGATCGAACCCATGGGGTGCGGGACGTCTTCCTCCGCGAAACAACGGACGACATGGATAATGGCGTCCACCTCGCGGATGTTGGCGAGAAACTGGTTGCCCAGCCCCTCCCCTTTGTTGGCGCCCTTTACCAGGCCGGCGATGTCGAAGAACTCGAAGGCCGTGGGAATCGTGGTGCCAGTCTTGAAGAGCTGATCGAGGCGGCCCAGGCGTTCGTCGGGCACATTGACGACGCCGACGTTGGGTTCGATCGTGCAAAAAGGATAGTTGGCCACCGCCGCCTTGTGCGTGCGGGTAACGGCGTTGAACAGGGTGGATTTTCCTGCATTGGGCAACCCGACGATGCCGGCTTTCAGCATATCGAGGGATTGACGCCCGGGGTCCAGCCTCGGTCAAACGGAATCTTCGGCCAGAACCCCCCGCTTCATCAAATCTGCAGGTTTGCATTGAAAAGCGGACGGGAATGGTCAGTGTTCCAGCGAGCTTTCCATTTTCGTTCCCCCTACCGGTCGAATTACGGCGACCAAGTTATTTCGGTTCAACCGGCCTGCCACAGATATTTATTGGTTCGGAAACACCCTGCCTCCCCAACGGCAAACCTATGAGCAACAGAAATGACCGATTAAAGCGGCGACTCGAAGGGTTATCAACTCCTCCCGTGAAGACCCGTCGTGACGGACCGGTTCCCGCTAAATCTGCTACCGAGGGCGTTGCCAACGACCAGGAGCCGGCGCAGAGTGCCTCCGAAAAGCCGGACGAGCCGGCGGCTCCGGTCGCGGCCAAGCCGAAAGCGTGGTGGAAGTTTGGGCGCTAGGAGCATGGAGGGCGAAGCCCGACAAGCTCCTAGCCGGATCGACGCAGTTGGATGTAGGGTCGCCGCTCGTCGGCGGACCATTTCTCAATCGGATTGTGGCCCGGCGGCGCGCGCCGGCCCTACACACTGTTCGGGATCGGCCAATATTGTTGGTAGGGCGATGCCCGACTGCATCGATCCGGCTCAGGCGGTGTAAACGTAAGTTGATTCCCACCAAGGCGATTTCGGGCTCTTTGCTACCTTGGCGTCCGGGTTAGCCGCGAGATGATCGAGCACCTTGAACGCCAGTTCCGCCTGTTCTGGAATGCCGAGCTGCGCGACCAGCGATTCCGCGGTGAAGGCAGCTCCGGGGGCGAGGCGCAATGCTTCGGCCAACCTGAGCTTGAGCGCGATGACACCCCCGGCGGCCTTCTTGCCTGCCTCGACCCCCGGCTGGTGGTAGGCGTTGATGCCGATGAGCGAGGCATACAGTCCGACGACACGTTCGTACAGCGCGATGAGCATGCCCAGCGTTCGGGGCGAGACTTCAGGGATCGTCAGCGTGACGGAGCACCGGCTTTTCTCGCTGAGCGCATCGCGCGTGCCGAGCAGGAAACCCTGCAGGTAGTCGCCGCTGGTCAGCCCGCCCCCCTCGACTTCGAGACTGGCGCCGGAGCGGTCGCGCAGGACCTCGATGAACGTGACAAAGAAGTTGTTCACGCCCTCGCGGAGCTGCTGCACGTACGCATGCTGGTCGGTGGAGCCCTTGTTGCCGTAGACGGCGATTCCCCGGTTGACGACGCGGCCCTGGAGATCGAGCTCCTTGCCGAGCGATTCCATGACGAGCTGCTGCAGGTAACGCGAGAAGAGCAAGAGGCGGTCCTTGTACGGCAGCACCACCATATCGCGCGAGCCGCGCCCGTCGGTTGCCCAACACCACGTGGCGGCCAGCAATGCGGCCGGATTTTCGTGGAGCACGGGAACGCGGGTGGCCCGGTCCATGGCCGCGGCACCGGCGAGCAACTGATCGATCTTGATCCCCTGCAATGCGGCGGGCAGCAGACCCACGACGCAGAGTTCGGACGTGCGACCGCCGATCCAATCCCACATTGGAAACCGCGCGAGCCAGCCTTCCTTTTCGGCGGTCTGGTCGAGCTTGGAACCGGCACCGGTCACGGCGACGAAATGCCTCGGGTAATCGAGCCCGGCTGCCTTGAACGCAGCGGCGGCTTCCAGCATGCCATTGCGCGTTTCAAAGGTGCCGCCGGATTTCGAGATCACGACGACGAGTGTCCGGCGGAGCTGGCGGCCGATTTCCTTCAGCACGAGATCCATGCCATCCGGGTCGGTGTTGTCGAAGAAGTGGACGCGCATGCGGTCACGGCCGCTCTTGAGCCGGCCCAACGCCTGGCTGACAAACTGCGGACCGAGCGCGGAGCCGCCGATACCGATGACGAGCAACTCGCGGAACCTTCCGGCCGGGCCGGCGACCTCTCCCTTGTGCACCTTGGCGGCAAAGGCCTTGATCGCCGCGAGCGTCGCAGTGATGGCTTCGGCAATTTCCGGAGTCGGGGCCAGCTGCGGCGCGCGCAGCCAGTAATGCCCCACCATCCGGTTCTCGTCGGGATTGGCGATGGCGCCCTTTTCGAGCGCGGCCATGGCGGCGAACGCCTCTGCGAACCTCGGCTCCATCGAGGGGAGGAAGTCATCCGGGAACGGCATGCGGCTCAGATCGAGCGACAGCCCAAGCGCGGGATAGTGGTGACAGTGCTGTTTGAAACGGGACCAGGACATAGGATAGTGAGGAAAACCGGAGAAAGGAAACCGGAGGCCGGAAACAGGAGAAAGGAAAAACGGAAGAAAAAATGGCAACCAGCCGGAGGTGTGCAACGGCCGCGAGTTGCGAATCGATCCGAGGAAGTCAACGGGTAGCAAAGCAGGACCACCCGACAAAGTCAAAAGTTGGCGCCGCGCGGCTCGTTCAGCGTAAGGGCGCAGGCTTGCTGCGCCCTGGAGGGCGACGCGCCGCCATCGCCGTCTTGGCCTTCCTCTATCGATCCTGACGCCCCCGTCCGCGCCAATCCTTCAGGTTGCACCTGCCCGTGCGCTGCCGCAGTGTTCCCGATCCGGTCATCGGTGGCGCCGGTCTTCATGTCATTTCAAACTCTGCAACATCTCAGTGCCAGCGCCTTCTCCGCCATCCGGCGCCTCCTGGCGGTCGGTCGCACGTGGATTCAGGCCCGACCGCGCCTGGCGGCGTGGTTCTATCCGCGAGTGCGACGTTCGCCGAAGGCGGATTATCGCAACCACAACCGCCGCATGTTCGCGGGCTTTCACGAGCAGGAGCGGATGCTGGCCGATCAAGCCCGCATGGCCTTCTACCACGCCGCCATCGCCCGCCACATCCAGCCCGGCGATCGCGTGGTGGATCTCGGGACGGGCACCGGCATTCTCGCCGCGTGGGCAGCGCAGCGCGGAGCCGCGCACGTTTACGCCATTGATCACTCCGACATCCTGAGCTACGCCCGCGCGGTGGCGACGGCGAATCAGATCGAGAACGTGGAATTCCGCGCGATCCACAGCACCGAGTTTACCGTCGACGAACCCGTCGACGTCATCCTGCACGAGCAAATGGGCGACGGCCTGTTCGATGAGGGGATGGTGGCGAACGTCACCGATCTGCGCGACCGGCTGCTCAAACCGGGCGGCCTGATCCTGCCGAGCCTGTTCGAGCTTTACTGCGAGCCGATCAAGGTGAACGACGCCCGCCTCGTGCCGTTCATCTGGGAACTCGACGTGCATGGCTACGACTACTCGTGTCTCGAACGGGACCGACCGCAGGGACCGGGTTATTACCATCTCGTCAGCAGCGACCGGCAGCTGATCGACCATTTCCTGGGCGAGCCGCGGCCGGCGCTGTCGATCGATTTGCACACACTCAACGAGGCGGACATGCCGCATGAAATCACCTTCACGCGCACCGTCGTGAACGCCGGCCGCCTGGACGGATTGGCCGTCTACTTTCGGGCACGGGTGGACCAGGATCTCGTGCTCAGCACCAGTCCGTTGGATCCGCATCGGGCGCCGCATTGGGGTTTCCGGATTTTACGCACCGCGCGGGACGATTTCGCCGTCGGCGATGAGATCGAAGTCCGGTTCACGATCGGGCGCTGGCCCGATCTGGATTCGTGGCGTTGGAGCTACGTGAAGCGCGTTTTCGCCCAATCGCACCCCGTCCCGCCGGAAAATTCTGTTATCGCCTGAGCAATTCCTCGGCGTGCGCCAGGGCGCTTTTCGCGCTGCGATCGCCCAACATCCGGGCAAGTTCGCTAATCCGCGCCTTCCGATCATTGTGAATGGGCGCAATCGCGACCACCGTCCGGTCGTTCGCCTCCTGCTTTGTGACCACGAAATGATGCGCCGCGTGCGCGGCGACCTGGGGAAGATGGGTGACGCACAGCACCTGGTGCTTTTCGCCAACCACCGCCAGCTTCTCGCCAACCACCCCGCCGATTTCTCCGCCCACGTTGGCGTCCACCTCGTCGAACACGAGCACCGGAATGTCGTCGAGGTCCGCGAGGATGGTCTTCAACGCCAGCATCACGCGCGCGAGCTCACCGCTGGAGGCAATGCGGCCCAGCGGCAGGAGCGCCTCGCCGGCATTCGGGGAAAACAGGAATTCGCACGCGCAGTCGCCGGCCGGTCCCAGCTCCGGCAGAGTGGTCAGACGGACCTGGAGATCGGACTTTTGGAAGCCGAGCGGCAGGATGGCCTTCGCTCCCGCCTTGGCCAGTTCGCGCGCTGCCTTTTCACGCACCAGACGCAGCGATTCGGCGCGCCGGCGCGCCGTCTTCTCCGCCTCTACCACCTGTTGGTCGAGGCGGACCAGGGCGCCCTCCAAGTCCCCCTGCACCGCCAGACGGCGCCGGATATCCTCGCGCGCGGACAGCACGGCGCGCACCTCGCCGCCGTGGCGCCGCTTCAGCTCCAGCCACGCGTTCATCCGCGTCTGAAGGGACTCCGCCTGCGCGGGTTCGAACACGAGATTCTGGCCGAGATCCGCCAACTCGGCCCCGATGTCCGCCAGTTCGACCGAGACGGAGGCCAGACGGTCGGCCAACAGTTTGCTCGCCGGGTCAAGCGCCTCCAATTGGCGCGCCTCGCGGACGAGCTGCGCCACGCGCCCGAGCACGCCCTCGTCGCCGCTGATTCCGGCCACCAAGGTCTGGGACAACTCGATCAGCTCCTGCGCCTTGCTCAGGCGCTGAAAATCCCGTTCCAACGTCTCGATCGCCTCCGCAGTCAGTTCTAGCTGATCCATCTTCTCCAGCTGGTTTTCTAGGAACTGGATCTGCTCGGCCGGCAGCCGCGTTTCGGCCGCGAGCTTGGCCCGGTCCGCTTCCAAGGCGCGCCAGGCCCGATAGGACGCCTGGTATTCGGCGAGCCGGAGGGACGTGCGTCCGAAGAGATCGAGCAGCTCCAGCTGGGCCGCTTCCTTCAGGAGCCGCCGGGGCTCGCCTGGTCCGTGAAAATCGATCCATTGTTCCCCCAGCGACTGCAGCGCGGCCAGCGTGGCCAGGCTTCCGTTGACTGTGATCCTCGGCGCCTTGTCGCGCGCCAGGCTTCGCTTGAGGATCAGCAGGCCGTCCTCGCAGGCCGGGAGATCAAGTGAGGCCAGAACGGCATCGACCGAGTGCGAGTCGGCGAAGAAGAGTGCCGCCTCGACCTCACAAGCCGCCGCCCCCTGGCGGATCACGGTTTTCTCCGCGCGGGAACCGGCCAGCAGACTGAGCGCCCCCAGCAGGATGCTCTTGCCCGCGCCGGTCTCCCCCGTCACCGCCGTGAATCCGCGCTCGAAATCAAGCGTGACCTCCTCCAGCAGGGCGAGATTGCGGATGCGAAGCGACTGAAGCATGGGGGAATGACCGCCTACGAATGGAGACGATCCCGCCCAAACACAAGACGATCAGCCCGCTGGACCTTCCTGCCATACGGTCTTTTTTTGAACGAGTCTCGTCTGACATGGGCGAGACGCCCATGCCACGTGGGATCGCGCAACGGCTCCTCAAAACAAAACACCATGCTTCCTGCCAACCCGGCCCGGGGAAGGGGGCGGTCATGAACCAGCAGCCTTTTGCCCATGAATCGGGAGATGCAGATCGTAGTCTCTTGTTCGGAAACTCTCAGTTAGCAGCGCCGACGTTCTTGAGGAAGGTTTCTCGGAACTGGTCGGTGAGGGTGGTCAGATAATTCGTCCAGTAATCAAGGTCCTGCTGGGTGGGCGGGGCGTTGAGGAAGGCGAAATAGCTCAGGGTGGTCCGCAGCGTCGGGACGAACAGGCTGATCGCTTCCGGCGACTGCGAGAAGCCGATCAAGACCTGTCCACGCGTGGTGACGCCGGCGAGCTGCCCGGTCCAGTCGGCCAATCCCGTCGGATCCGGTTGCCGACCCAGGACGTTCTCGTAGAGCAAAGTCACGTACTGCGTGTCGTCCAGGGTGCCGTAGGTCAGTTGAAATTCCTGGCTCGCGACAAATGCGTCCGCCACCGACTCCAGGGTATTGCCGGCCCGCATATAGTTCACCCAATTGATCAGTCCGGGCTGATCGGGCACGCGGTGGAAGGCCGCGAGGTAAAGTCGCGAGACCGGCCCCACGTAGGTATTGAACTCCGCCGAGCTCAGCACCGTGTCCACAAGGCTACCATGGGTGACCGTGCCCGCGGCCAGGCCGGCCGTAAAGGAGTTCAGCGCCCCCGCATCGGCGTCGCGACACAGGAAACCCTGGAAGACCGCCTGAACATAAGCCGAGTCGGAGAGTCCGAACGGATACGCATGCGCGAATAGAGTGTCCGTCTGGTCGTCGCCATTCAAGAAGGCGATCCAGCTTTGCATCTCCGCCGCGGTCGGCATCCGCTGCTCCAGCAGATAATACAGACGCACGATCTCCACCTGATTGGCTATATCGGCCTGGAACTCGGGCGATTCCGAGAAACCGACCAGAACCGTCCCGCGACTGGCTCCGGAGTTTAGCAGGCCTATCCAGTCGGCGAGCCCGGCCGGGTCGGCTTGGCGCCCAAGAACATTGAGGTAGAGCTGTTGGACAAACTGGGTGTTATCCAGGCTGCTATACTTCAAGACAAACTCGGCGCTTGCAGCAAACTGGTCGGCAGCGCCCGTCAGCGTGAGCACGCCCCCATGCAACGCGACGGACCAGTTCCGCAGGCCGGCATAGTCCGGCATCCGCGCCAAGGCCGCATAATACAGCCGAATCACCGGCTCGATTTGCCACGCGCTGTATTCGGACGAGCTGATTAGGTCTCCATACACTTGTGAATGCGTGTACCCGGCGGACATCGCCGCCGCATAGGCCGCAAGCGCCCCTGAATCGACCGGCCGGCCCAGCACCAAGGGGAACAGTCCCTGCAAGAAGGCGGTGTTAGCCGAGACGACCGACAATGTCTGGGCGGCGGTCGCGGCGATGTACTCCGTCGTGTCGGTGGGCGTGAAGGTCACGCTCAAGGTCTGAACGCCTTCGCTCAGCACGGTACCCGCCGCCGGTGAATAAACAAAGATGCCCGGCACATTGGCCGTCGCATCAAGCTGGGTCGCCGACAACGGCGTGCCAGAAATGATTTCCGCCGGAGCGGCCCAGGTGATCACCGGGACCGCTTGGGGAACTTGGGTGATCATCCGGATCTTGTTATTACCAAAGTCCGCCACATACACATTGCCCGAAGCGTCCGACGCCACGCCTTGGGGATTATTGAACGTCGCGATTGTGCCCGTACCGTCCGTCGTTCCAGCACTGGTGCTGCCGCCCAACGTAATCACCGCGCCGCCCGGACTCACTTTCCGGATCTCATTATTGGCAGCATCCGCCACATAAACATTGCCAAAACCATCCACGGCCACGCCGGCCGGACCCCAAAAACTGGCGTTGGCGCCCGAGCCATTCGTCGATCCGCTGCTATTAAATACACTGCCGGCCAAGGTCGTCACCACCCCGGCTGGACTAATCTTTCGGATCTCGCCGTTGCCAGCGTCCGCCTCGTAGACCGTGCCGGAGCCATCCACCGCCACGCCGGCCGGCACATCAAAGCTGGCCGCGGTGCCGGTGCCATCCGACCATCCAACGTACCCGCTCCCAGCCAGGGTCGTCACCACCCCGGCTGGAGTCACCTTGCGAATCGTGTTGTTGCCTTGGTCCGCCACATAGACATTGCCCAGGGCATCCACTGCGGGGCCGGTCGGCCAGTTGAAGCTGGCTCCGGTGCCAGTGCCATCCACCGATCCGGCGCTCCCATTGCCGGCCATGGTCGTCACCACCCCGGCCGGAGTCACCTTGCGGATCGTGTTGTTGTTCGTGTCCGTTATATAAACGTTGTCCAGACCATCCAGTGCCAATCCGGTTGGATTGTTGAAGCTGGCTGCGGTGCCTGTGCCGTCCGTCGATCCGGCGCTTCCGTTGCCGGCCAAGGTTGTCACCACCCCGGCCGAAGTCATCTTGCGGATCGTGTTGTTGTTGGAGTCCGCCACATAAATATTGCCGGCAGAATCCACCGCCACGTCGCCCGGCGCATTGAAACTGGCATGGGAACCCGCCCCATCGATCGATCCAGCAACCCCGCTGCCGGCCAGAGTCGTCACCGTGACAATCGGCGGGTTCGGCAGATTGACCGTCAGCGTCACAGCGTCGCTGGCGGCAACTCCAATGGCATTGGTCGCTAATGCCTTGATCGGCCCGGTGGTCTGGGCGTTCGCGATCGTGAGCGTGTTCGAGGTGGACCCTGAAGCGATGCTGTCGTCGGGTTGGAGTCCGTCCGAGACAGCGATGCCATTCATGGTCCATTGATAGCTGGGAGCAGGAGTTCCGCTTGCGGCGACCGTGAACGTCACGGTTCCGCCCTGAAGCACGGTCTGCGGGGTCGGCTGCGTCGTAATGACCGGCGCGGTACCGGTTGTCGGGACCGTCAAGGCGGCAATGAGATTGCCCACATTGGGTGAGCCAAGACCGGTAACCATGTTGTAATTCGGGCCGACCGTGTAGGCGCCATTCGTACCACCGGTCGTCAGCTGGTTGAACGCCGTCGTGCCGTTGAGCGGATAGATCTTGGGTCCGAGCAAGCCCACCGGCGGGAGTCCGCCTCCAGCCCGGGCTTGGTTGATCAGCGCGCATAGGCCGCTCCAGACGGGCGAACTTTGGCTCGTACCGCCCTCGCCAAAGGTCTTCCCATGGTAAATGACCGCTGCAGAATAATTCCCCATTGCCATCGCCGCCACGTCGGGCACGCAGCGCATTGTTCCCGCCGGGACGCCGGCTCCCGACTGCCATGACGGGCGGGCAAACGTACTGATGCCTCCCGTGCTGGCGGCATCCCCGGTATCAGCGGACAGCGGTTGGTTGCTGGGCAGGCACCATCCGCCTTCGGTGACGGGAGTTTGGGGACCGGAAAAGGTGCTGGTAAAGGAGACGTACGTACCCCCAACGCCAGTGACATAGGGATCCGACGAAGGATAGCTTGGAGCCGTGATGCCGGTTGAAGCGTATAGAACACTGCCCCCCGATCTGGAACTGACGGCTCCCGTTGATCCATAGTCCCCGGAGGCGTTGAAATTCGTCACACCGAGAGCAACCATCGCTGCATAATACTGCGAATCCGGTTCGGTTTGCCCGGGGACAAATAGGTAGCTCGAACTGACCTGATTGACTGAATTGAAGGTCGTCTGGCTGACCAGCCACGACTGCAGTTTGTCAGGATCGGGCGAGGAGAAGTAAACGATCCTGGCTCCCGGCGCCATGGCGCTGGCCCACTCAATATCCATAGTTTCTTCAAGGTCGGAGCTCGTCGGTGGGCCGTCTGGGTCGATTTCGGTGAACTGGGCCAGCGTGGTGGGGAGTCCACAGGCCTGCCAGAAGGCTGTCAGGTCGCTCGGAGTAACCGTGTCGAGCCCAACGATGACAATGGTTTGCCCGGTTCCGTCCCAACCGAGGCCGGAAGCATTATATAATTGAGCAATGGTGGTCGGTGAGATATATCCGCCGATGGTCGTTGGCGTGATCGTCTGGGCATGGAACGGCCGGAGATGGGGCTGGAGTTTCCGGATGCCGACGACGGAATCACCAAGCTCGGTGGGCAGGGAGGGAGGAGTGATGGCGCTGGTGTATTCCCGGCCGTCGGTGCCAATGACGCGCGCAAATGTCATCTGGAGCGCGGATTGAACCTGGGTGACGGTGCTGCTGGCGAACACTGTCATGTGGGACCGGTCATCATCCTTAACCGTGAGACCTTGGGCTCGGGCCCAGACCGCAATTCTCGCCCAGGTTTCATAGGTCGGGAAATAGCGGGAGCCCATTTCATCGATCGAAATTACCTCGCCACGTTGGATGCGTGCCTGCAGCTCGTCAAAGTTACGCATCTTGAGCACGAAGTGGACCGGCTGATTGGCGGCAAGCTCCCCCGGCGTCAAAAGTTGCCGGGTAACTGTCCCGGTCTTGTGCGACTGGCCACCGATGTAGGTCTGCGCGATCGTTTCCGTCAGGACCTTTCGACCGGCGGAAATATCCGCGGCGTTGGCATTACCGAGGACAAAACAGCACACGAACAGGCCGCTCAGGGTTCTCATGGGCTAGGCGTCGAATTCCTTGGAAAGAGAGCGAAGCCGTGGGGCCTCGCTGAACGGACAGTGTCGCCAGAAGGCAACTTCATTATTATGCTGCAACATTGCGAATGTATCAACCTCAGATTGGCGGTGAAATCGGACACGGTGAGCACGGGGCTGTTCCACGGCTACACGGTCTTCGTCTGCCCGCCGTCCGCATCAATCAACGCGCCGTGGAGATATCTCCCGCGCGCCGAAGTGGCAAACGAGACGAGGTATGCAATGTCCGAGGGTTCGCCAATCCGGACGATGCTCTCTTCGGCGACAACGGCTTTCTCCGCCTGATCGAGACTCTCGCCATTCTCGGCCGCTCGGCGTCGGACGCGCGCCACGAACCGGTCCGTGCGGATCTGCCCTGGGTTGATCGCGTTGACCTGCACACCATCCCGCACACCCACATCGGCGAGCGCCTTCGTGAATGAAAGGAGGGCTCCGTTCACCGAACCGCCTATTGAAAAATCAGCGCCCGGCGTCCGGCCGCCCACGCCCGCAATATTGACGACCGAGCCGCGACGAAGTCTCAGCTGCGGCCAGGCCGCTCGCGTCAGCCGGACGGTCCCGTGTAGCTTGAGCGCAAATCCATCGATCCAATCATCGTCGGTCAGCCCAAGAAAATCGCCGCGCTTCGTCGCGCCGGCGTTGTTGACCAGGACGTCAATCGCCCCGAAGATCGTGACCGTCGCCGCCACCACCTCAGCCGCGGCCGCCGGCCGCCGCAGGTCGACCGCGCAGACACCGGCGCGCCGGCCGAATCCTCGAATCTCGGCCGCCGTCGCTTCTAGGAGTTTCAGGTCGCGGGCT
>PLOH01000063.1 GCA_003142955.1 Opitutia bacterium | reverse complement strand
GATGCGGTGGCGATTATTCCGGCTTAGCCGCCGGCGTTGAGTTCACTCCCACGGTCCGCCAGGCCTCCACTGGAGATGGAATGAGCCCTCCCCGGCGAACGAAGGCTCTCCACTGCACGGCTCTGGCGGCGTCGGAGATGAAGGCCTCGGTCAATCCGATTGGCGTCGCGTCGATGGCGGTGCCACGATGTCGAAAGATCGAGCGGATGGCTTCGGCGAGAGGATCGCCGTCAAACGGGTACAGCCGCGCCAGAAGCGCGATGTCGTAGTAGTCCTTGAGGCGGCCGTTGAGGAGTCCGAGGACGGTGAGGGCTTCGAGTTTTTCGGCAACCACAGTCTCTTTCGGATAGGCCATGAGCACTGGTGGCGGGAATCCCAGCATGGCCGGGTACTCGGCGGACATCAATCGAGGCCGCATCGAACTCGACGCCGTCGGGTTCAGAGCCGGATATGGAGACTTCCCCGGCCAGCGACCGAATGTGCTCCAACTCGTTGCTGGTCTTTCCGGCCAGGTCGATGTCCATGGTTGGACGAGCGAGAGGCGCCCTCCATGCCGTAAGCAGGAGGGCGCCCTTCAGAACGAACCGTTCCGCGAATGGCGACTTCGCCAAGCGATACAGGAAGCGTCCTCTCACAGTACGTTTGCAGTGCTTCGACGGCAACGTCGAGCCCGATCTTGTTTCGGTACTTGAAGCAGTCCGCGATGGTCTTCTCCGGCGAATACACCCGCACGGGAACTTGGTCGATCGAGATGACGTCGATGCCGGCGCTGAAGGACGGATCGGAGTACCAGAAGACGCGTAGCGGAATGCCATCGAGCTTGGGGACCTGAGCGTGGCTGGGCAGCGCAACATCCACCGCATGCGGGACCTGCGTGGTGAGGCCGTGATGTGCCAGGGCGGAGATCAGGCAGATTACCGCGCGCGGTATGATGCCACGTCCCACTTGTTCAAGCTCGCCGCGGTCCCGAAGGTTGTACAGCGTCCGAGGGTGAACGCCCAGACCAATCGCGTCGCTGGTGCGGAGCATTCCTTTGTGGCTCCCAAGCGCGGGATGAAGCCGAGCCGGATTCGGACATTGACGTGATGTTAGTTCTGCAAGGTGCGGTAGACCCGAATGGAGAAATCCAGCGGCTGTCGTCGTTTGCTTCTGGCCTGAGCCTCAAGCACGACGTGGTAATCTCGTGCGTCTATGTGTCCGAAGAGAATTTTGGTAACGAGCAATCGCCGTTGATGCTGAACGTGCGACGGGAAGGGGTTTTGGTGTGACGCCCGAGCAGGAGGGACTGCTTCAGAAAGCCTACCGGAATATCCGATCCGCCAAGTTGTTAGTTGGCGATGGTGATTTCGACACGGCGGTCTCCCGCGCCTACTATGCCATGTTTTATGTAGCGGAAGCTCTCCTGCTATCGAAGGGCTTGGCTTATTCAAAAGCTCAACGCACTGCCCCCTGCGTTGCGGAACTTCCGAAACGGCGGCTGCGGACGGATTCCCGTAGCATTCAAAGGCAACCTGTGTTACGGTATGAGTGGTTTCACATTCGCCTGGCATGACCGGACTGCTGCTGAAGATCAGACGCGGCGAGACGCCGTTTTATCGCCGGTTGAAGTTAGTTGCGGCCGCCGTGCAGTCGAGCGCTCTGCCGGTACCGCACTTCCTCCGCCCTGTGCTGCGCCTCGTTTACCACACCCTGCACGGGGCCGCCGTGGCATCGCGCTGGTCCTTAGCGGTTTTCTTTTGCACGCCGCTCTTCACTGCGCGTTGTGAATGTGTGGGGAAGCGCCTCCGGGTAGCGCGTTTACCGTTCGTCGTGGGGCATGCCCGCATCCGCATCGGCAGCAACGTGTTCTTCTGCGGCAAGACGAGCATCCATAGCGGCCGGATATTCGACGACCCGACGCTGATGATCGGAGACCGGGTTGTCATCGGGCACGGGGTAGTTTTCATGGTGAACAAGGAGATTGTACTCGAAGACGATGTCATGATCGCCGGGGGGTGCTCGCTGGCGGATTCCGACGCCCATCCCCGCGACCCTGAACGGCGATCCAAGGGCTTGCCCCCCGCGAAGGAAGAGGTGAAGCCGATTCGTATCCGTAGGAGCGCATGGATTTCCGGGGGAGCTCAGATTCGCAAGGGGGTAACGGTCGGCGAGGGCGCCATTGTGGGAGTCAACAGCGTGGTTCTTACCGATGTTCCCGCGCACTGCATCGTTATGGGTAACCCGGCCAGGGTCGTCGGTTTTGCCGGCGGCGCCAGGAGGCCGACCGAGACTGCTGCGAGATCTGGAGACTGATGGAATGAACGAACGTCAATTGCAGATTAAGTCAATTGTGCAGAGCCTCTCGCACGTTGCGGGCGCGGATCCGTCTTTGCAGGAACGGTTGTTCGATTCGGGTATCCTCGACTCTTTCGGCCTTCCGGACCTGGTGACCGCCTTGGAGCTTCATTTTGGTTTGACGGTTCCCGACTCCGATCTCCTGCCGGCGAATTTCTCCTCCATACAGGCCATCGACGCCTATATCGGACAGGTGCGAAAGGACGCGTAATGGCGTTCATCAAGGGCTTTGGTTCGTACCTGCCCGAGCGCGTGGTTCCCAATAGCGAGATAGCCGCGCGTGTGGGCTGCGACCCGAAGTGGATCAGCGAGGTGTCTGGCATCTCCGAACGGCGCTTTGCCCAAACGGACGAGTCTGTAGCCGCCATGGGCGCGAGCGCCGCACGGGACTGCCTGGGCCGCTGTTCGGTGAACGCGTCCCAGGTAGGGCTTTTCATCTTCGCAACCGGTTCCGCGGAGCAGCGGTTCCCTTCTCCGGGAGTCGAAATGACGCATCGGCTGAGTGTGGCCGGCGCGCCTGTAATCGATTTGCCCATGGCCAGCGCGGGCTCCCTATTCGGACTCGGCCTGGCGTCCCTCCTAGCCGAGGCGTATGGCGAGGTGCTGGTGGTCGCNNGGCGCCGGGGCCGCTCTGGTCAGTTCCAGCGAAGGCCTCGCCAGTATCCATGCGCCGGTGCTACATTCCGATGGCGCCTTTGCCGCCGACCTCCGACTGGGGCTCGCCGGCCCGCTGGAGATGAACGGCCCGGTGGTGGTTCTGCAAAGCTCCCGGAAGATCCCCGGGGCCATACGGGAAGCCCTCGCAGCAGCCGGGGTTAGCGCCCAGGGGGTGGACGCATTTCTGATGCATCAGGCCAACCGCAACCTCATCACGCGCGTGGCGCGGGCCCTCGATGTGCCCGCCGAACGGTTCTACTGCAACATAGACCGCTACGGCAACACCTCCTCGGCGTCGATGTTGATTGCCGCCGCGGAATGGTCGTTGTCGGCGGGGTTCCGGCCCGGGCAGCCCGTGGTCTTCGCGACTTTCGGGGCTGGCTTTCACTGGGGTGCGCTGGTTGCGACCGGAGTTTGATCTCCCGGCTTTCGAAGTACCACTATGAGGTCTTCACGGAACCCCGCTAGGGCGCCCCACTGCGTCGCCCGGATCCAAAGCAACTCGAACACAGCCAGCGGACCCAGGGCCGCCGTCAGCGCGTCGCTCGCAACCGCGCCGCAACTTTCGATTTCAAAGCCGGAAATGCTCGCCAGGTGCATCACTGTGGATATGGTGTTAGCCCTGTATGTCGTCGGGTAAATATCATCCTCTGCCCGGCCATCGAGGAAGGCAGCGATCGGGCGTTTCACGGGTTCCGGCATTATGGAGGCGGCAAACACCAGCGGGTACCCCAGGTTCGGCGTGTGGAAAAGAAATACCCCGTTCGGAGCCAGAATCCGCCGGACCTCGCGCAGCACGCTCTCGGGCTCCCTCACGTGCTCCATCACATTGTTGGCGGTTACCAGATCGAACGATGCCGGAGCAAAAGGCAGCGCCTCGATATTTCCCAGCACCCGGCTCCTTAACGACACGTGCTGCTTGATACTGGAAAAATCGCCGTCAACGCCGATCATCCTCGGCAGTCGCGCCAGGAGCTCCGGATCCGGCACCCAGGCCCAGCCCGGCGTGAACTGGTGACCGCATCCGAGATCCAGCCACCGCGGCAGAGTCTTCAGTTGCGCCAGCAGCGCGTCCCGGTACGAGCGCTGCGAGTGCTTGACGTTCGGAGCGATATGGCGTTTCAAAAACCGGTAAAACGCTAGGCGGTCCATACCTGTCCCCGTGATGAGCCGGCACGGGTGGGTAGTACGGGTGCCCCTGCTTGTCCGGCCTCGGCGCCCCGTCTTTCGAACTCATGCTCGGCCGCCGACGACATGGCGATTGCCAAGCCCCCCAACGCTGGCCCGTAGAAAAGGTACGCAAAATTCAGAAACGTGATCGCCACGCAGAAGCCCGTCATGCCCAGCATGACGGAGAACACCGCGGCGCGGATGTCGCCGCAATCCGG
>PLOH01000033.1 GCA_003142955.1 Opitutia bacterium | reverse complement strand
CTGGATCACGCCTCTCGGTGGACTCCTGCTGCTGATCGGCTGGATTCTCATCGCGATCCATGGCTGGAGGACCTCCCGGAATGGCTAACAACCTGGAGGGCACCAAGCCGTATCTATTCAAAAAGNNCAGGCTCCTACATTTTGCATCGTCACGACCAAGCCCGACAGGCTGCCAGCCCGACGCGCCGCCTCCGACCAGGAACCGACCTACGATGAACCTGCCTGATCAACTGCTCGCAATCTTCCGCGCCCTTCGCGCCGTCGGCCGGCCGCGACTCGTCGGCGGCGGAGTGCGCGACTGGCTGCTCGGACTGGAGCCGAAGGATTTCGATGTCGAGGTGGCGGGGGTGGATTATGAAACGCTGGTCCGCGTGCTCTCACCGTTCGGGAATGCCGACCTCGTGGGACGCAGCTTCGGGGTCGTCAAACTGCGGCTCGGCGGAGCGGAGTACGATTTCAGCCTGCCGCGGCGCGAATCCAAGACCGGCGGCGGCCACCGCGGCTTTGCGGTGGCCCCTGATCCAACCCTGTCCGACGCAGAGGCCGCGGCGCGACGCGATTTTACGATCAACGCCATCGCCTACGATCCGGTGACCGAGACGATCATCGATCCGCACCATGGTCGGGACGACTTGCAGGCAAAAATCCTGCGCCACACCAGCGCAGCGTTTGTGGAGGACCCTTTGCGCGTGCTGCGCGGCATGCAATTGGCGGCACGGTTCGATTTCGCGCTTGCGCCGAAAACGGCGGCGCTCTGCCGCAGCATCGCCAGCACATTTCATGAGCTGCCGGTGGAAAGAATCTGGGGCGAATGGGACAAATGGGCCGTAAAATCCGTCGTGCCGTCCAAAGGCATCACGGTTCTGGAACAAACCGGCTGGCTTGCGCATTTTCCAGAGGTCAACGCGATGGCTGGCGTGCCCCAGGAACCGGAATGGCATCCGGAGGGCGATGTTCTCACGCACACCAAGCACTGCCTAGATGCGCTCGCGCGGCTTCCGGAATGGCGCGAAAGCGATCCGGCCAGGCGTCGGTACTTGGCGCTGGCGGTGCTGGCCCACGATTTCGGCAAGCCATCCACCACTGTGCGCATCGAACGCCGTGGCACGTTGCGCTGGATGAGTCCGGGACATGAGGAGGCCGGCGGCCCGCTCGCGGAGGAGTTTCTCGGGGGGATCGGGGCGCCGCTCCAATTGATCGACTGGGTACGACCACTGGTAGTGAACCATCTGGCCCATCATCGCGGCCAGGCGGAGTTCACCGACAGCGCCGTGCGCCGGCTGGCACGCAAGCTCGCCCCGGCCTCCATTGACGAGCTGTGTGTCGTCATGCGGGCGGATCATCTTGGTCGTCCGCCGCTCGTTTCGGCAGAGACGGAAGACCGCATCCAGGCCTTGCGTGAAAAAGCGCACGCCCTGGCGGTACAGGACACTGCGCCGCGACCGCTGATTCTTGGCCGGCACTTGGTAGAACTAGGGCTGGCGCCCGGCCCAGCATTCAAACCGATTCTCGATGCCGCATTCGAAATGCAGCTTGAAGGAGCGTTTTCAGACGAAGCCAGCGGGCGGAAATGGCTGGAAGAGCACCTGAGGCAGCATCCGGCCGGCAAACCGACCGGAATGTAGGAGCTTGCTTGCAAGCGATCCCTCCGCGTTCTTTGCGTCCTCCGGTGATAATCCGACTCTTTGTTTTACAGGAGGCCGCAGAGATCGCAGAGGAATAGGAGGTTGCCAGCAAGCGATCACTACACCGGAATCGCCTGCAAGCAGGCTTCCTACTGAAATGCCAACGACTCCGCACATTACCCGGGCCTTTCAATGGGATCTCGCGCGCCAGGTGGAGCGTCTCGATTTCCTGCTGAAATGGCTGCCGCGTTATGCGGAATGGGGCTATGAAGAGCTCTATCTTCACCTCGAGGACGCGGTGGAATACCCGAGTCTGCCGAGCGTCGCACGCCGCGACGCCTACAGCTATCGGCAATTAACACGTTTGGTGAACGCCGCCACGCGCGTCGGGATCAAGGTCGTCCCGATCGTCAATCTGCTCGGCCATACGCAGTATCTCATCAAGGTGCCGGAGCTGCGCGACCTCAACGAACTGCGCGACCCCTCGGGGCAGCCGCTCGACCGCGGGCAGCTCTGTCCGCTGCATCCGCTCACGCTGGAGATCGCCGGGAAACTCCTCCGCGACATGGCGCCCTTTTGCACGGCCGGCAAGGTGCACGTCGGCCTCGACGAATCGTTTCATCTTGGCAAATGCCCGCGCTGCCGTGCGGACGTGAAACGCCGCGGGCTCGCAGCGCACTTCGCAGAACACGTGGGGCAATTGCACCAGGTGACGACCGGCATGGGACTGCGGATGGGCCTGTGGGCGGACATGCTTGCGCTGCTGCCCGCCGCCATTCCGCTGCTGCCGCGGGACCTTATCGCCTACGACTGGTACTACTACCCGTTTGCCTGCCATCCGCGCGTCGAACTCCGCAATTTTGCCGAGGTGGACCTGGCTGCGCCGCTGCAAGCCCGCGGGATCGAGTACTGGGGTTGTCCGATGAACGGGGCGTTTCGTTACGAACCGATGCCAACCTTCAGCGACCGTCTGGCGAACATTCTGTCGTGGTGGAAGCGCTGCCACCGGGTCGGCGCCGCCGGCTTCCTCATCACTTCGTGGGAGGCAAATCGTCTCGCCATTGAGCTGACGACCGCCGTCGACGCAGCAGCAGCGTGCCTGTGGCTCGNNTCGCCCGGCCCCTCGGAGATTCGCCGCTGGGCCCGCGCTGCGCTGGCATGCGATGAACATGCGTTTGCCGGCTACCATCGCTGGCAGATCAATGACCGATGGGATGTTTGCGCCGGGCGCGACGGGGTGGCGCCGTATCGTAGGGAGTTGCGGGCGTTGGAACGAATCTGCAGGAGCGTGCTTGCAGGCGATTCGGTGGCACGGGCAGCTTTCCCGTGGCCTGGTAATCACGGGAGGGACGCCCGCGCCACCTCAGATCTTCGCCTGCAAGCAGGCTCCTGCACACCAATCGCCGCAAGTCTGGCTTTCCGGCGCTACCTCGCCCGACGCGACGTCTTTGTGCGGCGGGCGGCGGTAAACGTATTCCGGTTGCGCCGAGCGAGTAGCGCCGGTCTCCGACCGGCAGCGCGGACTGGACGCCGGTCGGAGACCGGCGCTACTCTCGCTGTGTTGCGAGACGACGCCGCGCTCTTCGCCGCCGCACTCCGGGCTGGTCGCGCGGCCGCTCGCGCGATGTGGAATCGCTCGCGCGACCCGCGCCAGCGCGGACCCAACGAGCTGATGCTAGAACACGACGCAGAACGCCTGCGTGAGTGGCTCGCATGGCTTCGAAAAGTGCAAAAGCGCCCCGCTATTGCCTGGCGAGCCACGCCAGTCTGCGGCGCATGGCAGCTGCAGTTCACCATTCACAACTTCGCGCCCGCCCTGCAAAAGATCGTCGTCGAACAGCGCGAGCCAGATGGGATTTGGAAGCAACTCTACGAATCGCATCTCATGGAATTTCGAGCCTTTGCGGCGCACCCGCGGACCAATATTCGCCGCGAATTCTCCGTGCCGATTCCCGTAGCTGCGAGCGCCAGCGGCTATCCGGGAACCGTGCTGCACCGCCAGGTGGAGGGCGCTGCTCCGTCAGCGCCGACCGGGCCTTTGGCGGCGACAGCGCGCCGCCCTCCAATCTCTGACGGCTTTCAGATCGCCAGCCACGCCCGGCTCCGTCTCGCCGTGCGTGGAGTGGGGCAGGTCGCGCTCAGCCACGTGGCACTGACCAATGGCGTGACACGGCTTGGCCCGCCCGGCTGGCCCGCCACCGTCAAGCGGATCCTCGGCCGACCTGCACGACAGCGGGGATTCCCCGTGGTGAACTTCGCTCAGAACACCGCGGCCATCGAGATCCGTTTCCGCCGGTAGTAATCGGGCCTCCCCGGCAAAAGAGCGTTTTGCTCCTCCCCGGAAAAAACGCTAACCGGCGGTGCCTGCAAGTGCCATCCACTCGACAGACCATTCCGGCGACTTGGCGAGGACGTTCCATTCTCCCCAAGGTCAAATCACAACGCAAAAAAAACGCCCCCCGGTGAGGAGGGGCGTTGTAAAACAGACGTCTTAGACCCGGTCAGAATTTAATCTTGAGGTCCATGTAGTACATCCGGCCAAAATAGCTGTAGGTACTCGCGTCGAACGGCGGGCTGGCGTAATTACTACGATCAAGCGGCGGCTTCTGGTTGGTGAAGTTGTTGATTCCAATATCGAAGCTGATGCCGTGAAGGTGCGACTCCAATTGGCCGAGGTTGAGGCGGAATTGGATGTCGAACGTGTTGTACGGGTTGATCATGTCGCCGTAGCCATCGGCGACGGGGTTGATATGGGTATAGCCCAGCGTGGAACCGTACGCTTTGTAGTTCCAGTCCAGGGTCGTATAGGAACGGGTCTTCGGCAGGGTCCCATACAGGTCGTAGCCGGAGTAGTCGAAGCCGGGGTCGTCCGGGCTCGATTTGAGGAAGAACTGCTTCATGATCGCCCACTCCGTGTTGACCGTGAAACGACCATAGGTCTCCCATGGGAGCGTATACTTTACGTTGATATCCCAACCGTGCTCCTGCTGTGAGGCAATATTGAGGAGTGTCTGCAGAACATAGACGTTGTCCGGGTTCGGCGAGAGCTGTCCAGGGGTCGTCACTGCTGTGCCGCCTTGTCCCGGGAAGCCGCCCAAGGCGATGTATTTTGCAAACGGTGAGGCCGGTCCGTACTCTTCGACCGACTGCATCATCGTCAGGTCGCTGGCCGCATTGCCGATCAGGTCGGTCTGTTTGATCTTCCAATAGTCGACCGAGATTTCCAGGCCCTTCGCGTATTTTGGCGAGTAGACAAAGCCGTAGGTCTGGCTCTTGGCCTTCGCCGGCGTAAGGTTCGGATTGGAGCCGCTCATTTCCTGGCCCTGAAGGTTGGGGTAGTTCCCAATCGCGACACCGGACGAATTGTAAGCCGTCAAACCGTTGGGGGAGTTGGTGAACCCGGAGCTGGTCGGTCCGTACAGATCGTCGAGTGTCGGCTCTGAAAAGGACTTGGCGAACGTCGCACGAAGGGCGATATCATCGTTATAAGGCAGGTAGCGGATCGAAAGCTTCGGGACCGTGCTCTTGTTGCCGTCGCTGTAGTCTTCATGGCGGTAGGCGCCATCGAGCGAGAGAAGGTGCAATCCCGGGATTCCGTTCTGCGGGCTGAAAACTGGAACCTTCAGTTCCGCAAACTCGCTCTTCACGTTGCGACCTTTGTCGAAGGGATTGAGCGACGTGCCGTTGTTCCACTGCGAAGTCGTTCCGCCCGGCGGAATGGTGCTATTGTAGTCGGCAACCGCATTGAGGGATTCATTGCGGTACTCGGCTCCGGCCGCGTACTGGAGAGGTCCGGCGGGCAAATCCCAGATCTTGCCGTTGATCAGCGCGTCGTAGGTATACAGCTGGCTCGTGTAATCTCCGAGCGAAGTCCCGTAGATATTGGCCTCGGCCATATTCGCCGGATTCTGCGTAATGGCGAACATGTTGATCAATCCATTCTGGATCGCGCTCAGCAGAGCCGAATTGAGGATCTGATTGTAGCCAAGGGCCGTCTGGTAGGAGATGTTGTAGTTGGCGTAGACCTGCCAATTGAAGTAGTCGTTGACCTTGCCATCCAACTCCGCCGTCCCGCGATAGAAATTGCTCGTGTTGTCGTAGATTCGGTTCGGACCGGAGATGAAACGATTGCGGATCGTATATCCGGTATCCGAGATCGGCGATACTCCATAATCGATGAGGGTGGTGCTGGAAGCAGTTACCGGCTGGGGATTCAGCTGATAATTCGTGTGCGTGTAGGCGTAGAGGAAATCCGCCTTGAAGGTGACCTGATCGCTGATCTCGTGGCTAGCCGCGACGGTCACGACTCGGTGGTCAAAGGCGTTCTCAATCGTGGGCTTACCGGCAAGATTGAAGCCTTGAGAAACGAGAGAACTCGAAGTCGGAACGTAGACGCCCGCGGCGACCAGGCTGGCCAGGGTCACCGGTCCACCCTCACCAGGCGCGGGGGGAGCATTCAGTCCCGGTGCCAGCCTGTAGTAGGTGGCGCCTTTGCTGACGACTCCCGGATAGCTTGAAGTTCCGTAATATACATTGTCATAGCTGACGTCGCGTTCCCAGATCGGATCGGCCTTGGACCATTCGGCCGAGAACATCAGGTGGGTCTTGGCGTTCCCGGCGCCAGCAGTCACTGACATGGATCGTTCGCGCCAGAAGCCGCCGGTATCATTCGGGGCCTGCGTGTAATGGGTATCGATTTCAGCGCCCTCGTAGTCCTTGCGGAGGATGATGTTGACGACGCCTGACACGGCCTCAGAGCCGTAGATGGCAGAAGCACCATCGGTCAGGACTTCGATGCGGTCAACTGCCGCGAGGGGGATGAGGTTGAGATCGACGAATTCGTAACCACCGCTGGCAGCGACGGCCGAAGGCGCGACGCGCTTCCCATCAATCAGGACCAGCGTGTCAACGTTACGGAGGGAGATCATGGAACCGCCGTTGGTCGAGGCGCCGGAAATATTGCCATTCTCCACGCCGATATTGTTGCCACCCTCGATCTGGGGGACGGTCTTCCGCAGGACGTCCAGCACATTGGTGTTCACGCCGGACATCTGGATCGCCTGAATATCGATGATCTGGACTGGCAGGGCCTTGGCTTCATCCAGGGCTGCCGGAATATAGGAACCGGTGACAACGAATTTCTCCAATTTTACTTCCTGCTCCGGCGTCGTTGCAGTGGTCGTCGTCGGCGTCATCGCCGGCGTCGCGGGTGTCGGAGTCGTCGAGGCTGTCGGAGCGGTCTGGCCGACCGCGAGATAAGGCATGGCTGCCCCAAGAACGAGGGTAAGCAACGCCTTCAACTTCCTTACGGGAGTTAGGTTCATAGTGCTATCAGTTGTGCTTTGGTTGGTAAGAGGCCGTGGCCTGAAGACCACCGCATGTTCTCTTGCAGGGAAATCAAGCAGGTTTCCCGCCATGACGCAATGTTTTGTTAATTCTGGGTGACAATTAAGAAAGTGCGTCTAATAGCTCACATAAGTTTGTCTTGTCACTAGATTGAGCTCATTTTTTCTATTCATGCATTGCCATCGCCGCTGACTAGTCATAGCTATATACTAATCGTGAAGGAATTGCATGAGATCTTGACCGTGCTTGGTGATTCAGCGCCGGCTCGCGCAATCTTGGTGACTCTGGTCAGGGTGGAAGGTTCCTCCTACCGGCGCCCGGGCGCAAGAATGCTGCTCAGTTCAGAAGGTCGGCGAACTGGATCCATTAGCGGAGGTTGTCTGGAGGACGACATAATTGCCCAGGCCAGGAGAACGCAGGACTCAGGACGAGCAAAGGTGATCACTTACGACACTACTTCCGAAAACGATCTTGTGTGGGGGGTGGGCCTGGGCTGTCACGGCGTTGTTCATTTGCTCATCGAAGAACTCCCACCACGTCCAGTTTGGGCCGAGGTCCTTCGCGAGAACCTTCGGAAACGGGTCCCAACGGAGCTCGCAGTGGTCTGGCAGGGGCCTGAAGGCACCCGACTGGGGACGAGTCTCGCCGGAAACGTACGACCTGAGCCCGGACTCACGGTGTTTAGCCAGACTGTGCTCCCACCCACGCCTCTGGTGGTCTTTGGAGCAGGAGACGACGCCCGGCCGCTGGTGCGTTTTGCCAAGGAGCTTGGCTGGCAAGTGAACGTCGTTGACGCCCGTCCGGCCTTCGCCACGCCGGCACGGTTTCCGGAAGCCGATGGCACCGTGGTGGCCCGGCCGGAAGAGGCGGTCGTCCGGATCAATCCTGAAGCAGATTCCGTGGTGATTGTAATGACGCATCACTACCACCACGACGCGCCCCTGCTCCGAGCCCTGCTCCCGCGTCCCCTCGCCTATCTTGGACTGCTCGGTCCCAGAAAACGCGCTGAACGAATCCTCTCCGACTTGGCAACTGATGGATTCACCATTACGCCGGACATGCGCGAGCGCCTGCATGCGCCCGTCGGGCTGGATTTGGGTGCCGACACTCCCGAGGAGGTCGCGCTCTCCATTCTCGCCGAAATGCAGGCCGTGCTCGCGAGGCGCGATGCCCGGCCCCTGCGCGAACGCCAGCGTCCGATCCATGCGGAATAACGCGGCAATGTCCACGACCGAGGAACCACCAAGACACCGAGGCACCAAAAAGACTGCTGCATGAATCGCTCCGCGCTTGACCCCTGGCATTCTCGCAAGCAGCGCATTCTAGGTGGCCGCGAGCGCCAGCGAGTGGATCTGGGATTGGCCATCCGCTCGCTGGCGCTCGCAGCTACCTCCTAGGCAAGTTTCCTTCTGTCGCCAGCATAACAGCATTCTGGGTGTTCGCCTTCGGTGACAACATACCCCTTCCACTTCGGTGCGGTGATCCTCGCGGCCGGCGCCTCGACCCGGATGGGCGCGCCGAAACAACTGCTGCGGTTCGACGGCCGCACGCTGCTGCGCCGCACGGTCGACACCGTTCTCGCCTCCGCCGCCTGGCCGGCCGTCGTGGTGCTCGGGGCGCACCGGGAGGCCGTGCGGCCGGAAGTCGTGCGCCTGCCTGTGCTCCTCGCCGAGAATCCCGCGTGGGAGGAGGGCCTGGCCTCGTCGATCCGGACGGGCATTCAAATACTCGACACTTTTTCGCTCTCGCTCGACGCCGGACTCCTGGTGGTGGTCGATCAGCCGGCGTTTTCGCCGGCCGCCATCGCCCGCCTGACGGACGCCGCTCTCCGCAGCGGAAAATCGATCGTGGCGGCGCGCTACGACGGCCATCCGGGGCCGCCGGTGTTGTTCGCGCGGCGCCATTTCCATGAACTCATGGACCTGCACGGGCCGGGCGGGGCGAGGCCGCTCTTGGAGCGCCATGCGGATCAACTCGCGACCGTCGACCTGCCGGAATTTGCCACCGATCTCGACACCCCGGAGGATTACCAAGCCTATCTCGCAACAAGGTGAACCGATAATCCCATGAAAACGTCCCTTCGCCACTTGCCCGCGCTTTCCAGTTTGCTTCTGCTCCTCGTGCCGCTCGTGATCCGGGCCGATCTCGCGCCGAAGGCAATCGACAAGGCGTCGCTCAAGGCCGAGGTCGCCGGGATGGAGGACGCCTTCTGCACCATGGCCAAGGAGAAGGGCCTCCGCGCCGCTTTCGAGCATTTCGCCGCGCCCGACGTCGCGTTTGTCGACACGGACCCGCGGAGATTCCGCGGTCTTGCCGCCGTGCGGGAACGGATCGGGCCCGACCAGCCGGGCGTTTCCTTGACTTGGTCCGCGATGTTTACGGATGTTTCCGACGACGGTACCCTGGGATATAATTGGGGGCGCTACGAATGGCGCCGCCCGGGCGCCGATGGCCAGCCGGTCATCAGAGGCGGGTTTTTCCTCACGATCTGGAAACGCCAGCCCGACGGCACCTGGCGCTATGTCACGGATAACGGCGCGCCGGACAAGCCGGCGCCGCCAGCCAAAAAATAGGAAGCCTGCTTGCCCGTTCGACAGGCTTATAGCACCTCCATCGCCTC
>PLOH01000070.1:165861-214622 GCA_003142955.1 Opitutia bacterium | reverse complement strand
CTAGGAGTTTCAGGTCGCGGGCTGTCACCATCACGTCGGCCCCATCGCGCGCCAGCTGGAGCGCAATCGCCTTTCCGATCCCACGGCTCGCGCCCGTCACCAAAGCGATCTTCCCCAAATGTGGCACCGATTCTGTCGGAACGACGTTGGTCATGGGTCGGGGCTGACAAGCGGCATGCCGCACTCCGCGGGATTCCTACAATCGAGGGCCTTTTCGTGGCTGCTGCGGCCAGTCGGACCGTTCCGGCCGGCGTTGGCTCTGGAATCATCCGGACTCATGGGTTTTTCTTCGGTTCAACGGGTTTTGGCGTCGCCGCCTTGACCAGCAGATTATGCCACTGGCTTCGGTCGATATGCTCCAGGGTTCCACCAAAATGGATCGGTTGGATGAGCCTCGTGTAACCGAGGCCGTCTTTGTCGGCGGAGAGCAGGCCGGCAGTCGACAAGAGCTTGGCGACCCGGCCACGCGCCCAAAACTGAAGGTCTACGCTGAGCGGCTGGGCGCGGAGGGAAAGATCCTTCACGTAGGTGATCTGCCCGGATCCCGTGAGGCGCTCGTCCCCTGCGGTCATCGCAATATTCACGAGACGGATCGTGCGGTCAGTTCCCCGAACCGCCGTTAACGTCACCTCGTCAAAGCCGATCTCAGACACCGCGTTGATGAAGGCGATCACCGCCTCGGCGGTCGGGCTGACCGTCTTCTTGCCAAAGCCTCCTGTGTCCTCAACTCCGAAAAACTTCCCGACGCCGGAGCCCATCCTGCCCAGTGTGTCCGAGACCGATGAGGCGGTCTCCGCGGGGAATGCCTCGTCCACGTCAGTCTTGAGCACCCGCACGATCCCAGCCGGGCTGGTCAGCCGCAGCTCTTCCTGCGTCCGGCCGAGGAGGTCATGCAGGTTCATTCCGTTCCCAGTCAGCGTGCCGGCGATGGAGAAGTAGCCTTCGATGGCCGGCTCCCCCCCGGACTTCGGCACGGGGAAAAGAGGCGCTGCATCGACCCGATCGAGAGAGGCCGTCACCTTGAAGCTATACGGGAATTCGGCGGCGGCATCGAACGCGATGGTTCCACCCACATTGGCGAAGCGCTGGCCGTCAAGCGCACCGTGCCCGCCCTCCAGGCGAATGGAGCCGTGGCCCAACTGAAAGGCGCCTCCGACGTCTTCGAAAGCAAACTCCCCTGCTTTCAACCGGGCAAACGCCACGGCGACGTTTCCGGTCCAGTCGCCCCAGAACGGAGTCCGGTCTCGCACTTGATCCGGCGTCTCCGACCCGGCGTTCGCCGCCACGGGCACGCCTCCGGCTTCAGCCAAAGAAGCGGCCAGCAGGCGCAGGTGCTCAAGGGCGACGTCCTTTCCGGTTAATTTAATGTAGAGGCGGGTCCCCGTCTCGTCACGGATCGACGTTCCCTCGACCGACAGATCCGATGCGCTCGGCCCGAACGCAACCTTGACCGGCGCCAAGAACGAGATCCTTCCGGTTTCGTCCACCTCCGCATGCAGGTTGCCGGTGATCGTGTGGCCCTCATCGCGGCCGACGACCGACAGCCTGCCGTCCAATTCCGTCGAAGTCCCCACTTTTGCAGAAAAATCGCCAGAGGCCGACCGGCCACGGATCCAACTGAGATCAGGACCGACGGACTGGGACGCCAAGGTCTTTAGATCAGCGGTCCACGCTCCCGCGATCGCGATCGACTGGTCCAGCCCGGCCGGACGGGATGCCTTGCCGTCGAATGTCGCCAGGCTCCGACCGCCGCTGCTGACCACCAGCGGAGCGGCCTGAATGCGCCATCCCTCGGAGCCGTATTCGGCGAGCAGAGAAAGCGCCAGGTCCAGTTTTCCGACGAAGGTCTTGTCCGCGCGCTGCACGGAAACGCCGGCCGCGGTGACCGGCGCCTTTGAACGCAAGGCGAAGCCGCCCTTCGCCGCCCGGACAACGAATGCGCCGGTTGCATCGCCGCCGGACAAGGCGAACCCGCCCGTGGAATCCGGCCGCCAGGCAAGCGGGAATCCACGCAACGAAACGTCCATCCAATCGCCCACCGGATCCAACGGCTTCAGATCGCCGGTCGGTTCATCAATTTCAAAGGACTGAAGCGAACTTACGACGGCAGCCATCCCGGCTCCGTTCAGAGACGCTTTCAGGCGATCCACCCGGATCGACTGCCCGCTTCGAGTCCCGTCAAAATCGGTGTCCACCGTCACCGCCCCGAGGCGCTCCAGCGAGGGCGCGAGGACGCCCAAGTGGCTGATGGGACCACTGAGGTGGCCCAGCGCATGCAACTGCGTCAAAGCCAAGTCGCAATCAAATCGGCCGTCCCCCGTTGCCGTGAAATCCGGCAGGGATCGATTCGGCGCGAACAGAGCGACATCGGAATCCTGCAAATTGAGCTTCCAAGTTCCAGCCAACCGGTTCGTACCCTCCGGGAAACGGGCCAGTAGAGTCGCCAAATGCTGGCTGCCGCGATTCAGTTCCAGAGAAAAAGTCTCCGCACGAGCGTCCAGGGCCGACGTGACGTCCGCCGCCAAGGTGAGACCCTCCGGAACCAGCCCGCCTTTGGACGAGAGGTCGGCCTTGACCTCGACGCGACTGAAGGTCCGAGGGGATTTCATGGCCACGACGACATGGCCATGACCGGCCAGGGCGATCATCGCAGCATCTGCGGCGATGAAATCGCCCGAGGCATCGATCGCAAAATCTCCTTCGCGGCCCGCAGCCATTCCGCCACCCTTGACGATCACGTGCACCGTAACCGGCTCCCTTCCAACCGACGCAGCGACCAGTACATCGCCCTCCAAGTCAACTCCGTCCAAAGACACATCGCACGGCAAAGCCCATCGGCTCAAAGTCCCGTAGAAAAGACGCACGACGTTTTGCACCGACACCCTTTCTGCTGTGGCTGGCGATCCCTGCCCCTGGTCCGGCGCCGGTGCCGATTCGGTGGACTCTCCTGCCTTCGGTGCAGGAAGCTGACGCAGATCGAGCGTCCAGCCTTTTGCCACCAGCTTCCGAACCAGAAACCTCCGATCCCATACGGCGGTCGTGAGCGGAAGCTCGGCCTTGAGCGAAGGCACTGTGAGAACCGCTCCGTCGATCTTCAGCTGCAACTCGGCGACATTGACTTTCCCAAAGCCCGCCCAAAGCGATCCCAAGGTTCCCTGAAGAGCCGGCTGCCGGGCCAGCACGGATTGCGCAATCCAGGTTTGGACGACAGGCGCAAGCGCCATCGCGCCGAGAAGCACGACCAGTCCGATGGCCAGCACCAAGCTGTTTAGGAGAAGGCGAAGGAATTTCACTCGATGGACCAATTGATGAGACGTCCCGCAGCAAACGGAGTTTCATCGGATCGCGTCTGCATCTTCCAAAGTACTTGGTTGTTGTCACGGTCGTTCTCATGCTCCCGACCCCAGCGTCCTCGCCCTTTCCCATAATTGGGACAGAGCCGTTCCGAAGACGGACAGATCTGTACGGTACGAATGCCCTATGACAGAATTGTAAACTGATATTCAATCACTTATGAATATCTGAACCGGCTGGCACAGCGCATGCAAACAATGACTTCGGAAGGAGAATCGTCCGTTTGATTTGCCGCGCGTCTTCCTTCTTCAATCCACCCATTGCCCTTCCGAATCCTACTCATGATCACACTCCGCAGCATCAATCGTGTCTACCCGCTGAAAGGCGGGCCGTTTTACGCGCTCCGCAATATCGGCTTCGAGATCAACGAAGGCGAGTTCGTCTCGATCATGGGCCCTTCCGGTTCGGGCAAATCGACGCTGCTGCACGTGCTCGGATTGCATGACAGCGCCTGGGACGGCGAATATTGGTTCGGTGGAGAGCCGGTGCACAAGATGGACAAGAGGAAGCGGTTCGATCTCCAGAAAAAGAACATCGGTTTCATCTTTCAAAATTATCACCTGCTCGACGATCTCACGGTCTACGAAAACCTGGAGATTCCCCTGAGTTATCGCGACGTGCCCAAGAAGCAGCGCGAGAGCATCGTTTGCGACACGCTCGACCGCTTCCACATCGTCGCAAAAAAGGATCTTTATCCGAACCAGCTTTCGGGCGGCCAGCAACAGCTTGTCGGCGTGGCGCGCGCCCTCGTGGCCAAGCCCCGGCTGATCCTGGCCGACGAGCCCACCGGCAATCTCCATTCCGACCAGGGCCGCGAAATCATGCAGCTCTTCAAGCAGCTCAACCAGGAAGATGGCGTCACCATCGTCCAGGTGACCCATTCCAACGAAAATGCCACCTTTGGCACACGCATCGTGCGCCTCGCCGACGGCATGATCGTCAAGTGATTTACGATTTCTGACCGTCAATTGCCGATTTCAGATGAACCAATCTCTCACTCTTCCTGGCGCCGGCGGTCGGTCGCCCTCATGGGACAGGCATTCGCGATGGCTCCGCCCGTGCTCGTTGATCTTCACGCTGGCCGCATTGGCGACCGGGCTCGTCGCACAGGACGCTCCGGCGCACCTAACACTCGACGACGCCATCCGACTGGCGCTGGCCAACAACCAGAGCATCAAGGTGGACGCCTTTTCGCACGCCGCCGCGAAGGCCGACCTGCTTGCGGCCTATGGGGCATTCGATCCCGCGCTCAGTTTCCAGCGAAGCTACTCCCAGAGCTACAGCGCGTCGTATTCCAGCACTGTCACGGGATTAATTGTCCCCGCCAGCACGTTTTCCCAGGTCGACAACTACAGCCTCGGGCTCGTCGGACTCATGCCGTGGGGCCTGCAGTACTCGATTGGCGGGACGTCCTCGAATCAGCGGGGCAGCTACAGCCCGCTCCAGAACGAGTTCCTCACATTCGGCGGTGTTCAGGTCACCCAGCCGCTCCTGCGTAGTTTCGGTTTTTCCGGCAGCCAGGCCAATCTCGGCCTGCGGGTGACCAAGGCAAATCGCACCATTTCCGACTGGCAATATCGGCAGACGGTGATTGACGCGATCACGAACGTGGCGGTGGCGTATAGCAATCTCGCCGCCGCGGATGCCTCCTTGCGCACTGCACAGCGTTCCTGGGATCTTGCCGCCGGGCTGGTCGCAGAGAACCAAAAGCGATTCAAGGTGGGAAGCATGTCCGAGAACGACGTCACGTCAGCGCGGGCAAAAGCCGCCTTCCTCGAGCAAGGAATCATTTTCGCCACGCAAGGGGTAAGAAATGCAGACAACCAGCTGCGCATGCTTCTTGGCGAAAAGGCGTTCTCCAATGACGGTCCTTTGCTCGCCATCGATACCCCGCCGCCGCTGGACTTGACCCTGAGGGTTGCCGAGGACCTGAAGAGAAGTTACGAGCTTCGACCGGATTTTCAGCAGGCAAGATTTGGAGTCGACAAAAGCCGGTTCAATTCCGCTTACGCCCGCAATCAGCTGCTGCCGCAGGTGGACTTTGTCGGCAGTTACGGCTACACCGGGCTCGATCAGACGCTAGCGGGGAGCCGCCGGGCGATGGCTGATGAGGACCACCGGGCATTTTCCGCCGGGGTAAATGTCAGCATTCCCCTGACGTTTGCCCAGGGACGTGGCAATGCCCGCGCCGCCCGGCTGCGATTGCGGCACGATCAACAGAACCTCGAGCTGCTGAAAGAATCCATCGCGTTGAGCGTCACTCAGGCAGCCGGCCAGGTCGAGACGACCAGGAAAAGCGTCGAAGCCGCCAAAGTCGCGCTTGATCTCGCTCAGCGGACCGCCGACGACGAGCTGAAGAAACTCCGGGCCGGCGCGAGCAACACGTTTTTTGTTCTCCAAGAGCAGGAGATGCTCGCCCAGGCAGAAACCAGCTACTACCAGGCTCTGGCCGACCAGCGCAACGCGGTTGCGCTCTACGACAGGGAAATCGGCACCACGTTGGAGCGGTATCACATCACGCTGGCGGATAAATAGGCGGTGGGCACTGATCCTTAGGCGTCTCTATGCCAATTGTAGGAAGCGAGCTTGCTCGCGATTTCGAGAAAAAAGTCGCCTGCAAACAGGCTTTCTCCACTGATCTTGCACCTCCCGCCCCCTTCAACGTTCACCCTCACTTTCACCTTCACTTCAACTCTCACTTTCCCTGCCCCCCTCACTTTCCCTCCCGATGCTCGCCGATCTTCGTTACGCCCTTCGCCAGCTCGCCAAGTCACCCGGTTTTGCCGCGGTCGTGGTGCTCTCCCTCGCACTGGGGATCGGAGCCACCACCACGGTGCTCTGCTGGCTCGGAAGCTTGGTGCTGCATCCCTTGCCGGGCGTGGCTGAGCAGGAGAGAATGGTCGTCCTCGTCTCGAACTACGGCGGCGGGTGCGCATCCCTGCCCGATCTGCGGGACTTTGGCGCCCATCATGAGATCTTTGCCGGCACCGAGGCTTCGATGCCCACGGCCGCCTGCCTCACGGTCGACAACCAACCGGAGTGGATCCAGGCTCAGATCGTCACCGCGAACTCCTTCGAACTGCTCGGCGTCAAGCCGATCCTTGGCCGCACCTTCCTGCCGGACGAGGACCAGAAGCCGGGGGGAAATCCTGTGCTCGTCATCGGCGAGAACCTCTGGCGGCGGCGCTTCGGCGGCGATCCCTCCATCCTCGGCCGGGTCGTCGACCTGAACCGCCACAGCTTCACGATCGTCGGCGTGGTGCCGGCTGCATTTCGCGGCTCGACACCGCCCGGGACCTTCGATGTCTGGGCGCCTGCGTCCATGATCTGGGAGGTTCGCAACCAGGGCACCTATTTTCTGACCGAGCGCGACTGGCGCGGCTGGCTTAACCTCGCGCGCCTGCAGCCCGGAGTGAGCATCGAACAGGCGCGAGCGGCGGTGGCGCTGCTTGACGCGCAGTTCACCCGGGCCTATCCGAAGACCAACACGGGCACCCATCATCGTGTGGTCCCGCTCTCCCAGTGTCCCTGGAGCGCGGGCCCGATCATGGGCCCGGCGCTTGCGCTGTTGCTCGCCGTCTGCCTGGGGGTGCAGCTGATCGTCGCGGCCAACGTCGCCAACCTCCTGCTCGCCCGCGCCGTCAGCCGGCAGAAGGAGATCGCGATCCGGTTGGCGGCCGGCGCCAGCCGCGCACGGTTGATCCGGCAGCTTCTGACGGAGAGCGTCCTCCTCGCGCTGCTCGGCGGCGGAGTGGGCGTGCTGGTTGCCAGCTGGGCAGTGGACTCGCTGCCGCTGTTCCTGCCGGCAGCACTGTCGGGGAAAGTCCAGCTCAGCTTCCCTTTGGATGGCGCCACACTGGGAGTCGCGCTGCTGCTTGCCCTTGGGACCGGAATCTTCTTCGGCTTGTTTCCCGCCCTGCAGGCCTCGCGGCCCGATCTGTACCCAGTGCTGAAGGAAGGCGGGCGCACGTCCCAGGGCGGCGCGTCCCACTACCGACTCCGGAATGCCCTCGTGATTGCGGAAATGGCCATCGCCCTGGTGCTGCTCATCGGCGCCGGCCTGTGCATCAAGGGACTGCGGCAGGCGCGCCAGATCGATGTCGGTTTCAGCGCCGATCATGTGCTGATTGCCGGACTCCAGATTGGCATGAACGGCTATGACCAGAAGACGGGCCTGGCATTCTATCGGCAGGCGCGGCAGCGGCTCGCCGGATTGCCCGGCATCGAGGAAGCCGCGCTGGCCAGCTGGTTCCCGCTCGGTCTTGCCGGCTGCAAGGGCTCGGATGCGACGGTCGAAGGCTATCAAGCCCCGGAAGGCGAAGACACCACCTACGAATTTGCCATCGTCTCCCCGCGCTATTTCGCCGCGCTGCGCATTCCCCTGCTGGCTGGGCGCGATTTCACGGACCAGGACGACGCCAAGGCTCTTCTGGTCGCCGTCGTCAATGAGGCTTTCGCCCACAAGTTCTGGCCCGGTCAGGACCCAATCGGCCGCCGCTTCATGGCCGGTGGTACGTGGAGGACGGTCATCGGCCTCGCCAAGCAGGGGAAATACAACCGGCTGAGCGAGAGCTCCTGGTGTTTCTTCTACCTGCCGTACCAGCAGGGAGTGCCCGATCTGGATCTGGGTCTCTGCGTTCGCACGACCGGCGATCCGGCAGGCTTCGCGAACACGCTGCGGCAGACCGTGCACGACCTTGATCCCCGCGTCGAGCTGCTGCAAACACTGCCTCTGGCCGACCACACCGGCTTGGTGCTGTTTCCGCAGCGCATGGCGTCGAGCCTCCTCGTGCTACTCGGCCTCGTGGCGCTCGTCCTGGCCGCCATGGGTGTCTACGCGGTGATGGCCTACGCGGTCAGCCAGCGCACGCAGGAGTTCGGGCTGCGGATCGCGCTCGGCGCCAGCTCCGGCGACGTCCTGCGCCTCGTCCTCGGCAAGGGTTTGCTCATGGCGGCGTCCGGCCTGGCGGTCGGCCTGGTGCTTTCGCTGGCCGTCACGCGGCTGCTGGCCGGGTTTCTCTATGGAGTGAGTCCGTTCGATCTACTCACGTTCGTCGGCGTTCCCCCGGTGCTTATGCTGATCGCCTTGTTGGCCTGCTACCTGCCCGCCCGCCGCGCCACCAAGGCCGATCCGATGACCGCGCTGCGGGCGGAGTGAACCAGCAGTAGCGAGCATCGAATAGTGAGGAGCGAGTAGCCCAAGCACATCCTCCATCAATCTCAACCGCCTGCCAGCTTCTGCTCGCTGCCCGCTACTCGCTTTCCCCTTTCACCTTCACTCTCAGTCTCACTTTCACTTTCACCCTCACTTTCACTCACTAATGCTCGCCGACCTCCGGTTTGCCCTCCGGCAGTTCGCCAAGTCGCCCGGCTTTGTCGCTGTGGCCATTCTTACGCTTGCGCTGGGCATCGGCGCCAATACCGCGATCTTCAGTATTGTCGATGCTTTGCTTCTCAAACCCCTGCCCTACCCGGATTCCGACCGGATCGTACAAATCTGGGAGGCGCCGGAAACCGGGGGGCGCTCGCAAGCCTCTGGTGGCGTCTTCATGGACTGGCAGGATCATACGACCCAGCTTGAGACCGTTGCCGCAATCCACATGATCGACGCCAACCTGACCGGAGAAGGTGAGCCGGTCCGGATTAGCGGCGCCGAAGTCAGTGCCGATTATCTGCGGGTGCTCCGCGTCAATCCCAAGCTCGGCCGGGGGTTTTCTCCGCAGGACGACGCGCCTGGCGGCAATCGCCACGTCGTGATCCTTTCCTGCGAGCTCTGGCAGTCGCGCTTCAACGGCAACCCAAACATTGTTGGTCGGGCAATCAGGCTTGACGGGCTGAGCTACACGGTGATCGGCGTCCTGGCACCCAACGCCCTCGTCAACTCCCGCGGGGATTTCCTGGTACCCGCGACCATCCGCGCCGACGCGTGGAAGCAACCGCGCAACTACAACTATATCTGCTTCGTGATCGGACGGCTGAAATCGGGGGCGACGATACAGCAGGCGCAGGAGGAGCTCGCCACGGTCAAGCGCGCCCTGAACGCTTCCTATCCGCAGTTCAAACAGCCCTGGTCTGTGACGATCCAGACCCTGCAGGAATCGCTGTTCGGTGATTTGCGGCCTTACGTCCTGACGCTGTTGGCCGCCGTCGGCCTGGTCCTGCTGATCGCTTGTGCCAACATCGCCAATCTGCTCCTCGCCAAGGGGGCCTCCCGCCAGGGGGAGATCGCCGTGCGCGTCGCGTTGGGCGCATCCACGGGCAGAATCGTCCGCCAGTTGCTGACCGAAAGCCTGTTGCTCGCCGTGATTGGAGGCGCCGCCGGTGTGGTGCTCGGCGTTTATGCGGTCCCGGCTCTGCTTGCATTCACCGGCGTCAAGGCGGGCGGCGGCATGGAGATTGGATGTGACGCCCGCGTTTTCAGTTTTGCCCTGGCCACGATTTTGACGACCGGGCTCTTGTTCGGGATCTTTCCGGCCTTGAGCGTGGCCCGGCCCGACCTGAATCAGCATCTCAAGGAAGGCGCACGCGGATCGACGACGGGATCCCGCCGGCGGATGCAATCGTTGCTGATTGTCTCCGAGACGACCCTGACCGTGGTGCTCCTGACTTCCGCCGGGCTCCTGCTGCGCAGCTTCATCAAGGTGCTGAATGCGAATCCCGGATTCAACCGTGAGAATGTGCTGACCTTTGAACTCACCCAGCCCGGCCGCAAAGCCCCCACCAGCGGCCACCGGGTGCGTTTCGTCCGCGACATCCTGCAGAAGATCGAGCAGATTCCCGGTGTTGCGGGCGCGGGCATGGCCTCGTCGGCCCCCATGAGCAAGCCGGTCGGCTATTTCGACGACGTGGCCAGTCGCGCGGATCGGCCGGAGACAAGGGAGAATTTCCATTCCGGTTTCGACGCCATCGCCGGAGGTTTTTTTCAAGTCGTCGAGATTCCGCTGCTCCGCGGTCGCCTCTTCACCGAGGCAGACAATGAAGAAAAGGCGCCAAAGGTCATCATCATCAACCAAACCGTCGCGCGGCGGTTGTTCGGCGACGACGATCCGCTCGGGCACCAACTGCACACTTTGGATGCGACCTGGGAGATCGTGGGCATTGTGGATGACATCCGCCAGTATCAGCTCGACGTCCAACCCAGGCCGCACTTCTACGTTCCGCAGGTTCATTTTCCGTGGTTTACAAGCATCCTTGTCCGCACGCGTCTGCCTCCCCTGACGCTGGCGGGAGAGGTTCGCAAGGCTGTCCGGGCCGTCGACCCGGAACAGCCCATCGCCAATCTCGGGACATTGGAACAATCCGTTGAAAAGACGCTGCAAACCCGTCGGACCATGTTGACGCTTATCGGCGTCTTTTCCGTCACAGCGCTCGTTCTGGCCTGTATTGGCATCTATGGTATAATGGCCTATGCCGTCGCACAGCGGACACGGGAGCTGGGGATCCGGATTGCTCTCGGCGCCGGAGCCGGTCAGGTGGTCACGCTCGTGATGCGGAGCGGCCTCAAGCTCGTGCTCATCGGACTGGGAATCGGTGCGGTCTGCAGTATCGGCGCCGGATACCTGATCGCCAGCCAGCTCTATGACGTTTCCAGGGTCGATCCCGCCGTATTCGCGGTCGTCGCGCTCGCCCTGCTCGCAGCGACGACAGCTGCCTGTTGGCTACCGGCAAGAAAAGCCACCCGGGTGAACCCGATTGACGCCCTGCGGGCGGAGTGACGGCCTGAACAGAGTGGCGGGAATCGAGAAGCTAGTTTATCTTCACGTTCCAACTTCGAACTTCGTCGGTATCCATCCCTCGCTGCTTCCCCATGATCCTCGCAATCTTCGTGCAAGACCTTCGCGTCGGAGCCCGCGTTCTGGTCAAGGAGAAGGGCTTTTGTTGTTTGTTGTCTTGCCGTCACCGTGCTCGCCCTCGGCATCGTCGCCACGATGTTCACCGTCTTCGGCGCGGTTGCGGTGATTCTGGCCTCCGTCGGCCTTTACGGCGTGATGTTCCGGGATGGCATTGCCAGCCAGCTGTTCGACATCAGCCCGTACGACCCGCTCACGTACGGTTCGGTTGCATTGTTGCTTTCGGGCGCCGCCTTTGTCGCCACCGTCGTGCCGGCCGTCCGCGCAACCCGGGTCGACCCGATGATCGCGCTAAGGGCGGAATGACCAGCAGTAGCGAGCATCGAGTAGTGAGTAGAACGACCCTCCTTCCGCCGATCGTTCGCTGTCTTCTGCGTATCAATGAGATTTGCAGAATGAAGTGACTTCCAAAGGTGGAACGGCTTGTCCACAAGACGCTCTGGGCGCGTTGGGGACAACGCGCGCCACCAGTGTCACTTCATTCCGTAAGACTCAGTAATTGCTCCCGGCTACTCACTACCCGCTGCCAAAGATCGGCCTCACTCCCCGTTCTTGAAGGGAACGTACCGGTAGCTGCCGCGTTCCCAGACCCGGCAAAAATTGCGCCCGGGGCGCAGTTGGGCGCGCGCTCCCGCGACATCGTCTACTGGTGCGCGATTGACCTGCACGATGACCATGCCCGGGCGGAATCGTTCACGGAAGGGCGAGGTGTCAGCGACGTCGGTCACGACCAACCCGTCGACTTCGTCTGGCAGTCGGAAGGTGCGCCGCGCATCATCGTCCACCTGCGCCACTGTGACGCCGGTGACAAACTCATCTGGCTTGCCGCTGTCGTCCGCGAGCTTCGTGAGCGTGACCTCCAACTCCGCCATCTTGCCTTCGCGCAGATACTTCACCTTCACCTTCGTCCCCGGGGCAGTCTGGGCAATGATCATTCGCAACCCCTCGAGGGAATCTACCGGCCGGCCGTTGATCGCGACGATGACGTCCTCCTGCTTTAACCCGGCCTTGGCCGCCGGGCTGTCCGGGGTGACAGTCGAGATCACCATTCCCTTGGCATCCTTGCCCATCGCCTCAGCCAGTTCCGGGGTGAGGGGATCCACCCCGACGCCCAGATAGCCGCGCGCCACCGTGCCAGTCGCGATCAGGCTCTGCATCACGCTCGAAGCGAGATTGATCGGGACCGCGAATCCGATGCCCATGCTACCATTGGTGGTCGACATGATCGCACTATTGATGCCCACCAGACGACCTCTCGCGTCGACAAGCGCGCCGCCGGAATTGCCCAGGTTGATGGCGGCGTCGGTCTGGATGAAATCCTCGTAGCCGTTGATATCGTCCAGCAGATGAACGCGCCGGCCTTTGGCGGAGACGATGCCGGCCGTCACCGTCTCGCCGATGTCGAGCGGATTGCCGACGGCAAACACCACATCGCCGACCCGCAACCGGTCGCTGTCCGCCAGCGTGATCGTGGGAAGATTGTCCGCCTCGATCTTGATGACGGCGACATCGGTCTTGGGGTCCGTGCCGATGATCCTGCCTTTGAACTCACGGTCATCCGCCAGAGCCACCTTGAGTTCGTCCGCGCCTTCGACGACGTGGTTGTTGGTCAGGATATAGCCATTGGGCGAAACGATCACCCCGGAGCCGAGACCCTCTTCACGCGACTCGTGATCGTCGTCGCCGAAGAGCTGCTGGAACGAGGGCGGCAGGTGGTGTCGCACCGTCTTGCTCGAGTAGATTGACACGACCGCTTTCTGCACCGGTTCTACGACATCGGCATAACTCACCACGGGGGCGGATTTCCCGTCATTGAGGGGCGACAGATCGATCTTGAGCACCGGTTTGGGCGGGGGCGCTTCCTTGGCGCCAGCCAGGAGGAGTGCCGTCAGGACCAACGCCAGACCGTGAAGGAGGATTTTGAGCTTCATGAAAGAGGGGGAGCCAGTGGACCTACCAGCCGCGCGCACGGTTCCACACAAACCGGACCTGCTCAGAATCCCTTGATCTTAAACAGGCTGGTGATGCTCTCGTTGCTGTTGATGCGCACGATCGCATCGCCGAGCAGACTGGCGATGCTCAGGGCGGTGATGGGCAGGCCGCGCGGATCATTGGGAATCGAATTGGTGATGATGAGCTCATCGATCAGCCCGCCCTTCAACCGTTCATAGGCCATATCGCTGAGAATGCAGTGGCTGACGGCCGCCCGCACTTTCGTGGCCCCGCTGTCACGGAGGATTTTCGCGGCCGCAATCAAAGTGCCGGCGGTCTCAGTGATGTCGTCGACCAGCAGTACTTCACACCCATCCACTTCACCGACCACGTTGATCGCCTCGACTGTGGTGGCGCTCTTGCGCTTCTTCGCCACGAGCCCAAGGCCCGCCCCCAGCATGTCCGCGTATGCCGCGGCCATCTTCATGCCTCCGACATCGGGCGAACAGACGACGAGACCCGGTGGCATGTCCTTCGCCAAGTAGTCAAAGAACACGGGCGAGGCGTAGAGATGGTCGACGGGGATGTCGAAGAAGCCCTGGATCTGCTGGCTGTGGAGATCCATGGTGAGCACGCGATTGGCGCCCGCGGCCACGAGCAGGTTCGCCACCAGTTTGGCGGTGATGGGCACCCGGGGCTGGTCCTTGCGATCCTGGCGCGCGTAACCGTAGAACGGCATGACCGCGGTGATGCGTTGCGCCGACGCCCGGCGGGCCGCGTCGATCATGATGAGCAATTCCATCAAGTGATGGTTCGACGGCGGACAAGTCGACTGGATGATGAACACATCCGCGCCGCGGATGTTCTCGTTGATCTTCACAAACGATTCGCCGTCCGGAAAACTGGTCACCGTGGCCTCGCCCAGCGGGGCGTTGATGTGCCGGCAGATTTCCTCTGCCAAGGGCCGATTAGAGTTTCCGGAGAATACTTTCAGCCGAAAGTCGCTCATATAATACCCACCATCTTGCCCAGAAGCGGCGGCGGCGGAAGTCAATTCTCACGGCCCGGCGCCAGCGAGTCCCTTCAACTGTTCTTCCAGCGCGTCGACCCGGTGAAAGAGCTCGGGCAGGCGCTGCTTGAGCACGGCAATGCGGCGCTCCAGCATCAAGGGAACGGCCGGGGATCCATTGACGGAACTTCCCGCCTCGATGTCGCTCGACACCGCGGCCCCACCACCAACCTTCGCTCCGCGGCCAATGGTGATGTGTCCAACCACTCCGACCTGGCCCGCAAGGACAACGTAATCCTCGATTGTGGCGCTGCCGGAAATCCCGACCTGGGCGCAGAGGATGCAGTGTCGTCCGATGATCACATTGTGCCCGACCTGCACCAGATTGTCGATTTTCGTTCCCTCCCCGATCACCGTGCGGCCAAACCGGGCGCGGTCGATCGTGCTGCCGGCGCCGATCTCCACATCGTCTTCAATCACGGTCTTCCCAATCTGCGGCACTTTTTCATGGCGTCCGGCGATGAATTCGTAGCCAAAACCGTCTGATCCGATCACCGCGTTGGCATGAATCCGCACCCGGCGCCCAATTTCAGAGCCGGCATACACCCGCACGCCCGGCAGGAGCTGGCAATCCTCGCCAATCGTAACCTCGCGCCCTACGTACACCGCCGCCTGAAGGCACGCCCGTTCCCCAATCTGGGCACCGCTCTCGACCACGCACAACGGGCCGATCGAAGCGCTCGCCGCGACGCGAGCGTCCGCCGCCACCACCGCCGTGGGATGCAGGCCCGCCACCACCGGCGGTCGCGACGCCGACTCGATGCGCGCACACAATCGCGCCAGCGCCACGGAAGGCTGGTCGACCACCAGCAAGCACTGGTTCGCCTTCGGTTCCCCAACATAATTCGGAGGAATCAGCACCACAGAAGCGTGGGTGCTCGCCACGTCCGCCTTGTACTTCGCCTGGTTGAGAAAAGACAGATCACCAGGCCGGGCGGTGCGGAGTGCGGAGATCCCCTCAATCATGAGGGTGGTCGCGCCCCGGGCGGCTCGCGCTTGGACGATGGCCGCAATCTCATCAGAGGTAAACGAAAGCTGCATGGCGGAAGATTCCGATGGCGGAACGCCGGCCGGACTCCGGTAGTCGGAGCTCGCAACGGAAACCGTCATCGAGCACTTAAGCAAAATTCCGGCCCGGCCCAAAGAAAAAACCCCACCCAAATCGCGGGTGGGGCTTTTCTAAAAATCCGGACTCCAGGCGATTGGCCCGGCGGGATCGGCCTATTTCTTCGGAGCCAGCCCGGGAACGGTGACAACGGGAGCCGCCGACGTCGCTGGCGCCGTCCCCGCAGCGGTCGGAGCTTCCTCAGTAGGCGTCGCCGCGGGCGCCGTGGTGGCCGGGCGATCCTTGTTGATGAAGGCCAAGGCTTCTTCGGTGATGTCGTAGGTGGGATCCGCATAAACGAGGCTGTTCCGATCCATCACCATGGTCGCGCCCTTGCTCTTGCCCAGTTCGGCGATCTTCTTGAGGATTTCATCGAGCAACACGGCCCGCATGCTGCTGATCTGTTGATTGATCAGTTTCCCTGCATCGCCTTGGTATTTTTGGATTTCGCCCTGCCGCCGCCGGATCTCGTCCAGCATCTTCGACGCATCGGCCTCCGCCTTCGTCTTCGCTTCGTCTTTCAGCATCGCGCTCTTGGACTGCTCCAGCAGCTCCTTATATTGGTCTCCTAATCCGTTGAGCTCCTTGACCCTGCGCTCAAGTTCATCCTGTGCCTTCTGCTGATCTACTTTGAGTTTGGCCGACTCTGTCGCCGTCTTGTAGTAGCTCTCAAAGAGCTTGCCCATGTCGACGGTGAGCAACTTCACCGCCGGCTGGGCGGAAAGGCCGAGCGCGGCTGCGCCGAAGGCGGTTAAAGTGAGGATTGATTTCAACATTCTGTTCATAGGAGATAACACGGGGCGTGGGTTAGGATTAGAAGCGGGTGCCGAAGGAGAAATTGAACTGGTTCCCCTTCTTATTTTGATGGTCGGTGGTCAAGGGAATACCGTAGTCGAGGGCTAACGGGGCGCCCGCCACGAGCATTCGAATTCCGAAACCAAAGTCGTCATTATAGTGCGACGGATTGAAGTCGTAAGCTCCGGAATTGAGAAAGCCCGCGTCATAAAAGAACGCGAACCGCACGGGCTTCACGACGTCCAACGTGTATTCGGCGGTGAACATGCCGTAGGTCTTGCCGCCGAGCGGAATGTCGTTCACGTCCTTCGGGCCGACGTCCCGCTCTTCAAAACCGCGCAGATCATAGGATCCGCCGAGAAAGAATTTGTCATACCAGGCCACTTCGCTGCTGTTGCCGTAATCCTGAATCACGCCGCCTCGGGCAATCAGTGAGAGCACCTGGGTTTGGGTCCGAAATACCGGGATGAATTCCGACCCCTTCGCCTCAATGCTGTAGTAGTTGTTCGTTCCGCCCAAGGCACCGCCCGCCACATAGGCGTCCAGCTGGATGCGGCTGCCCCGCGTCGTCCCGACCAGCTTGTCGCGGACATCCCGCAACAACTCAATGCCGACCTTGACCGTGCGGCTCTTGCCCGCCAGCGCCGCGATGTCGGCCGAGGAACCGGCGGCGACATTATCGATGATAATCTCCTCATCCTTCAGCGAAAGTCTGCCTTCAAAGTATTCGAAAAGGTGTTTGCGCACGTAGATCTCCGAGCCCACGCGGATTTCCTCATAATACGAACTCAAGTAGCTGGAACTTTGACGGTAGATGTTAAAGCCCATGGTGAGTTCCTTTTGGAAAAGCCACGGCTCCTCAAACGAGAGGATCACCTCGTTCGACAACTGCCCGACCTGAAATCGCAAACGGCATTTCTCGCCCGCCCCCTGGAACAACGATTGCGGGTCCTCGTCGAACAAGTCGAAATTGGACTGGCTGATCTCGGCGAAGAACGTCGCCCGTTCCAGCGAACTGTAGCCGGCGCCGAAACTGAGGTTTCCGGTCCGCGCCTCCTTGACCGCAACCTTCAGATTGCGACGGCCGGGAATGTTCGTGACTTCCGGGGTAAGGTTGACGTCCTCGAAGAAACGCGTGTTTTCCAGCCGCAGCTTGCTGGCCTTCATCCTCACCATGTCGAACACGTCGCCCGGACCGAGCAGCAGCTCCCGGATGATGACGCTGTTCCTGCTCTTGGTGTTGCCCTCAATCTTGATCGACTCGACGAAAAACTTCTCGCTCTCCTCGATTTGATATTCGATGTCGATGTTGCCAGTGCCCAGGTTGGCTTTGCGCACCAGGCGCACCCGCGTGTCAAGGTAGCCGCTCCGGCCGTAAAAGTCCTCCAATGTCTCCACATCCTTGTCGAGTTTGGACGGGCGAAAAATCATGCCGCTTTTCTGCCGCAGCACCAGTTTGAGCAGATCCTCCGCATAAAGCTTGCAGCCGGTTATCGTGATGTCACCGACCCGGTACTGCCGCCCCTCGTCCACGTGGAGGGTGATGACCATCCGGCCGGATTTTGGATACGAGTAAATAATGCGGTCCTGCGGGAGATCGACGTCGAGATAGCCGTGGTCGCGATAGTAGTCGGCCAGCTTGGCCACATCATCTTCAAAATCGTCGTCCTTGAAATTCCCCGAGCTGGTGAGCCAGGAGAACATCCACCACCGTTTCGTCTCCATCTGCTTGCGGAGCTGCTTGGCCTTCACGTGATTGTTGCCGGTAAACACGATGTCGGCGATCCGCACCTTGGTGCCTTCGCGGATTTTATAGATTACCGTGCCATATCCGGTATTCCGATCCCGCTGGATATCGTAGGTAACCTGAACCTGGTTGTAGCCGTGCTTCTGATAGAACTCATGCAGTTTCTCGGCATCGGCCTTGACCGTGTGCTCGTCGAGCGCGCTGTTCGTCTTCGTGCCGATCTCCTTCTGCAGCCGTTCTTTCGTGTAATCTTTATCGCCCTCGAAGCGCACTGCCTGCACGCGGAACTTTGGGGTGATCTCAAACACGAGGTTGACCGACTTGTCCGACAATTCCTCGCGCTTGACCTCGATAAACTCGAAGAGGCCCGTACGGTAGAGTGACCGAATGTCGCGATCGATGGCCGGCTCGTCATAGTCCCCCCCGGCTTGGACCTGCACGTTCGCCCGCACGATCTGCTCGCTCACATTCGCGATGCCGATGAATTTGATGGCGACGGCCGCAATCTTTCTGGGAGGCGTGACTTCCGCCGCAGCAGGGGTTGCGGCCTGAACTCGCGCCAGAGGGGCACCGATGAGGAGAGCCAGGGCGAGCGAGAAAAGCCGTAAATAGATGGGCCCTAGGCTATTGGGCGTAGTTTTCAAATCGGGTGGTGTCCTTCAGGAAGGTTAGCTTCAATTCTCCTACCGGTCCGTTTCGTTGTTTGGCAACAATTAAGTCAGCCGCATCGGCGGCAGTCTGATATCTTTCATCGGCATCTTTGGGGCGGGCGAGCATGAGAACGACATCGGCATCCTGCTCGATGGAGCCGGATTCACGCAAATCGGACAGGCGCGGGGCGCGGTTCTCCTTCTCCGACGAGCGGTTCAACTGACTTAGAACAAGCACCGGGAGATCAAGTTCCTTCGCCATGGCCTTCAAACCGCGGGAAATTTCCGCGACCTGCTGCTCGCGTGGCGTCTGGGAATCGGCCGAGCTGAGCAATTGAAGATAGTCGACGATGATCATGCCCAGCTTGTAGCGCGCGTACAACCGGCGGGCCTTGGCGCGGAGTTCCATGATGGTCAGGTGGCTGGAATCATCGATAAACAACGAGGACTTGGAGAGCTCATCTGCGACATCCACCAAACGCTGCTGTTCCGGGCCCTGCTTCGGCAGCATGCCCTCGCGCAACAACTTGATGTTGACCTTGGCGCGGGAACACAGCATGCGCAGGGCGAGCTGCGCGGCGCTCATCTCCAGCGAAAAGATCAACGTCGGAACCGCTTCCCCCTTTTTCGGCAAAACCGCCGCCTCGGCGATGTTGAGCGCCAGCGAGGTCTTGCCCATCGACGGACGGGCCGCCAGCACAATCATCTCCTGCTTCTGGAAGCCAAACGTCAGCTGATCGAGATCCTTGAAACCCGAAGCGACGCCGGTCAGCTCCCCTTTCTTCATCATCAGCTTGTTGATGACCGTCATCGCCTCGCGCGCCGGCTCCTTCATCGGCTTGGCCGCGTCCGAGATGCGATCCTGGGTGACCCGAAAGATGTCTTGCTCGACCCGGTCAATGAACTCCTCGAGACCGCCCTGGTAAGCGAAGCATTGTTCAACGGTGCTCGTGGTGACCTTGATCAGTTCGCGCAGCAGGTAGAGTTCGCGCACCTTTTCGATGAAGTAGACCGCCTGCGCCGTGGTCGGAATGCGCGCGCTGACCTGGATCAGATAGGGCACGCCCCCAACCGCCTCGAGTTGTTGCGCGGTGCGAAGTTCCTCAATCAGCATCTCGATCGCCACCGGCGGGCTGTTCTGATAGAGCGTACAGAGTTTCTCGAAGATGATGCGGTTGGGGGGAAAATAAAAGGCCTCGGGCGCCAGCCGGGCTTCAAGACAACGCGCGATGGTGTCACCGCCGTCGAGCAGGCAGCACGACAACAGGTATTCTTCCGCCTCCAGGCTGTGCGGAGGCGTGCGGCCGACGAAGGCCGTCGCACCCGGCCCGCCGCCATCGGTCTGGAGGCGGGGCGACGCAACCGCACTGGGGGTTTCAGCCATGCGCAAGGGTGAAGCGAGCAGTTAGGCGGTCGAGGCAATACTGCCGCAATGAAATGTTTTTCCCACGTGGTTCACAGTTGGATGCCTCCCGCCGGCGGCACGCCGGCTTGCGCGAGTCCGGCCCAATCATCCGGGTCGCGCCCTGCGACGCGGCCGGTTGGGAATCGCTCCATCTAGCTGCCCGGCTGGACGATCGGATTCTCCGAGACGACGTCGAAGTTCAAGTCGACCGACACGTCGGCATGCAGCTTGATCTTGACCGTATGCTGGCCCAGCGCCTTCACCGGAATGTGCAGCAGGATCTTGCGCTTCTCGATCTCGAGGCCGGCCTGCACCAGTTTCTCATGGATATCGTTCGCCGTCACGGCGCCGAACATCTTGCCGCCCTCGCCGGTTTTCACCGCGAACGCGATGTGGATCTTCTCGATCCGGCCCGCCATCGCCTGGGCGCCCGATAGCTCCTGCATCTCGCGCTCGGCGCGCCGTTTCTTGAGTGCCTCGATCTGCTTACGATTGGAGCTCGTCAGCGGCACCGCAATGGCGCGCGGCAAAAGATAATTGCGCGCGTATCCGGCGCGGACTTTGACCTGATCGCCTTCGGCGCCGAGGTCTTCAACGGGTTTGAGCAACAGTACTTCGTGATGAGCCATGACTGAAATCGGGTTGAGCGTGGGTGGATGGTAAGGAAATCGGCGGGAGGGAAATCAAAACGGGACATCATCCTCCACCTTTTGCGGTCCCGGACCGGGCGGTCGGGAGGCGGAACGCGCCGGAGGCGAAACCGGCTCGGCAGGCGGTTCGTCGCCCGCCGCAGTCGCTGGCGCGGGCGCTTCTCCGCTGGTCGCGTTCGCCGCGCCGCCGCCGCCGCCGCGGGAGAGGAACTGCACGTTCTCCAGCACGACCTTCAGCTTATTGCGCTTTTGGCCGCTTGTTTTGTCCTCCCATGAGTCAAAGCGCAGCCGGCCTTCAATGAACGCGGGGCTGCCTTTTTGCAGGTACTTCGAAACGAGTTCCCCCTGCTTGCCCCAGGCCTCGATATCAATGAACGCGGTCTCGTCGCGGGTGGCGCCGGACTCGTCCTTGTATTGGCGGTTCACCGCCAAGCCGAACTGGCAGATGGCCGTTCCTTTCGGCGTGACTCGCAGTTCGGGGTCGCGCGTGAGGTTGCCGATGAGGAGGACTTTGTTGAGATAGGCCATGGGGAGTGGGCGCGGCGGCGGTCACACCGCCTGAACCAGGGCGCGGTAGACGCTGGTATTGAGCCGGAGGCGCTCGTGAAGGTGACGCGTGCTGTCCGCCGGTGCCGAGAAATCGATCTGCACATACACGGCGTCGGGAAATTTGCTGTCGGTCACCCGGGCGAAACCCTTCTTGCCGAGATTCTCGACGCTGGTGACTTCGCCCTGCACGGCGGCGATTTCCTTTTTCACGCCCTCAACGATCTGGTCGATGGTCTCTTCCTGGCCGCGATTATCGAGGATGAAGGTCGCGTGGTAGTTGCGTTTGGTCTGGGTCATTTTGGTCGGTTCGGCGGTTGAGCTTGTTCATGGCCTGGTCGGGTCCCTGCGCGATAAGCAGGTCGAGGCCGTCGACATAAGCGGTGAGATGTTGATCGAAAATAGTCTGTTCTTCAGAGGTGAATCTTCCCAGCACGAAATCCTTGAGGTCCATTTCCGGCGGATGTTTTGGCCCGATGCCGAGGCGGTAGCGGACGAAGCCGCCGCCCAGGTGCTCAATCAGGCTGGCCACGCCGTTGTGGCCGCCGGCGCTGCCGCGCACCGTGAGTTTGAGCCGGCCCAGCTTAATGGTGAGGTCATCGTAGACCACGATAATTTCGGCCGGTGATAGCTTGTAGAAATCAGCCAGGACCCGCACGGCGCGTCCGCTCTCATTCATGAAAGTCTGCGGTTTGGCCAGCACGCAGGTCCGGCCATCGGCCCGGTCCCAGCGCCCGATTTTCGACTCGAAACGCGAGGACCTTTTCCACGAGAGAGCATGGCGGGTAGCCAGGGCATCAACCACCGCGAAGCCCGCGTTATGACGCGTCTTCGCGTAGTCACTCCCCGGATTACCCAGGCCGGCAACAAGCACAATGGACATGTCTCAAAGAACAGTGCGCCCGACCCGGCGGCGTCAAGCAGCCAGGCCGGCGGAAAAACGTTATTTCTTGCCGTGCGGAGCCTTCTTGTCGGCCGCAGCAGGCTTTCCGCCCGCCGCGGGCTTGGCACCTGCGACGGGAGCGGCGCCAGGAGCACCGGGCTTCGCTCCGGCGGCGGCCGGCGCACCGGGCTTGGCTCCAGCCGCAGCCGGCGCGCCAGGCTTGGCTCCGGCAGCAGCGCCGGCGGCAGCGGCTCCGGCGGCGGGCGCAGCGCCCGGAGCGGCGACGGCGCCTTCGGCGGTCGCGCCTTCCGCTAGGACGCCCTCGGCTGGCACCGCGGCCTCGACGACGGCCTCGACGATTTCTTCGACGGGCTGCACGCACGAAACCACCGGCTGGTTCTTGTCACCCAGAAAAACGATGCCGGAAACCGGCTTGAGTTCGCGGATGTGAATGGTCTGCCCGACATGCAACTCGGTGACGTCAACGTCGATGAACGCCGGCAAATCCCTCGGCAGACAGCGAATACGCAACGTGTGCGAGGTCGCTTCGAGCACGCCCGCCTCGTTCTTTACGCCGGTCGATTCGCCCGACGTGTGCACGGGCACGTTGATCTCCATCTTCTCGTCCGCCTTCACCTCGTGTAGGTCGACATGGAGATAGCGATCCGTCATCGCATCGCGCTGCACTTCCTGCAGGATTGAGAGCGCTTGCTCCTTGGTCCCTTTGAGCTCAATCAGCGCAGCGTTGTCGCCGATCGCCTTGACCAGCCGCACAAATTCAGGACCCTCGACTGCCAGCGTAATCGGTGCGGTGTGCTTGCCGTAGAGGATCGCCGGGATCCGATCCTGTTTGCGCAACCGCCGGGAGGCGCTACGGCCGGTGCCCTCGCGCGGCGAGACGTTGAGTATGAACTGTTGTTTCATGGTTTCGTTCCTCCTGTCGCTCCGAAAATGAAGGCAGGCGTAGTGGAAAAGGGTGCGAGCGTATAGGTCGCGTTCCGCTGAATGCAACCAAAACTTTGCCCTTGGCGCAGTCGTCGTTCACCCGATCCTCTTGTCCCGGCGCGCCGCACCGCGTCTTGCCCCTCCCGATCACCGGCATCAAGCGGTGATCCGACCGGACGTCTGACCGCAGCGTCAAGCGCTGCTCAGGCGCCGCAGCAGCTCGATGTACTCCCACATCGGCCCGCGCACACCCCGCCGGCGCAACTTCTCCATCGCCTCCACAAAAACCGGCGGTGGATCGCCCACGGCCCAATTGGGCGCCGTCCGCTGTTCCTCCTGCAACCGCGCATAGAGGTGCTCCACCGTAAACGGCGGCGCCAGATAGAACCGCGGTTCAATGAGATATTCGCCTGGCGTTTCTCCGCGCGCTTCCGGCGCGAGTTGCCGCCAGAGTGGCGTTCCCGGATAGATTCGCATGCCGATCGTCGCAAAGAAGAAGGCTCCGGGCAACTGGCGGGTCCGCGCGAGCGTCTCCTCCATCGTCGCTGGCGTTTCGCCCGGACCGCCAAAGATGATGAAGTGACTGTAGTTCAGCTCCAACGCCTGCGCCTCCCGGCTCGCCCGCTCGATCTCCTCGTACGTGAAGCTTTTCCCGTAACTCTGCAGCACCGGATCGGACAGGCTGTCCGATCCGAACTCCACATGTCTCAGCCCGGCCTGCCGCATCAGCCTCAACAACTCCCGGGTGATCCCGCGCGGGCGCAAGAAGCACTCCCAGCAGATGTCGATCTTTGCCCGGATCAGGGCTTCGCACACGTCGACAACGTGGTCTACCCGGGTGTTAAAAACTGAATCCACGATAAACACATAGCGCACCCCCAACGCGGCGAGGCGCCCCATCTCCGCCGCCACTTCCTCGCCGGTCCGAAAGCGGCTGCGCGTCCCTTCGATCAGCGGATAGGTGCAATAACAACATTCCAACGGGCAGCCGCGCTGGGTTTGGATCCCGGGCAGGGCCCCACGGTCGATGTAAGATGACAGAATCTCCGGATCATGGGCCGGGATCGTCCCGCCAAAAGTCGCGCACGAAAGCCGGGGCAGTTCCTGGGCGCCGCCGAGTGCATCGTGGCAAACCAGTCCGGGCAGATCGCCCGGCGGCCGGCCCGCGCGCAAGGCGTCAAGCAGCGGCACGACGACGCCTTCGCCTTCGCCGCAGATGCCGTAGTCCGCACCCGAGAGCAGCAATAACTCGCGCGGAAAGACCGAAAAGGCGCTTCCTCCGAGGATGAGCGGAGCGGCGGTTTGCTTCCGCAACCGTTCGCAACAGTCCGTGAGTTCCCGCACGAACGAGCGGGGATTGTGGCATTGGACATTGTCGATGTTGCGGAGCGAGATGCCAATGAAGTCAGGCCGCCACTCCCGCACCCAGGCTTCGGGAGGAACCGTGGCGATGTTGGCATCCCAGATCCGCGTCAGGTAGCCGGCCCCGCGCAAGGCTGCATCGATATAAGCCAGCCCGAGCGGATACACGGGATAGGGCTGGTTATAGCGATTGAGATTGATCAGCAGGACCTTCGTCGAGCCTGGAGATGGATGGGGGGACAACATGCCGCACCGCGTACTTTGCGGGGGATCGCGGTTGCGACAAGCCGGATCATTTCCCGGCGGGCACTGGCAACTTCGCGCCCGGCACCGACTGCGGGAACGGTTCCAACTCCACTGCCACCAGCGCCGTCAGCACGATCAAGGCAACCGTGGAGCCGAGCGCCGCCACCACGGGAATATGACTCAGGGCCAACACGCCGAACGAGACCGCCGTGCACAGTGCGGACAATCGGATCGACGGCGGCGGAGTTTCCCCTCGCGCCGCATTTTCGGCAGAGAAGATCGCATAATTATGACTCAGGCAGACGCCGAGAAACGCCCCCAGCAGATGGAACAGATTCATCGTCTGCCCCGTCAGACCGAAGACCCCAAACGCAAACAGACACGACCCGCACGGCAGCGCGAAAATCCGGAGGCCCCGTCCCGGACGGTAAAGCACGAAGACACTCAGACCGACCAGGCCCAGGCCGAGCGCGCTCAAACGCAGGGCCGACATCCGATATCGCCCGAACAAACGATTGAGCGTCTGCAATTGCGCCGCCTCCACCGTCGCCGTTTCCGGCGGTGGAGTGGCGCCCGGCGGATGGTTGGTCACGGTGGCAAACCAGGTCGCCCCCGGCTCCGCCGACATCAGTAGTGCCAGGGGCCCGCGCAGTTCGCTCATCAACCCTTTGGCCAGGTCTTCATAACCGGGCCGGACCGGCCGCTGCCGCCACTCGTCCCAAGCGGAGAAAAAGGGCGTGAATTCCTCGGAGGCAAAACCGTGCCGGGCCAGCGCCGCCTGCAAACGCGGCCCAAAATCCGCCAGCGCCTCCGCGCGTTCCGGGATCGCGGACCATTCCTCCACGGTCGGCAGCAGCGTTCCCACCGAGGCAGCCGTCGAGTCGGGGAATGCCCCGGCCTGCCAGGTCAGCAACCGTTCCAGCGCCGTCCGGGCCGCGGCCGCGGTCCCGCCCTGGGTCAGATAGATCGTCTGCGCGGAATTCTCGCCCAGGAGCGAGCGCACTTCGGCATCCTCCGCGCGGAGGGCCGGCGCCGGAATCTCCAGTTCGCGGATGTCGTCATGCCAGTGCAGCCTCCACGGGCCCACCAGTGCGACCAGCGCGCCCGCCGCAACCAGCCAGCGCAGCCAGCGTCCCCGTCCGGAAGCGCCGTCCACACCCGGGAACCGGATGAATGCCCGGGTTTCAAGATAAGGCTCGTCCACTTGCGCAAACCAGAGCAGCGCGGCCGCCAGGGCGCACAACAGTCCGGCGCTGACGAACACGCCGAGCTGTCGGATCAATGGCAATTCGGAGAAAAACAGCAGCGAGAATCCGATCACCGTCGTCAGCGCGCTCGCCAGCAGCGGCTTCAGCAGCCGGCCCACCTTCTCCCGGTACGGCTCGCCGGGCCGCCGCGGAGGCTGCAGATAGAGATAGAAGCCGTAATCCACCGCGACGCCTCCGAGCAGCGAGCCCACCACGAAAACCAGCACGTGCACCCGTGCGAACACCATCGTCGTCGTAACCCAGGCGCCCAGCAGGGCGCAAAAGATCACCGGCGCGAGGTGCAGCGCCTTGAACACGTGGCGCACACTGACGGCCGCCACGGCCAGCACCGCCAGGAGAGAAATCAAATTGAGGACTGACATCTCGCGCTCAATGCGCCGCCGGCTCTCCGCCGCGAACCGGCCGATCGCCGTCCAGCGCAGGTCGGTGCCGGGGCCGGCGGACCGAGCGGCCGTCCAGGCGCCCTGCACCGCCGCGAATACCGGCTCCTGCCCTTCTTCTCGCAAAGGCGCCCCCGCCGTTCGCGCCCAGATCAACACCGCGCCCTTTTGCCCGCCGGGACGAACGCCCGGGTCGCCAAACCCCTGCACTTTCTCTGCAAAATCCGGCACCAGCAGCAGCGGGTCGGCCATCAGGAGAGACTGGAACGCCAGCGCTTCGGGGCGGACAAGGTAATTCTCAAGGTCGCTCGCGGTCCGCTCCGCCAGCCACTGGCTCCACGACCCGCTGGCCCTCGAAGCCCGATACTCGCGCGCCCGAACCGCCAGCCAACCGGGCAACAACAGGTCGAACCGTTGTTGGAACACGTGGCGGCCAAGGGCATCGCGCGCGGCGGGATCTCCCATCGGCATCACCTCCGCGATCGCCGGTGAGCGACGCAACGCCCCCATAAAAACCTCGGCGACTCGGGCCCGCCGCTCGGCGAATATCGCCGGAGGCTCCGCCGGCCCAGCCGGCACCTTCAGGGCGAACACCGCCACCCGGGCCTGCCGCTCGCCGGACAGGGTGCGCACCAGCGCCAGCTCCGGCGAGCGCTCGTCCGCCGGAACGAGGTCGAGCAGATCGGTCGAAATCTTGCGCGCGTAGTCGAGCCGCGCCAGCCAGACCAGTCCGAGCGTCACCCCAAGGCCGAGCAAGAGCCGGGCATAGAGTTTCTGGCGAGACGCGTGCATCCGGGCTGGCTGCTTCAGCGGAAGAACCGCCGCTCCTCCTCCGGGGTGAAGTTCACGCCGGTCCGCACCTCCCCGATCTGGATCTCCACCCGCTCTTTCGGGGAATGGCGAAATTCCAGTTGATGAACGCTCAGGTCCTCCCCCGAGACGATTACCGTGCCGAGCGCGCGGACCAGCACGGGATCACGGGAAACAAAATCCAGGCGCCAGGCCGGGCCGCTGCGGGCGGCATGCACCTCGAATCGTTCCTCCAGCGCGCGCAAATCGAAGCGCATGATCGGCAGCAATGCCGCCGTGGGACCGGTCACCCGCGGGTCGGACGGCACTTCGTGCGTACGTCCCCCGGCATCGCGCATCGCCAGACCCTTTTCGTCGGCGATGATCGTCCGCACCTCCGGTTCCTGATAATGCAGGCTCAACCCGCGCGTCGGCGAGAAGCGCAGCTCGCCTTTCAGGATGACCGGGGTCTTCCGAAAAAGAAACCAACGGCACTCCGTGAAGGTGGACCAGATCGGGCCCTGCGCCGCCAGGGTGACAAACAAGGGCTGCCACGCAGCGTCGCCCCCGCCCGGCACGATGATCGGGCCGGGCGCCGGCAGCGGTTCAAAGCCCGCCAGCGGCAACGCCGACAAGCACAGGATCAAAAACAGACGTCGCATGGTGGAACGGGTCGCGCAACCCGCAGGTTTCAAAGTCTCGGTCGTCGTCACGATGATTCTCCGGCCCGCGACCACGTCCCGTCCGGGTTCCGCTGAGCAGGCGTGCCCCGCCCGGATGCGGCCGCCTCCCGGCCGGAGGGCGAGTGCGCCAAACCCGCTGCCGCTGGGCCTGCGGACATGAGGGGTGACCTCCGGGCGGCCCGGGAGCGCCGCGCTTGCGGCCAGCGCCACAGTAGCAGAGTCGCGATCAGGCGCGTGTGGAGCCAGATCATCCACAGGTTGTCGCGCAGATAGTGAAAATGGGAGATTCCGCCCTCGGCGGGGGAGAGATAGCGGCAGCGCGCGGGCAGATTCACCGTGAGCGTGCCGGCCCACACCAGCCGCACCGCCGCTTCCGCATCAAAGTCGTAATGGCGACCGCCGCCGGTTTCCTGCAGCACCCGCACCAGCGCCGCCAGGGGATAGACCCGAAAACCAAACAGCGGGTCGTCGACGCCGGGCCCGAAGATTTCCAACCGGACCAGTGCCACGCTCAGCTTGCGACCCTGCAAACGCACCAGCGGAGCCTCGGGTCCGAAGACCGGTCGGCCGAGGATCAAAGCCGCCGGCGCCGATCCACTCGCCGCCATGAAATCCGCGATCCGTTCCGCCGGATGCTGTCCGTCCGCGTCCATGACCAGCGCATGGGTGAAGCCGGCGGCAAGGGCTGCATCGGCGCCCGTCAATACCGCCGCTCCCTTGCCACCATTGCGCGGCCGATGGATGACCCGCAACCCGGGCTCGCTCCGCGCCAACGCCTCGACCGCCGAGTGACTGCCGTCCGTGCTGCCATCCACAACGACCCAGACCGGATGCCAGCAGGCCAGAGCCTCCCGGACTGTCGCCACCAGCCGGGGGCCGGGATTGTAGCTGGGAATCAGGATCAAATGCGTGGCAGAGACCGTCGTCATGACGAGGCGAGAACCTCGGATAGTCGGCGCTCCACTTCGACAGTCAAGTCCCTCGTCCGGCGCGCCGGATCGTATTCCCAGCGGCGGTCCAGGGTGAATTCCGCCCGCGCCGGAAGGATCGACGGCGGCCGCCACCACGGCCGGCCCCGCGGCACCAGATCGGCCGAGGCGCAAATGACGATCAACTGCACCGCGGCATGCGCCCGCTCCGCAATCAGGGCATAACCCGGCTTGAGAGTGCCCAGCCGCGTTCCCGATTCCGTTCGCGTCCCTTCCGGAAACACCAGCAGCGACCGCCCGGCGACGACTTTTCCTGCCACGCTGCGAATCAAGTCGACGTCTGTCTCGCCGGCCGCGTATCCCGCCAATAAGGCCACCGGCCCGATCGCCGGACTGCGCATGAGCGAGGGTTTGATGATGCAAATGGTGTCGGGCAGGCGGGCCAGGAGAAACGTGGCATCCAACAGCGTCGGGTGATTCGCTATGTAAATGGTCCGCGGTGCGAACGAGGTGTCGAAACCCCGCCAGCCGATCCTTAAGCAGCGGCTCACTTGAAACCACCACAACCAGGCCAAGAACACCCCGCGAATCATCCCCCGCACCGCCGCGCCGAGTCTCTCCCGGTGCGGCAGCAAGAGCAACGGCAGGCACAACAGATTCAGCACCATCCCCACGCCGGCAAACCACGCCCACGACATATAGTACGCGGCGGCGAGACCGCCATAGACGAGTCGGGCTTTCATTCGATGGAGGGGGCCGGGGCCGCCGCCGGTGGATTCAGCGGAGTGAAGTTGAACCAGACGTTCGGCTGCTGGAACAGAAGCTCCTCCAACTGGCGAAGAAAAGCCTGGAAATGGACCCGCGCCCGCTGCAACCCCTCGGAGCGCTTCTCGCCCGGTCGCGGATCAAACCGGGGCGACGAATGGAGCACCGCGCCCGCCGGGCCATCCGGCAGGCCGACGGACAAAAGCACCGGACGGTCAAAGATCAGCGCCAGATGATAAATCGTGAACGGGAACCGCCGGCGCGCTCCGAGAAATTCGAACTCCTCGGTGCGAGCAGCAAACTCGATCCGATCGCATTGCATCGCGATGGCCGCCGTGGTCGCCGCCGCCTCCTTGAGCGCGAAGAGCATTTCCTCCGGCTCGTTCACCCAGACAAAATGCAGCCGGCCGCCAAAACGCTCGGCCAGCTTGTCGATGTCGTGGGAATTTCCCACCCGTTGCCGTACCACGTAAATCTGCTGCAGCCCATAGCCCCCGATCTGGCAGCCGAGCAGGTCCGACACCCCGACGTGGAATGTCCCGAGCAGCACCGGGCCGCCACCTTCAAGCCAGGTGCGGAAGTCCGCGGTGCCCGGTCCGTACACCGTGCGGTGCGGCCGACCGTTGATCACGCGGAGCTTGACCATGAGCGCTTCCTCAAAAGCGAAAAAATGCCGCCAGACGTCCCGCCAGCCCGGCGGCCGCCGGAGCACGAGCGCCAGATAATCGCGCGAATGACGCCGTTGTTCCGGCATGCCGGCCACCGCGATGGCTGTGCCGATTCCGCGCAGCGGACGAAAAATCGCTTCGGGGAGCACCCGGTCGCATCCGCGCAGAAAACGGTACCCCCAGCTCGGGCCCGGATTGCGGGCCAGACGGACGGGAGCGGAGGTGGGAGCGGGCGCAGACATCACGACCAGGCCAGTTGCAGGCGCCATCCCTCCGCCGCCGCACCATCAAACGGCTGGCGGCGATGCAGCCGTTCGAACCAGGCCGGATGCGCCAACGCTCCCGTCACCGCCTCCTGGGTCAGCATCAGCCGACCGAGCGCGCGCGGGCCCGGTTCGCGCGCCAGCCGGACCGCGTAGGCGAAGGTCCGGTCGCTGACCGCGTTGGCCTCCACCAGCCAGGTGCCCCGCTCCTCGCCACCGGCCAGCACCACGGTCGCCGCCGGCGCCAGCATGGCCGTGAGCAACGCCTGCACCGCCAGTTGCCGGCCACCGGCCTGGGGAAACAGTTCCCCCACGCTCCGCTGCCGGCCGATCAATCCCTGCTGCACGCCGCTGGGGTGAATGGAAGTCTGAAACAGCGTGGGGCTCGCCGCCGGGAAACTGGCCAGGTAGTCTTCCAACGCGCGCCCCTCGCCAAAAGTCGAGGCATAAACCAACGGCTCATCCCCGGCCGGCGGCAGGTCGCCCAGCGCCGCGCCCACCAGCATTCCCAACAGGGTCATCCGCCGCGTGCTTCCCGGCGCAAAGCGCGCTTTCAGCCGTTCGCGCGTGGCGGCGGGAGTCTCGGAGCCGGGATCGTCCGTGCGCAATTCCTGGATGAATCGTTCAAGCATGACTAAGCAAAAAGGCGGCATGGGCTCCGCCAAACGCGTTGCTGGCGCAGACCACACCATCAAAGGCGCCATTCGCAAACGATTCCAGCGCGACTGAATCGGCGAACACCGGGGCGGCGCTGCCCACCGTGCCGGGGGTGCGCCCGGCGCGCATCGCCTCCACCGCCAGCGCCAGCTCCACCAGTCCGCAACTGCCCAGCGTGTGGCCCAGGCTGCCCTTCCAACCGACGAGCGGCGCATCGGGAAAAACGCGTCCAAACGCGTCGACCTCCAGACGGCCCGCCTCGAGCGTCCCAGTGCCGTGCCCCTTCAGCCAGACTCGCCGGCCGGCGGCAACCGCTGCCACCGGGGCCAGACCAGCCACGAATCCCGCCCCGTCCGCGCGGTTCGCCGTGAAATGATACATCTCGTTGTGGAGGCTCTGCGCGGTGATGGTGAAATCGCCGCGATCCCGCGCGAGAACCGCATAGGCCGCGCCGTCGCCCAGCCCGATGGAGCCAGTGGCCCGCGCCTGGTAGGGCGCCGGAAAATCCGCGTTGAGGATCTTCAAGGCGTGGAAGCCGCCCGCCACGAACGGACTCAGGAAGTCGAAGGAAAACACCAGGGCGGCATCGGCCAGTCCGGCCTCGATCATGCGCGAAGCTTGCAACAATCCTAGATGAGCCGACACGCAGGCATGCGAAAACACGGTGACACTTTCACCCCACCCCAGCTCGCGCCGCAGCCACTCCACGCAATCGGGCAGCGCGCCAAACGGCAGAAATGCCGGATCTCCGCTGCGGCGATAAGCATAAAGGCACCCGACCCCGAAATTGCTGCTCGTGACGAACACCGGCCGCCGCGGCCGGCCCCAGCCGCCCTCCTGGACCGGGCCAAACCGGGATTTGATCGTCGCCAGCCACGAGGGTGGCGCCGTCTCATCGAGTTCCCGGTTGTTCAACAGCCCGAGCGGCACCGGATCGCCTCCTTCCCGCCCGAGCACCGGGACCGCCCGCAGCGCCCGCTCTCCGCGCAACAAGGCCGTCAGCGTGCCCGCCGCGTCCCCCAGCGGGGTGACGCAGCCCCACGCCGCCAGACCCACGGAGTCATGGTTGGATGAATACACCGCGCAGGAGGCCACCGGCTCGCCGCTCAAACCGGCAACCGGGCCGGATCAGCGTGCTGGCGGATGAAAGCCGCCAGACTGGACACGCTGGCGAGCGCCTGGCGCGACTCCTCGCTGCTCCGGATCTTGATCCCGAACTCCTTCTCGAACTTCAAAACGAGTTCGACCGCGTCGATGGAATCGAGCGACAGCCCCGATCCGATCAGGGGCATATCGTCCTGGATATCCTCGGGCTTGACGTCTTCAAGACGCAGCGTCTCGACAATCAGCCGTTTTAGGTGAGCGGAAAGGGGGTCACTCATGCGGGAAACCCCGTGAGCAAGGCGCCGTCGTCACGGCGGAGCAAGCCAAGAAATTCTGCGGCCGGATTGCCCCGCCATCTGCACGTCCACAAAAATTCTTGTCTCTGCGCAGGCAGGCGCCAAAGGTTGCCCGCACCCCTGGTGAACGCGCTCCCGCCCACCCCACCAATCTGCCCCCCTGAAAAACCAGGTTCTAGTCATCACGGCCTTGCTGGGTTGTCTGCTGGGTTCCGGTTGCGTCACCAGTCGGCGCACCATCGGTCTTCCGGTGAGTCATGTGCCCGGCGCCGGCGCCAACAAAGGCAGCCTGTACATCGGTTCTATCGAAGATCAGCGGACCTTTCAGAACAAGCCCACGGACGCTTCGACGCCTTCGGTCAACGGTGATGTCGCCAAGTGCTCAAAAGAAGAGCTGGCCACGGTGATCGGCCGCCAGCGCAAAGGGTATGGTCGCGCGAGGGGCGACATCGCGCTGCCGGCGGGCGATTCGGTCTTGACGCGGACACGCGCCTTGGTGGCAGAAGGTCTCGAGCGCCGGGGATTCACCATCGCCAACGATCCTGCCTCGGCGGGAACGGCCACCGTCAAGATTGACGAATTCTGGGCTTGGTTCACGCCGGGCATGTGGACCGTGTCCTTCCAGGCCGATGTCGTCTGTCAGGTTACGGTCACGCGGGATGGCGTCGCCAAAAAACTCCTGGTCAAAGGCGACGGCCGGAATCAGGGCCAGGTGGCCAGCGATGCCAATTGGCAACTGGCCTATACGAGAGCCTTTGATGATTTCCTTGCCAATCTGGAGGTCGCGTTGAGTGGCGCCGGCCTCTGAGGAGGACCTGCCTCCGCCTTCGTAACGCTAGGCCGGGGATTCCGCCGGCGTCCGCAGGACGTGGCAGACGTTGCTGCCGCCGAACCCGCTGCTGTTGTTGAGGACAATCCGCGGCGCGCGGTCGACGGCCGCCCGCGGCAGGTCGAGTCCTTCGCAGGCCGGATCGGGCGTCACCAGGTGGGGATTGCCGGGGATGAACCCTTCCGTCAATGCGAGCACACAAAACGCCGCCTCCATCGCACCCGCAAGGGAGAGCGGATGACCGGTGAGCGCCTTGGTGCTGCTGACCCGGGGGCGGGCGCCCGCTTCGGTGAACAAGGACCGCAGGGCGAGCGCTTCAGCCCGATCGCCCACCTGGGTTGAGGTGCCGTGCGCATTCACGTAATCGACCTCCCCCGGTTTCACCCCCGACTGCGCCAGAGCTCTTTGCATGGCCAGCCTCAGCCCGGCGCCTCCGGGATGCGACACGGCCATGCTGTGGCCATCAGCGGCCTGGCCCCATCCCGCAACTTCCGCCTGGATCCGTGCGCCCCGCTCCGCGGCCAGACCCGCTTCCTCCAGGATCAGCACCACGGCACCGCCAGCGCCCACAAAACCATCGCGTCCCTGGTCGAACGGCCGGGAGGCCAGCACCGGATCGCTGGCGCTCGACAACGCGCGCATCGCCGCAAACGGCAGCAGCGTCTCGGCGTTCAGTTCCTCGGCCCCCACCACGATCACCCGGCGGAGACGGCCGAGCTGGATTTCGTCACAGGCGTAGCCCAGGGCGTGACTGGCCGAGGCGCACGCGGAAACGAAGCCGCAAACCGCGCCGGTGATCCGGAAATGCGCCGCCAGATTGAAATTGAGGGTGCCCGCAATGGAGCTGACCACCCCCATCGGGTTGCCGCGCTCGCCCCGCACCGCGTGCAGCTGCGCCAGGTTGTGGTGCAGCATCATCGCGGAGCCGGCCGAGGCACAAAACAGCCCCGTGGCATCGTCGCCAGCGACCGCCTCCTCGGACAGCCCGGCGTCTCGCAGCGCCTGCATCACCGCACACAGGGCATAAACCCCATGCGGCGCCAGCCCCCGCAACGTCTCGCGCGGAATCTCGTACTCCGCCGGCCACCTCCAGTCGCGCCAGCTCGTCGAATCAACCGTGAAGTCCTTGACCGTCCCCGCCACCTTGACGGGCAGATTCGGGTTGCCCAGGAACACCACCGGCGCCAGGCCATGCCGGCCGGCCCGCAAATGCGCCGTGACCGTGGATCGATCATTCCCAATGGGCGTGACAAAACCAAGACCGGTGATCACCACCCGCCGGAGTGAAAAAGGGACGGCATTCACGCGGCCGCAGGCGGTTTCTGCTCGACCTTGCGGGTAACGAAACCGCGAAGTTCGCCGACGGTCCGCACCTGGAGAAGTTCCTTGTTTTCAATCCGAACCTGGAGCAGATCCTCCAGAAAGAACACCGTTTCGGCGACCGCCAAGGAATCGTACCCGAGGTCCTCGATCAGCCGCATTTCGTCGGTCAGTGGGGTTTCGGCAGGTTGCGGCATGTAATCGCGCACGACGGCGAGGACCACCATGTGCAGCGCGGCGATATCACCGGTGGATCGAAAACTCCGGTAGGCGTCCCGAATCTCAAGGGGAAACCGCTGCAACTGGGCGATGGAATCAGAAACTGAGGGCGGTAACATCTTTCCCAACAGAGAAGCCATCGCGGACACGCTGCTCAAGCCTAGACTTTTCCTCGTCGGCGCTCTTGAAACCGCGGCGCAGAGCCGTTTGCCTTGCCGGCACGCTCCGGCCACAGGCGCGCCGGGTCGCCGTACCTTCGCCCCACCGCCATGCGCATTACGCTTGTTCATCCAGCGGGATTCAATTTCGTGCCCGGCCAGCCGGATTTCACCGTGCTGGCCAACCGCATGGCGCCGATCGGAATCCTTTCGCTCGCCGCCTGGCTGGAGCAACACGGCCATCCGACCGCGGTCCACGATTGCCTGGGCCCGTGCGCTCCGGCTGGCCTCGAAGCGAATGCCGCCCACATTCTTGCGACCAATCCGGAACTCGTCGGATTTTCGGCCACGACCTCCGGCTTCATGGACGCGGTGGATCTCGCGGTTCTCCTCAAGATCCAGCGGCCGCAGCTGCCAGTCGTTTTCGGCAATGTTCACGCCTCCTCGCTGGGCGCGGCTTTGTTGGAACATTTCCCGGAGATCGACTGCCTCTGTTTGGGTGAAGGTGAGGGACCGATCCTCGACCTCGCCGAGGGCCGATGCCCCGTGGATATTCCCAACCTCGTTTTCCGCGACGGCCATCGCGTGGTCTCGAACCCGCGCCGCCCCCGCCTCCCGGACCTGGACCAACTGCCCTTCCCGGCCTACGAAAAACTCGCCGGCTTTCCCCGAGGTTACCACCTGCCGTTGTTCTCCTACCGAAAGCGTTGGGGCGCCACCATGATCACCTCGCGCGGCTGCCCTTACGCCTGCTCGTTCTGCGACCGCACGGTTTTCGAGCATCTTTACCGATTCAACTCCGCCGCCTACATCTATGAGCAGATGCGCCACCTGCGGGACCGCTATGGCGTCCGCCACATCAATTTCTACGACGACCTTTTCACAGCCCAAAAAACCCGGGTCGAGGAATTGTGCGCCCGGCTGATCGACCGGCCGCTGGGGATGGAATTCAACTGCGCCATCCGCACGGGCCAGACTTCCGCGGAGATGCTGCGCCTCCTCCGGCGCGCCGGCGCCCTGATGGTTTCGCTGGGGATTGAATCGGCCGACCCGGCCATGATGCGGCGCCACAAGGCCGGAGTGACGCTCGAAGCGGTCCGCGACACCGTCGAGAAGATCCATGCCGCCGGTTTGCGGGCGAAGGGCCTGTTCATCTTCGGCCTGCCCGGGGAAACTCCGCAAACCGTGCAGACGACCAGCGACTTCATCCTCTCGCTCGACCTGGACGACATGAACCTGACGAAGTTCAGCCCGTTGCACGGCGCGCCCATCTGGAACGAATGTCTTCAGGACGATGCCGGCGAGCTGCACGAGGACTGGCGGCTGATGAACTGCCTGAATTTTGTTTTCCGCCCCGTGGGTTTCGCCAGTCGGGCGGAGATGGACGCGCTCTACAACCGAACCATCCGCCGATTCTACGACAGCCCGGGATACCGGCGCCGGTTCGCCCGGCAGATTTGGGAACACCGGTGGAGCCTCTGGCACCTCGCCCGGCACTCACTCCGGGTGCTGCAGGCGGCCCGCTATTTCAGCGCCAACCGGGCCAGCCTGGAGGCGGCGCACCGCAACTTTCCGCTCCATCCGCGGCAGCCCCGAAGTTTGCGCCCGCTCGCCACATCGAATTGAACCTCGCTTCGCCCACTCGCCCGCCCACCGGCCATGAAGACGATCCTCGTCGTTGAATACTCCCAGACCGGGCAGTTGACCGCCGTGCTGGATGCGCTGCTGGCGCCGTTGCAACAGCCGGATGGCGCAACCCGGGTGCACCGCGAAGTCCTCCGCCCGGTTCCCGCCTATCCGTATCCCTGGCCGTTCTGGCAGTTTCTCGACGCTTTCCCGGAAACGGTCGCCGGCAATCCGCCGCCCCTGACGCCGCTCACCGTGGACTCCGGATCCGCGTTCGACCTGATCGTCATCGGATATCCCGTCTGGTTCCTCTCGCCGCCGCCACCCATCACGGCCTTCCTCCGCAGCGCGGCCGGCCGCCGGCTGGTTTGCGGCCGGCCGGTGGTCACCGTCACCGCTTGCCGCAACATGTGGCTGATGGCGCAGGAACAGATGAAACAACTGCTGGCCGAAGCCGGGGCGCGTCATTGCGATCACGTTGCCCTGGTGGACCAGGGAAACGCTTTCGCCACGTTCGTCACCACTCCCCGCTGGCTTCTGACGGGACGCAAGGGCGCGTTTTGGGGCTTTCCCCCGGCGGGTGTCCCCACCGCCGAGATCGCGGCCTGCCGGCGCTTTGGCTTGGCACTGCGCGAGGCGCTGCAGCGCGACGCCGAGCAACAACCCGGACCGATGCTGGGCGGTCTGCGCGCCTGCACCGTCGACCCGCGCCTGATCGCGAGCGAGAAGATTGGCCGGCGCTCGTTTCGTTTCTGGGCGCGCGTCTTGCGTTGGGCGGGTCGCCCGGGCACTTTCCTTCGCCGGACGTTGCTCGCTTTTTATCTGGTGTTTTTGCTTTCCCTAATCATCACGGTTGTGCCGCTCTCCGTGCTCCTGAAAGCGGCCTTGCGGCCGCTCTTGCAACGCTGGTTGAATACCCTTCAAGCTTCGTTCGAACGACCGTCCGGCTCCGCTACCTCCCGGATGGCTTGTTTTCATGAGTAAAGACGTTTTCATCACGCGCACCGCCTCTTTCCTTCCGCTGGCGCCCGTCGGCAACGATGGGATGGAGGGTCTGCTGGGCATGACCGGCGGGCGACCGTCCCGGGCGCGGAAGATCACGCTGAAAAACAACGGCATCAAATCCCGCCACTATGTCATCGATCCGGCGACCGGCGCCGTTCGCTACACCAACGCCCAACTGACCGCCGAGGCGGTGCGGCGGCTCACGGGTGACGGGTTTGCCATCGACGACATCGCCTGCCTCTCCACGGGGACTTCGATCGCCGATCAGCTCATGCCCAGCCACGGCGTGATGGTTCACGGTGAGTTGGGCCGGCACGCCTGCGAGGTGATCACCACCACCGGGGTCTGCGTGGCCGGCACCGCCGCCTTGAAGTATGCCTGGCTGGCCGTGCGGGCCGGCGAGCATCCCAACGCCGTGGCCACCGGCTCGGAAATCGCCTCCGTCGTCTTCCGCTCCACCCGCTATGCGGCCGAGACCGACCGGCAGGTGAGCGAACTCGGGGAGCGACCGGAGCTGGCCTTCGAGAAGGATTTTCTGCGCTGGATGCTGTCGGATGGCGCCGGCGCACTCCTGCTCCAGGATCAGCCCAATCCAGCCGGTCCGAGCCTGCGGATCGACTGGTTGGACATTCTTTCCTACGCGCACGAAATGCCGGTCTGCATGTACGCGGGGGCGAAGAAGAACGCCGACGGCACGCTGACGAGCTGGATGCAGTTCAGTCACGAGGAACTCGGCCGCGAGTCCATCCTGGCGATCCGGCAAGACGTGAAATTGCTGAACGCGAACGCGGTCGGATATTGCCTGGAAAAGCCCCTCGCCCGGATCGCGGCCCGGCGCCGCCTTCGTCCGGAAGAAATCGACTGGTTCCTTCCCCACATGTCATCCGAATATTTCCGCCAGCCGATCGCGAGCGGCCTGGCGAAGATCGGCTTGCCCATCCCGCCGGAACGGTGGTTCACCAATCTCACGGCGCGGGGCAACACCGGATCCGCCTCCCTGTACGTCATGCTCGACGAACTGGTGCGCAGCGGCCGCTTGCGCCGGGGGGAAAGGATGTTGTGCTTCGTGCCGGAATCGGGCCGGTTCACCAGCGCCTTCCTTCATCTCACCGTCGTCTGATGCACGCCAACGAGGTACCCGAACGCAGCGCTCCCCTCTTCGAAGGACGACACAAGGCGGTCTACGTGGTCGACGAGCACGGCCGCTACCTCATTGCCAAGTCGGGCGGCACCGAGGCCGAGGTATCCGTTACGGAGGAAGCCGTCTCCTGGTTCGCCCGTCTGGCGGCCGAGGCCCGCGAACGCGCCCGCCGGGGCGAGACCAGTCCGCTGGAAGTTCACATGTATCGCCAGCGGATGGATCTTCCGACCCTGGCGCAGGCCACCGGATTCTGGCGCTGGCAGGTGCGCCGCCATCTGCGACCGGCCGGGTTTGCCCGGTTGAGCGCGCGCGGCCTCGCCCGCTATGCCGAGGCCCTCGGGCTTTCATTGGCGCAACTGCAGTCCCTGGACTGAACCCCACCGACCATGTCAGTTGCGCTCGATTTTCACCATCAACAATCCGCCCACTGCGAGAGCGGAGTCATGTCGGCGCTGCTGCGTCACGAAGGCGTGCCGTTGTCCGAGGCCATGGTCTTCGGCCTGAGCGCCTCGCTCTCGTTTGCCTATATTCCGCTGATCAAGATCAACCAGCTTCCGCTGATCGCCTACCGGATGGTGCCACGCTTTATTCTCAACGGCGTCAAAAAGAAGCTGCGCTTGCCCCTCCGGTTCGAGACTTTTCGCTCGCCGATCGACGGCCGGCGGCGCCTGGATGAGCTCCTGGACCAAGGGCGGGTAGTCGGTCTGCAATCATCGGTGTTTTTTCTGCCCTATTTTCCAGCCAATATGCGCTTTCATTTCAACGCGCATAACCTGATTGCCTATGGCCGCGAGGATGACGAATACCTGGTGAGCGATCCGGTCTTCGATGAACCCACCCGCTGCCGCGCGTCAGATCTCCAGCGTGCGCGCTTTGTGCGCGGCGCGTTGGCGCCCAAAGGACTCCTCTACTATTTCGACGGCCCGGTGCCGCCGGTGAACCTCGCTCCACTGCTGCCCGCGGCGATCCGGAAGAACTGCTTTCTCATGCTCCATGTGCCACTGCCCTTCGTCGGATGCCGCGGCATCCGATTGCTCGCCCGTCGCGTCCGCCGTCTGCCGGAGAAGCGGGACCCCGAGTTCACCCGCCGGTTTGTCGGACACATCGTGCGCATGCAGGAGGAGATCGGGACTGGGGGAGCCGGGTTCCGCTTCCTCTATGCGGCGTTTCTCCAGGAAGCCGCCGTGCTTTTGGGCAAACCCGCCTTGCAGGACTTGTCGCTGCAACTCACGACGATCGGCGACGAATGGCGGGAGTTCGCCCTGCACGCCGCGCGCATAAACAAAGGCCGCGACGCGATCGATCTCCCACTGCTCCACCGGCTGCTCACCGATCTGGCAAAAAAAGAGCGCGCCCTGTTCGGCGCGCTCCGGCGGGCGGTCTGATTAGAACCGGTCAGAACCGCACGAACACACTGGCGTTGAAGCCGATCGGCGTCACCTTGGCCGGCGAGGTATAATAGCTCCCTTTTACCTCCACCTTCGATCCATCGTAGCCCGCCTCGATTCCGACCGACACGGATGAGCCGTGCCAGACCTCGGCGCCGATCGCCACCACCGGTCCCGGAGTGCTCGAATTGAAATAATCCCCGCTGGCAAAGGGCTCCGTCACTCCAAAGCGCACATACCCTTTCGCCTTCCCTTCGATGGGGAAGCCATAACGCGCGTCGAATGTGACCGGGATGATATAATTAAATCAGCGAATTAGTTATTTTTATCCCTTTCTGCCGAAGACCCAAAATCCGCCCGGTCACAGCTCCCGGAGGCGCCAGCCGGCAAAGACCAGGCAGAGTCCCGCAATTCCCAGAAGCAACGCGAGGGGACCGAGAATTCCGCCCAGGTGCGCGCCGCGCACAAAAACGTCGATGAATCCATTCAATCCCCAGGCCATGGGGGAAAGCCACGTCGCCTTCTGCATCGCCAGTGGCATCACCAACTTCGGCACCATGACGCCGCCAAGCGCTCCGAAAATGATGTTCGCGACCCCACCGACCGTGGTCGCTTGCTCGGTGGTCCGGGCGACCGCCGCGATGGCCAGCGCAAAACCAATCGCGGCCAGGCTGACGGCAGTGGCGACCGCCCACAGCGCCAGCCAGTCGACGTCCAACCACAGAGTATCGCCGCCAAGCAACGGCACCACAAAACGGCCGACCAGCAGCATCAGGGCGGTCTGCCCCAGGTTTACCAGATAGAAGGGGATGACTTTCCCGGCCAGCAGCGTGGCCATCGGCACCCGCAAACTGCGCAGGCGCGGGAGTGTCCCCTGCTGCTTTTCCTGGATGAAGATCGTCGAAAGCGGGATCACCACAAAAAACATGGCGAAGACCAGCCACGCCGGCACGCACTGCTGCACGGCCGTGAGTTCAGCCCCCGCCCCGCGGTGAAACTTCATCGCGACGAGCCCGCTGCCCGCCATCTGTTCCAGCGTCGGCCACGGCCGGTGGTCCTCCTGCGCCATCGCCCGGACCGGCTCCAGCAATTTGGCGGCTCGCTGCATCGTGACCGCGCGCTGCACCTCCGCGCGGAAGGCCGCGAGCAGGGCTGGCGGCATGCCCGGCTCCGCCAGCACGGTCACGACCGCCCGGGCACTCTCCAGGTCTGCCAGCGATGCGGAATATCCCTGGTCGATCAACAAGCCGACCTGGATGCCGCCGCGCGCCAGCGCCCGCTCCACGTCCGCGGGACCCCGCACCACCACCGAGGCTTCAGGTGGCGGCAGCTGGGTGACCAGTTTTGCCGAGTCGGCCGTATGATCGGCGTCCCAGACCTGCCAGCGCACTTTCTCTGAAACTCGCAGCGCGAATGTGTCCCGGAGCGCCATCGACATGATCAGGATAAAAACTGCAGGCATGACAAACAACACCAGCAGCCCGTGAAGGTCACGGCTCATGGCACGCAGCTCTTTCTGGATCACTGCAAGCAGGGGGCGCATCTCAGTCGCGCAGCGAACGGTGAGTGAGTTTCAAAAACACGTCCTCCAAATTGTTATTGCCATACACGAAGCGGATCACCGACACGCCCTGGTTCCGCAGTTCAGCCAACACCGCCTCCACCGGACGCCCGGCCGGCACGGCAAAGCTCAGCCAACCGCCATCACCGCCCCCCGGCTCGAGTCCCCACCCGGCGATCAACGCCGCCCGCACCGGTCCCGCCAGCGGGCCGGCGGGCCGCACCAAAAGCCGCGGATTCGATTCCGCCAGGACTGCGTCCAGCGCGCCGCAGCACAACAGGCGGCCGTGGTCCATGATCGCCACCCGGTCGCTCACCGCCTGCACTTCCTCCATGTAATGGGAGGTGTACACCACGGTTTTCCCCCGCGTTCGCAGGTTGCGGACGGTTTCCAGCAGGAATGCCCGCGACTGGGGATCGACCCCGACCGTCGGTTCATCGAGGAGGAGCAACTGGGGATCGCCCACGAGGCCGATCGCGAGGTTCAAGCGGCGTTTCAACCCCCCGGAACATTGCGAGGCCCGCTGGCGCGCGACCGCACCCAACCCAGCCACCGCAATGGCGGCGTCGACCCGCTCGCGCCGGGTGGATCCGCCGAGCCCCAGCACGCCGGCAAAGAATTCGAGATTCTCGCGGCACGTGAGCATCGGATAAAATGCGTGGTCCTGCGGCACGAGGGCAAAGCCACCGCGCGCCGCCACTTCCGGCGCCCGCCGGATCTCGCCCTGCTGAGGCCGCCGCAGCCCGCTGATCAGGGCCATCAGCGTCGTCTTGCCCGCACCGTTGGGACCCAGCAACCCCAACACCTCGCCGCGTCGAAGTTCAAATGACACTTCATCAACCGCCCATGGGTCGGCGGCGGTGTAACGAAACCGAAGATCGTGAAGTTTCAGCACGGGTGCGCAATCCGACGGGACGAGGTCATCGCGGCGGCCTGGATTCGCCAGCGCAAGACATCGGAATGCAACGGGACTCCGGCAACAATGACAAGGAGTTTGCCGGCGTGATTTTTCCTCGACCACCCTCCAGTCGGAAGCGCACGCTGAGGACATGTGCGCCCCCCTCGGCCATTGCTGGCAGGAGACCGTCCGTCGCGCGCCGGCCGCGCTGGCCGCGATCGACGGAGAAACCGGGCACGCGTGGACCCGGGCGGAACTTGACGCGGCAGCGATGGTCTGGCGGGCGCAAGTGGCGCCAGGTTCCATGATGGACGGCCGCTTCGTGTTGATGGCGGAGCCGAATGGCGTCCAATGGTTTCAGGTCTTCCTGGGCCTGCTCTTTGCCGGGGCGATCCCGGTGCCCGCCGATTCCACCGAGCCAGCCACCACCCTGAGGGAAACCGCGCAGTCGGTGGGCTGCGCCTGGTTCTGGCATGGCGGACGGCTGGAGCCGGTCGCCTCCCGCCGCCCGGTGCGGCGGCGCGATCTCTGCCTGGTCAAGCTCACGAGCGGCAGCACCGGCGCGCCGCGCGCCCGCCGGTTCACGCTCGCCCAGATGTTGGGCGACGGACGCCAGGTGTGTGCCACGATGAGCATCCGCCCTGACGATTTGAACCTGGCGGTAATTCCGCTCGGCCACTCCTATGGTTTGGGCAACCTGGTGATCCCGCTGCTCGCGCAGGGCACGGCGTTGGTTTGCTCAGCGAGTCCGCTGCCCAACGTGCTCGCGGCCGACTGCGCCCGCTGGCATCCCACGGTCTTTCCCGCGGTGCCCACCCTGCTGCAGGCACTCGTCAGAGCCGACGTCGATCCGGCCGACTTTGCCAGCCTGCGACTGGTGATCTCCGCCGGCGCTGCCCTGCCGCCGGAAGTCGCGAGGATGTTCGCGGAGAAATTCGGCCGGCGCGCGCAGGGCTTTTACGGCGCGAGTGAAACCGGCGGAATCACCTACGACCGCACGGGCGAGGCCACGCTGACCGGCCGGAGCGTGGGTGCGCCGTTGGAGGGCGTGACCATGCACTGGCGCCGCGGCCGGCGCTTCGCGGTCCAGAGCGCTGCCGTGTTGGGCCGCGGGAGCTTCGTCCCGGCCGACCGCGGCCGTCTCAACGAGTTTGGCGAGCTCGTCCTGCTGGGCCGGGCGGGTCGGCTGGTCAAGATCGCTGGTCGCCGTCTTGACCTGGCCGAGATTGAAGCCGCGTTGCGCGGCGTGCCGGGAGTGCGTGACGCCTGCGCCATGGCCCATCCGAAGCTCGCCGATGCGCTGGCCGCAGCCGTCGCAGCGGACTTGCTGCCCGCGGAACTGCGGCAGGTTTTGCGCACGAAACTGGCCCCGTGGAAGATCCCGGAGCGCCTGCTGGTGCTACCCGAGTTTCCCTACACCGCGCGCGGCAAGACCGACCGGCGCCGCATCGCGGCGCTTCTCGCCGCTGGGCGGGCGTAGCCGAAGATCGGCGCGGCCAGGACGCGGCGGCCCGGGCGCGCCCGAGGCTCCGCCCGCGAGTCGAGCAAGGCGTTGGCCCGGACGGCCACTTCGGCACACCTGCAGCGAGGAGATCAAACCGCCAGTCAGAGATTGGCGCTACGCTCCGATGGCGGGGTCGGGTGACCCCGTCCCACAGTTTCCCGCGGGGCGGGAAACTGCCCCCAACACCGTCGCCTCGATCTCGACATTGAGTTCGGCCCGGCACAAGTCGGCACGCAAATAGTTCACCTGGTCGCCCGGTCGGACCATTTCTTGCCCCAACACGGCGGCCACATCCGCGAGGGCGTCGGCATGACGAAGATAGATTTTGAAGTGGCGCGCGTCAGCCCGCCCGGCGCGGAGGTCCGCGCCGAGCCCGGCCACCTGGAAAATGTGCCGCAAATTCTCCAGCGTATGCCCCAGCTGGCTGCGCGTCTCGCCCAGCGCGACCGTTTCATGTCCCTTGATGGCCGCGGTGCCGGAAACGAAAACGTCGCGACGCTTTCCCCCCGCGACCACCGTCGCCCGGCAAAAACTCGGCGGACGCGGACCGTGGAGCGTCGGATACTCGTAAGCCGGCACCTGGACTGGATTCTCGCAATGGCGGGGCGCCGAACGACTCGCGGCAAACACCACCACGAGATGATCGCCTTCAGAGCCCACGGCGGAGCCGGCCGGCAGCCGAGTCTTAAATTCACGGCCGAACCGCCGCTCAAACGCCAGTGAGCGCCCGCAGGAGAACGAGCGGTAGTTTTCCAGTCCATCCGCTCCGGCCGAGTTAATCCGGGGGAGGTAATTCCAGATCCGGCACAGGTGCCGCCTTCCGACCGCCGCAAATAGCTCTTCGTACAAGCGGGTCGAGACGGGAGCATAGACGGACTCGACCGGCAACGCCCCGGCCCCAATCAGCCACCCGCCCGTCTCGTACAGAGTGAACGTCCCCGCCACGCCGGCCGGCTGGGCCGCCGGAAAGATCGATTCCACGCCTTCGCCAGCGAGCACCGGCAGGCCGATCGGCCATCGCTGGGTCGCCGCAGAACCCAATCGGATCCGGAAGGATCGCAATGCGGCTGCAGCAGGAAGCGCGTTGAGGCTCACTATTAGTTGAAAGCCTTTCGCCTGAGCAGAGCGTCGCTGATGGACTTCCGAATATTAACCAGCCAACCCTCCTGCGTCTTGACCACTTTTGGTCGGCTGTCCCACTGCTTCACCTCGATCGTGACTTGATCTGCCTGGTAGGTAATTATGAGGGTGAGCGTGATGTTTTTGCGGGCATGATAGGCACTGATCTTGCCTTCGCTCTGATCCAGCACGATCAACTTGCGGGCGGCCAGCCCCTCCAGAATAGAGGCCTTGACTTGGTCCGCGGTAAGCCCAGGGGGAACGGAAACGCTATTCGCGGAGGGCATCGGCGCCATCGGAGTCGCAGGCGTCATCGGTGTTGCAGGTGCCGACGGAGTCGCAGGCGCCGACGGAGCTGCGAAAGACGCCGGAACTGTTAGAGTCTCCGAAGCTGCGGGAGTCGCTGGAGTATCCGGAGCCGCGGGAGTTGCAGGAGTTGCGGGGGTCGAGGGAGTTGCAGGGGTCGAGGGAGTTGCCGGAGCCGATGGAGTAGCCGGGGTTGCGGGAGTCGCAGGAGCCGATGGCGAATCCGCGGCCGGCGCGTCGGCCGCCCGAGCGATCGCGAAACACAGTGTCAGTGAGCAAAACAGCGCCCGCGATTTGGCGCCGGGGAGATAACGGTTGCAGGTATGCATGGTTAATTCGGGGTGAATTGGCCGCAGCTAAACGCAGACCCAATTACCCGGCAAGAGCTTTCCTTGGGGGGGTGCGCCGGCCTTCGTGCTCCACGAGGCAGCACGCGCCCGAACGATCATGGCAGGACATCCCGGCCGCGGACCAACACTCCATTGCTGAACACGAGGGATTGAGTGACAAAACGACTGCTCCAATACGTCCACGTGTCAAAGTCGAGCGTCGGCGTCTTGTGCCCGGGAGGAGAGTCGCGGGCCATGATCACCTGCTCCTTGGTCATACCCATCTTCAGGATACCGCTTTTGATCGCGCTGGCGGTGGCATCGTTGAATCTGCCGATCGGAACTGGCTGCGTCGCCAGCAGATTGTGGGCGATTGTGCTCGTGCTTCGCCGGCTGAACTTCTCGATATTATCGATACTTACCGTCTCCCCGCTGGGCAGCCGCACGACCATCTTCTTCCCGTCCAGGGCCACGAGCGTGACCTGGGTATTGATCGGCACCAACGATCCACGCCAATAGTTGGTGGCCTCTGCTGCTCCTTTTTCGAACATGAAGCAATGCCGGGTGCAGTATTGCTGCCCCGCGATTTCAGTCTTCCCCGCCCGCACGTTTCCGGCCAGTCTCGGTTTCCTGGATGGACCCCGCCCCGGCCGCAGTTACCGAAATCGATCAAGTCACGCTGCTGACGGCGACAAGGCTGTTTCTCGCCGGGGAGCTGCGCACCGTTGAACTGGGCGTTGATCGCGTTATCGTGAAGTATCAACCCGGCCGCCGCTATCTCGTATGCACCCAGATGCAGTGGCAACTGCTGCAGGGTTTTGCCGACGGGAGGACCGTGCCCGATCTGCTGCTCGAAATCATTCCGAATGGCCGCTGCCCGCCCCTGCGGGAGTTCTACGAACTGATCGTCAAGGCAGTTTATCATGGCATCCTCCAAGCCGAGGGACAGCGCTTGCCTCCTCCGGAGCCGCCCGCTGACTGGCCGATCAGCCTGCACGGTCTCGGGATGCGCTGGTCGGCGGTCATGTCCATCGGTTTCGGTCTACTCATGATCTTCCTGCGGGGGTTGCGACTGCCGGACGATCTCTGGCTGTTGGGGCTGGGCTGGCTGCTGGCCGCGAGCGCGATGAGCGCCGGCTACGCGCTCGCGGCCTGCGCCGTGCGCGGTGCGGGCGCCGATGTCTACCATCCCCGTTTCCAGTGGGCGACGCCTTTCCCCCACTTCCACGTCGATCTCGGCGACGCGGTCATGGGCGGCCGCAACACCGCCATCGATGCAGCCTTGCTGCGTCTGGCGCCGCTCTTCGTGCTCACCGGCTTGGTGGCCTTCCGGTTGCCGGAACTGTTGTTTCTGTTGTTGTGCGCCATCTTCTTCGACCTGTCGCCACTCTGGCCCTCGCCGGTGTCGGATCTGCTGCGGACGCTTTATCGCGATCCCCAACTCGCCACGACGCACGACTTCCTGTTCGTCCGGAACCGGCTGTTCACCCTCCTGCTCCGCTCCCGGTTGAAGTTTGCCGACCGGCGCTTCCTGCTCGTCAGCGTCGGCGGCGCCCTCGGCTGGCTGTTGGTCGTCTTTCTGATCGGCTGCCTGCTCCTGCAGGCGAACGCCCTCGAACTTCTGCGACATTTCCGCGCGGCCGGTGGGTTTCACGTCACGGCCCTCGTTATGTTGGGGGCGTTTGCCACCCTGGTCCTCGGCACCGCAGCCGTGTTCGGCTGGATCGCCCTGCGCAACGTGAGCAACTGGTTCCGCGATCGCGCGAGCGGCCTGTTCCGGCCCCACGCGACGCCCGTGGATGCCGAGAGCATCACTGAATTGCTCAGCCGCACGCTGCTGTTTCGCGAGCTTCCGCTGGACGACCTCATGGCCGTCGCGGCGGCGGTCCAGCCCGAGGAATATCGCGCCGGCACCTACGTGACGCGGGAGGGCAAGCGCAGCGATCGGCTCTATATTGTCCACTCAGGACGCCTCGCCGTGACCCAACGGCTGCACAAGATCAGGCGCACCGATTCATTTGGCGAACTTCAGGCGGGCGATGTCTTCGGCGACCGCGCGGTGCTCGGGGACGGCCACAGCACCGCCTCGATCCGCTGCGCCACCAAGTGCGTGCTGCTCGCGCTGGCCAAAACCGATTTCGAACGATTGGTCCTTCCCTGCATGTCGCGGCAGGCCGTCGAGGATAAGGTGCAGAAGATCGGCTTCCTCCAGCAAATCGAGCTGTCCCGCGATTGGAGCCAGTCGACCATGGCGGTCTTCGCCCGGCACGCGGTGTTTCAGGATTTTGCGCCGGGGGAGGCCCTGGTGCGCCAAGGCGAGCCGTTCCGCTCCTTCTGCCTGGTGCAAGAAGGCGAATTTGTCGTGATGAAAAAGACGAAGCAGGTTTCCCGCCTGCGCCGCGGCGACTTCTATGGCGAACTTGGTCTGCTGCCGAACTTGCTGGCCAAAGCCACCATCGTGGCCAGCACGCCGGGCCGGTGCCTGCTGGTTCCCATCCCGGATTTCCTGCAATTCATCACCCACGATTTCGCCGTCGGCCTGCAGTTCGAGGAGATCGGCTCGGGACGTCTCGGGCGGCCGCTCTTTGTATCCAGCGACTGAGCACGGGGGGATCGCTCCGGCCGTTGCTCCCCGCCACCAGGAGGATCCAACGTCCGACCGCCTACACCACCCTCCGCCCGGCGCAGATCACGAGGTCCACGGGATTGCCGCCGAGTTCCCAGGCGAGCAGTCGTTCGTCGCGGTGGCGCAGCAGAATCAGGTCCGCCCGCTGACCGGCTTCGATCGTGCCGCGATCGCGAAGGTTGAGCACGGCAGCGGCGTTGACCGTGGCAGCGGCAATCGCCTCGGCCGGGGTAAGCCCGCAGTGCCGCACCGCCAGCGCAATCGCCCAGGGCATGGATTGGGTCGGCGCCGTTTCCGGGCCGCACCCCGTCGCCAGCGCCACCGCCCCTCCAGCGTCGACCAGAAAGCCGGCCCGGGCGTAGCGCTGGTTGCTCTCGAACCCCGTGCAGGG